>JAGRHC010000057.1 GCA_020445145.1 Alphaproteobacteria bacterium
AGCCCATCAAACGTGATGATGAAGAGGCGCTGACGCAAGCGATGATCAGGCTGGCCAGTGAATATGGCCGTTACGGTTATCGCCGGATCACAACGATGTTGCAGGCTGAAGGTTGGGGTGTAAACCACAAACGCGTGTGGCGTATCTGGCGGCGTGAAGGGCTGAAAGTTCCGATGAAACAACCAAAGAGAGGCAGGGTGTGGCTGAATGATGGATCATGCATTCGCCTGCGACCCAGCTGGAAAAACCATGTCTGGGCGTATGACTTTGTGCATGATCGTACGAAGGATGGACGGGCATTCAGGATGCTGACTGTGATTGATGAATACACAAGGGAATGCCTGGCAATTGTAACGAAGCGAAAACTTAAAAGCGGCGATGTTCTTGAAGCGCTTGAAAATTTGTTTATTGATCGCGGCCTTCCGGATCGTATCCGTAGTGATAATGGCGCTGAATTTACAGCGACGGCTGTGCGGGAATGGCTGGAGAAAATGGAGGTAAAGCCGACCTATATCGAACCGGGCAGTCCTTGGGAGAATGGCTATAACGAAAGTTTTAACGGCAAACTCAGGGATAAATTATTAGACCGTGAGCTGTTTGATACATTGCATGAGGCGCAAGTTTTGATTGAGCGCTGGCGGGTGCATTACAACACCAAAAGACCACATAGCGCGCTTGGTTATAGGCCGCCAGCGCCACAAACGATCTTGCCAAAGCCATGTGATATGCCTTACGCTAAGCTCCAGCCATATCACATGGCTAACGCATTGAAACCAAACCAGTGACGAACTCTGAAACTGGTACCGTCATGCGGGGCGGGTTAAAATTTTATGGCTGAGGAACGATTTAGAATTGAGAGTCTTGATAGTGTTCGCGGTATTGCATCTTTGATTGTTGTTTTAAACCACTATCAGACTCTGTTATTTCCTAACGCTTATGATTATTGGTATTTTAAATGGACACCAATTTCTTCTATGATTAATGGAAGTATGGCCGTTATTGTCTTTTTTGTTTTGAGTGGATTTGTTCTTGCGCTTCCCTTTTTGAATCAAACTGCACCAAATTACTCAAAGTTTATATTGAGACGTTTTTGTCGCGTTTATTTCCCCTTTTTCTTTTCTATTTTGTGTGCATTGCTTTTGTGGTGGGTAGCTGCTTCAAGTAAAATACACATACCTTTTTATAGGGATGTTTGGTTACATGACATGACAATTTATGACTTTTTTTCTCATGTCTTTATGTTCGGAACTGGTCATTCTGATGTGCTTAATCCTCCGATGTGGACTTTGATTATTGAAATGCGAGTATCGCTGGTTTTTCCATTGCTTTTTTTTGTTACGAGGTTTTTCGGATGGCTATCTTTACCTATCGCAGTAGTCGCGGGGTATGTGTGTTCAAAACTTTATATAGATGCAGGAGAAGGAAAAGGGTTTTATGTTGCAGAAAATGCTCTAGGAGCTATCTATCTTACTGGTTTTTATTTTCAATTTTTCGTTGCAGGAATTTTTATTGCTTTAAAACGTAATTTTCTCATAGGCTTGATGAATAGGCTTCATATTTTTTTGCATCTATGTGTTGTTATGTTTTTCTTTTTTATGCCTTGGGTATTAATTGAAAAATCATTCATAATTTCATCTTTATGGAAGTTGTTGTTAGCTAGTTATATTGTTCTAGGTTGCTTGTCTTTTCCAAAACTTGACCGTCTTATGTCTATAAAACCGCTTTTTTATATTGGACAGAGGTCTTATAGTCTTTATTTGGTTCATGCTCCTATAATATTAGCGCTTTTTTATGGTTTTTCCGACATTTTGCCAGTCGCATTTATAGGAGCGCTTAGTGCTTTCTCAATAATTGTTGGAACGCTTTTATTTTATCGTTTTATTGAATTGCCTTCTATGCGGCTTGGGTATCGCCTTACTGGACGATCCTAAAAGTCTGTTGCTCCGTTTTTTTGACCGGTGTGCAAGATTTTTCTTTGGGTGTTTGACAGAATATCTTTCATTTGTGTATTTTCATTGGAAAACAGGGAAATAGAATATGCTGGTTAATGGGACAACACTTCGTGCCGAGTTTAAGCACTGGGTTTATGAATCGCTTGATGAAGATCGGAAGGTTCATAGTATCGGCGCGCAGCCGGTGTATGCGCTTTTTGAACGGTTTCGTTTTGATAGGAGAGAAGGAAAAGTGAGTTTTGGAAAATATCCTCGTACTTTGCAACAGCTTCTTGAAGATGAAGAATGTTTGACGTGTGATAAAGATCGCCCTGCTTTTCCTGATGAGTTAGCAGAAATTGTAAAAGCGCTTCAGGCTTATAGAGGACCAGAAAGTACTAAACCTTTGCCGCATGATGCGCTTGATGAAGCTGTCGGTTATCACGTGCGGTAGCTTTCTCCTTTCTTACAGTTTTGCCAATCTGAGATATTTGACTTATTAGGAAAATAAGCCTATATTTTATATCGGTTTTGTTTTGGAATTAGGGGCGGGGGAGATATAAATGGAGAACAAAAAGGAGAGAATTCTGTTTTTTCAGTTATATCAATATCTTGTCAGGGCGTTTGAGCCCTCCCCCCCAAAAAAGGCGAACGAACTGAGTAACTCTAATTTTTGTTTTGAATCAGTGCGTTATTGTTGTTTTGGTTTATGGTTTCCTGCCATCTGGTTTCTGAACCATGTCACTTGTTGTTTGGCATATTGGCGGGTTTTGGCTTTGGCTTGTGCTGTTGCGTCTTCGCGGTTCAGGTCGCCTTTGATGTAGGCGAGGAGTTCGCGGTAGCCGAGGGCTTTGGTGAGCGGGATGGTGTTTTTGACTTCTCCGCTTTTGATGCGGGTGGCGAAGTGTTCGACTTCTTCTAATGCTCCGTTTTCCAGCATCCAGTCGAAGCGTTTGTTGCAGCGGTCGTGTAGCACCGGGCGCTCGGGGATGATGATTTCGATTTTGAAGTCCCAGTTTTGAGGTGGGGCGAGGCGTTCCAGCTCTTGCCATTCGGCTAAAGATTTTCCAGTGGCTTCGAGGACTTCCATGGCACGGATGATGCGGGCTTTGTGGTTGACGTGGAAGCGTTTTGCCATGACGGGGTCGCGGGCGTGAAGTTCGTCGTAGAATTCTTTTGCGCCGATATCCTCGTAGCGGGCGACGACGGCGTCGCGGGTTTCCTGCGGGACATCGGGCATTGGAGAAAGGCCGTCGGTCAGGGCTTTGATATACAGGCCGGAGCCGCCGACGATAATCGGGGTTTTGCCGCGTGTGAGGATATCCTGGATTAGAGGTTCGACCATTTCACGCCAGTTTCCGGCGGAGCAGACATCATTTGGATGGCGGCAGCTGTAGAGGTGGTGGGTTGCAAGGCTTAGATCCTCTGCGGGCGGCTGAGCGGTCAGAGTTTGCAGGCCGTCATAGACCTGCATGGAATCACAGTTGACGATTTCACCGTCCATTTGATTTGCACGTTCCAGTGCGCGGGCGGATTTGCCGCTGGCGGTGGGGCCGGCGATGATATGGATGGTGTGGATTTCCTTGCTCATGGGGATTTATACCCTTTGGGGCAGGATATTTTCCAGTGTTTTGAGGTTTTCTTCGACGCCGAAGGGGATGTTTGCGTAGAACATGCCGCTGCCGATCATGCCGTGGCCTTCATTTGCTGGCGGGAAGGTGACTTCGTGGGTGAATGATTTGGGGAGGTTTAACGCTTGCAGGCGTTCGAGCATCGGTTTGTGGTTGTTTGCGGGGAGGAGCGGGTACCAGATGGCGATGACCGCGACGTTCCACTTGCGTACCAGTTTTTCGATATGGCGCGGGATGTCCTGATACTCGGTTTTGATCTCGTAGCTGGGGTCGATGAAGACGAGGCCGCGGCGCGGGGTTGGGGGGCTCAGGGCCAGCAGGCCCTCGTATCCGTCGCGCTGGTACATTTGGGCGTTTGTGTTTTTCATGTTGTGCTGGAGTGCCAGGATTTCCTGGGGGTGGAGTTCCATCAAGTGCATTTTGTCCATCTGGCGCAGCAGGGCGGCGGCGAGGGCGGCGGAGCCGGGATAGATGTTTGGACCTTGCTGTTTTTCGCATTGCGCCAGCGCCTTTGTGTAGGGGTGTTCTGCGGGTAGGCGATTTTCGGATTTGATGCGCAGGATGCCTGCGGCGGCTTCTCCGGTTTTTTGGGCCTCAAGGCTGTTGAGATCATAAAGGCCACGTCCGGCGTGGGTTTCGAGGTAGGTGAGCGGTTTATCCTTGGCGGTCAGCGTTTCCAGCAAGATGCAGAGGCTTGCATGTTTGTGCACGTCTGCGAGGCAGCCTGCGTGGTAGATGTGCTGGTAGGAGAGCATGGCGGCGCTGTGCGGTTATTCTTGCCCTTGCGGAACCGGGGCCGGTTCTTCCTGATCGAGGCGCAGGGCGATGAACTGGACATCGCCATTGGAGTTTACCAGCAGCAGAATTGATTTCCTGTTGTTCTTGAGGGCCTTTTGGATCACTTCTTCGATGGCTTCGGGCTCTGTGACGGGTTGCTGGTTGATCTCGATGATTACGTCTCCTTCCGATATCCCTTTTTTGGCGGCTTCGGAGAGGTTTTTGACTTCGGAGACGACGACGCCGGAGATTGTCGGCGGCAAGTTAAATTCGCTACGGGTTTCGGGGGTGAGTTTTTTGAGGACGAGGCCGACAGGCGCGATTTCCAGCCCGCCGCCATCCGATTTGGGGCCTTTTGCGATGAGGCCGTCTTCTTCCGCTTTTTCGAGCTCGCCGACTTCGGCTTTGACGGTGTGGGTTTTACCATCGCGCCAATATACGACGTCGGCCATGGCGCCAATGTCTGTTTCTGCGACAATGCGGGGGAGCATGCGCATTTCGGTTATTTTCTGGCCATTGATCGAGAGGATGACATCGCCGCTTTCGATGCCTGCTTTTTCTGCGGGGCCTTCTTCGGTTACGCTGGCGACGAGGGCGCCTTCGGCTTTTTCAAGTCCAAGGCTTTCGGCGATTTCATCGGTGACGGTCTGGATACGAACGCCCAGCCACCCGCGGCGGGTGTGGCCATATTTGATGATCTGGTTGATCACAGGTTTTGCGAGGTTTGACGGGATTGCAAAGCCAATCCCTACAGAGCCGCCGGAGGGGCTGAAGATCGCGGTGTTGATGCCGATCAGGTCGCCGTTCATGTTGAACATCGGGCCGCCAGAGTTGCCGCGGTTGATCGAGGCGTCCGTTTGCAGGAAGTCATCATAGGGGCCTGAATTGATGTCACGGGCACGGGCAGAGATGATCCCTGTTGTTACTGTTCCTCCGAGGCCGAAAGGGTTCCCAATGGCCAGAATCCAGTCGCCGACGCGCATCTTGTCGCTGTCGCCGTAAGTGGTGGCGCTGATTTTCATGTCCTTTTTGACATCTATTTTGAGAACGGCGATGTCGGTTTTTTCGTCGCGGCCAATTATTTCTGCGGGGACGGTGACATCGTCGTGGAAGGTGACGCGGACTTCTTCAGCTTCGCTGACGACGTGGTTGTTGGTGACGATGTAGCCGTTTTCGGCGTCAACGACAAAGCCGGAACCAAGGGATGTGACCGGGGCCATCGGTAAGTTGCGGCCACGTTTTTGCATGAATTCGTCAAAGAAATCCTGATAGGGGGAGCCTTCGGGGAATTGCGGGATTTCGGGGAAATCTTCCGGGACGTCAACTTTTTGGGTGGTTGAGACGTTGACGACGGAGGGGAGAAGTTCTTCTGCAAGGTCGGCAAAGCTTGGGACCGGTGGTGATGCGGGTTGCGGCTCCTTTGCGTAAGCTTGGTGCGAGAGGCTTCCTGCTGCGGCGGGGAGGAGTGTTATGGTCAGGCTTGTGAACAAGCCGATGTTCCTGAGCGTCTTTTGCATTGGTTTGTTCTCCTTGGCCCTCTGATTAGACTGTGCAGGTTATTTTCCTTCTTTGTCCTGGAAATAGCGGAAAAATGCGCTGTCAGGTGAGAGGATCAGGCGGGTGTCCGGTGTTGCCAGTGTGTTTTTGTAGGCTTCCATCGAGCGGGTAAAGGCATAAAAGTCCTTGTCGACGTTGAAGGCATCGGCGTAGGTCTTGATGGCGGTGCGGTCACCTTCCCCGCGGATACCTTGCGCTTTGCGCTGGGCTTCGGCGAGGATCACCGTTTTTTCCTTTTGCGCGGTGGCGCGGATTTCAAGAGCGGCTTCTTCCCCTTTGGCGCGGCGCTCTGTGGCGCGTTCCTTGAGGGCTGAGATCATCTGTTTGACGGTTGAATCGCGCAGTTCATTGGTGAGGTCGGCGCGGACGATTCGGACGTCGACGATTTCAATGCCGAGCTGGTCTTGCTGGATTTTGTCGTTCACGCGTTTGCGGATATTGCCCATGACGTTTACGCGCTCTGCGGAGAGAAGTTCCGGCAAGGCCGTTTCCCCGAGGATCGCGCGCGTTGATTCGTTCAGGATGCTTTCAATCCGGGAGTTCGCGTTGGTGACCGTGTTCAATGTTTTCAGGAATTGAAGCGGGTCAATAATTCTGTAACGCGCAAAGGTGTCGACGATAATCGGTTCCCCGCTGACGTTTTCGATACTTGGGCCGGTGTCTGGCAGGTCGTTCGGATTATTATTCTGAGGCGCGTTTTGATTTTTTGCCGGGGTGCGTTCGCGGCTGCTTGAAATGACGACCTGCTCGGCGGGCGGGTCGATGGCGAGGACGCGACGATCGAAGTAGCGGATATTCTGAATGAACGGGGTTTTCAGGTGGATGCCGGGGCCGCGCACTTTGCCGACAGGTTGCCCGAGTTGCAGGACGATGGCTTGTTCCGTCTGATCGACGATAAAGAACGACTGGGAGCCGACCAGAAGGCTGATTGTCAGGACTATGATGAAAGCAAGGGATTTGAAGCTCATGGTTTTCGATTGCTCTTTCGGGGTTATCTTAAAATGCTCGTTGAGCCGGTTGCGGACACATTATTGTCTGATTGTGATTTGGGTTTTAGCTCATCAAGTGGAAGGTAGGGGACGACGCCCTGTTTGCCACTCTTGTCGTCCAGAATTATTTTTTGGGCATTGGAGAGGATGTCTTCCATCGTTTCAATGAAAATACGTTCTTTGGTAACGTCTTTGCCGTTCTGGTACGCGGCGTAAACGGCTGCGAAGCGGTCTGCATCCCCTTGTGCTTTGGCGATCTGGGATTGCTTATATGCTTCTGCTTCCTGAACAATCTTGATGGCTTGACCGCGGGCCTTGGGAAGGATGTCTTCTCGTTCTGCGCGTGCTTTGTTCTGGGTGTCTTCGGCGTCCTGTTTCGCGGATTGAACATCCTGGAAGGCGCCTTGCACATCCGGGTGGACTTCGGCCTTTTGAATCAGGACCTGCTTGATGTTCACGCCCGAGTTATATTCATCGAGGTTTTTCTGGATGATGTCTTTAACCTTTGACGCGATCAGGGCGCGGCCCGTGGTGATGACCGGGAACATATCGGTTTGTCCGACGACTTCACGGATGGCGCTTTCTGCGACTTTTTTAATCGTGTTATCCTGATCTTCGATTTCGAACAGGAACTGTTCGGCGGATTTTATGTCCCACTGGATGACCATGTTGAGGTCGACGATGTTTCTGTCCGAGGTCAGCATGAGGCTTTCTTCGGGGACATCACTTTTTTGCGATGAGCGGCCATCGCGGGTGAAGCTTTCGTTGAAGCCGATATTCATGCGGCGCAGAGCGCTGACGTTGACTGTTGTTACTTTTTCTATCGGAGCAGGGAGGTGGTAGTCCAGACCTTCTGCGGTCTGGGTTCTGGACCATGCACCGAAGCGCTGGATGACGCCATGTTCGCCGGGGTTTACGATGTAAAAGCCGCTGGCCAACCAGAGCAGGAGCAGCGCGAGCGCCAAGAGGCCAAATGCTGTGCCGCCACTAATGTTTCCGGGAAGGATGTCGCGCAGACCGTCTTGTGTGCGGCGCAGGAGTTCGTCCAGATCAGGCGGTTCGTTTCCACCGCTGCCGCCCGGGCGTCCGCCCCACGGGTTTTGAGGACGGTCTTCTCTGCGTCCCCCATTTTGGTCGCCCCATGGGTTTTTTCGTCTAGGTTTATCGTGATCGTTTTCCGACATTCTGCCTGCACTTTTTTGTTGACGTTTGATGTGGGATAACAATATCCCTTTTGTTTGTGAAAGCAAGCGCGTAGATTGAAAAAAATAGGGAGAACATCAGGATATGATTGAGAAAAAAGCCGTTTTTAGCGCTCTAAGGACTGTTGTGGATGAAGAGCAGGGGGCTGATATTGTGAGCCTTGGTATGATCTCCAGTCTCAGGCTTTCTTCTCGCGGTGATGTTCAGGCTGTGATTTCGGTTTCTCCGGAACGTGGTCCGTCTATGGAGGGGGTGCGGCAACGGGCAGAGAGCGCTTTGAGGGCGCTCGACGGGGTCGGGAAGGTGATCTGTGTTCTTACGGCCGAGAAGGTTCCCGGTGATGTTCGCGATACTGCGTTTTCCGAGGATTCTGTATCGGGTGTTCCTGACCAAAACCCTGTAGATGAGAAAGAGAATGGGGCTTTTGAGGGCGCAAAGCAGGAGGAGGTTCCTGCTTCTTTTGAACATGTTTCTTCTCAATCTGTTTCGTCGCGTGTTTCGGCTTCTGCCCCTATGCCGCGATCTGCGCCGCAGAGTGGCGCGAGGCGGGTTGTTTTTCCTGTTGCGGCAAAGCATATTATTTTTATTGCTTCCGGGAAGGGGGGCGTCGGGAAGTCTACTTTGGCGACGAATATCGCGGCCTATGTTGCGAATTTCGGGCAGTCGAGAGACGAGCATGGTGGCGAGGCCGGACGTTCTTATAAGGTTGGTTTGCTTGATGCAGATATTTATGGGCCTTCCGTTCCGAAAATGACGGGCAAGGAATCGTATAAGCCCGAGCTTGATCCCCGGCGGAAAATGGAGCCTGCGCGGGTGCATGGTATGAAGGTTATGTCGATCGGATTTGTAATGGATAATGATCAGGCTTTGATCTGGCGGGGGCCGATGGTTCAAAAGGCCTTGTTTCAGTTGTTGCGCGATGTGGCCTGGGGTGATCCGACGGATAATCCCCGCGTTGAAGAGCCGCTTGATTTTCTTTTTATTGATATGCCGCCGGGGACCGGGGATGCGCACTTGACCCTTGCGCAGCGCTTAAATGTCAGTGGCGCTGTGGTGGTTTCCACGCCGCAGGATATTGCTTTGATCGATGCGCGGAAGGCGGTGGAGATGTTCCGCAAGACGGATGTGCCGGTTTTGGGCGTAGTTGAGAATATGAGCAGCTATGTTTGCCCTTCGTGTGGGCATGAAGCCCATATCTTCGGGCATGGCGGGGCCGAGGAAGAGGCACAGGCGCTGGGTGTTCCGTTCCTCGGGGCAGTGCCTCTCGATGCGGATGTGCGGCTGAAGGCGGATGACGGGACTCCTGTGGTGTTGTCACAGCCGGATAGTGTTGCGGCGAGAGCTTTCGGGCAGGTTGCCGAGGCTATTTTAGCGGCTTATCCTTAGAATTTTCGTTGGAACTTTTATAACCTGACCTTAGTCTAAATCCAATTCCAATTCATCCAATAATTCTGTTGCTTTGGAGGCTATGCCTTCGGGTGTGCCGGAGTGATTTCTCAATGCCACTAGAGCTGCGACAAGGGTTGCTTTGTCGCCTAAATCGGCGTTTTCTTTTGCCATATTGTTGAAAATAATTTCTAGTCTGTTAAGAGCTGTTTCATGCTCTCCGGCGGTTATCATTTGCCTGGCGTCCAATATCTGTTGGTGCACTTTGTGTTCCTCTATTTCTAAGGGAGTGAGGACGGCGGGGAGAGGCTGTTCGTCCGGGTCATTGTCGAGTGCGTTGGGAATGGTCTTATCTAGTAATTCATCTGGGGTAGTCATTCTGGTATTCTTTCGCTAAATGGGTTAACTTTTTATCCATAATTCTTTACGAAACTTTTGTTTTTGTCAAAGTTAAAATTTTTTGATTTCATAGAGTGTCTTTTAGGATATGCATTAAAATTTTGGATTCTGTCAAATTTTTGCAGGGGTTTTTCGTTCTAGTGTCAGAAAGCTATGAGGTGGAGTGTTTTTTATATGGTCTTCGCGGGTGATTGTTTTCCAGTCTTGTGCTGATATTTCAGGGAAGAAGGCGTCGCCGTCAATGCTTTCATGTATTTGTGTTAGATGTATTTTATCGGCTAAATTAATGGCTGATTTGTATATCTGGGCGCCGCCGATAATGAATATCTCGGCCTTCCCGCTGTCTATGGCTATTTTTTTGGCCATTTCTATGGATTGTTCGAGTGAGTTTGCAGTTTCAATGTTGTGATCTGTTTTTAAGCCTGCCCGGCTTACGACGATGCTGGTGCGTTCGGGGAGGGGTTTTCCTAGATATCCTATGATGGATTCAAAGGTTTTTCTGCCCATGATGACCGGGTGATCCATTGTCAGTGATTTGAAGTGTTTTAAGTCTTCCGGCAGATGCCAGGGCATTTTGTTGTCTTTGCCAATGCAGTTGTTTTGCGCCATGGCAACAATGATGGAGATGCTTATATCGTTCATTGCTTTTCTTAAACTGCGACCGGGGCTTTGATGTGCGGGTGGGCTTCGTAGCCGATGAGTTCGAAGTCTTCGTATTTGAAGTCGAAGATGTTTTTGACGTGGGGGTTGAGGTGCATTTTCGGTAGTTTGTGCGGGGTGCGTGAAAGCTGTTCGCGCGTTTGTTCGATGTGGTTTGAATAGAGGTGTGCATCCCCGAATGTATGAATGAACTCACCGGGTTTTAGGCCGGTGACCTGTGCGACCATCATTGTTAAAAGGGCGTAGGATGCAATGTTGAACGGGACGCCGAGGAAGATGTCGGCGCTGCGNNCTGCGCTGGTAGAGCTGGCAGGAGAGCTTTCCGTCGGCAACATAGAACTGGAAGAAGCAGTGGCAGGGGGGCAGGGCCATTTTGCCGATTTCTCCGACATTCCATGAGCATACAATCAGGCGGCGGTCGTCGGGGTTTGATTTGATGCGCTCGATCACGTTTGAAATCTGGTCGATGTGGTGGCCGTCGGCTGCGGGCCAACTGCGCCATTGGTAGCCGTAGACCGGGCCGAGGTCGCCGTTTTCATCGGCCCATTCGTCCCAGATTTTTACACCGTTTTCCTGCAGGTATTTGATGTTGGTGTCGCCTTTGAGGAACCAGAGAAGCTCGTGGATAATCGAGCGCAAGTGGCATTTTTTGGTGGTGACGAGGGGGAAGCCTTCGGAGAGATCAAAACGCATCTGGTGTCCGAAAACAGAGCGCGTGCCTGTGCCAGTGCGGTCTTCTTTGATTGCACCGTTTTCCATGACATTGCGCATGAGGTCCAGATATTGCTTCATCGATTCGTACTCCTTTTTGATATTATTGTATATCAGAGAAAAGCAGGGGGGAAAGGATGCGGATATTTTACTGTTGAATTTTCGGGGTAATTTTTCTAATATAATTACATAATGCTAATGGGGTGATCGGGGCATATGGGTTCTTTGGATGTTGTCTCTGATGGTGCGGTTAATACGGACGTCAAGCTGGGTGGTGCATTTAACACGTCCAGGCAGGCGCCGGTTCTGCTGAACGGTTTTGCGTTTCGTCTTTATTCGTCGGAGCAGAGTCCCGAGGATGGGTTAGGCGGAAAACTGGCTCGGCTTCTTCGCAAAACTCAGAGCTCTTTCCAGAGGCTTTGCAGTGTTAATTTTGAAGTGGAGAATACGCGGTACGACCCAAGGTATCATTACAATATTCCTGATCCTGCAGAAGGAAAAGCATCTTATGATGTGTGGCTGACAGAGATCAGGGAGAGTCTAGGCGAACAGGAAAACTTTTCTGCGATGCCCGCGTCGCTGCGAGAGGATAGGGTTTTGCGCATGGCTTTTGCTGTTGATGGTTATGTGGATGAGAAGCTGAAGACTTCTAATGGTGAGCATGTTGACGAAGTTGCTCTCGGTGTTAACGACTATATTTTTCATCATTATACTATTGCTATGCGCAGTTCCGGCGATTGTGACGATTATGCTAATGTGAAGCGGCATTTGTTGCGGGATATGGGGGTTCCGGACAACAGGGTCTTTATAGTTAGTGGCTATGACGATTCCATCGATGAGGGGCATGCTGTTTGTGTTGTTGTTGCTGATGATGGCAAGGCCTATATGATTGATAGTAATTTAACGGGAAAGCCGGAAATTATTCCTTGGGATGAATATCTTGATAAATATAAGTTCCGGCCTCTTTCGGCCAGTACAGACAATGGTTTTTTCATTTTGAGCGATCAGGATTACCGTAGTGCTCTTCATAATGATAAGGCATCGTTGCGATCTTCCGGTGCCACAGAAAGTAGTAAAAATTTTTTGTCGGGCTATTCGCAATAATAAGTTTTGAAAGACTTTTTGTTTTCTCCTATAATATAAGTGCTGGTTTTCCAGCTATGACGCTAAACGTTGGTGCGGAATAGACGTTGTGGACCCGGGGGCAGTACCCGGCGGCTCCACCACTTGCGAAGGGATTTTCTTCTTCTCAGGCGGCGGGGCCGACACAGGATCGACACGCGCAGTAAAGGTGCTTTTACGGTGTCCGGCATGATAACCGCCGTTATCGGGTCAATATCATAAATGCAAACGATAACTTTGCGTTCGTAGCCGCTAACGACAACTCTGTTGTTGAAGGTGAAGGTCGTATCGCTGCTTAATTGAGCAGTTTCGACGCTACATTGAATTCCTGATGGTTTAACGACCTCGGGTGGGGCGTGCCGGCTGCCTCGCAACAGAAGTGCCGGCATTTTTTATTTGTGCCGGGAGATGCGATGGATACCCAAGCCAAGGACGTGTATTACGTGCTTTCTGTTCCTCCTCTGTTTTATCTGTTTTGTGCGATGGCGGCGATGGGGTTTGTTGTTTCGGCTTGTTTGTGGCTGGTTCGGGCATGGAGCGGTTTGGAGGGGGCGGATTTTTCCAAACGTATCTGGGCGGATCAGCTGCATGTTTTTCTGGGTGTTTGTGGTCTGTCCTTTTTTTACAATTTTTTTCAGGTTGTTGAGGGCGGAGTCCTTTTGGCGGCGGCGGGGATTTTTGCGTTTGGGGCTTACAGAGCTCAGGAGCGGGTTGCGCCAGCTTTGCTTGGCCAGGTTTTGGCAATCGCCAAGATGATTTTGCTTTGTTTTGCCGGATGGGCGGCAACGTTTCTTTGTGTGTATTTGCTTTCCTTTGTTTTTCCGATTTTTGTTGGCGCGTTGATTGCGCTTTGCGGATGGCTTGCGGTCGTTTGTATTTTTTATATGCGCTGGCCATCTGCACAGCGTTCGATGAAGCTTCATGATGTTTTGTGGCCTGTTTTGATGGCCTATTTTCTTGTGCTGGCTCCGCTCCAGTTACAGCAGTTTTGGCTTTCGAAGGAATGGCAGGACATGCGACATGCTTATCCTTCTCTGCGGCGTGCTTAAAAAAATAAAAAATTATGCACTGGAAACAGGATAAGTTCAGATCGGCTCTTGATTTCTATCCCGAATATCTGCCACACATAGAGCATGACTGATGAAGATGAATTTCTGCGCTATGACAAGATGGTTGAGGCTGCCCTCCGCGGGGTAGTGCGTTCGGCTGTTGAAGAGGTTATGGAACACGGATTACAGGGCGATCATCATTTTTATATTACGTTCCTGACTGATTATCCGGGGGTGAAGATTCCGGATTATCTGCGTGACCGTTATCCGGGCGAGATGACAATTGTTCTGCAATATCAGTTCTCTGATCTTTCTGTCGATGACGAAAAAATGAAGGTCGTCCTGTCGTTTAACAATGTCCGCGAGAAGCTGGTTGTTCCTTTGGCGGCAATCAGTATTTTTGCGGATCCATCCGTGAATTTTGCCCTGCAGTTCCAGCCTTTAAGCGAGGCGATGGAAGAAGATTTGCTTTTGAACGAGATGCCGGATGACGATGATGATGACGATCCGGATGGCACTGGCGGCGGTAAGAGTGAGAAGACCGGGGAAGTTGTGTCTCTCGATCGATTCCGCAAGAAGTAGAAACTTTTCACAAACTTCGATAAATGGACTGCGAATGAAGTTTTTCTGCGCTTCCGGTACTCAAATACCTGCCTGTATGTTCCGTTCCGGTTCTCGAAAACCTTCTTTCTCGTCTCATTTCTCTTTGTCTATGAAACGTTTCGGACAGGATGTGTTGGCATGACATTGTGGACTCCAGATCATGGCCTAGTTGATGGGCCGTATAAGGTTTTGCTGGCGCGCGGGGAGTTTACTGATCCGGCGCGCGGGGATCGTGTTGTTCCGTTTAAAGTTTATTATCCTGTAGAGCATGGGCTTTCCTCCATGCCTGTTATTTTGTGGTCGCACGGGTTTGGCGGAAGCCGGGATGGGGCCGGGTTTATTGCGCGGTATGTGGCTTCGCACGGGTATGTCCTTGTGCATATGACGCATTACGGCACCGATAGCAGTTTGTGGGAAGGGAAGCCGGGGCATCCGTGGGATATTCTGCGGCAGACCAAGGTGCCGCGGGAGATGACGCTTGCGCGGATGAGCGATGTGCCGTTTGTCCTGGATTCGTTGCCTCAATGGGCGAAGGACAATCCGGAGCCGGGGGCTTATATGGATTTTGAGCGGATCGGGATGTCGGGGCATTCTTTCGGGGCGATGACGACGATGACCGCGGCAGGGATGTTGTTTCCGTTTAAAGACGGTTCTTTGCGGTCTTTGCGTGATGAACGGATTAAAGCCGGGATTCTTTATAGTCCGACGCCGATTTCGCATTTGACGGATGCGCCGCCGGAGGAGCTTTACGGTCCGGTTTCTATTCCACTGTTTCATATGACCGGGACGGAGGACGATTCGCCTTTGGCCCATCACGGGTTTGCCGAGCGGCTTGATATTCACAAGCATGTCGGGCATCCAGATCAGTATTTACAGGTGCTGGAGGGTGGCGATCATATGGTCTATAACGGGACGCGCGGGAAGCTTGAGGCGAACCCCAAGCGGGAAGAGCATGAAGAGGACATCAAGGTGGCGTCGCTTGCGTTTTGGGATGCTTATTTGAAAGATGATGATAAGGCACTTGCGTGGATGAAAGAGAAGTGGTCTGTGCGTTAAAAACGCGCTAGAGAATAGGACAGGGGGTCGCAGGATGGCCAGAGCGCCAAAAGTTATGATCGGATGGGAAGAGATTTGCTCTTTGCCGGAGTTGGGGCTGCCGTTTATCAAGGCCAAGATTGATACAGGCGCCAAGACTTCGGCGATCCATGCTTACGATATCAAGACTTTTACAAAGGACGGCCAGAAGTTTGTGCGGTTCAAGATTCATCCTTTGCAGCGGAACTCGAAGATCGAGCGTGTGTGCGAGGCGCCGCTTGCGGACCGGCGGTATGTGATCAGCTCGAATGGTGAGCGCGAGAAGCGGTATGTGATTAATACCAAGATTACGCTGGGGGAGAAGAGTTTTATGGCGGAATTGACGCTGACCTCCCGGCACAAGATGGCGTTTCGGATGCTGTTGGGGCGAGAAGCTTTGCGTAAGGCAAAAGTAACGGTCGACCCTGTGAAGTCCTGTTTGACGGGGCGGAAGAAGAGCCTGGAAAAATTTTATGAGATTTAAGTTACGAGAAAGAATGGTGTTTTTATGAGAATAGCGGTTTTGGCTTCTGATCCTTCGCTTTACTCCAACAAGAGGTTGATGGAGGCAGGGGCGGCGCGCGGTCATGAGATGACGTTTATCGCGATCGGGAATTGCTACATGGATATTACGGCGCAAAAGCCGGAAATCCATTACCGGGGAGGGGAGATTTTGAAGCCGTTCGACGCGGTTATCCCTCGGGTTCGACCTGCGATTACGTTTTACGGGATGGCGGTTTTGCGTCAGTTTGAGCTGCAGAAGGCGTATTGTCTGAACGGGCCGATTGCGATCGGGCGGGCTCAGGACAAGCTTCGTACGCTTCAGCTCCTTTGTAGCAAAAACATAGAAATTCCCCGGACCGGGTTTGCGCATTCGCCGCTCGATACCAAGGATATGATCAAGATCGTCGGCGGTGCGCCTTTGGTGGTGAAACTGCTGGAGGGGACGCAGGGGCGCGGGGTGGTTCTGGCTGAGACGAACAAGGCGGCGGAGAGCGTGATCAATGCGTTCAAGAGTTTGAAGGCGGACATTATGGTTCAAGAGTTTATTGCCGAGGCCAAGGGGGCGGATTTGCGTTGCTTTGTGATCGGGGATAAGGTTGTGGCTTCGATGGAGCGGCGGGCGGCCAAGGGGGAATTCCGGGCGAATATCCATCTGGGCGGGACCGGGCACAAGGTCAAGATTACGCCGCAGGAACGCAAGATTGCTGTGGCTTCGGCGAAGGCTGTGGGGCTGAAGGTTGCCGGCGTTGATATTATTCGTTCAAGCACCGGGCCTAAGGTGCTGGAGATCAACTCCTCGCCGGGACTGGAGGGCGTTGAAGGGACGACAGGTAAGGATATTGCCGGTTTGATGATCGAGCATATCGAGAAGCATGCGATGCATAAGAAAAAGGCGAAAGGGAAGGTTCCGCTGGAAGTGGTTAGCGATAATCCTTAAGGCTATGGATATAAAACGAATCATTGTTTTTTGTATTTACATAGTACTGTTGTGGTTTGTTTCTATAGTGGGTGGCAAAAGTAATGGAAGAACTTGCTAAGTTAAGATTACCACAAGATTTAGATAGCGGTTGTTACACCCCTATAAAATATGGTTGGTTAATATCTATACCGGATTATAGATGTGTCATACGTATTGAACGCAAGGATCTTTTACAAAGTGATCATATAGTATCGTATAATACTCCTTTTATAAATCGGCCTTGGGGATCTTTTGAAACAAGAGAAAATTTGGCGATGGTATGTCCCATAGTGGATAAAATTGGAATAAGTCAAGAAGACCATAACTCTTTAACTTTAGAGCTTACGAAGCATCGTCTTGCTGCAGGATTTTCAAGAAAGGATGATTGTGGTTATATACAAGTTCCTTCTGCTCTTTTTCCAAACGGCATTCCTGTTGTTATAGATAATGGTGATGTTACGGCGTTGTCTGCTAAACAAATAGCTGAAGTCAGTGCACCAGATTTTCAGTATTTTGAGGATCATGAAGGGGTTGTTGCCTTTTCTGATGAACAGATAGCTTATGCTGGAAAAGCGTACCTTTCTTAATATGAGGTGCAAAGTATGGCATTTTCCAATGTGTTACAGGATAATTTTTCGATTGAAGCTTTGCGGGGTTTTTGGATGGCATGCAGAAACAGTTTGTCTGCACATGTTGGAACAGTTTCTTTGCATGATGCTTGGCAAGATACATGTAGCGCTGTGGAATATAAAAAGACCCATTATGTTCGAGGGTCTCTTGCTTTTAATCTTACACAAGCTTCTCAGAGGTTTTCTGAAAGATTGTTAGGTGATGATTTCCATAGGGATATTTTAGAAATATCTTTGAATTGAGTTTTGAATATTATTTCTGATCCCTTTGACTCTTTTGGGGAAGAGGCTACTTTGGCTTCTTGTGAAGGGCGATTTTAAGATGATTCAAAATGCGATTGAAATTTTAGGCCTGAATAAAACCTATAAGGCGACGCGGCGGATGCCGGAGAAGGTGGCTTTGCGGGATGTGGATTTGAGCATTCCGAAGGGGTCGATGTTTGCTTTGCTTGGGCCGAACGGGGCAGGGAAGTCTACAATTATTAATATTATGGCCGGGCTTGTCGTGAAAAGCGCGGGAAGTGTGAAAATCTGGGATTTCGAAATTGACCAAAATCCGCGGAGCGCGAAGCGGGCGATCGGGGTGGTGCCGCAGGAGATTAATTACGATCCGTTTTTTACGCCGTTGCAGCTTCTTGAGCTGCAGGCGGGGCTTTATGGTGTGCCTAAAAGTCAGCGGCGCTCGATGGAGATCCTCGATATGGTTGGGCTTGCGGATAAAGCAAATGCTTATACGCGCTCGCTTTCGGGGGGGATGAAGCGGCGGCTTTTGATGGCCAAGGCGATGGTGCATAATCCGCCTATTCTTGTTCTGGATGAGCCGACGGCGGGGGTTGATATTGAGCTTCGTCAGCAGCTTTGGGCGAATGTGAAGACGTTGAATGCGCAGGGCGTGACGATTTTGCTGACGACGCATTATCTTGAGGAAGCCGAGGAGCTTTGCGACAGGATTGCGATTATTAATCACGGGCGCGTTGTGGCTTGTGAGGAAAAGGAAACGCTTTTGGGGCGGGTGGAGAATAAGGAAATTCATTTCCGGCTGGACCGGGAAATTTTGGAGATTCCTGAGCGTATGAAGGTTTGGTGTGTGGAGAAACAGGGGAAGCGGACGCTTGCTGTGCGCTATTCTCCGGGGGATCAGACGGTCGGGCCGATGATTGAGGCGATCCAGAAAAGCGGGTATGGGATTGTCGATATTTCGACGGCTGAGAGCGATCTTGAGGATGTTTTCCTGCAAATTACATCGGTGCAATCATAAAAATGGTCTCGTTTTATTTGCGCTTTACGGGGGCGCTGTGGTCTTATGTTCAGGTTCTAAAGAGAAACCATAGATAATAGGAGATTAAAATGGCTCGTATTCAAGATGTGATGTCGCATGAATGTGAATGGATTTCACCTGAGGCAAGTGTGGCTGATGCTGCGCGTGTTATGGCTGAAAAAGATATCGGGTTTTTGCCTGTTGGCGAAAATGACAGGCTGATCGGTATGATTACGGACCGCGATATTACTGTGCGCGCTGTGGGGCAAGGGAAGTCCCCCGATTCTACATCGGTTCGGGATATTATGACGCCCAAGACGTTTTATTGTTATGACGATCAGGATGTTGAGGATGTTTGTAATAATCTTGGCGATATTCAGGTGCGGCGCCTTCCTGTTGTCAATCGTGAGAAGAGGCTTGTCGGCGTTGTGTCGCTTGGGGACCTGGCGCAGAGTGCAACGCGCGCGAATATCGGGCAGACAGAGCAGCAGATTACGAGCAAGGCCCTTTTAGGGCGTCAGGCTGTCGCTTGATCTATAGTTATTTGCCTTATGTGACTGTGTTGCTTTGCTCCTCCCGTATTCTTATACGCTTCGTCGCTTGCGCCTTGTCACAAAATTAATTCAAAGACTATAGAACGTTTTTTATCGGTTTTATGCGTGCGCCTAGCAAATGCTTGCCGGGCGCACTTTTTTGTGTATGATGCCCCTAGTCTTTTCCGCGCCCGTAGCTCAGGGGATAGAGCGCTTGCCTCCGGAGCAAGAGGTCGCAGGTTCGAATCCTGCCGGGCGCGCCATTTTCTTCAAAAATGCCTCGCCTTGTTTTAAGGTGTTCAAGCTTGCGCTCGTGGGGCGCACCATTTCCTTGGAAATTGTTTGTTTATTCTTTCCTTATGATTTGCGGCGGGTGGCACCGAAGGCAAAGACCAGCAAAGAGCCTCCGATCATTGCCAAGAGCATCCATAAGCCCATTTCTGCTTTGCTGATGCCGTATCCTGTATGGACTTTGAGTCCGTCAACATCGAGGCGTAAATTGTTTAAGGCGGTGTGCATGTCTTTTTGTGCTTGTTCTGCCTTGGCCAGATCAGTTTTTAGTATTTCGTTTTCGTTTTTCAGTTCTTTGACGGCTTCGATCAGGAGAGCGCTGAATTCCTGATAACGTACAGATTTCATTTCGTCCTGATTTTCGGGGCTATCGACGAGTTCAGGGAATATTCTCTCCAGTTCCTGCGCGACGACACCGTAGCGGCGCTCGCCTGTTCCTTCTTTTAGACTGTAACTATAGCCTTGTACATGAGATAGGCGCTCGAGGATCTCGGCACTGCCTAGTTTTTTTAGGTCTTTTTTCAGACGGATATCCGATGCGGCGGAGCCCATTGCTACCCATGCTCCGGCTTCGTAAACCTCGAATCCCGGTGTGCTGGTATTGTAGCGTACCATGCCATTGACGGGGGTTCCGGGGCGTTGTG
>JAGRHC010000058.1 GCA_020445145.1 Alphaproteobacteria bacterium
AACCAGCCGGACAAATCCATCATCACCATGGATGCCGCCATGGCCTACCACGTCAAGGAATTTGGCCGCGACCAGGAACTCTCAAAAGAATCCGTCTATTACATGGTCGCCCGCGAAACCGGCCTCAACCGCACCGCGCTGCATGACCCGAAAAAACTCGAAGAAATCAAGGAACAGGTCGATATTCTGGAAGGTCGCCGCCAAAAACAAGCCGAAGAACAAGACACCCGCTACGATCCGACCGCCGCCTTGAAAAAAGTCGAAATGGACGCCGAATTCCAAAAACAACTGGCCGCGGAAAAAGAACAGGAAGCCAACCAGCTCGTACAATCCCGCGAAGCCTTGAAAAGCGGAAACGAATAAGCCGTCACCGCACCGCTTTAAAAACCTTAAAGCCCCCGCCTTCATATATTTTATGAACGCTAAAAAATGCGTTTTCTAAAACAGCTTCATACGGCAAATGAGCATTCGCCACCATCCAGAGTGCGCCATTCCGCGTCAAAGCCCTCCCGGCATTCTCAATAAAACGCTGCCCCAACCCAAGATCCGTCTTCTTCCCCTCATGAAACGGCGGATTCATCACAATAAAATCAAGCCGCAACAAAGAAGCCGGCAAGGCCTCCCCCAGATCAACCCATAGAAAATCTTTCGGCAAATCAAACCCTTCAAGATTATTCCGGCACGCCTGAACCGCGCGATAATCGGCATCCGCCGCGCGCCAGCGCTTTACCTTGGGACAATGCTCCAGAACAAACCGAGACAAATAGCCATACCCGCACCCGAAATCAGCCCCCACACCGCGTAAATCCGTAGGCAAATGCGCTGCCAGAATCTCGGAACCCTTATCAACCTTGTCCCAGCCAAAAACCCCCGGCTGAGAAACAAAAGAACCATCGCAAATCGTCCGAACGCCGCCCTCCTCCAGCGCCCCCTCAACCGCCGCCATATCAGGAGTCTCGCAAACCGCCCAGACTGCCCGCGCCTTGTTCCCGGAAACAGAACCCTCAACGCGAAGCCCAAACGCCTCCATCATCCCTTTGATACGCCCACCCCCGGCTTTATTCCCGGCCGCCGCCAGCAAAACCCCGCCAAGTTTCAACAAACCGGCGGCATAAGCCAGAAGATAACGCCCCTCGACCACATTTTTCGGCATAGAAACCAGCACACAATCAAAAGAGCGCTCCCCTTCCGGCAAAACAGGAGAAACCGAATAGCCCCGCTCTTCCAGATCGTCTGCAAACGGCTTAAAATCTTGGTATAAAACAACATCTTCACCCAAAAAACGTCGAATATTTTCAGCAAAAGCCGCCCCGAAAAAAGCCGTGCGCCCCCCTTCAAGAACCACAGCCCCCTGCTCAACCGGCAAAAAAAGAGTTTCAAGAACACCATCCATCGCAGCACATCATAAACCACAAAGAAAGCGGCGCGAAAACAATTCCCGCGCCGCCCCAAAATTATTCAAAATGGAAACTTAGACAGTTGCACTCTGATCGACAACAATCGTCCCGTCATCGACAAGATCTGCAACCGATCCAGACAAACCACCCTTGAACACAGCGATCGCCGTAAAGGTCCCGCCGACATCCCCGTCAGCATTAATCTCCAGCCTTGTATCGTTCCCTTTATTCACAAGATGAACAAAGTCTGTGATCACATCCGTGAGAGGGTCGTAACCTTGAAGAATATCCGTGATATTGAGAACATCATCGCCAGCCTGGAACCCGGTAATCGTATCGAGCTTATGATCCATAACATCATAAACCACCGTGTCATGACCGCTGCCAAGATAAACCGTATCGCTGCCTTCGCCGATAACCAGCACATCATCGCCGGCATCGCCATACAGCTTGTCATTCCCGGCCCCGCCGATCAGGACATCGTCCCCGTCACCGCCATAAAGCGTATCATTGCCGGTACCGCCATCAAGAGAATCGTCGCCTGATCCGCCGTAAATCTTGTCGTTGCCCTCGCCGCCATCAAGCATATCATGACCAGAACCGCCATAAAGCGTGTCATTCCCGGCACCGCCGCTCAGCACATCATCGCCGATCGCACCATCCAGCGTATCATCGCCATTGCCGCCATCAAGCATGTCATCACCGGATCCGCCATAGAGAGAGTCATCCCCCTCGCCGCCGTTCAAAGTGTCATTCCCGGCAGACGACCACAGATAATCATTCCCGTTCCCGCCATCAATCGTAACGTCACCATAACTGAAAACATTACTGGTCAGATCGACAATATCGTCCCCGTCGCCAGCATCGATATATTCAACCGAGACAACGCGCGGAACAATCTCGCCGCCATAAATCGCGCTATAATGATCATCAAGGAAAACCGCATCATTCCCGGCAGTCATCGAGAGCACATCATACCCCTCGCCGCCGACAAACGTATCAAAGCTACGGTTATAACCATAAAGGTGAACGAACGTATGAGGCCCGTTTGCATCAGGAGACCCGACATTCAAAGCCCCCCAGCCAGTCGGCCATGTCGCATCAACCGAGTAATGCAACATATCATCGCCTTCGCCGCCATCCAGAAGATCCGCACCGAGACCACCCGTCAGATCATCATGACCGCCATCGCCATAAAGCGCATCATTCCCGGCATCACCGCCCAGAGTATCATTCCCGTCATGGCCGTGAACAACGTCATTCCCGCCCAGAGCAGAAATAACATCATCATCCGCTGACCCGTCAAGAACGTCATCCCCTTCCGTCGGCTCACCCATAGGCGGCGGCGGAGGTTGCACAGAACGCAGATCAAACGTCGAGTTATCCGAGAACACCAGCGTATCAATACCGCTATCCACGGCATCAAACTGCCCGGAGATCAATATCGTACCACTTGTCCCGACAACAATCTCAAGATCATTCCCGTTAATATTAAAGGTCAGGTCAGAAACTGTAACCCCGTCAGGAAGCTCGATCACATTAACATCCGCAGAAGCCGCCTCGACAATCGTATCATTGCCTTCCCCGGCGACATAGGTGTCTGAACCAGCGCCACCGGACATCATATCGTCCCCGGCTCCGCCATTCAGCGTATCATCGCCCTCGCCGCCATCCAGCGTGTCATTGCCTTCATCGCCGTTCAGGACGTCATTGCCCGTACCGCCAATCAGGGTATCATTCCCTTCATGACCGTTCACAACATCATTCCCGCCCAGCGCATCAATCACATCATCGCCGGCAGTCCCGTCCAGAACATCATCCCCTTCACTCGGAGGCTGCTGAACACTGCGAAGATCAAACGTCGAACTGTCAGAGAACACCAGCGTATCAATACCACTGCCCGCAGCATCATACTGACCCACAATCGTAATCGTCCCGGTTGCACCGACTGTAATAACCAAGTCGTTACCACTAAACCCAAAGCTAAGATCACCAGCCGTAATCCCTGCCGGAAGTTCAATCACATTAACGTCCGCAGAATCCGCTTCAACGATCGTGTCATTGCCTTCCCCGGCGACATAGGTGTCTGAACCGGCGCCACCGGACATCATATCGTCCCCGGCTCCGCCATTCAGCGTATCATCACCCTCGCCGCCATCCAGCGTATCATTGCCTTCATCGCCGTTCAGGACGTCATTGCCCGTACCGCCAATCAGAGTATCATTCCCTTCATGACCGTTCACAACGTCATTCCCACCCAGCGCATCAATCACATCATCGCCGGCAGTCCCGTCCAGAACATCATCCCCTTCACTCGGAGGCTGCTGAACGCTGCGCAGATCAAATGTCGAGCTGTCAGAGAACACCAGCGTATCAATACCACTGCCCAAGCCATCATACTGGTCGATAATGGTAATCGTCCCCACAGAGCCAACAATAATGATCAAGTTATTACCGCTAAAGTCAAAGCTAAGATCACCGGCCGTAATCCCAGGCGGAAGCTCAATCTCGTTCACATCCACAGAAGCAGACTCGACAATTGTGTCGTTCCCAATACCGGCAACATAGACATCCGAACCGGTTCCACCGATCATATAATCGTCACCGTCGCCGCCATCCAGTCGATCATCGCCGTCATCACCAACAAGCGTATCATTGCCTTCATCACCGTTCAGAACATCGTTACCCATCCCGCCAAACAAGGCATCATCGCCCTCATGACCGTTCACAACGTCATTCCCGCCAAGCGCATCAATCTCATCATCACCGGCGGTCCCGTCCAGAACATCATCCCCCTCACTTGGAGTTTGCTGAACACTCCGAAGGTCAAACGTCGAGCTGTCAGAGAAAACAAGCGTATCAATACCGCTACCCGAACCATCAAACTGCCCGACAATCGTGATAGTTCCCGCTCCGCCAACATTTACAATCAGGTCATTCCCGCTAAAGTCAAAGCTAAGATCACCAGCCGTAATCCCCGCCGGAATCTCGATCATATTGACCTCTGCAGAAGCCGCCTCGATAATCGTATCATTGCCAATACCGGCAACATAGACATCCGAACCGGCGCCGCCGATCATAACATCATCACCGTCGCCGCCATCCAGCATATCGTCGCCTTCACCGCCATCCAGCGTATCATTGCCTTCATCGCCGTTCAGAACATCGTTGCCAAGACCACCAAGAAGCGTATCATTTCCTTCATGACCGTTCACAACGTCATTCCCGCCCAGCGCGTCAATCACATCATCGCCGGCAGTCCCGTCCAGAATATCATCCCCTTCACTCGGAGGCAGCTGAACGCTGCGAAGATCAAACGTCGAACTGTCAGAGAAAACAAGCGTATCAATACCGCTACCCAAACCGTCATACTGCCCGACAATCGTTATCGTCCCCAAAGCAACAACGGAGATAATCAGGTTATTCCCGTTGAAACTAAAACTCAGGTCACTCGCCGTGACACCCGTCGGAAGGTTGATAACATTAATCTCAGAAGAAGCAGCCTCGACAATCGTGTCATTACCTTCACCCGCAAAATACGTGTCCGACCCTGCACCACCAGCCATATAGTCGTCACCGGCATTCCCATTGAGAATATCGTCGCCGTCTCCACCATACAGCGTATCATTATCGTTACCGCCATTCAGAGTATCGTTGCCCGGACCGCCATCAAGAATATCGTTCCCGTCATTCCCCTCAAGAATATCATTGCCAACATTGGCCCAGATCAGGTCATCCCCGTTTCCGCCAGAGACATAAACATCACCCATCGTCACAGAAGAACTGGCAAGATTGATAACGTCAGAACCATTCGCCCCGAGAACAAACTCGATGCTGAACATGGTCTGCCCACCCAGAGAACCAACGGTATCGACAAGGAAAAGAATTTCCGGATCAGAAGACATCAACAAAGTATCGTCTACACCATCAGTCCCGGTGTAAACTTGATTATTGACGAGATAGAAATCATTAATCTCAAAAATATCCCCGCTATACGGGTTGGTGATCGTTTGCGAAACAAACTGAAAATCACCATTCATAAAGAAATCAGACATACTCAAAACCCCCACACAGTAACGCAGTCTTTATTATTTACACACAGTAAGCCCATAACTTTTATGTTAAATTATAAGCCATATTTAATAAAATTATGATTAATAAAACGCAAAAAGTTATGCAAATCAAGGTAAAAATTAATTTTTTTACGATTTGCTATTTTACATATATATTTTTACATAATTTATGCATTTCGGTATTTAACAGGCTCATTCTTTGTTCAACAAACTGTTAAGACCTTTCTTAAATTGCCCGACATCTTCGTCAAAATGCTCTTTAACCTTGTTCCCGAAAACATCCATAGTACCAACACCGATATTATTCAAAGAATCAAGAGAGAGCCCTTCCAAAAAGCCCGCTTTAGCCCCTGCCTTGTTCAATTCCGCAAAAACAGCCTGAGCAACTTGCGCGACAGCCTCTTCGGCCAATATACCATTTTGACGCTCCCCTATCCCCTGAAGACGAATCTCTGGAACCGTGACAAACGCCAGATCTTTATCAACAAGCATAACCGAAGGATTAAGCTGAGTTTCCTTCATTGTGAGCTCTTTAATAATGACCTTGATATCTTGTGCTGCCGACGGCGTCTGATCCTGGGTCTTACCCTGAGCAGAAACTTTAGCAGCATTATTTTTAAGATCCCCAAGATTGGTCCCCGAAGGGCCGACTTCCATATTGGCATTCACCCCCTCAACACTGATGCGCGCAAACGTCAGGAGATTCTCGGAAAATTTCTCTGCCGCCACCGTGACATTGGCAACAGTCATAGCATAAGGCTTTTTCCAGCCCGGAGGATTAGAAATACGGATATCATGGACAACCACTTTCTTTTCTTCCAAAGAAATATCCATTCCGCCAACCGTAACCGGCACCCCGAGAGCCTGACTGGCAATCTGCTCCGTCAGCTGCTTTGCCAAAGACCCCATATTCACATAGATATAAGCCCCCAGCCCGACAAACGCGAAAACAAACAGACTAAGCAGAAATAAACTAGCTTTAGCAGTTTTCTTAACCACCGACATACAAGGCCCCCACACATGAAAAGTAGATATCTTATATGTCTAAGTGATTCCCTATGGAATGTGAACGATTAGACTCAATTTTTTTGCTGTTGAAACAACCATTGCCAAAGTGCGTCAGTATAAACAAGCGCAGAATCACATTCATGCCCCATCCCGGAAAACTCTGTATAAGTCGCTTGTCCGCCAGCCGCGCGAATCGCAGAAATAGTCTCTTTGCTTGAAGCTGGAGAAATACTGCGATCCTTCGCCCCATGAAAAGCGGCAACGGGAATCCCGGTCATAGCCTTGCCCTCTTTAGGATTCCAGGCCCCTGCAACAGGAACGGCAGCAGCAAAAACATCGGGATAATAACGCGCAGCACCATAAGCACCGATTCCCCCCATCGAGCACCCCACAGCATAAAGCCGCGACGTATCAACCGGGTAAACCCGGCTGATCTTTTGGATCAAAGACACCGCCGCAGGCAAGGCATAGCCCGGCCTCATCCCGCCCGGCTGTGCCCAAGGCACTCCACGCGGCAAAGCCGGAACGACCACAAACGCCGGATATTCCAGCCGCACATTCTGATCAAGCAAATAATAGCCCCCTTGAGCCCATCCCCCTGCCCCATGCATCAAAAGAATGAGTGGAAATTTTACCCCCTCCGGCCAGGGCTTCTGAGGCGCCAGCAGAAAATAAGTCATATAAACATCCTGCTCGCCCACAGGAACAGACATAACCTGCTTGGCAAAAGCATCAGTATAATTTCCAACAGGACTTGGATTACCCGGCGTCCAGACGACACTTTCTCGGGCCCCTTGCGCGCGAACATCAAAACCATGCAAACAAAGCAACCCCAGAGCCATAAAAATGGCCACAAACAAACGCCTCATGTAAACGTAATCCCCCGTAACAAAACGATATTTCGCATAAGAATATCAGGAAAACAAAAAAATAGGGAGCCCTTGCGTGTGTGGGGGAGAGGGAATGAGCAAAGGCTCCCGAAGTCCTATTCGTACCGTTCAACCATTTAGAAACATCAGAACGATACAAAAATTAAATTTTTTACGCTGACTTATCTTTCTTCTTGGAAAGCAAAGCGCTCTGGGCACCGGCATCAACAACCTGCCCGATCGGGATCATCCTGGGCTTGGCCTCCTCCGGTACTTCACGGAGCAAATCAATCCGCAGCAAACCGTTTGATAAATCTGCCTGCGTAACACGGATATGATCAGCAAGACGGAATGTCCTCTCAAAGGCCCGTGTCGCAATTCCCTTATGCAGGAACTGCCCCTCAAGATCATTTTGCTCATTCTGATGACGCCCGGAAACAATCAGCCGATCATCCTGCGTAACGACCGTCAGGTCGCCTTCATCAAAACCGGCAACGGCAAGCGTGATTCGATAAGCATTCTCACCACTCTTTTCGATATTATAAGGCGGATACGCTTCAAAACGCTCCTCTTTATCGCCAAGAAGCGACTCGAAAAGATCGTTAAACCGGTCAAATCCGACCGTTTGACGCATTAAGGGTGTAAAAGTTGTGAGATGGTTCATAATGACCTCCTTCATATAAGCAAGGTTAAAGTTTCAATCGAAAAGACCCTCCAATAGGCATCTTTTACGAATCCGATTTTATACCCCGCACCCATTCCAAGTCAAGAAATCGCCCGCCCAAATCCTAAAACCCGAGATCATCCAGAGATAAGCCGCCGGCCATCTGCGTCACGTCAGGAGCCATATAAGGCGCAAGCATACTCTGCGCCCAATCCATACTCAAAATCCCCCCGCTACCCGTCAGCCCCGTCACATCCGTAAGCCACCCGAGTTGATCATGAATCAACGACATAAACGCCTGCGCAGAAGCATTCCCCGCCGTTCCGTGCCAGATCGGAAAGAACAACGCCTCTGAAATAGGATCGAAGATCATCATCCCGATCGCGACACCAAGTCCAAAGGTCAAAGCCTTTTTAAAAATCTTGGTTAAACCGCCGGATTCATAAGATGAGGAACCTCCTGACGCTGCTGCACTGGCCATTTCAATACTCCTGAAAAAAACACTTGATCTTGTTAATGAGAATTATTATCAACTAAACCGAGAGAGTCAATAGCAAATGATAATCATTCTTAATCAACACATCCCCGGCCAGGAGTTCTACAAATATGTCAGTAAAATCAAATAAATGGTCAAGCAGCATCATGAGCGCATTCCTTTTAACAGGCGCCGCCCTGCCCCAGGAAGCCCTGAGTGAGCCCTATGTAACAATCCACCATCGCCCGGAAACAGTCCCCCACGGCGGCCATGAAAATCGGACGCTCGACTGCGGCACGCTCGTCAGAAGCAGCGGTAAACTCTTCCTCACCTGCGAAGCGGCACAGCAAATCGACCCCATCGGCGACAAAAGCACCCGCATCTGCACAGACACAGACAACATGCCCGCAGACCCTGAAGCCCAAAAATACCGCCTCTCAAGTGCCCTCATGAAAACATTAAACCATTTCTCGACCATGCACGGCGATTGCACCACGCAATACGGCAAACTCCTGACCCGCTACGGCAAAGACCCCGCCCGCATCATTGATCAAAACTGGCAATCCGCAAACCCGGCCTGCTCGCTGCTGGAAGCACGCAATCAATGCGAAGCCGCTCTGGAAAGATAAAATGCACACCGCCCTGCAGCATAATGCAAGAAACACAGCGGCCGAAATCCTCAAAAGCCCGGCCATCAAGAGCCTATGGGCGCAACATTACCGCAGCAAAAAAGGCGAAGACCCGGCCCCCGAAATTTCTCGGGAGCTGCTCGAGGATACAGGAAATCTTCAAGACCGCCCGGACCTGCTCTCTTTCATAAAAGAACTCATCACGCTTGAGCTTGGCGCACTCAAAGAAAAAAACCAACAAACCACTGAACTCCGCACCCAACTAATCGGCCTGTCCCGTTACCTCTCCACCCTGTCAAAAGACATGGATTTGCCCAATCGAGAAGAACTCCCAGAAGCGCAGCAAAAAATTCTGACCATGCTGGAACGGCAAACCGCTCAAAAACAATTCAGCCCGCTCCGCAGTACCCTCCACCTGATGAAAGATATGGCGCTCCACCTGAAGGAAGAAGCGCGCGAGCACCCTGCCCCGTTCCTCACCAGTACCGCCTTTTGCGGCGCCTTCATCGCCTTCATGAACATGCGCCTCGGCACCGCACAGACCGCCTATCTCGACCCCGAACTCGCAGCAACCTCAAACCTCAGCCTCGACGACCTCGACGATCCCGGCTTCACCCCCGAAATCGACATCAACCTCCTGCAAAATTTTCAGCCCAGTTGCCACGACCATCTGCAAGCCATCCTCGGCACAAAAGCCGCCGACTTTGTCGAGACAACCCTGAACGCGGCAAACCTCTTCCCGCAGCATTGCATCGGCGTAAAGACGCTGGCCCTCGATGCGCAAAACCTGCAGCAAAATCTCTGGAGCGCTTATGACGGCTGGAACGCCCGCATGGCCCCCTTCATACAGGAACCGGCAAACCGCATCGCCGACGCAATCGGCAGCTCAGCATTCCACGATGCCTTCACCACCGCCGCCAACAACACAGCCGACATCATCTACGGCCTGAACTGGTGGGAAAACATCACCCTCCACAGCGTCATCACCTATGCCGCCTTCCGCACCTACTGCAAATACAGATCCATGGAAGATGACGAACGCCGCGAGCTACGCCGAAATATCGCCGATTTCGCCGCCCGCACCCCGCGCCTCTACCCGCTGACCTACCTGCTCTCGGCCTCCGCCAGCACCTATGTCATCGCCACTCACGGCGGCCCCACAGCAGAAATGGTCTGGCCCGCCATCATCGGCGGCATGACCGGCCACACGATCGACCGCCTGAGATTACGCCACAAAGCAACAAAACTGGCGCAAGAAACCACCTTGAGCGTCCACAAAGACCTCGCAGCCTTCTCGGATGCGGAGGAAATACTTCTCCCCGCACAAGCCGGCCAGACAGCGACAAATACAAACCTTTCGGAAAAATGGAAAACCGGCGCCAAAGCCGCCCTTATCAGCGCCGCCACAATCTCCGCCGACGCCTTCACCACCGGCGGCCAGATCACAGGCACCGCCCTCGGCAGCTTCACCGTATTGGTGCCGTTCCTCTACTACAACCTGCCGGAAGATACATCCCTGCACTGGGTTTTCGGGATACTGGGCGCCAGCCTCGCCGCCACATGGCAACACGGCATCGTCGCCCCTGCCAAAGGATTATCGCGCCTTATCTCCCGCAGTACAGCCATGCCAAGTCAGGACCGAGACCCCTTATAAAAACTTGATCGCCCCGCTGGAAAGATCAAGAACCGCGCCGACAATCGTCAGCTTACCATCCTGCACATAATCCTCGATCAACCGGCTGCAACTGGAAAGCTGCGCAACCGAAGCCATGACATTCGCCTCAACCGCCCGCGCCATCTTGCTTTCGCGGCTCACCCCGTCCATCTGGGCAATAGAATAGATATGAGGCTTAATCCGGCTCACAATATCATGCAGATTTTCAGACGGTAACGCCTGCGCCTGCTCGATATGATCCATCGCCGCCGTAATCGCGCCGCACTGCGTGTGCCCCATCACCAGAACCAACCGCGTCCCGAACGCACTCGCCGCGAACTCGACGCTCCCGACCAAAGATGGTGCAACAATATTCCCCGCCACCCGGATCACAAACAAATCGCCGATATCCTGATCGAACACCATTTCCACTGGCGCCCGCGAATCCGAACAGCACAAAACCACAGCCTTCGGCGACTGCCCCTCAGCAGCATAATCCTTCAACTTTTTCAAAGAAGAAACCGAGCACTTGACCGACTCCCCGCGCACAAACCGCTCATTCCCCTCACGTAATTCCGCTAAAACCCTCTGAGCTTCTCTGATCGGCATAACACACTCCTAACCCGGCACAAGATATCGAAAAATAATCGCAGAAAAGGGCTTTGCCCTTCTGAGAAGATTACCACTGTAACCAGCGAATAAATAACAACAATTTTTTACCATGAGATATGTAACAGATACCCGCCTCGAAGCAAGGAGTTTTTCTAGGTCCGCAAGCCTCACAAAAGAACACTCACAAATCACAAGGAAGAATAAGCCTTGCACATTAATAAAAAATCCTCCTAAGCCCATAAAAAAGGAAACAAAACAAGACACAAGCCGATTTTTACACCGCCATCACAGCCTGCCAAAACAAGTCAAAAATCAAGAGAGACAAAACATGAAACGCACCAATAAAGCACCATTCAAAACAGCAATGTTCTTTCTTTCATTTTTTCTGACCGCAGCAATAAATCTACCATCCTACGCCGAAGAGGAACCGGAAACTTACGCCGAAGAAAGCGGATTAAGAACAAAACTGCACAATCAAGGCTACGATTTTGAACTCACCTACACAGCCAACGTCTGGCGCAATTTCTCGGGCGGTGTCAATACAGGAAACCGGGTCTTCGACAATCTGGACCTCATCATGGATATCGACGCAGAAAAAGCCTTCGGCGCAAAAGGCACCAGCGCCCACTTCTATCTTCTCAATAATTTCGGCGGACGCATCAACGATCTGGTAGGATCCAACGGCGGCATAGACAACATGGAAGTCCCCGAACAAGCCTTCAAATTATACGAAGCCTGGGTTCAGCAAAATTTCTTCAATGACAGAATTTCATTTCTCGCAGGCTTGCACGACCTGAACTCGGAATTCTACGTCACAGAAACAAGCGGCCTGTTCCTGAATCCAACCTACGGCATCGGCACAGAAATGGCGTCAACCGGCGACAACGGCCCCTCGATTTTCCCTTACGCGTCCCTGGGCTTCCGTATAGCCACAGCGCCCACGCCGGACACATACCTCACAGGTGCAATATACGACGGCGTCCCCGGAGACCCAAACCGCGCACGCGGCACACACGTCCGCTTTAACGACAATGACGGCGCATTGCTGGTGGCAGAAGGCGGCATAAAAAATGACGACTGGGGGCACTACGGCATCGGCGCATGGGAATACACCGCCAAACGCGAGGACCAGCTCAACAGCGCAGAACGCGCCCGCAGCAAAGGCTTCTACCTGCTGGCCGACCGCTCCGTCTACAACAACGACGCCCAAGACATCAGCGCTTTCGCAAGACTGGGCTTTACCGCAGGCAACGTTGAACAATTCAAAAGAAACCTCAGCGTCGGCATCGTATTCAGCGGCTATATCCCGAGCAGACCGGACGGACAGTTTGGTTTAGCCGTCACAAGAGTGGACAATTCCTCAAAATACAAAGCCGCAAACGCTCCGGTAGAAGATGCCGAAACACAATTTGAACTGACATACGCCGATGCGCCGCTCCCCTGGCTTAGCGTCCAACCTGACCTGCAATATACAATCAATCCGGGAACCGACCCTGCTCTGGAGAATGCCTGGACGGGCGGCATACGCTTTGCCATAAGCTTCTAGAAATAAACCCGGAACAAAAAGAAAAAGGCCCCCAAAGAAGGCCTTTTCCATCCATCAAGAACACATCGACGCCTTAATGGGCAACAGCCTTTTCCGCGCCGATCCCGGTCTGTGCCCGGATATACTGCTCATCAAACGCCGCTCGGTCGATCTTCGCGCGCGCCGACTTATCGGTCACCGAGAAGAACCAGATACCAAAGAACGCCGCACTCATCGAGAAGAGCGCTGGATACTCATACGGGAAAATAGGCTCACTATACCCGAGCACACTCACCCATACAGTCTTCCCGAGGATCATCAGCAAGATTGCAGTGACCAATCCCATAGAACCGCCGACAACCGCACCACGAGTCGTCATCCCGCGCCAATAAATCGACAGCAGAATAATCGGGAAGTTCGCACTGGCCGCAATCGCAAACGCAAGTCCAACCATATACGCAACATTCTGCTTCTCAAACGCAATCCCGAGGAATATAGCAACCAACCCAAGAACCACAGTAGAAATCTTGGAGACGCGAAGCTCCTGCTTCTCTGTCGCCGTCCCTTTCTTAAAGACCCTTGCATAAAGATCGTGCGAAATCGCAGAAGCACCTGCCAAAGCTAGACCGGACACAACCGCCAAAATCGTGGCAAACGCAACCGCCGAAATAAATCCAAGCAGGAAGTCCCCGCCCACAGCGTGCGAAAGCTGGACCGCAGCCATATTATTCCCGCCAATCAACGCGCCTTTATCATCCATATACGCACCCTGACCGGTCAGGAACACAATCGCTCCGAAACCGATAATGAATGTCAGAATATAGAAATACCCGATAAAGCTGGTCGCATAGACAACGGAACGGTTCGCCGCCTTCGCATCCTTCACGGTAAAAAACCGCATCAGGATATGCGGCAATCCCGCCGTCCCGAACATCAAGGCAAGCCCGAGAGAAATCGCAGAAACAGGGTCCTTCACCAACGTCCCGGGCCCCATAATCGCCTCACCCTTGGCATGCACCTCAGTCGCCGCGCCAAACAGCGCAAACAGGTTAAAGTGAAAATGCGCCAGCACAAGCAAGGCAACCACAGTCGCCCCGCCCAGAAGAAGCACAGCCTTGATCAACTGCACCCATGTCGTCGCCAGCATCCCGCCGAACGTCACATAAGCGATCATCAAAATACCAACACCGATCACCGCGGACTCATAGGGCAAATGGAACATAACCTCGATCAACTTCCCGGCCCCGACCATCTGCGCAATCAAATAAAGACAGACCGTCGCCAATGACCCCAAAGCCGCCAAAATCCTGATCGGCGTCTGCGAAAAGCGAAACGATGCCGCGTCCGAGAAATTAAACCGACCCAAATTCCGCAGCGGCTCGGCAATCAACAGCAAAATAATCGGCCACCCCACAAGGAAACCGATCGAATAGAGCAAACCATCAAACCCGGACGCAAAAACCAGCCCGGAAATCCCGAGAAAGGACGCCGCCGACATATAGTCACCCGAAATCGCCAACCCGTTCTGGAAGCCCGTAATCTGGCCCCCGGCCGAATAAAAATCCGAACGGGTCTTGGTCCTGCGGGAAGCCCAATACGTAATGTAAAGACTAACCCCGACAAACAGGAAAAAAACGACTGTCGCCGTCACATTGATATGGTCTAAAAACTCACTCATCACCGGCAACCTTCTCTTGGATGTTATGAACCAGGTCCTCAATGTGACGATTGGCGTACCAGACATACGCAAACGTCACCAACAAGGTCAGGAAGATAACCCCCAACCCCATCAGGATACCCAACGTTGCCTCCGTTCCCCATAAAGATTCATGCAGCTTCTCCGGCGCATACGCAACCATAAGAATAAACGCATAATAACTAAACAGAGTAACAAGCATCAGCGGCCAGAAAATCTTCCGCCGCCGGCTCAAAAGATCTTTATATTCAGGCAGTTGACCTATCTCGGAAAATGTAAGTTTTGACATGATATCCATCCCTGATCACACAGAATACAGGGTATATTTTACCATAAATTGAGGTCATTTTACCGCAACATAATGTGCTGCAACGCGGTAAAATATGCGCAAACGCACGCTGAGATTGAGAATCTAAATCAAAAAAAAATTGAAAAAAAACGACGACACCTGGAAACGGTTAGGAGCGAAACAACAACGTCCAAACGCAAATTTGAAAGACGACATATACAATAGCAAGAGCAGAGCGCTCTCTCGCAGACCGACACACTGATAAATGATCATGCTAGGGCGCGGGCATACCGCTTGACTGGCTTCGGGTCGTGAGTTTGGGTGGCCATATGCGGGTAACGTACGGGAAACCAATTTCAAATTTTGCGGCTTTGGTAAGGAACCTATGAAAATTAGCAAGAAGACGGAAGCATTTTTGTTGAATGGGGTGGATGCACATTAATCTATGGAAAATATTTTATCATTAAACAGCCAGTATTAACTGACTTTTCCTATTTTAAAAATAAGCGCCTTTTAAAGGGCATTCTCCCAGACCTGAGGATTAGTAATCATTCTTTCCAAAGGCCGTGTACGCTTGTTTATAAGCGTTTGGAATGCTGTTTCATGATCACGGGTAACATATGTGCAATTCAAAGCCCTTAATTTTGATGTTTTCACTGCCTATGGAATTTAAATAACTACATGAGAGCGTTAGCTCTTCCATTCCCGCCTAAATCAAACTATCCTGACTATGAAGCCGATACGCAACAGCTTTGGGGCTTTACAACCTCGCTAGAGGTTAGCATCGACCAGAATGATGCATCCTTGACCTATGGAGCCTGTGCTATACAACAGGCTTCACGGCTAAAATCACAGGGATCGTCTAGCGATTTGTAAACTCCCCGACTACCAGTCAAGTCATAAGCGGGGGCGCACCGCGTGGGAGTTTGCATGAATTATATTGATCTCATGAAGTTTTTTGGTTGTGAGCCGCTTGAAGGAAATTTTCCTACATTTCGTGAATTGATTGATAATAAATTCAGGCAAATTACTACCCAGCGTGGTGTTTATTTTGTAATTGATGAGGCAAACCCTACCGACCCGATAGCGTATATCGGTATGGCTTCTACATCCTTAAGGTCACGCGTTAAGGCGCTGGTCATGAAGAAGGATAATCACAAAGGTGGCTCTGACATCTGGGATTTCCCGCACTATGATAACCTTCAAATTTGCTGGAAAGTTAATAAATGTGCTCGTGATTACGAAGCTGAATTTATAAGCCGTTACAAGAGCATCAATTCTAAGCGCCCTGTTGCAAACAGAAAAGACTAAACACCTAGTTACCCCAAGAGACCCCAGCTCATTCTGAGTGAAACAATCGCAGAGCGAAACATCTATAATCACATGAATTTAAAAGGGAAAATGGTGGCTCTGCGGTGATTTGAACACCGGACACAGGGATTATGATTCCCCTGCTCTACCCCTGAGCTACAGAGCCACAATAAAAATCAGGCCGTATCTATCGGGCTTTTCCGCCCTTTTGTCAAGCCTGAAGAGAAGGTCTATATCTTTTCCACTTGGCCGTATTCCAACTCCACCGGTGTCGCCCGGCCAAAGATAGAAACGGAAACCTTGAGCTTGCCCTTGTCTTCGTCGACTTCCTCAACAACACCGTTGAAGGACGCAAACGGACCATCGGTCACTTTGACCTCTTCGCCGATATCGTAAACGATAGAAGGACGCGGACGATCAATCCCTTCCTGAACCTGCTTCAGGATACGCTGCGCTTCCGCCTCGCTGATCGCCACAGGCTTGTTCCCGCCGGCGCCGAGGAAACCGCTCACCTTCGGCGTATCCTTGATCAGGTGCCAGACATTGTCGTCCATATCCAGCTTCGCCAGAACATAGCCCGGGAAGAACTTGCGCTCGGCATTCACACGCTGCCCGCGCTTGACCTCAACCACTTCTTCCATCGGAACAAGAATTTCTTCAATCTTGTCTTCCAGACCTTGCTTGCGGGCCTTCTCGTGAATAGCCTCGGCAACCTTGTTTTCAAAGCCCGAATAGACATGCAGAACATACCAACGCTTTGCCATTTTATACCCTCTCTGGTGATCCTCTAAAAACTAAAACCCATAATCAGGCGTATAAGAAACGCAATCACCTGATCAGCAAAATACAAAAATGCAGACGCCACGACGACCATCACAAAAACAGCAATAATACTGACCGTGGTCTCCTGCCGCGAAGGCCATGCGACCTTCTTCATTTCGCTTCTTACCTGCCGGATATATTCACCGGGTCCTGCCTTCGCCATGTTAACCTCTTTCTCAAACCTACTCCTCGGACCATTGGTTCGCGTCGCGGCGCTTTGCCGAATTTGTAAACGAACCACATTGTCAGGGAATAGGAAAGCTTATACAGCCTCTTTTCCAAAAAGAAAAGAGGAAATTAATCTGCCCACTTCAAAACCGGCTGCCGCGCCGCTTTAACCTCATCCAGCCTGCGCCGCGGCGTAGACAATGGATAAGCATGCAGCGCCTCGCTTTCACCGTCCGTCGCCTCCCGGGCAATCCCCTTCATCGTCTCGATAAACCGGTCAAGCGAGTCCTTGCTCTCCGTCTCTGTCGGCTCAATCAACATCGTCCCCGGCAGCACCAACGGGAAATAAACCGTCATCGGATGATACCCGTGCTCGATCAAGGCCTTGGCAATATCCAGCGTCGAAACCCCGGCGTCCTTCTGCTTCTTGTCGGTCAGCAAACATTCATGCATACACGGCCCCGCGAACGGCACATGATAATCGCCCGCCAGTTGACTGAGGATATAATTCGCATTCAAAACCGCATCCTCGGACACCTGCCGCAGCCCGTCCGCCCCATGGCTCATCATATAAGCCAGCGCCCGCACATGCATCCCGAACTGCCCCTGATACGCTTTCAGCGCCCCCAGACTCTCCGGCCTGTCTTCCGACCATTCAAGCGCATATCCTTGCTCGTTCTGAACAACAGTCGGCACCGGCATATATTTCGCCAGCTCTTCCGAACAGCAAATCGGCCCCGACCCCGGCCCGCCGCCCCCGTGCGGAGTCGAGAACGTCTTGTGCAAATTGATATGCATCACATCCACACCAAAATCCGCAGGCCGCACCTTCCCCACCAAAGCATTGAAATTCGCCCCGTCACAATAAAAATACCCGCCCGCCTTGTGCAGAAGATCGGCAATCTCGACAATCTCCCGCTCGAACAGCCCGCACGTATTCGGGTTTGTCACCATCATCCCCGCCACATCCGCGCCCTCGGGATCGGTTTCATAAAGAGCCGCCTTAAACGCCTCCAGCGTCAAACGGCCTGTCTCCTTCGTCGGAATATTCCGCACGCTATACCCGCACATCACCGCCGTCGCCGGGTTCGTCCCGTGCGATGAATCCGGCGCCAGCACAATCTTGCGCTTGTCCTGCCCGTTTAGCGCGTGAGCCCGTGCAATCGTCATCATCCCGGCCAGTTCCCCATGCGCCCCCGCCGACGGCGTCAGACAAACCCCGGGAAGCCCCGTCAATTCCGCCAGCCAGTTCTGCAACTCATACTGAACCCGCAAAGCCCCCTGCACAGAGCTTTCGGGCTGCAACGGATGCACCTGCGCAAAACCTGCAAACCGCGCCACCTTCTCATTCAGCCGCGGATTATGCTTCATCGTGCAAGACCCCAGCGGAAAAAAACCATGATCAATCGAGTAGTTCCAGGTACTCATCCGCACGAAATGCCGCACCACCTGCGGCTCCGATAGCTGAGGCAACCCAATCTCACCGCGCGCCGCCAACCCGGTCCGCAAAGGCAAACCCACCGCGTCCGGCAAATCCACCCCCGGATGCTCGCTATGCTCCTTCTCCCACAGCAGATTTTCCTCGTAATGCAAACCACGATTTTCAGGCATAACCTTTTCTTTCTCAGCATCAAACGCCACTTGTCTTTCCGCGCTCATCACAAAATCTCCCGCAAAGTCTGCGCCAGATCGGCAATATCCTCATCCCGCGTCATCTCGGTCGCGCAGACCAGCAACCGGTTCCCCTCCAGCGCATAACCCCCGATAATCCCGCACGTCGCCAGATCCTCCACCACCTGCGCTGCAGGCTTTGGCAACCGCACCACAAACTCATTAAAAAACGCGTCGTTTTCAATTTCTACGCCGGAAACCGCGCCCAAAGCATCCGCCAGCCGGCAAGCCGCCTCATGATTAAGCCGCGCCAAACCTTTAAACCCGTCCTCCCCCAGCAAACTCATATGCACCGTAAACGCCAGCGCGCAAAGCCCTTGATTGGTACAGATATTGGACGTCGCCTTATCCCGCCGAATATGCTGCTCCCGCGTCGAAAGCGTCAAAACAAACCCACGGCTGCCGTCCGCATCCTCCGTCATCCCGCAAAGCCGCCCCGGCATCTGCCGCAGATATTTTTCCTTACAGGCAAAAAACCCGAGATGCGGCCCGCCAAAACTCATCGGCATCCCGATACTCTGCCCCTCGCCGCACACTATATCGGCCATACCCGGCACCGGCAAAAGCCCGAGCGACACAACTTCCGTCACCACAACGATCAGCAACGCCCCGGCCTCATCGCAAACCTTCCGCCACCCCTCATAAGCATGCGGACGGCCAAAGAAATCGGGCGACTGCACAATCACACAGGCCGTCCCCCCGTCCGCCGCCTCATCCGAAACACTGGCCCCCTCAAGATTGCCAACATAACTCTCCAGCACGCTGCGATAATGCGGATGCAGCGCCGTCCCGATCACCACCTTGGAGCGCTTCGTCACCCGCATCGCCATCAATGCACCTTCCGCGCACGCCGTCGATCCGTCATACATCGACGCATTCGCCACATCCTGCCCGGTCAGGCGCGAAACAAATGTCTGATATTCAAAAATCGCCTGCAACGTCCCTTGCGCAATCTCCGGCTGATAAGGCGTATAAGCGGTCAAAAATTCGCTACGTTGTATAACGTAATCCACACTGGCCGGAATATGGTGATAATAAACCCCCGCCCCGAGAAAGAACGGCCCGTCAGGCGCCGCATGGTTCTGCCCGGCATAAGCGCTCAAAGTCCGCTCAACCGACAGCTCCCCCTGATGAAGCGGCAAATCCGCCAGCCCGTCAATAAACGCCCCTTTGGGCACATCGACATAAAGGTCATCAACACTGGCCGACCCAACAGCGGCCAGCATAGCCTCACGCGCATTCTTCGTCTGCGGCAAATAACGCATACCCTTAATCCACTTCCTTCAAATAAGCCTCATACGCCGCGCTATTCATCAACGCATCCAGCGCCCCGGAATCCGCCACCTTCAACTTCACAATCCACCCGCCCTGCTCGACAGGCTTGGCAATCAAATCCAGATCATCCGGCATCGCCTCATTCACCGCGATAACCTCCCCGGCCACAGGCGCATAAACCTCCGCCGCCGTCTTCACCGATTCAATCACCGCAATATCATCGCCTTGCGAAACCGATTTCCCGACCTCCGGCAACTCCACATAAACCAGATCCCCCAGCGCCTCGCGCGCATAAGAGCTAATCCCGACCCAGACATCCTGCCCATCGACAAAAACGCACTCATGGTCCTTTGTGTATTTATAATCAGCCATTTACAGCCCCTTTCTTCTCTATCCCTGTATCCAGTTTCTTCATCGACTTCGTCCGCGCCGGAACAAAAGGCATCGCCGCAATCTCCGCCGCGATATTCCGCCCCCGCACAGTCACAAAAATCTTCGTCCCCGGCGCCGCATAAGCCACAGGCACATACCCCATCCCGATCGAAGCCTCTAGACTTGGCGAAAAACCGCCACTCGTCAGCATACCGATTTTTACATCCAAATCGTTTCGTATCTCAGAACCTTCACGAGCAACCCCCTTATCGAGCAACCGCACACCGACACGAACCCGCTCCGGCCCTGCCGCCTTCTGGGCCAGAACCTTATCCGCGCCGATGAACCCTGTATTATCCTTCCCCATCACCCACGAAAGCCCCGCCTCAACCGGACTCGTCGTATCATCAATATCATGCCCGTACAGCGGATACCCCATCTCAAGCCGAAGCGAATCCCGCGCCGCCAGCCCCACCGGCTTCACCATCTCACTCCGCAAAAGCGCCGACCAGATAAGCGCGGCTTTCTCCCCCGGCACACTGATCTCAAACCCGTCTTCACCGGTATAGCCCAAACGGCTCACATAACAATGCGCCCCGGCAATATCGACATCCTGCATAATCGCCATATAAGGCAACGCGCTCGTATCCACGGCAAACACAGACATCAAGGCCTCAGCAGCCTTCGGTCCCTGAAGCGCAATCAAAGCACGTGTATCCAGAACCTGAAAACTGGCCCCGTCCGGCAACACCGCCTTCATCCAGCCAATATCCTTGTCCTTGCACCCCGCATTAAACACGAGGAAAAACCGCTGCTCCTCAAGACGCGTAATAATCAGATCATCAACAATCCCGCCCGCTTCATTCGTCAAAACCGTATATTGCGCCCGCCCGTTCGGCTTGTTTTGAAAGGAAGACGGCGTGATCCGCTCAAGAAAAGAGACAGCCCCGGCCCCCTCGACAATCGCCTGCCCCATATGAGAAACATCAAAAAGCCCGGCCTGCGCCCGCGTCCAAAGATGCTCCTGCAACACCCCGTCCTTATAATAAAGCGGCATATCGTACCCGGCAAACGGCCCGGTCTTGGCCCCAAGCGCCAAATGAGAATCATAAAGCGGCGTTCTTTCTGCCATACGCAAACCCTCCCCGAAAAATCCACTGAACCCTTTAACCCATAGCAAAAGAATCTCGCGCGGCAAAGGCGCAAAACAACATAAGAAAAAATTATCAGGAAAACAGGATAAAAAGCTGTAGGGTTGAACCTAACGCTGGAACTTCGAAATATCTTTCTGCTGTGCTTCATACTCCTGCAAAGACTTCTCAACGGGAATAGTCACATTGATATAAAACTTAAAAAGTCGGCCCGTCTTATCATCTTGAATATCATAAACATTCACATGCTGAGGCCCGTTCTTCCGCAAATCAGGTTTCCCGATCACCTTCCCACCAGCCCGGGCTAGAACAAGAGCTTCCTCACCGAACGTAACAATAGACGGCGCCTGATCCGGCGTCAGCCCGTCATGCCCCTCAAAAATAGAATTGACCAATCTGTCGCGAATATCCTTAAGAAAAGCAGGATTCCCATATCGAACATCTTCCCGCGCAAGGGGAATAGCCCAGTACAAGACATCAACATCTCCAAGATGGGCCTTGATAAATGCACGATATTCAACCAAAGCCTGCCGTGCCTTTTCAGGATCCTTATCCTGCGCCGCAAAGCTCAACGCCATAATCTCATCTTCCAGATCATCAGGAAAAGCCGAATACCCATCCGTATAAGGATAATAAGACCGCAAACTCGCGGCCAGATCCATCGCACTTGAATCACCGTCATAAAGTCGCTCGACAAGCTGGGCATATTTATTCTTCATACGAGCCTTTTTCTCAGCCTCGATCTGCATCTGAATTGGACTCATATTCCGGCCCTCAGCCGCCAGCGAAGACCCATATGGCAAAAAAAAGCTCAGCAAAGTCAAAAAGAATACAAATCGTTTCATCGTCACCCTATCCTGATCTCGAAAAATTATAGCACAGGCCACCCCCATTTATAGCCTTTTCATTTTATTTTTGTAAAAGGCGCAAGCAACGTAGCGTATTGGACATACAGAAGGAGCGCGGCAACGCTGTACAAAAATAAAGAGGAAAGAGGATAAAAATCATATATAAAAAAAGCCCCGTGCAAACGGGGCTTTTTAATTCGCTTAAGAAGCGGCCTATTAAAAAGACTACTCAATAATCTTGGAGACGACGCCAGCACCAACGGTACGGCCGCCTTCAC
>JAGRHC010000059.1 GCA_020445145.1 Alphaproteobacteria bacterium
GTATTATTCTCGCAGATGAACCAACAGCGGCCCTTGATTCAGAAAGAGCCGGAATTGTTATGGATTTACTGCGAAAAGTTGCCGTTGAACAAAATGCTGCTATTTTAGCTGTTACGCACGATGAAAAAATATATGACCGTTTCGATCATACGTTTTATTTGCGGGATGGTGAGCTTAAATGACAATTAGGGTGTGTTTATTATATGCAAAACCTGACTTGTGAAGGTGTGGGGTAATGGGGAGTGCCTAGAATGGTTTTTTATTTACAAGGTATGAAACTTTAAGACTTTTTTACGCGAATAGTGTAGCATGGAGTTTATGCGCAAGATATTGCTCGGATTTATGACGCTTTTGATGCTCACGCCTGTTATGACGTGCGCGATGGCGTTTTGCCCCATGCAATCGGCGTATGCTGGGGAGCAGAAGCCCTGCCATCAGTCCAAGGACAGCAAAAAAGACGGCCCGATGCTGGCGCTGGATTGCATGGGTGTGAACCTGTTCCAGCAGGACGCCCAGGCCGATGTGCCGCAACCTCAAGCCTCCGTTGATATTATCCATTTCGCATGGGCCGATCTGACAGCGGGTTATAATTTCCAGCCTACAGCTGTGCATTTTATTCGCGGCCCGCCCTTTGACACCGAGCGACCGCAAAGCCAGCCTTCCATTATTCTTACCACGCAGCGTTTCCGCATTTAAATCCGCTCTTTTCTTGACGGTTTTTAACACCCATCGAGGAGGAGCTCTATTATGCGTGTTTTATTTTTTGTTCTATTGTTGTTTGCCTTTATGCCTGCGGCGGTTGCTGCGGACAAAAGTGACCGTAAGGTTCTTTATTGGTACGATCCCATGGTGCCGGGCCAGAAATTCGATAAGCCCGGAAAATCGCCCTTCATGGATATGGACTTGGTTCCTTTTTATGAGGATGAGGCCAGCGGCGAGGCGGGCACGCCTGAAAACGCCATAAAGATAGACCCGGCCTATATTCAGAGTTTGGGCGTAAAAACCGCCGAAGTGACGCATCACGATTTTGGCCGGAGCATCCGCGCCTTTGGTAAAATCGCGCCGAGCACAAGGTTGGAATATGCCGTGGATGTTCGTACGAAAGGCTGGATTGTTGATCTGCCCGTTGATGCTGTCGGCGATACGGTCAAAAAAGGCGATCTGTTATTCACCTATTACAGCCCCGACCTGATGACCGCGCAATCGGATTTTCTGATTGGCTCGAAAATCGGCGGGGCGGAGCAGCGTCTGCGCCTTTACGGTATGGATAACAAGGCCATTACGGAACTCAAGAAAAGGGGTAAATTTTTTGAAGAAACACCGTTCTATGCGCCCGCAGACGGTACGGTGTCGATGCTGAACGTGCGCAAGGGCGCGTATGTGAATGAAGGCGGCAGCGTTTTAAAGTTACAGGACTTTTCGCGGCTTTGGGTAAACGCAGATGTTCCGGTTAAAGACGTGCAGTTTTTGGCCGTAGGCACGCCGGCGACCGTAACCGTGCCGGAAACGGGCGATCGTTACGAGACGACTGTCGATTTCATTCACCCGGTCAATGATCCGGTGAGCCGCACGGTCATGGTGCGCCTGATCCTCGATAACCCTGACGGTACATTAAAGCCCGATACCTATGTTGATGCCGTGTTTAACGCTGCTGTGCAATCACGGCTGGCGGTTCCGGAAGAGGCCGTTCTGTATGGCGGTATGGGGGCCTATGTCATAGAAAGTGCCGGGGATGGATATTTCCGGCCTGTCATGGTGAAAACGGGAATTACGGCGGACGGCCTGACCGAGATCAAAAGCGGCCTCAAACACGGCCAGCGTATCGTAACGTCCGGGCAATTCATGCTGGATGCGGAGAGCAATCTGCGTGGCGGTTTTAGCAGCATGGATCATAATATGGACAATATGGAGATGGAGCATGGTCATGAGTGACGATCATATCCACGATCCCTCCAAGAGCTTTGCGGCCAAAATCATAGACTGGTCGGTCGCCAACCGCTTTTTTGTCATGCTGGGCGCTTTGGCTTTGCTTGCGGCGGGAATGGTGGCGGTAACGAAAATCCCGCTGGACGCCATTCCCGACTTGTCCGATACACAGGTCATTATCCGCACCGAATGGCCGGGCCAGGCCCCGCAGGTGATTGAAGATCAAGTGACATACCCGCTATCCACGCAGATGCTTTCCCTGCCGAAAACCAAAGTCGTGCGCGGATTTTCGATGTTTGGCACCAGTTTTGTTTATATCGTTTTTGAAGACGGTGTGGATATGTATTGGGCGCGGAGCCGGACGCTGGAATATCTCTCGCAAGTGCGCGGCATGTTACCCGAAGGGGTGGAGCCACAACTTGGACCGGATGCAACGGGTGTGGGCTGGGTATTCCAATACGCGCTGTACGATCCTACCGGGCAGCATGATTTGTCCGAGCTGCGCAGCCTGCAAGACTGGTTCGTGCGTTTTGAACTGGCGACGGTCGATGGCGTGGCGGAAGTCGCCAGCGTCGGCGGATTTGTAAAAGAATATCAGGTGCTGGTCGATCCGGATAAACTCCGCGCCTATGACATTCCGCTGCAAAAAGTGATTGAGGC
>JAGRHC010000008.1 GCA_020445145.1 Alphaproteobacteria bacterium
CCGCCAGTTCCTATTTAAACGCTGCGCCGGGAGATATTCCGGCTTTTTTCAGGATGATGGCCAGAGGGCAGAAGCCGGTGAAGGAGGCTTGTAGCATGTTCAGGCCGATGAAGGCTGTGAAGAGCAGCCAGACGGGGCCAAATATGTACACCAGCACTGCCGTGAGCAGCACCATACATCCTGCGAACCTTAGGACGGCTTTGTCGATATTCATAGTATTACTCCTTTTCAGAAAGTGGCCGGTTATCGTCGCGCAGAACAATGTAGATTGCGGGGATGACCAGCACGGTTAAGAGTGTTGATGAGGCGAGGCCAAAGAGAAGGGAAATGGCCAGGCCCTGGAAGATCGGATCGGTCAGGATTGTTATGGCGCCGATCATGGCGGCCAGTGCCGTCAGGAGGATCGGACGGAAGCGGACGGCTCCGGCTTCGAGCAGGATATCGCGCAAGGATTTATCGTTGCCGCGTCCGTGGCGGATGAAATCAACCAGCAGGATTGAATTGCGGACGATGATCCCGGCCAACGCGATGAAGCCGATCATGGAGGTGGCGGTGAAGGCTGCGCCGAAGAGCCAGTGACCGAGCATGATCCCGATGAAGGTCAGCGGCACGGGGGTGAGGATGACGAGCGGGATTTTAAAGCTTTTGAACTGGGCGACGACGAGGACGTAGATACCGAGTAGCGCGACAGCGAAGGCGATGCCCATATCACGGAAGGTGACGAAGGTGATTTCCCATTCACCGTCCCAGAGCAAGGTTGTGACCGATTCATCGAGGGGAGCGCCGTGGAGGTATATTTGAGGCTTGGGCAAGTTTCCCCAGTCGGTTTTGTCGATCAGGTCGCCGACATCCAGCATCGCGTAGATCGGAGCTTCGAAGGCGCCGGCGAGTTCAGCCATGACCATGTCGGCATAGCGGCTGTTGTGGCGGAAGATTGCGGGGGAGCCGGATTCTTCGGTGATGTGGACGACATCGCCCAGCTCAACGACGGCCTTGTTGCCGGGCTGGGCGTTGGCGGGTACGGGGGTTGAGGCGAGTTTTTCCGTCCAGTTCAGGTCGCTTTTGGGCAGTTCGACCGAGATTTCAACCGGGTTGCGGCCATCGCCGCGGTGGGAGTAGCCGACCGGGACGCCGTGGAGGAGTGCGCCTATGGTGTCATAGACATCCTGTTGTTCGACGCCGAAGAATTCGAGGCGGTCCTGATCGATGGCGATGTGAAGGCGCGGGCGCGGCAGGCCGTAGGAGTCATCCGTATCGACGATGTAGGAGACTTGCGCGAAGATTGATTTTAGTTTTTCTGCAACGGCGTGCCGGGTTTTGGCGTCGGGGCCGTAGATTTCCGCCAGAAGGGTTGCCATCACCGGCGGTCCGGGCGGGACTTCGACGACTTTGAGGCGGGCTTGCGCGGGGAGTTTTATATCTTTGAGCTTCTCGCGCAGGTCGAGCGCGATGGCGTGGCTGGCGCGGCTGCGGTCGTGACGCGGCAGGAGGTTGAGCTGGAGTTCGCCCTGCTCGGGGGCGGCGCGCAGGTAATAGTGGCGGACCAGACCATTGAAATTGAACGGGGCGGCGGTGCCGGCGTAGAGCTGGAGGGATTGTAGTTCGGGGATATCGCGGGCAGCTTTGGCGGCTTGCAGCAGGACGCGCTCGGTGTCTTCGAGGGTGGCGCCTTCGGGGAGGTCGGCGACGATTGAGAGTTCGGATTTGTTATCGAAGGGGAGCAGCTTGACGACGACGCTGCGGGTTGCGAACAGGCCCATCACGAGGAGCGTTGCGATGCCGACAGCAATCAGGAAGCGCCATGCGGAGGCGCGTGTGCGGATGACGGGCGTGGCTACGCGGCGATACAGGGCGCCTAATTTTCCTTCTGTGTGTGCTTCGTGGGCGGTGTGGGCTCCGGCGTTTTTGGAGAATTTGAGCATGAGCCACGGGGCAATGATGACGGCAACGAAGAAAGAGAACAGCATGGCTGCCGAGGCGTTGACCGGGATCGGGGCCATGTAGGGGCCCATCAGGCCAGAGACGAAGAGCATCGGGAGCAGCGCAGCGACGACGGTCAAAGTGGCGACGATGGTGGGGTTGCCGACTTCGGCGACGGCGTCGATGGCTGCTTGTGCCTTGGTACGTTTGTCGCTCATGGCCCAGTGGCGGGCGATGTTTTCAATGATGACGATGGCGTCGTCGACCAGAATACCGATGGAGAAGATCAGGGCGAAGAGGCTGACCCGGTTGATGGTGTAGCCCATGAGGTTCGCCGCGAAGAGCGTCAGGAGGATTGTCACCGGGATGATGATGAAGGTGACTCCTGCTTCGCGCCAGCCGATGGAGAAGGCGATCAGGACGACGATTGAGACTGTGGCAAGGCCGAGGTGAAAGAGAAGTTCGTTGGCTTTGTCGTCTGCTGTTTTTCCGTAGTTGCGGGTGACTTCAACGTCAACATCGGCGGGGAGGAGTGTGCCTTTAAGGGTCTCGAGGCGCTTCATGATTTCTTCGGCGACGACGACGGCGTTGGCGCCGCTGCGTTTGGCGATGGCGAGGCTGACGGCGGGGCGGGTGTTCCAGCTTTCGCCCTCTTTTTCGGGGGTGATGGTCCAGACGCGCTCTTCTTCGGGGCTCGGGGAGGCGACGACTTTGGCGACATCCTTGACATAGACGGGGCGGCCATCACGGGTGGTGATGAGAAGAAGGCCGATGTCGGGGATACCGGAGAGGGTCTGGCCGGCGACGGCGGTGACGGCTTTACCGTCCTGACGCAGGGTTCCGGCGGCGAAGGAGTTGTTGGCGCCCTTCAGCTTTGCGACGAGTTGCTGGAGGGTTATGCCGTACTGGGCGAGTTTTTCGGGGTCAGGTTCGACGCGGATCTGAGGTGCTCTTCCGCCGGAAATATAGGTCAGGCCGACATTTTCGACTTTGGTGATTTCGGTTTTCAGTTCTCCGGCGAGCTGGTAGAGGCTTTCATCGGTCCAGCGGGCGGCGGCTTCGGGCCCGGGAGAGAGGGTCAGGACGACGACGGCGACATCGTCGATGCCCCGGCCAATGATTAACGGCTCGGGGATGCCGATCGGGATGCGGTCGTAGTTGGCGCGGATTTTTTCATGGACGCGCAGGATGGCGTCATCGGCGCTGGTGCCGACCATGAAGCGGGCGGTGAGCATGACGTGGTCGTCCTGGGTCTGGCTGTAGACATGTTCGACGCTGTTGATGCTGCCGACGATTTCTTCAAGGGGTTTGGTGATGAGCTGGACGGCGTCGTCTGCCTTGAGGCCGTCGGCGCGGACGTGGATGTCGACCATGGGTACGCTGATCTGCGGTTCTTCCTCGCGGGGGATGGTCAAAAGAGCGAGGACGCCGAAGACGAGCGCGGCGATCAGGATCAGCGGTGTCAGCGGGGAGTTGATTGTCGCCTTGGTGATCCAACCTGCAAAGCCGAGATGTGTCGTTTGATTATTGGCTGTCATGGCTGCACCAGAATGTCGCCGGATTTGATGCCGGACAGGATTTCTATGCCGTCTTTTGTGCTCTGACCGCGCTGGACGGGGACTTCGATGGTTTCGCCTGTTTCCTGTTGTTTGACCCGCGCGTAATCGACGCCGAAGCGCATTGTCAGATATTCCGGCGGGACGATGATGCCGGTGCGGTCACCGCCTGAGATCCAGACGCGCACGCGCTGTCCGACGAAATAGTTGCCGAGACCTTCCGCGCTTGCGTCTGCGATGACGCGGCCATTTTCGATTTGCGGATAGATCAGGGTTATCTTTCCGTTTTGCGCAGCGCTTTCGGCCATTTCGGTTTTATCGAGGCGGACAGGTTCGCCGACCTTCATGAAGCGGGCGTGGCGCTCGGGGACTTCGAGGCGCAGGATGTAGTTTTCCTCGGCAACGATGGCGAGTGTTTCGCCGGGCATAATCACGGTTCCGGCGGTGACGGGGACTTTGAGGATGCGGCCTGAGACGGGGGCGAGGACCTGCCCTTCGGAGAGTTGTTTTTTTACGACATCGCGTTCGGCGGACACGGCTTTCTGAGCGCTGATGGCGACGTTATAATCGCGCTGGGCTTGATCGAGAGCGGATTCAGAGGCGGCACCTTTGGGGACGAGAACTTTCAGGCGGTCGAGGTCTGTTTTGGCGCGGGAGACTTCGGCATCGGCGGCGGCGATGCGGGAATCCAGCGCGCTGATCTGGAAGGCGATTTTGTCGTCGCCGACGATGGCGAGGACTTGACCGGCCTCGACATGATCGCCGTCGTCGACGGCCAAATCGACGACTGTGCCGCTTATTCTTGCTCTGGCCGGGACAACGTTTGTGCTTTCGATTGTGGCGAAGACGGCCTTTTCATCGGTGATGGTTACAGGTGCTACCTTTAAGGGTTCTGCGGCGAACGCTTTGACAGGCAAAAGTATGATGCAAGCCAAAACCAGTGTGCTGAAGCGGATATTCATGTTTTCCTCTATGCTGGACAGTATATTTTATAAAGCAAGTCGATGATCATTTGCGCCTTATCGTTTTTGATCGAATACCATAGTGTTTGACCATCGCGGCGCGCGTGTACAATTCCGTCCCGGCGCATCAAAGAGAGATGTTGGGAGACGGTGGAGTCACGCAATTCTAAAAATTCTGCCAGCTCCCCTACCGAGCGCTCTTTTTCTGCGAGCTGGCAAACAATCATCAGGCGGTGCGGGTGGGCCAGCGCCTTTAGCAGGCTACAGGCTTCTTCCGCGTTGTTTCTCATTTGATTTATCTTCATATATTCATATATACAGATTATTGAATGTATCGTCAATGCACAAATGTGCGGCGATGCACAAAACGGGCGTGGAGGCCGCGCTTTTATGGGCTCGCGTTTTTTATCTTACGCGGCTGACCTGGTACGGGCCTTGGCGATGGAGGCGGTGGTGCTGTGGCCTTCGTAGACGGGCATGACTTCGACCTTGCCGCCGTTGCGCAGGACGCCGGGGGCTTCGGGGATCTGGTCAATGGCGTAATCGCCGCCTTTGAAATAAATGTCTGGTTGCAGGCGGTCGAGGAGCTTGCAGGCGGTGTTATCGTCTCCCTGCTCTTTTGCGCCAAACAGCACGACCATATCGACGGAGCCGAGAGCCGCCAGCACACCTGCGCGGGAGGCTTCGTCATGGACCGGGCGCTCGGGTCCTTTGAGGATGCGTACAGAGGAATCGCTGTTGAGGCCGACGATCAGGCGGTCGCAGCGGCTGCGGGCTTCATTGAGATAAGAGACGTGGCCGTAATGGAGGATATCGAAGCAGCCGTTGGTGAAGCCGGTTTTGAGGCCCCTCGCCCGCCAGCGCCGGATTTCTTCTTCGGCTTCGCTCCAGCTTAAGACCGGGGCGCGGCGTACGCGTTCGATTCGGGCGGCTGCGGCTGCGGCTGGTCCGGTTGAGGATTGTATATCATGATTTTTGACGGCGGTTTTAAGCTCGGCGGCGCGAATGGGCGCGGTTCCAACTTTGGCAACGACGATACTGCCGGCGAGATTAGCCAGCAGCGCGGCCTGCTGAAGGGTCGCGCCTGAGGCCAGTGCGGCGGCGATTGTGGCGATGACCGTATCTCCGGCGCCTGAGACGTCAAAGACTTCGATGTTGGCGGCGCTGCGGATGTGGAGCGGTTCGGCGTTTTGGCTGATGACGCTCATGCCGTCGGCGGAGCGGGTGGCGACAATGTTTTTGATGCCGCTGCTTGCGAGGAGTTTGCTGGCGGTGGCGACGACTTCGTCATCCGTTCCGACTGCGCCGCCGTTTGTGGCTTCGGAGAGCTCTTTTTTGTTGGGCGTGACGACATCGGCGCCTTTGTAAATCGCGTAGTCCTTGCCCTTGGGGTCGATCAGGACGGGTATGTTTTTGGCCTGCGCCTTGCTGATGACGGTGCTGACGAGTTCCTTTGAGAGCAGACCTTTGCCGTAGTCGGAGAGGATCACGGCGGTTACACCCTCTAGCGCTTCGTCCAGTTTACCGATGACTGGTTCAGCCGGGACAGCGCTTATGCGCTCGTTATCGGTGCGCAGGAGTTGCTGGTGACCGGCGAGAAAGCGGGTTTTGACAATACTGCTCCGGTCTTTGAGGCTGATCAGACCTGTATCGTCGATGTCCAGAGCCTGACATAGTTCGCGTATTTGAGCGCCGGGCGCATCGTCTCCGATCACAGACAAAATCTTTGATTTGCATTCCAGATGCACGAGGTTGGAAAGCGTATTTCCTGCTCCGCCAAGCATGGTATTTTCGCGCTCTACGGCAAGAACCGGGACCGGGCTTTCGGGAGAAATTCGCTCTACGCGCCCATAGACGAAACGGTCCAGCATGATGTCTCCTACAACGAGGATACAGGCGGATTTCATATTCTCAATCAGTTGTTCCGATAAGGTTTCCATGATTCTTTATTTTTTAAGCCTAAAACATAGCTTTTATGCGCATTTGTTAGGGTTTCGTCAATCTTTCTCCTGTTTAATGATAGGACGATAAAAGGGCAACATGGTTTATTAGGGGATATATGTTGAGAGGACGCTGCGTTCAGAACTCTAAGAACATCAGAAAAAAAGGGATCCTCCGGGTTATCAAAGCCTATCTGGATCATCATAAACTTGGGGAACTGCTTCTGATCGGTGGGTATATCGGTCATCGCCAACTCGCTTTCGCCCTTGCCGAACAAAAAAGAACCGATCTGCCGTTGGGGCAAGTCTTTATTGATCATCAGATTATTTCACGGCGTGAACTTTCATTTATCCTGGCGCGGCAGAGAGCTCTTCGGTTTATTGCCGCTTTCTTACTTTGTGCCATGTCTTTAAGTTTTACTGCCCGTAAGGCCAGAGCCGATACGATTGCCGATGTTCCGGCCAAAATCAGTGTATCTGTGTCTCTGACAAACACAAACTCAGCCAATATTGGCCGAATTTCCATCTGGCCTGCTCTGTTCGGTGCTGACGAGCAGCGTTCAGATAATCTGAGCGCCTTTACAAAATGGGAAGACATGTTTTCCCGTTTTGACAAGGCACTGGATACGCGCTCGGGTCAGAAGGTTGCTCTTGAGCTGAAGAAGGAGTTGTCGCCCTTTAAAAATATGAAGCTTGAAGATATGGCGGTGGCTGTTAACTCCATGATGAACAAGAAGAAATATATTCTTGATAAGAAGAACTGGGGGAAAAGCGATTACTGGGCGACCCCGATAGAATTCATGACACGCGGCGGGGATTGTGAAGATTTTGCGATTGCTAAATATGCTGCCCTTCGTGCGCTCGGGGTTTCCGAAAGCCGGCTTCGACTTGTTATTGTGCATGATGAAAACAAGAATATTCCGCATGCTGTTCTTGCGGTTTATACCCAAAACGGGCCTTTAATTCTTGATAACCAGATCAAGACCGTCGAGAAGGCGGAGGCGATCGCACATTATCGTCCTATTTTCTCGATTAACCGTGAGGCATGGTGGCTTCATTCCGCTCCGAGCGAAACGGTTATTGCTTCGGCTCACTAATTTCCCCTGCTTTTATGGCACTGCTAGTGATGCACGCCTTTGATGCGGTGCCGTGAGTCTTCGGGTGATCCCGCCGGATCGACGTGGATCAGGATTTCAGCACCCGGGTGGAGAGCGAGGAGCTTTTTTTCAACCTTCAGCGCGATTGCGTGAGCATCTTTTAATAGTAAATCCTCATCGACCTCGATGTCGAAGGTCATGACGACTGCCGGGCCGCTTCGGTAGGTGCGCAGGTCGTGCATATCCAGCACGCCTTCCTGCCCGGTTATGATTTCGATTATTTTTTCACGGTCTTCGGTCGGCAGTTCCCGGTCCATCAGCATATTCATCGCTTTGCTGGCGATTTCGAAGGACAATTTTCCGAGGAAGGCCGCAACACCAAGGGCGAAGAGCGGATCAATCCAGTGCGGCGCGCCGTAGTAACTCAGGAGTAGAATGACCAGAACGCCGCCATTGATGATAATGTCGCTGCCGTAATGGGCGCTGTCGGCCTCGACGGCAAGGGAGTCTGTTTTCGCCAGCGCGTACCGCTGGATGGCGACAAGAATAATGGAGAGTATGATTGAGACAATCATTACAGCTATTCCCAGCATCTGGTGACTAACCGGGACCGGGATTATGAAGCGGCTGATGGCCTCCATGACGAGGAAAACACCGCCTCCGGCGATCATGGCCGCCTGAAACAGGGCGGAGACGGCTTCCATTTTACCGTGGCCCCAGCGATGGTCTTCATCTGCCGGGCGCTGTGCGTAATAGATACTGGCGAGAGCCATGAGGGAGACGACCGAGTCGACAACCGAGTCGGTCAGAGAGGAGAGGATACTTGCGGACCCACTTTCAAAATAGGCGATCGATTTGATCAGGATCAGAAGGCAGGATATCCCGATTGCCGCGTATCCAGCATAGACTGCGAACTTTTTGTTTTTGTGGTGTGCGGTTTCCAGCTCTGCGTTCATCGGCGCATCATGATCTATTGTTTATGTGGACACAAGTGGGCATCGGCCTATCATATATTTTTTCTGAAATGGCTTTCGCATGGGTTTCTTCCGCTATAGAGTAAGATGTTTTTCATTACAGTCAAAGCAGGTTGTCCGTCCCATGATTAGTGTTGTTGTTCCCGTTTATAATGAGGCTGAAAATCTTGCCGCGCTTTTGACCGAGATTACGGCGGCGGCGAAAGATGCCCCGATTGCCGAGATTGTGTATGTGAATGATGCCAGCACAGACAATACGGAAGCGGCGCTGGTTGCTCTTAAAAAAGACTTCCCTCTGCTGCGCGTTGTCAGTCACGGTGTGCAGGCCGGGCAGTCGGCGGCGATGTGGACGGGCGTGCGGGCCGCTAAAAGCGATGTCGTGGTGTTTCTGGATGGCGACGGGCAAAATGATCCGGCGGATATCAAGCTTCTCTACGCAGCTTACACGGCGGCGGGGAATGATAATGGCCTTGTGATGGTCGCCGGGCAGCGCGAGAAGCGGCAGGATAACTGGCTGCGGCGGGTTTCCTCGCGGCTTGCCAATAATATCCGGGCCGCAGCGCTTAAGGACGGGACGCGGGATACGGGATGCAGTTTAAAGCTTGTGCCGCGGGACGTTTATTTGCGGTTGCCGTTTTTCAATCATATGCACCGGTATATTCCCGCCCTTTTCAAGCGCGAGGGGGTGACGGTCATCCATGTTGATGTCTCTCACAGGCCGCGCCAGAAGGGCGTTTCCAAGTACGGGTTCTGGGATCGCTTGCGGGCCGGCCTTACGGATTTGCTTGGCGTGATGTGGCTGAATACACGCGGGCGGCCTCAAGGGTTTTCCGACAAGGAAGTTCTATAATTTTACTGTTTCACATTTATTTAAGGGGAGCATTATGAGTCCATGGATTTTTATCGGATTTTTCGGTCAGGGGCTTTTTTTTATGCGCTTCCTTGTCCAGTGGATCGCCTCTGAAAAAGTGAAGAAAAGTGTGGTGCCGGACATGTTCTGGTATTTTAGCATTGGTGGCGCTCTTGTGCTGCTGGTCTATTCTATCCACCGTCAGGACCCTGTGTTTATTACCGGGCAGGCTATGGGGTTGATTATTTACTTCCGCAATATTTACTTTATTCATTTTCATCCCAAGAAAGTGGCGAAGCAGGCGCAAGCCAATACTCCTGAAGACTAGTGTTCTTTTTCCTGATTTTTTTGAATTGAATGATCGAATTTCCCGGCCAGATGTTCTACAACATGTGCCTACTAATAGAGACGTTTGTGTTCTTAGGGGAAACTCATGGATTTTTTTAAAGCGCTGAAGGCGAAGGATTGTTTTTACCCGCTTTTGGCATTAGCTGCGCTGTTTGTATGCGCGGCGATGTTTCGTCCTTTGATGCCGATTGATGAGACGCGTTACATGACTGTGGCGTGGGAAATGTATGTCCGGCATAGCTTTGCTTTACTCTCTGTCAATTTTGAGCCTTATCATCATAAGCCGCCCCTCCTGTTCTGGCTGATTAATCTGTCTTGGGCCATTTTCGGGGTCGGGCGGACGAGTGCGCTTCTGGTTATTTTTGCGGCGGCTTGCGGGTTTGTTTTGCTTTCGCACAGGCTTGCGGGGGTTTTGTTTCCGGCTCAGGATGCTCTCCGTAAGGCTTTGCCGTGGGTGATTGTCGGGAGTATTCCGTTTCTTATCTACGGTTCTTTGGTGATGTTTGACGTTTTGCTGACGGTTTTTGTGCTGGCGGCGGTTTTGACATTATTGCGGCTGGCGGAGAAGCCCGATGTCAGGCTTGTGCTTCTGGCCGGGTTATTGACCGGGCTCGGGGTTCTGGTGAAGGGGCCGGTGGCAGGGCTTTATGTGTTTGCCCCTGCCCTGCTTTATCCGTTGTGGCGGACGGGACGGCATACGACAGATTATAAATATTGGTATTTTAATCTGGTTTTGATTTTTCTGCTTGCCTGCGTTCCGGTCGGGCTTTGGCTGGCCGCGGTTGCGGCGCAATCGGATTCAGGGTTCTTGTATTGGCTTTTGTGGAAGCAGACGGCGGGCCGGGTGACGGGTTCGTTTAGCGCGGCGCATGTGCGGCCTGTTTATTTTTACCTGATGATTTTGCCGGTTATGGCTCTGCCCTGGGCGTTTTTCCCGGCGTTTTGGAAGAATGCAAAGAAGGTTAAGGCTGCGGCTTTGGAGAAGGATTTTGGTATCCGGTTCCTCTTGTGCTGGTTTGTGCCGGTTTTTCTGGCGTTCAGCGTTATTTCAGGCAAGCAGATCCATTACATGATCCCTCTGGTTCCTTCTGTGATGTTGATGATTTCGTATTTGCTGGCGCAGACGGATTTCAAGTATATCCAGCGGGTTGCCGTTTTTGTTGTATCGACCGGTATCCTCGCGCAAGTGATTGCGTCTTTTGTTTTTTTCCCGCGTTATGATTTACAGCCGATTGCCTCTTATGTCGCGGATCATGCGGATAAAGACTGGGCCTATGTCAGGAATTACGAGGGGGAGCTTGGTTTTCTGGGGCGCTTGACGATCAAGCTTACAGATTATCCAGACAAGATTCATTTGCCGGACTGGTTTAAGGAGCACCCGAACGGGATGGCGGTTATGCGCTACAAGCACGGTGAAGAGCTGCATGGATATAATATTATTTTGCTGATGGATTATCGTGGCAAAAATATTGCTATCGTTTCACTTATGTAGGACAATTTCACAACTATTGAGTGCATCAAGGTTGAGAGGTTTGTTTTTATGATTGCCAGATATCAATCATTTTTTATTTTGTCCGGCCTGCTTTTCTTGTTCCTTTCTGCACAGGATTTACGTGCGGAGACTCTTTATGACGATGCCGTTATTCCAAAAAATGAGCAGGTGTATCTGGAGAATTTTGCGCGGGGGGTTTTAGACAAAACAACTGCATTCTGGACGCCTGTTTTTGAGCAGCACCAGATTACTTATAATGCGCCCAATATGGTTTTTTTTGCTCAGCGCATTGATACGCCCTGCGGGACAGGGACGGAGGCTGACGGGCCTTTTTACTGCCCGAATGACCGGACGATTTATGTCGATTTGAAATATCTTTATATGTTTAAAACGCGCAAAACTGCGCAGGATGATTTTGCTCCGGTTTATGCGATCGCACATGAAGCTGCGCATCATGTTCAAAATTCTTGGGGTATTCTGTCCGCTTTGGAAAATTTGCCACAGAATATTCGAGACCGTGACGCGAATGATATTCCTAAAAATGTTGAGCTTATGGCTGATTGTCTCGCCGGTGTGTGGGCGGCCGGTCAGGGGAGCCATTTGACCAATGCTGTGATGACTGGCGGGATAGAGGCTGCACAGCAATTTGGAACAGGAGCAAAGGTTTTTGATGTAGAGCTTGATAAGACCTCTCATGGCAGTCTGGCGATGCGGCAAAAATGGTTTAAACGCGGCTACACAACCCGCGACATGAAGAGCTGCCAGACTTTTCCTGCTCAGTGAGCGCTTTTGCTGCGGAAAAGCAAATAGAATACGCCTGCTCGGGGGGACAATCTATTTTTTTTGGTTGGACATACAATCTCTATTTTTAATCTGCCCGATATCAGGCGTCGGTTTTTTGTTTTTCGAGCAGACTTTCGACCATTGATAAAATGTCGTTCATCTTTGCCGGCTTTTCGAGCACCCCGTCTACCATGCCTCTAATTGCATTTGAAACGTCAGAGGCTTTTATCGTGACGCCGCTGCTTGATAAAATAACAATGGGTATATTCATACCTGATTTTTTAATAAATTTTGCGAGCCCTATTCCGTCTATCTGCGGCATAAATAAATCAGAGAGAACGAGGTCGTATTTTTTTTCCTGTAACATCTCAATGGCTTTTAACCCGTCATTGCATGTATCTATTTCGTATCCTTCGCGCGTCAAAATCTCAGACATCATGTGACTGACATCTTTGTTGTCATCTATGACAAGCAGGCGCGCCATTATTGTTTATCCTTTTTGCATTTGATATTCAGATATGAAATCAGGAAGACCCGGATTGCCGAAGATAGAGAAGATTCTTCACTTTTTCTTTCAAAAATAAATTCGCACAACCTGTTCACATCACACCCGATTTCATGGGCTACATCATGCAGAATTTCCCAAACCTGCGGCTCGAGCCTGACGCTGGTTCGCATCCCATTGATTTTAATGTTTCTTTTTTTAAGTTCGTTCAGACTCACAAAAAGCGAGGCCTCTGAGCTCTCGAGCATATGTCTAAATGGCAAACTGTTCTCTCCCAAAACATATATTTTATTATTTTTATTTACGTAATTTATTTAATAGCGTGGCAAAACTATAGATATAATATATTTTTCCTATCCTTTTGGCTAGTATGTTTGAGTACTATTGAACTCATTTCTTGATTTTATTTTATCACCCAAAACCCTAATTTTTCCATAAAAATTGCTTAAATTGTTAAATATTTGCAATGGCGGGTTTGAGTATCATCGTACTTATTCATAAAAATGTAATAAAATCATATAGTTAATTAATATATTTTTGAGATGCTTTTGGTATAATTTTGAATAAGGGAAGTTTTTTATATCTTTGAAATGCTTGCAGGGATAGCATTCAAACTATGCACTACATTCGACGTATACAAATCTGGCTTTGTATTGTGGCGGGGTTCTTTTTCGTAGCTCCTGCCCATGCTGATAACACTGTGGGACACGCCCAAGTTGTTATTATGGAGAATATTGTCGTTACTGAGCAGGCCGGCATAAATTTTGGCCTTATCCACCCCCAAAGCGGGCAAACCGGAAAAGTGACAATTAGCCCGTCTGGAGATGTCAACGCCTCTAACTCTACGCATAATAACGGTCTTCCAACGCATGCCGCTCATTTTGTAGCCTCGGGTACACCGGCGGCCAATGTTTTAATTTCGTTTATGAACGGGTCCCTTAATGGGACTGGCGATCCGATGGACATTAATAACTTTACCCATGACGCCGGAGTGACGCCGAGTTTTGATGGTTCTGGCGTTCTTGATTTTCATGTCGGCGCTGATGTGAATCTTAATCTTAATCAGCAAAGCGGTAGTTATAACGGGACCTATACGATTACCCTTAATTATCAATAATTTTTTCGATGTCTTCTTCGGACATATCTTTCAGCATATCGTAGTCAAGTGTGGGGTGACCCGCCCCTCCTGAAGTATTTTGCGTTATATCCATTTGTGCAATTTCAACGACGTTGTCAGGGCATTGGTACAGGTTTTCGGTTACTTTGCATTTGATTTCGTTGTCGTTGAGGGCGCCGCATAAAATTTCTGCGTCTTGTTGATCCATGTGATAGAGCACCAGATCAAACAGGATAGATTCCTGCGCTTTTGTCGCTGAATTTTTATTGTGTTCGATCAGATATGCCGCAGGAACTTCCGCTTGATCCATGAAATGAAGCGCAACATTTTCCCTTATTTCGCCCCAATAGGATTGCGCCGCCTTCTCGCTTAATTTTTCAGCTAATACGATGCTGTATTTGTTTTCATCGGGGGCGGGCCATAAGGAGAAAGGCTCGATACTGACAAATGGCTCTTGCTTGTTGAGAATAAGTGTTCGAGCCTTTGCAGGACAGTAGCCTAGAGATTCAATTTGCTTGGGATCAGGCCGGACTTCATGCTGTCCCATAGGAATATCCTTCAGGAAGACAAACCCATCAAACTCGCTTTTTGATGTTGAAATCACTTCACCACTTTTTGAGAGAACCTGCATTTCGATTGATTGGGCGTCGATCTGCTTTCCATTGCGGAAGGCATAAATTTGGGTATCGGCTTCTCCGGCCATGGTGATCGGGAAATCCAGTCGTTGCGTCTGGCCGGGGCGAAGGATGTAGTCCTGAACCGGTAAGAAGGAGCGATAGAACGGGTTATCCAGCGACGACGCCTCTACGGCTATGGAGCTTCGTTCGTATGATGGCGCGGATACCAGGGTGTAGCCGCCCTCGTTTGTCTTTGCTTTTTTATCTATTCCTTTGCCCGCGAAAGTTACTTCTTCCAACAATTGATCTGTTCCTTCGTCGAAGCTGTTGTTTTCATTTTCATCGAAGAAAACGCGCGGAATAAAATAGCCGGCGTCTTGTTTGTGTTCACGTTCCATCCGAACAGTCGGTGCCATGGGGTCATAGCCAAGACTGAAGCTTGTGCTGAGGATGGCCAACAGTTCATTGTCGCTGTTGTAGTTGGTGTTGAACCCTAACTTCATTATGTCGAAATCGTGACTGACCCCTATCGAAAGGGTCTCAACGGGGTTATCGCCGCCTGCGTAACGCAAGCCGCCGCTGAGTGTTGTTTTGGGGTCGTATTTCCAGTCGGCCGCCAGATTGAATGATGAGAGATAAGATTCCGGTTGCAGCTCATAGCGTGCCGTGCCGCGCAGAGTCAGGTTCTGGAAACGCGAGCTCATTTGTGTGCTTAGGGCAATTTTGCTATCTGCGCTTCTCTGAAACTGTTGATCAAGCTGGGTGGTCACACGCAGCTTTCCTATGTTTTTTGTGACGCGTGTCTGCCAATCAACTTTGTGATCCCCGTCCGTGTTGTCGACATGATTCAATTTGATCGAAAATGGGGTGTTTTTAATGTAAGGCAACAAGCCATTTACACTCAAGGCGGTGTCCTGACGCTGCACGCCGCCAAGACCGGAATTGCGCGTGACTTCTGTGTCAAGGCCGTGGTAGAGCGTGTGGCTTGCCTGCCAGCGCAAAGAACCTTTTATACCCTGCAGCGCGCCCTGAAATGCTTCTCCTACATTTCCGTCGGAACGCGCATAGCTTAAATCTGCCCTGACGCCTTTATAGGAATGGGTTAAGCGAACAATTCCGTAATTTTTTCTTTTTCCATCTAATGGGGCGCTTACGATGCCTGTATAGATGGATGTTGCGTCTGCTAAACCGTACTCAAATTGCGCGTGAAGACGATTCATGCCCGTGTCGTCATTTGCGCTGGGTCTGTTTTCGAAAACTTTCCGGTTTTGCTCCAGCAGGCTTACACTGACATTCAACTGATCCTTTTTGACGAGGTTGGCGGGCACAAAAATGCGCTCTTCTTTTGTTTCTTTTTGGCCTTGAGGGCCGTAGAATGTCAGTTCGAAGATGTTGAGGCCCGGAGATGCCTGCGTTTCAAAAACATATTCCCCATTTGCATCCGGCTGTTCGATAAACCCTACAAGCTGGCCGTCCTTCATAATGTCCACTTCGTAACCGACGGGCAGGTTGCCGCGTAATTCGACATTGTTGAAATTTACGTTTCCCTGATTGCTCAGTTCCTGGTTGGAGAATTTGATCCCCCGCCCCGAACTCCCCCGGGCCAGAATGGGAATTGAGGTTGCGTTTATGTCACCGAATTCATAATCACTGAGGCCGAGGCCTAGCAGATTTCCGTCCGGGTCTTCACGGCCCATTCTTATTCTAATATCAGGTTTGGCGCTGTCGCCCGTTGAGTCATTTATGCTCAGATGCGTGTCCTGTCCCATGACAATTCCCGAGGCAAGGGTTGTGTATGAGGTCGTCAGCGCTCTGGCCGTGTCCGGGGCGTTATTGTAACGGGTTTGAGCATTTACATCGATGATCGGCACTGTATTGAGCGGGTATTCAATTTTTGCCAAAGGATTTTCCTGTGATCCTCGTTTTTCTTTGGTTTGAAGCTTTTGGCGGCGCTGGTTGCGGGCCATGCGGACTTCCACCGGGAATGGTTGAAGAGATTTAATGATTACCGCCAAATTGTTATAATCAAACTCAGCCGTCAGCGGGAACCACTTTTCCAAGGCGCCTAACGAGACATATATGCCGTCGTCGTGGCGCTCTATCTCTCCTTCTTTTAACAGGGTTGTCTCGCCCTTTATGACGACTTCGCCTGATTGGAGGTCGAGTTCAAAGCTGTTGTCTTCTGAGACAAACCAACCTTTTGCGAACAGGCCGTTGGCGTCCATAACGATTGGAAATTCCAGCGCCTCGACGACGTCCCTTAAGGGCAAATAAAATCTGTTATTTTCAGTATCCTCGTAGAGAAGTAGCGCATCCAAAAGCTGCAAATCTCCGAGACTTAATGTTGCAATCAGGAGACTATCGTCCGGTCTGTAGCGTACTTTTGTGAAATATCCGTCTTTCAGAGAGGCTTTTTTGAGAAATTGCGTTTCTGTACTCTCCAGCTCCTCTGTTTTACCCGACTCTAGCGGATCCGGCATCAGCAGATCCTGTCCATAAACAGATTTTGGTAAGCAAAAACTGCCCAGCACCGATGATATTGTGCAAAGGAGAAATAATAGCCTAATTGCCCGGCGTGAATGTCGTTTCTGCGTCAGGAGCGTCCTCATTCTGTTCCTCTGGGGCATACGTCACCCGAAGAGGTTTCCCTGAGAGCTCACTAGCAAATTCCGCACCAATTTTTACCATGACGGTGCGATGTGTATTTGAAAGGTAAACAGCTACGTTTTTCAGTGTTCCGATTTTCTGGCTTCCTGAATACACGTTGACTGTTCCCATGAAAGATTTTGTTCCTTTACGTTCAACCATAATTTTGACAAAGGAGTCTTCGCCAACCTTTACGATTTCCGGATTTTTAAGCGCGGCTTCGGCTTCGAGATTGCCTTTTCTCAGAATGACCGGCAGAGACATCCCAAAAATTGCTGTGATATTAATTCCCAAACCGTTGCTTTCTTCCGGTTTTTTGGCTGACGTGGCTGCCCCAGCATCCTTGACTTGTTGTATCAGGAGATGAGAGCGATATTCTCCATCCGGTGAATTGGCTCTTAGCCTGGACATTAAGCGGACTTTTTGAGTACCGCGCGGCGGCAACACGACTTGGCGGGGACTATATTGCAAAACGTCTGATGCAAAAAATTCACCCTCCGCAGGGGTTTGCGTTTCTTTTAACTGCCCGTCTTCCCCCATGGCACGATTCACAAGTGAGATACGGAATTTTTGCTCTGTGTCTCCACGGTTTGCTATCAATACTTCCAAGATGCGGTCCCCGGGACCAAAAACGATCCTTTTCGGGCTAACAACTACTCCGCCACCTTCTTGCGCCCGAACCATACTTCCAAAGGCTATAGTAAAAAAAGTGAAGAGTAAGAGGAAGGCATAAAAATTTTTATTCATGTGTCAATACTGCCTGCGTTAGATCGTTTGGGGGATTTGTATTTTAGTATAGAAGCCTCATGGATAATCAATAAATATTGTATAGGTTCCTGAATATAAACCGTCATATTGGGGCGCGTTTATTGTTAAGGTTGCCCCAACATTGAATTGAATTTTTCCTGTGTTGTCAAAGGCTGGAGCTGCTCCTGCGTTGTGCGTAAAGCTGCCCAACGCCATTGTTGATCCTGGTCCGGTCAGGATGTCTCCTGCACTGAAGCTGATGGATACCGCTGCATATTTATCGCCTTGTGCCCGGAACTCTCCGGCTGTGAAGGCTCCGCTTATGATTGATGAGCCTTGGGCTGAGATTGATCCCGATGGTGACAACGTAATCATGTCACCGTTTGGGTCGACCAAAATTGTTCCAAATGACATTTCTGTGCGCTCTTGCACATTTGATACTTGCTTTGCGCTAACTTCCGAGACGCCCGCAAGACTAAATCCTAAGAGCAATGTAACAAATAATAAGCTTCGAAGCATTTCTGCCTGTCCTTCATAAAAATACCCCACAGCATAAAAGCTGCGGGGTATGAATGTATAGCTTAAAATCTGCTTACTGGTAATCAACTGTTACTGTGTATGTACCGGAATAGCTGCCAGCCGTTTGTGTTGCGTTTACGGTCAGATCAGCCCCAACGTTAAATGCCAGATTACCGGAACCATCAAACGCAGGCGAACCGCCAGCATCATTTGTAAAGTTCCCCAGGGGCATTGCTGTTCCCGGCCCGGTCAGCGTATCGCCTGTGCTAAAGGACAGCGTTACTGCAGCGCTTGGCGTCCCTGTCACGGAGAATGCACCAGCTGCCGGTGAGCCTGAGAATGTTGATGATCCAGAAGCAGAAATACTGCCCGCGGCTGTCAGCGTTACTGTATCGCCGGCTTGATCTGCGATAATGGTTGCAAAATCCATGGCCGTATCTTCCGTAATCACAATCGGATTTTGAATAACCGCTGATGCGTTTCCGGTCTGGCTCGCAGCGTGCGCAGCTTGTGCCCCCACACTCATGCTTGCTGCCGCTATCCCGAGCAAACCAAGTTTCTTTAAAGTACGCATATGATATTTCCTTTCTAAAAATTCTTTCCGCCATATGTAACTATAAAACAATTTGTACATTATGTAAAATATCGTACAAATTTTATATATAAGTACTTTCGTACTCATGTTTCTATTTTTTTCATATATTTGTTAAGATTAGGTAAATTTGAGGTGTGTTTTTTGAGAAGCTATACCTAAGGATATATAACCCCAAGTATATGATTATCTTACAATAAATTTCTTCACTCTGCAATGGCCTAACATTTGCATCGTTTATTTAGGGAAAGTGAGGGTGAGTACTATAAGACCCCGCCGCAGAGATGCGGGGAAGCGTGTTTTATTGTCTATTGGGATCACATTTTTAAAATTTCAATTTTTCAGCCTTGTTTTCTTTCATAATAAAAAGACCTGCTTTTGCAGGCCTTTTTTGTTTCATATTTTTTCAGGCTGCCTTTTGGCGTGCCATCTGGTGCACATCGGAGGCTTTGAGCGTTTGCCCGCCGATCCCCCAGTCGCCTTGCTCGACCTCGACGATCCGTACCCATGTTACGCTTCTCAGGGCTTCCCCTTCGATACCGACCATGGTGTCGGTGATTTTTGTGATGATTTCCTGTTTTTGCTCTGGTGTGAAAACGTCTTTGATCACATCGATTGTAATTAACGGCATAATAAGTCTCCTTCAATTTGTTTGATCCGGGCCATCCGGGTTATAGGATTATCTTATCGCGGCGTGCCCTTTGACGTTAAGTTCAGCACTTGTAGTAACGCACTACAGATTCTGAACTAACGCACTACAGAAATTTGAGTTCTCGTGTTATCGTCGCTTTAGAGAGGGGAATGACATGAAATACGGTCAATTTTGTCCGATCGCCAAGGCAGGAGAAATTCTGGGCGAAAAATGGACGATACTTATTTTACGAGAGCTTTTGATGGGCGGGCGCCGCTTTAGCGATTTGCAGCGGGGGCTTGGTGATATTTCCCCCGCCCTTTTAACGGCGCGCCTTAAATCGCTTGAGGAGCAGGGCATGTTGGTCAAGCGGCGCGTTTCCGGTGGGCGGTCGTATGAATATTTCCCGACAGAGGCCTGCGAAGCACTGCTTCCTGTTCTCTTTGCTCTGGGGGAATGGGGACTTATATGGGCGAGGCACAATGTTATTGATGCCGATCTGGATGTGGAGCTGTTGATGCTTTATATGGAGCGCAGTATTGATCCTACGAAACTTATCGGGAACGAGAGCATTATCCAGTTTAAGTTTAACGATCTACAGGAGCAAAAGAACTGGTGGCTTCTGGTGAAGGATCATACTGTTGATTTGTGCCTGACCACTCCGGGGAAGGATATTGATGTTTATTTATCCTGTACGCTGCGCACGATGCATGATGTGTGGATGGGCGATCGTTCTTATGAAGATGCTATAAAATCCGGTGACTTGATGGTTCAAGGCGAGGCTGCACTTATGAGGAATATGAAATCCTGGCTTAAGCCAAGCGTCTTTGCAGATTCTCCGCGCAAGCCCGCCGCCCTCTCGGCGTAGAGTATTGTTTACGGAATATGCGAGGTGGTGCGGTGCAGTCGTCCCTTAACTGTTCTTGTGGCTATCATCTCTGCTATGGATGCTTTTACACGGAAATTTTTTTGAGGGGGGCTTATTATAAAATGGGAAGCCAAAATCCGGAATGTAATAGAGTTTCACCTGAAGAACCAGGATGTCCAGAATGATCGCGGAGCTTTTTTATCCGAAGGAACTCAAGGATGTTATCGGAAGCAACTTCGCCGACTCCTTGCGTTGCGGCGACGGAGACGACTGGCTGTTTGGGAATGAGGCAAGGCCCGTAAATACAACAAAAGGCTGCTTTGCTTGATTGGTTTTCGCTATGGTTTGAGATGTTAGAAGGGTTCAGGTTCGCTGTGGGGGAATCGAAAGATATTAAATGTATGGAAAAGAACAAAAAGCCTCGCCGCAAGTGGAAGCAGTGGATTCTGTTCGTGTTTTTCTTGATCATTGGACCAACGCAATACCTTAATCACACCGGCTTTTGCTATCAGGAAATGAGATATCTAGATAAACGAGAAATTGTTGATGGCTTTTTATTTAGCAAAAAGTATGGACGACATATTGAAGTATCAAACATTCGTAATATGACTCTTGGAGAAAAGAAGAAAATTATGAAGGTCAGGGGGATAGAGACGTATCCTAATAACTGTCGGATTCAATCTATTAATCAAAATGTCATCTACCTCTTTTATAACCTTGAATGTGTACGCCCGCACCCTGAAAAGAGTGAAAATTTATATGCATTTGAAGTGACTTACTATTCAATTGATGCTTGTGGTAAGAAACACAATTTTATGAGCGAAATTCTTACTGGGGAAGAGTCATATAACATACAAATTGAGCGCAATAAGAAATATTGGGACAAAATAGGAGGAAAGAAATGACCGGCAACAAAGTTTGGACATGGGATGAACTAGATCAACAGGCTGTTACTAATCTATTTTGGTATGGGAAAGAAACAACACCTTTGTATTATGTAGAGCGCTTTAGCCAGAACCTGATCCAGCGCCCCCAATCATCGTCTCCCCATTCCTTTCACCATCCGCAGATCCTATAAAGGCGCAGTTATTCTCAAGCCAAAGACGCCGAAGAGAATTTGGCTGATTTTCTAATAATTTCAAGAATTCTCCGCATGCGTTTATGAATACAGATACGCAAAACCCCGCTGTGTGCGGGGCTTGTGGGAAGAAAATCTCCGGGTGCGTGAAATCAAAGACTAAGTGGTGGTGGGAGTAGGATTCGAACCTACGTACTCATAAGAGGGCAGATTTACAGTCTGCTGCCATTAACCACTCGGCCATCCCACCAATTTTGCAAAAAATGCGTGAACAGCAAGAAAAGGGATTTTGCGTTTGATGTCAAGTGTGCAATGCTTGTTCCCATGCAAAAACGCGTAAAAAATCATCATCAAAAGTCTCCCAAGCCTTCGGCGCCGAAACATGCCCCCACTCTTTACGGGGCTCATGCGGTGCGCGAGGCGTGGTTAAACCCGGCGCGGGATGTGCAGGCGCTTTATTTGACCCCGCAATCTGTGCGTGGGTTTGAGGCTCTTTTGCAGGAGGCTCAGGCTCGAGAGCTCAAACGTCCTTCTGTCACTGTCATTGAGAAAGAGGCTCTGGAGCGTATTTTGCCGAAAGGGGCGGTGCATCAAGGTATTGCGCTTTGCGCTTCGGGATTGCCCGAATCAGATGTGCAGGATTTTATTATTCAGGCGCACGGGCGGCCTCGCACCGTTCTGGCGATGCTGGATCAGGTGACGGACCCGCATAATGTGGGGGCTATTTTGCGCAGTGCCAGCGCTTTTGGGCTGCACGGGGTTCTTATGCAGAAAAAGCATGCGCCTTTGCTGGAGGGCGTTCTGGCGAAGACGGCTTGCGGGGCAGTGGAGCATATTCCGGTTGCGCAGGAGACGAATCTCAGCCGCGCCATCGAAAACCTTAAGGATGAGGGGTTTTATGTGATCGGCCTTGATGAGCGCGGAGAGCAGACGATTGGCAAGGCTGCTTCCGGTTCCTTGCCAGATCGCATCGTTCTGGTTTTGGGGGCTGAGGGCGGTGGAATTCGGCGGCTTATTCAGGAGAATTGCGATGTTCTGGTTCGGCTACCGACGGGTGGGGCGATTGCCAGCCTGAATGTCTCGAATGCCGCGGCTGTGGCGTTTTATGCTTTGGCGGCAGGGGGTTAAAAAAAGTTTGCGAAATCTTTGACAATCCAGCCAGCAAGCTGGTACTATTGGGAAGATGTTAAGACAATAAATAATAATTAAAGGGGAATTATCATCGCAGCGCTCTTCATCATTACAGCTACAACCTGCGCCCTTGCGGCACTGCATGTTTATGCCAAGAAAATTGAAGAAGCACGTGTCAAAGTCAGAATTCATGCGCGATCCGGTGAAAAAAGAAGTAGACAAAACGGTTCTGCGCAGTGTAAGAGATAGGTTCAACCCGCTGCTGGCGAAATTATCTGGTAGTTTCGTCAGCTTATCACCCCAACCTCAAAGGCCCCGTGACTTGTTCCGGGGTCTCTTTTTTTGTCCCGGACACTTTGCATTTTGACCTAGACACCCCTTGCCCCCCATGCGAGAGTACGGCTCATGGCACAGGTGAAAGAGGCAGAGACGTTGGTGGCGCGCGAGGCGGAAGATGAGCTGTTCCTGATCGACGGGTCGGGGTTTATTTTCCGGGCTTATTATGCGCTGGCTTATTCGGGGGCGCGGGAGATGACGGACCCGGAAGGCACGCCGGTGGGGGCTGTGTTCGGGTTTACCAATATGCTGCTTAAGATGCTGAGCGATTATCATGCACCTTATATCGCCGTGATTTTTGATGCGGCGCGGGCGAATTTCCGGAATGACATTTATGCCGATTACAAGGCCAACCGCGACGAGACGCCGGAGGATTTGATTCCGCAGTTTCCCCTTATTCGGCAGGCTGTGGAGGCGTTTGACATGCCGGCGCTGGAGATGGAAGGGTATGAGGCGGACGATTTGATTGCTGCCTATACCAAGATGGCGCTGGCGCGGGGCAAGGATGTGGTGATTGTGTCCTCGGACAAGGATTTGATGCAGCTTGTGCGACCCGGTGTGCGGATGCTGGACCCGATGAAGGGGATATGGATCGGGGAAGCCGAGGTCCGGGAGAAGTTTGGAGTCGGGCCGGAGCGCGTTGTGGATGTGCAGGCGCTGGCCGGGGATGCGGTTGATAATGTACCGGGGGTGCCGGGGATCGGGATTAAAACGGCAGCGGAGCTGATTAACGAATATGGGAGTCTTGAGGCTCTTCTGGAGCGCGCCGGGGAGATTAAACAGCCCAAGCGGCGGGAGAAGCTGATTGAGAATGCCGAGAATGCAAGGATTTCGAAGCAGCTGGTGCGGCTGGATGAGAATGCGCCGGTGCCGGTGCCGCTGGATGAGTTGAAGACCCATAACCCGGATAAGCCGGCGTTGATGGCGTTTTTGCAAAAGCACGGGTTTAATTCGATTATCAAGCGGCTTGGCGGGGCGGTTGTGGCGAAGAGCCATGCTGAGGCGTCAGTTCCCTCTAAAGGAAACGCCGATCCTCAAGATCATTTTGTTCCTGAGACCCTGCCCTCGCCTCTGGAGAATCAATATACACTGATTAACGATGCGAAGACTTTGCAGGCGTGGCTGGATGAGGCGCAGGAAGCCGGGGTTCTGGCCGTGGATACCGAGACGACCGACCTGACGCCGGCCAAAGCGAAGCTGGTGGGGGTATCGCTGTCGTCTAAAGTCGGGAAAGCGGCTTATCTTCCGCTCGGGCATGTGCAGGGCGGGGATTTGTTCGGCGGTCCTGTGGATGGCCAGGTCCGGCAGATGGATATGGCGGAGGCTTTGGCTATTTTGAAACCGGCGCTCGAGGATGAGAGCCTTTTGAAGGTCGGGCACAATATCAAGTATGACTGGCAGATCTTTGCCAAGCATGGCATCCGGGTCAGTCCTTGTGATGATACGATGCTGTTGTCTTTTATTCTCGACGGGGCGCAACACGGGCATGGAATGGATTATCTGGCGGAGCTTCATTGCGGGCATCAGACGATTAAATATGAGGATGTAGCGGGAAAGGGTAAAAATCAGGTCACGTTTGAAAAGGTCGCGATTGACAAGGCTTTGGATTATGCGGCGGAGGATGCGGAGATTACGCTGCGCCTGCATAAAATTCTCAAACCCCGGCTGGCGCGGGAGAAGATGGCCGGGGTCTATGAGGATATCGAGCGTCCCTTGATCCCGGTGATTGCGCAGATGGAGCTGGACGGGGTGAAGGTCGATCCGGCGGTTTTGCATGCGATGAGCACGGATTTTGGAAAGAAGCTGGTGGAGCTGGAGACGGAAATTCATGCGCTGGCGGGACATAAGTTCAATGTTTCCTCGCCCAAGCAGGTCGGTGAGGTGCTGTTTGACGAGATGGGTTTGCAGGGCGGGAAGAAGACCAAGACCGGGGTGGCCAGCACATCTGTTGATATTTTGGAGAAGCTAGCGCTGGAGGGGCATGAGATTGTTATCAAAATCCTTGAATATCGTCAGCTTTCCAAGCTGAAATCGACCTATACGGATGCCCTGCCCGGCCAGATTAATCCAGCGACGGGGCGTGTGCATACCTCTTACAATATGGCGGGTGCCAGTACGGGGAGGCTCGCCTCGACCGATCCGAATTTGCAGAATATCCCGATCCGCACCGAGGAAGGGCGAAAGATCCGTGAGGCGTTTGTGGCGAAAGAGGGCTGCGTTTTGCTCTCGGTTGATTATTCGCAAGTGGAACTTCGTTTGGTGGCGGAGATGGCAGGTGTGGCGGCTTTGCAGAAAGCGTTTCGGGATGGGGACGATATTCATGCGCTGACAGCCAGTCAGGTTTTTGATGTGCCGCTGGCCGAGGTTACGCCGGATATCCGCAGGCAGGCCAAGGCGGTTAATTTCGGGATTATTTACGGGATTTCCGGGTTCGGGCTGGCGCGGCAACTGGGGTGCAGTGCCGGTGAGGCTTCGGCCTTTATCAAACGCTATTTGTCGCGGTTTCACGAGATCGAGACCTATATGCAGGAGACTAAGGACGCCGCCAAGCGGGATGGGTATGTGAAGACACTTTATGGGCGTAAATGTTATATTCCTGGGATCAAGGATAAAAACCAGATGCGGGTACGCGGAGCGGAGCGGCAGGCGATCAATGCGCCTTTGCAAGGGACGGCTGCGGATATCATGAAAATTGCGATGATCCGCATTCCGGGTGCACTTGAAAAGGCCGGGCTTAAGGCCAGAATGCTTTTGCAGGTGCATGACGAATTGATTTTTGAAGTTCCCGAGGGTGAGCTTGAGCAGACCAGCATCCTTGTTCGGGACATCATGCAGCGCGCAGCATTTTCGGGTGGCGTCAATATTACCGTTCCGCTTCTGGCCGAGGCAGGGTCGGGGCAAAGCTGGGCCGAGGCTCATTAATTTCAATAATCTTATATTTTGGCGTTTATCCGATCAATTTTGGCAAGATTGGTCGGCTTAAGGATGACTTGTAACCTACTGTTTTCATGTTCATAATTCCCGGATATGAATTATTTATAACTTTATATACATAAATAATTAATTTTTGTATTGACAAGTCGCTCCTTAATTCGGTAAAACACAGCACAACTTGGTGCTCTGTCCTCCCCCACACACAAACGGACATCAGGTTGCAAAGGAATTTTTATAGTTCCCCACACACGGAAAGTTGAAGCCGCTCTTTGTTTCCACAAAGGGCGGTTTCGCTTTCTCGGACTTTTCTCTTTTGTGTGTGACAGCCTTGCAACGTTGCTTGCCTACCGTTTTGTACGCGGCGTAAATCTGCGCCAAGTCACACACAAAAGAGATTGGTCGGGGTGAAGGGTATGGTCTAAATCAGGGGACTTTGTACTGGCCGGTGGCGTAGATTTTTCCGGTTGTTTCGTCCTGCGCGAGGACTGCAAATCCGGCGGAATTGTCCTGAAGCTTAGCGTCGAAGCGCAGGGATTTCTGATTACCGTCCCATGTGCCTAAAAATCCGGCGTTTGAGACGATATTGGTATAGATTATGTTTTTGCCGCTGTTTCCGCCTTCCGCGACTTTGATATTGTGCGGGAGATCAAAGACAAGGAGCCATATTTTGAGTTCCTTGGCTGGTTCTTCTCCCTCCAACGCGGGGAATGAAAGATCGAACAAGCCACTTGAGGGTTCTTTTTCGATTTTCAGGCGCTGCAATCTGTCTTGGGAGGCTTTTTCCAGAGCGCGGAGGACGGCTTCTTTGCGATACCCTATCGCGTCATAGCGTCCATTTATCACCATTTGCGGGGTGTATTTAGGGCCGGCACGCAAAGTTCCTTCATAGAGGGACTGGCGGGAGCTGCAAAACGGGAGTGATAAGGCGCCGACTTTAACATCGAAGTAGCTGACGTGGCAATCCAGAGCGATCAATGCAGGTTGTTGCGCCAACTCGCCGAGGAAAGCGTCGGCTTTTGGGCAAAATACACAGGCTTGCGAGGAAAAGAGCTCGACAACGACCGGCCCGTTTTCTCCCTGGGGGAGTGGTGGAAGAGCGAGGCTTTCGACTGGTTCCTCTATTTTTCCAGGTTCTTCTGATGATGATATTTCTACCGGGATATTTTGTGGTTCCGTTTCGGGTTGTTTGTCCTGTGTTTTTTCTATTGCCTGCTCCGGCTCGGCTGGTTGCTGCGCGGGTTCAGGGGGGGACAGGCTCTCTCCCTCAACGATCGGCGCCGGGACGGCTGGTGGAAAATCCACGTTGGCGGCGGCCGGAGCAGCCCAAAAGGCCGCGGCAATTGCCGATAACAATATGGTTTGACGTATCATGAGAGCTGCTCTTTATTCACTTCCTCCAGTTTAGGCGGCAGACTCTTCGGCGGCAAGATATAAAAGAGCTTGATTTTTTCTTCTTGTCTTGTGTATAAGCTTGTCTCATCAAGAAATGTGGTCTGGCTTTGTATTTCGGCTGCCTCGGCCACGAAATGAAACCCTTTACCAAGGAGATAGAAATGCCGAAGATGAAAACGCACTCCAGTGCGAAAAAGCGGTTTAAAGTGACCGCGAAAGGCAAGGTTAAGGCCGGACAGGCGTTGACCAGCCACATGATGATGAACAAGCCTAAATCGATGAAGCGCAAGGCCCGCGGAACGACCGTTCTGTCCGAGCCGGATGCACGCATTATTCTGGGCAATCTGCTTCCCTATAGCCGTAAGCGTAAAGCGAAGCCGGCTGCTAAAAAAGATGAAGGGAGCAACTAGTCATGGCACGTGTTAAAGGAGGCCCTCGCGCCCACGCGAGACACAGAAAAGTCATTAACAACGCCAAAGGTTACTACGGCCGCCGGAAGAATTGCTTCCGTACGGCTGTTCAGGCTGTTGAGAAAGCCGGTCAGTATGCTTACCGCGACCGCCGTGCGAAGAAACGCAATTTCCGCGCTTTGTGGATTCAGCGTATCAACGCCGGTGCGCGTTTGCACGACCTGACCTATGCGACATTTATGCATGGCCTGAAGCTGGCCGGTATTGATCTGGACCGTAAGGTTTTGTCCGATATCGCGATCCGTGAGCCTGAGCAATTCGCTACGATTGCTAAAACGGCTGCTGATGCTTTGAAAAAGGCTGAGAAGGCTGCTTAAGGCTTTTTGGTTTTAAATAAGATTTGGAAAAGGCGGGCTATTTGTTCCGCCTTTTTTGTTTGAGATAAGAGGTCCAGACTTCGTAGGCCGGTTTTGCATCGAAATCTTCGTCCAAAAGTCCTGTATGCACCCACGCTTTTGCAATGCTTGCAAATTCCGAAGGTATTTTCCCCAGCATTTCGTCAAAATCGATTGGCACCCAATTGATGACGAAAACGAATTTATGCTTCGCAGCCTGCGAGAGGATCATTTCGATAAACTCTTTCTGGTTTTTCTTGCTTGCCATAAGCGGCATTCCCATGACGAAAGTTGTTTGGGACATTGCCCCCATTTCCGCGATGGCGATTGGTTTGCCGAAGGATAATGCTTCGTTGAAATAATCGTCTGTTATTTTATTGGGGTGTATGAAGCCGTATTTGTATGTGCTGAGGGCTAAAAAATCGGAGTGTTTCATTAGATCGGCTACACCGGGCTTTTGGTCTTTTACATTCTCTTTGGATTCCCCTTCTATGCCGCGCATATGTTCATATTGGACAGTCGAAAAAACAGGGAGGTTTGGATATTTTTTCTTCACCGCCTCATAGACACGGCGGTTCATTTCAAGATAAGCGGGCCATTTTTGCGGGGCTTTTGAAATGATCACATTCGCTTCGATGCCAATCGCGAGATAGTCGGGTTTAAAATATTCGACCGCGCGCAGGATGTAGTTGGTGTAGGCCTGAATGGCTTGCGGATCGTTGAAGCTCCTTTTTGACCATGCGGGAGGCAAGGGCTGGTTATCTCCTTTTTCCGTCCAGTCGGCGGCTAGACCGTCGCGGCTAAAATTGACAGGTGTTATGGAGAGGAAAATTTTCATGCCGGCCGTGTGGGAAAGCCTGCGATTCCAGTCTTCACGGAGATGTTTTGGAAATTCCGTGCCGTTCAGGGCCGCTTCCCAGGGAACGCCGCCGTCTAAATGGTGAGAGATCATCGTCGCATTTTTATGGATGAAGTCGTAAGTTTTTTCGACCGCTTCATCTGTCAGGTCATAGGGCCACGGGGTAAATCCCATTTCGCCTTTGTAGGATAAGTTCTCCTGCGCCTGTGCGTTTAGGCTGGGGCTCATGCAAGAAAAGAATGATACGAGCCCCCAGATCAGAGCGAAAAATTTGCGCATTTGTAATTATCTCCCGTTATTTTTGCCAAAAGCTAGCATAAATGGTTCTGAAGTGCCACAGAAGCAGGTATAAGTGCTTATGACTGACCGAAAGCTTGCTGTTTTTGACTGGAATGGGACGTTGATCGCCGACACGATCCCGGCTTGGCATGCGTCGAATAAATGCCTCGCGTTTTACGGACAGGCGCCGATTTCACTGGCGCGGCAACGGGAGACATTTGATTTTCCGATCTTGCATTATTACAAGCGCAACGGATGCCCGATTGACAAGGTTCTCGAGACCAAGGGCGAGGCAAACGAGATTTTTCAGAGCCATTATGAGCGACTTGCGGCTGGCGTGCGGACACGCCGGGGAGCGCGTGCGTTGCTCGATTGGCTTTCAGAGCAAGGGGTGGATTGCATTATCCTGAGTAATTACCTCACACATAAGATTACACCGCATCTGGAGCGCCTGAAACTCGGGCATTATTTCAGTTTTATTTCGGCGAATAATTGCGACGGGACGACGATTTTGAGCGCAACGAACAAGCTGGAGCGGTTATCGGATTTTATGCTGACGCGCGGGTATCATCCGGGCAATGCCTTTATCATTGGCGACAGCCGGGAAGAGCCGGATATTGCGCGGCATTTGGGCCTGATTTCGATCGGGATCACGGGGGGCTGTATCTCGGAAAGTCGCTTGCGGGCGGCCAAGCCCGATCATGTGGTCGGATCTTTGCGCGATGTGCCGGGGGTTTTGGCGCGGGTGTGGGCCTAGAGGCTATAAAAGCTCTTTATTTCTCTTATTTTGCAGGGTAAAACATTTTTCATGACAAACGATATACAAGCATTGAAAACCGAGATTACCGGGCAGATTGGCGGCGCGAAGGATTTGAAGGCGCTGGATGATGTGCGGGTAAATGTTTTGGGAAAGAAGGGCCGGATTACCGACCTTATGAAGACTCTCGGGGGGATGGACCCGGAAGAGCGGAAAACCAAGGGACAGGCGCTGAATGCGCTGAAGGACGAGATTGCGGCTTTGATCAAGCGGCAGGAAAGCGCTCTGAAGAAGCAGGAGCTGGATGGGCGTTTGGCGACGGAGACGATTGATATCAGTCTTTCTCCGCGGCCTGAGGTGATGGGGCATATTCACCCGATCAGCCAGACGATTGAAGAACTGACGGCGATTTTTGCGGATATGGGGTTTTCCGTTGCAGAAGGGCCAGATATTGAAGATGACTTTCATAATTTTACGGCGCTGAACTTTCCGCCCGGTCACCCGGCGCGTGAGATGCAGGATACGTTCTTCCTGCCCGACGATCCGGAAGAACAGGGCGAATATGCGAAGAAACTTTTGCGGACGCATACGTCTGCGGTTCAGATCCGGCATATGCAGGGGAACAAGCCGCCGCACAAGATTATCTGTTTCGGGCGGACGTATCGCTCGGACTACGATATGACGCACACGCCGATGTTCCACCAGATGGAGGGGCTTGTCATTGATAAGGCCACGCATATGGGGCATCTCAAGGGGTGTTTGATGGATTTTGTGCGTGCGTATTTCGGGATTGACGATTTGCCGGTCCGTTTTCGTCCGAGCTTCTTCCCGTTTGTTGAACCGGGGGCCGAAGTTGATATTGGCTGTTCGCGTAAGGAAGGCGGTTTGCGTCTCGGCGGGAACAAGGATGGCAGCGTGGACGGCTGGATGGAGATTTTGGGCTGCGGGATGGTGCATCCGAAGGTTTTGATGAATTGCGGGCTTGATCCCGATGAGTATCAAGGCTTTGCGTTCGGAATGGGGATTGAGCGTATGGCGATGCTAAAATACGGGATTCCTGATTTGCGTACCTTCTATGAGAGCGATTTGCGTTGGCTGCGGCATTACGGGTTCTCGCCGCTTGAGCGGCCGAATAATGCTACGGGCGTGAAAGCCTGAGGGCCGGGCGGCGATGAACAAGACAATCATTCGCCCGCTGGTCTATAACGATTTTCCGCAATGGCTGCCGTTATGGGACGGTAATAATCTTGGACAGCGTAACGAGGCTGTGACTTCGCAGACATGGGAAAGACTGAGTGACCCTGAGAATACGCAGGTGAACGGCCTTTGTATTGTGCGCGGAGACGAGATGATGGGGATTGTTCATTATATCCTTCATCCGACCACTGGGCAGATTAATCCGGTTTGTTATATGCAGGATGTCTATATCGCCCCGGCGCATCGGCGCAAGGGACTGGCGAAGAAGCTGGTGGAGGACGTCGTCCGGATTGGTGAGAAGGAAAAATGGGGGCGGATGTACTGGCTGACGCCGAATGATAATATCGAGGCGCGTGCTTTGTACAGGAGCCTAGGGATCAAGCTGGATTTTTCTTTTTATGTCTTGCCGATCGGGGGCGCCTGAGCAGGTTTATGCTCGGACTTTAAAAGTTCCAATATTTGCAGCTGGCTCATCAGACAGGTCTTCTACGTGGGCCGGAGTGGCTGGTACTTTTGCGAGGTCATGAGGAATGCGGGGAGAAAGGGCTTCAGGATGCGGGTACATATGCTGTGAAAAAAGATTACACAAGCTAAACTTTGTGGAGGGGCTGTCGCCACTGAGTTCTCCAGCATAATCTGGAGCGTTGTCGGTGAATACAATTCTAGGTTCACCCTGAGGCTGAATATTAACAGTAACTCCGTTCATATAATTTATGGGTGCTTTCTCGACAGGGGCAGCTTTCGATCCTGGCGGGTTGCTATCAGAAGGAGGGGTGGCCACTGTAGATTTTCCCGGAATGCTTCTCCAAGGATTTTCTCCTTTATTCATTCTTTCAATTTCTACCTCTGTAAACATTGCCGGTGTAGCAGGTCTTAGTTTAAATTCTGCTGGCTTATTAGTATCCTCTGTAAACATTGCCGGTGTAGCAGGTCTTAGTTTAAATTCTGCTGGCTTATTAGTATCCTCTGGAGACATTGCTAGGGTGCGGGATCGTTCAAATTCGTGAGGAGCGGTATCGCTGTCATGATTTCCTGCAGCAACAGTTACGACAGAGGGAGGCGTCACAACATCTTGAGTTTTCGGGGTTTCCGGGGCAGCGGAAGGCTGTGTCGTGCTGGGCGTGGGCGGCTTTTGCGCTCCGCCTGCTTGTTGCGTAGGCTGTGCTGGCTTTGTTTGCGCGTTAGCAGCAACTATGTTACCATTCATCAATTCGCCCAGATTAAAATTTCCTTGGCCCGTCAACATTGCAATAAATGCAAAAATAAGGCCCAGCGATCCTATACCCTGAAGTTTGGATGCCATTTCATTCTGGTTTTGCTGGTCGACAAGCAACAGATTTTTTAACTTATCCTTGCTCGCCATTGTGTTGCCTGCGAATTCTACGGCGTTGCTTGATTTCTCGAGCGCTTCTTTGAGCGCTTTTGCGCCATCCTGATCCAGAATTCCATCCGGGTTTTTGCTAGATTTTACTAGCTTGTCTATCTGGGCGGCGGCTTTGCCTTTATCGTTTTCGCACTCCCCCATTAGGTTTTCATAATACCCCTCCATCCCGATACGGAATTGTGCGTCGTTCATTTGGGGCGCCGCAGGCGCTTGAGCAACAGGGGCCGGGGCCGCAGGCGCGACCGGTCTTTGCTCTGTTTGAGTCGGATTTGGATTTATGCTCATCTCACACCCTTTTTATTTTTGTCTTATTACTTTACATTTATGCTAACATAGTGTTTCCAGAACAATCAAACTTTTTCTCTTCTCAGCCGAGCAATAAAACCCTTGGAAAATTTGGTGTTTTCGGCTTAGATTGGCCTTTCATAAAAACTGAAAAAATGAAGATACGGCAATGAAATTTACGATTAACGGGCTGAAACGCCACCTTGAGACATCTGCCAGCGCGGAAGAGATTTGTGAAACGCTTACGGCGATCGGTCTTGAGGTTGAGGAATTTGAGGATAAGGCGCTGGCTTACGCGCCGTTCAAGGTCGCTTATGTTGAAACGGCCGCGCCGCATCCGGATGCGGACAAGCTTCAGGTTTTAAGTGTGCAGTCCGATCAGGGGACGTTGCAGGTTGTTTGCGGGGCGCCGAATGCGCGCGCCGGGATGAAGGGGGTTTTTGCGCCGGAAGGGACTTATATTCCGGGGCTGGATGTGACGCTCAAGAAAACCAAAATCCGCGGGGTTGAGTCGAACGGGATGATGGTTTCCGAGAAGGAGATGAATCTTTCCGATGAGCATAAAGGGATTATCGAGGTTGACGATCGCTATGAGGTCGGGACGCCGATGGCGGAGATTTTCGGACTTGATGAGCAGCTTGTCGAGATTAACCTGACGCCTAACCGGGTTGATTGTGCCGGGGTACGCGGGGTTGCGCGTGATCTGGCGGCAGCAGGGATCGGGACGTTGAAGGCGCAGGATGAAAGCGCTGTGGCGGGGACGTTTGACTCTCCGATTGGGGTTACAATTGAAGATACGCAAGGGTGCCCGCTTTTCCTTGGGCGTCTGGTGCGTAATGTGAAAAACGGTCCTTCGCCGAAATGGCTTCAGGACTTGTTGAAGGGCGTTGGCTTGAGACCTATTTCGGCGCTTGTTGATATCACCAATTTGATGAGCATCGAGCAATGCCGTCCGCTTCATGTTTATGATGCCGATAAGCTTCAAGGCGGGATTGTTGTGCGCTCGACGAAGGGCGGGGAAGCTCTGGAGGCGCTGAATGATAAATCCTATGAAGCCGTTCAGGATGCCGTCGGGATTTTTGATGGAAGCGGCCTGATCGGTTTTGGCGGGATCGTCGGCGGCGTTTCGACGGGCAGCAGCGATGAGACGGTGAATGTCTTTATTGAATCGGCGTATTTCGAGCCAATGCGCATTGCACGGGCCGGGCGGGCGATGGGGATTGAGAGCGATGCGCGCTATCGTTTTGAGCGGGGCGTCGATCCGGTCTTTACGCGCGCCGGGATGGAACTGGCGACGCGTCTGGTGCTGGAGCTTTGCGGTACTCCGGGAACGGAAGTCAGCCATGTTGTTGAAGCGGGCGCGGTTCCGGGCTGGGCGCGGACGATTGCGTTTGATCCGGCTTATACCGAAAAATTGTGCGGGATTTGCGTTGAGACGGAGCGCCAGATCGAAATTTTAACGTCTCTGGGTTTTGCCGTAAATGAGATCGGCGGGCAGTTGCAGGTTCAGCCTCCGTCGTGGCGCGGGGATGTTGAAGGGAAAGCTGATCTGGCTGAGGAAGTTGCACGGATTGTCGGATATGATCATATTCCGCCTGTTTCTGTGCGCAGTGATAAAGCGGTGACGGCGGCGGCTGAGACTTTGACGCTCTCAAGAGCCCGTGTTGCGCGCAGTGCGATGGCTGTGCGCGGGCTTGAGGAATGCGTCACGTGGTCGTTTATGCCGAAAGACAAAGCCGCTTTGTTCGGATCGAATGATAATCCTGCTTTGACTCTGGCGAACCCGATCTCGGCGGATCTTGACCAGATGCGCCCTTCCCTTTTGCCAAATTTGATCGAGGCGGCGCAGCGTAATGCTGACCGCGGTTTTTCTGACAGTGGTTTATGCGAAGTTGGGCCGGCGTTTTTGTCCTCTAAGGCGGACGGGCAGGCTTTTGTGGCGGCCGGGGTTCGTGCGGGGAATAAAATACCCCGGAACTGGGCGGGCGATCTTCCGGCGCGGGACGCGGATGTGTTTGATGCTAAGGCGGATGCGCTGGCAGTGCTGGCGGCTTGCGGGGCGCCTGCGGACAATGCGATTGTCAGCCGGGATGCGCCGGATTATTACCATCCGGGACGCTCCGGTGTTTTGCGGCTTGGGAAAAATGTTCTGGCGCAGTTTGGGGAGATTCATCCCGGTGTTCTGGAAGAGATGGGCGTTAAGGGCCGTGTTGTCGGGTTTGAGGTTTTCTTGCAAAACATCCCTGCCCCGCGGAACAAGGGCGGGTTTGCAAAGCCGCTTTTGAAGCTCTCTGCGTTCCAGCCGGTTGCACGGGATTTTGCCTTTGTGGTGGATGAGGCGGTTGAGGCCGATAGCCTGGTGCGCGCGGCGAAGTCTGCTGATAAGGGCTTGATCGTGGCGGCGGAAGTGTTTGATGTTTACCGCGGGAAAGGGCTTGAGGATGGCAAGAAATCGCTTGCGCTTTCAGTGATGCTGCAGCCGGTCGAGGCGACGCTGACGGATAAGGATATCGAGGATGTCAGCGCCAAGATTATCGACGCGGTTGCGGAGAAGGCCGGCGGGGTTTTAAGACGATAATTTTATAGAAACCAGACAAATCGTTTTTATAAGGAATAAAAAACCCCTCGATTTTGAGGGGTTTTTGTTTATCAGGCTGAGGCCTTTTTGAGGATTTCTTCCTGGTCCTCATTTTCGGCGGTGTAGCGTGGTTCGGTGTCTACATTCAGGGTGCGGGTGCGACCGGCAGCCTGGTAGGCGACTTTGGCATGGTCTGCGCAGTACGGCAGGCCGGAGGCACAGGAGTCACCACAGAAACCGAAGCTTTTTTCGCGTGGGTCGCCGATTGGCCAGCGGCACATGCGGGGGCCCAGATCCGTCAATGCGAAGAGCACTTTTCTCTCGTCGGGGACAAAAGTGCGCACAGGAGCTGCCGGCGCTTTGGAGATATTTGCCGGTGCCGGCATCGCCTTTTTCTCAACGGTGCGATCTGAAATTTTTACGGACGGCTTTTTGTTTTGCTGGATCGGGGAAACACGGTTGGAGAGCTTCAAACGGTGAGCCTTACCGATCACGGCATTTCGTGTTACGCCGCCAAGTTCTTTTGCGATTTCCGCAGCGGTGCGTCCTTCGCCCCAAAGCTTCATTAATACGGATACGCGTTCTTCAGTCCAGCTCATAAAAAAACCTCCAGATTATGTAACGAAGCCGGGTGTACAAATGATCAGATCTCGAAACAGAAATGCTTCTGACTTCGCGGTCTTGCTGCTCTTTTGTCACCTAAGGACTTCACTCTATCAGGCCACCCCCCCGGGCGCCATGGCGGAAAATCAAAAAACGATCCTTATCCACAAAGGCATATTTTTTTTCAAAACGCAAATTTTCCTGTTGCGCAGTGCAGTATTTATTCGAGGCCGATCAGGCGGTAGTTTTCCGTCCGTTCGGCCCAGTTTTCCTGTACTTTTACAAATATCTTCAGATGTACTCTGGTGCCGATTAACTCTTCTATTTCTGCGCGGGCTGCCTCGCCGATGGTCTTGATGCGGCTGCCGCCTTTGCCCAGAACAATGCCTTTCTGGTTTTCACGGTTGACGTAGACGATTTGCATGATTTTCACGCTGCCGTTGTCGAATTGCTCCCAGTCTTCGGTTTCTACGAATATGGCGTAGGGAAGCTCCTGATGCAGGCGATCGAATATTTTCTCGCGGGTGATTTCTGCGGCCATCAGGCGGAGGGGCGCGTTGCTGATCTGGTCCTCGGGGAAAAGCCATGGGCCCTCGGGGAGGCGCTCTGCGAAGTACTGGCCAAGATCATCAATGCCGCGGCCATCGAGGGCGCTGATCATGAACGTGTCTTTGTAGGGGAATGTATCGTTCAGGGTTTGCGTGAGAGCCAGAAGGTCCGGCTTGGCGACGCGGTCAATTTTATTTAAGGCCAGAACGACGTTATTCCGCCCTTCCAGACCCTCAATGATTTTCCTGTTGTTTTCTATCGCGTTTTTCTGGCTGGCGTCGATCAGATGGACAATGAAATCCGCGTCGTCGAAGCTGGATAACGCCGCATCCACCATAGCCTGCTCCAGTTTCTTTTTGGGGGTGAAGATACCGGGCGTATCGATCAGGACGATTTGTGTGTCACCTTTGATGGCCATGCCGAGCAGGCGGGCGCGCGTTGTCTGGACCTTACGGGAGACGATAGAGACTTTTGCGCCGACCAGCGCGTTGACCAGTGTTGACTTTCCGGCGTTTGGCAAGCCTATGACACTGACGAAGCCGCAACGATTTTGTTCTGCATTTTGATTTGTCATTGTTTTTTTATCTTTTCTAAAAACAGCGATGCTGCCTGTTTCTCCGCCTCTTGCCGCGAGCGGCCTGAGGCTGTGACTTCGCCATGATCCTTCACACGAAGCGTTATTTCAAAGACGGGCGCATGATCGGGGCCAGTCTGGCCGGTAATTTCGTAGGCGGGTAGCGGAATTCCCAAGCTTTGCGCCCATTCCTGAAGCGCTGTTTTCGGATGTTGGGGCGGCGTTTTCATGGTGTGGAGCACATCGGCCCATTTTTTGGTAATCAATGTCTGGCACGGTTCAAATCCGCCATCGAGATACATTGCGCCGATCAGGGCTTCGTAGACATCGGCCAGAATATTTTCGTTTTTGGAGCCGCCGGACTCACGCTCTGCGTCGGAGAGGATAATATACTCTCCGAGATTGATACTTTCGGAAAGCTCCGCGAGCATTGAACCTTGAACGAGAGATGCCAGGCGGCGCGCGAGGTCGCCTTCTGTTTCGTTTGGAAATTTTTCGAAGATCAGGGCGGCGATGACCAGTCCGAGTACACGATCGCCAAGAAATTCCAGTCTTTCGTAATTTTCTTCACTGGCGGCGCTGGAGTGGGTTAACGCTATGCGAAGAAGGTTTTTATCACGGAATGAGTAGCCGATTGCCTGTTCCAGCCCTGAGAGGGACGGGGTTGCGCTCATTCTCCTGATCCTCCCGCCGCTTTTTCTTTGTCAGATATCAGCCGCACAGGGTCGATGTCCATGAAAATTCTGGACCAACGCACTGTCCATGGCCATTTCCAAGGTTCATAAACGCGGGCATAGCCATTTGTGGAGTAGAACAGGAAGTCCGCCCGACCGATAAAGTTTTCGAAAGGGACATAACCGACGACGCTGCTGACGCGGCTGTCTTGCGAATTATCGCGGTTGTCACCCATCATGAAGTAGTGGCCTTCGGGGACATGGAAGACTTCGGTATTATCGAGGAGTTCGTGATCCGATTCCTCGTAGATGCTGTGCACTGCGCCGCCGGGGAGCGTTTCAATATATTCTTTCATGACCTGCTTGACGCCGCCCTCTTCGTCGACGGTCCGGGTCGCAACGTAATCGCGCGGGACCAGGTTTCCGTTGATGTACAGGAGGCCTTTTTTGACCTGCACGGTATCGCCCGGCATGCCGATAATGCGTTTGATAAAGTCGATGCGGGTATCCGTCGGCCGCGCAAAGACGACGACGTCGCCGCGTTTGGGCTCACCGGCCCAGATCCGGCCTTCGATCGGCGCGATGCCGAACGGGAATGAATATTTGCTGTAGCCGTAAGCCGGTTTGTTTACAAAGAGATAGTCCCCTATCAAAAGGGTCGGCTTCATGGAGGAAGACGGAATATTGAATGGTTCAAAGAAAAGAGCACGAATAACCAGAGCCAATAAAATCGCAGCGATTGCGATGCGCGCCAGCTCCCCTATCTCCCCCTGCTCGGTCAGAGCGGGTTCATTTTCCTTGGTTTCAGGCGCTTCTATGTCTGCTGTTTTTTGATCTGTTTTTTCTAGGTTTTCTGCCATAGGAGAGGATTTACCCGAAAATTTCTGTGAATGCCAGAAGAGAATAAGAAAAAAGGCATATAAGACACAGGAAGGATTATGTTTGGTTCTTGTTTATACGGCTTCTATTATGACGAAGGCCTGCGCGAGTGGAGGCTCGTCGCTTAGAGAGAGATGCAGGCGTGGGCTCATGCCAGCAGGGATTCGTGTTTGAAGTGCCTGAAGGGCTTCGTTTTTGAGGACAAGGGTTGGCTTTCCCGCTTCATCCTCAACAACGCCGATATCTTTCATTGCGACCGTGCCAAAACCTGTACCGAGCGCTTTTGCGCATGCTTCTTTGGCAGCGAAGCGTTTTGCAAGAACATTGATGTTGGTTCCGGCTTTGAGGCGGCTTTGCGCTTTTTTTTGTTCGTGTTCGGTGAAACAGCGGTTTAAAAAGCGATCGCCATGGCGTTCGAGTACTTTGGCAATGCGTCTGGCATCCACAAGGTCATTCCCGATGCCGATAATCAAGGCTCTTCCTGCCCGGTCAGTTCGTGGGTGACAACTTTTGCCCTGTGCATGCGCGCCCGGACGCGGGCTGCTTTGGCTTCTCTGACCATCAGATAAAACGGCATGTAGAAAAGCGGGATCGACAGACAGGCCAAGAGATAGCCCCCCAGCATCCACGGCATGAACAGGGTCATTGGATGGGTCCAGAGGAGATCCCAGACAACGGACAGGGTTATGTGCGGTGGCAGATCCTCGATGCCGCCGAACCCGAAGAACCCGAACAGGTAATCGCCGAGTTGGAACCCTGCCCACCAGAGGAACGGGAAGGTCCACGGGTTGCCGACAAAGGTTCCTATCATTGCGGAGAAGACATTCCCTCGTAAGACCAAAGCAAACAGACCGGCCTGAATGAAGTGTGTTCCGACAAGCGGGGTAAAGGAGACCGCTGCGCCGATTGCCAGTCCCAGCGCTATTTTATGGGTTGTATCAGCGACGCGCACAAGGCGGTGGCGGATATATTGAAATGAACGGGACCAGCCCATCGAAGGCCAGAAGAACTGTTTCGCGTGGTCAAAAAGACTTAAAGGTTTGCGCCGCTTGAACATCGTGGTTACACTGTTTCTCGTTCATCCACCCTAGGCCCTTATAACAGGGCGGAGCAGTGGATGTAAGGATTAAGTTTATTATCTTCTACAAAGGGAAAGCGCCGTGAATATTCTCAGTCACTTTGACGTTGTGCCGGATCATCCGAAACCGGGGATTAATTTCTACGACATTCAATCTGTTTTGCGCAAGCCTGATGTGATGCGCCTTGTTATCGATGGTTTGGCGGACAAAACAAAGGCTGCCGGCGCTGATCTGGTTCTGGGTATCGAGTCGCGTGGCTTTTTGGTTGGTGTGCCTGTTGCACAGAAGCTTGGTCTGCCGTTCAGTATGGTGCGCAAGAAAGGGAAATTGCCGGGTGCGGTTATTTCTCAGGAATATGCCCTGGAGTACGGGACGGATACAATTGAAATTCAGGCAAGCAATATTGCGCCAGGTATGCGGGTTGTTATCCTCGATGACTTACTCGCTACAGGTGGGACGATGAAAGCAACCGGCGATCTTGCTCGCAAGGCAGGCGGGAAGATTGCTCTTTCTGCCTGTGTTCTTGAGCTCCATGAGCTTGGTGGACGGGATAATCTTGATTTTCCTTTTGAGGCTCTGGCGCAAGCGCCATTGGACCTGTTTAAGGCAAAAATCCCAGCTTAAGGCTTAGGGTCCAAACCATAGCTTTTCTAAAGACCTGCAAACAATGGTTTTCGCTGACTTTATAAAAGCTCTGAGTATGAACCCTAGCGTCCGCGCGCGCGTTCAACCGATATTATCGTTGGGGTTGCGCGCAAGGCGGCAATCACATTGTTTAGATGCTTGATGTCGTTGACGAAGATATCGAGGATCATTTCCCAGAAATCCATCGAACGGCTGGTGATTTTCAGATTTGTGATGTTGCCGCCGTTTCTCCCGATCACGGTCGAGACCGTTCCCAGCGCCCCAGGCTCGTTGGCGATTGTTAGTGTCAGGCGACCAACATGCGCTTCGGGCGAGTCCGGGCCGTCTCCCCATGATACGTCAAGCCAGCGCTCTGGCGTGTCGGCGAAGGTTTCCAAGGTTTCGCAGTCGATTGTGTGAATGGTAACGCCTTTGCCGGTTGTCACAATGCCGACAATACGGTCGCCGGGCAGCGGGTGACAGCATCGCGCAAAATGTACCGCCATGCCCGGGATGAGGCCTTTGATCGGCATCGGGGCATCCTTGCGCGCCTCGCCGCCCTGCCCTGTTCCAAGCAAGGCTTTATCCATGTCTTCGGATGGTCGTTTTGCAACTTCGGTTTGATGGCTTGGGAATATTGCCTTGAAAACATCACGGGCAACGAGAATGCCAGCACCGATGTTGGCGTAGATATCGTCATTTTCTTCGGCGCGGAATTGTTTAAGGATACCTGTGACCGCTTTTTCGGTGAATTCGTAGCCTTCCTGACGGAAGACTTTTTGCAGCATGGCCTTGCCGAGCGTGACAAATTCGTCGCGTTGCTGGTTGCGGATATATTTGCGGATATGGGAGCGCGCTTTCCCGGTGACGACGAACCGCTCCCATGTCGGAGATGGTTTTTGGGTTTTGGCGGTGATGATGTCGACCTGATCTCCGTTGCCAAGGCGCGAGTTCAGCGGGGCAATCCGGCCATTGACCTTTGCGCCGACGCATTTATCACCGATATCGGAGTGGATGGCGTAGGCGAAATCGATCGGGGTTGCGCCGTTGGGGAGCTCGATCAGATCACCCTTGGGCGTGAAGACGAAGACCTGGTCCTGGAACAATTCCAGCTTTGTATTTTCCCAGAAATCTTCGGGTTTTTGCTCTTGCTCCAGAATGTCGAGAAGCTCGCGTAGCCAGCGGTATTTTTTGACATCGCGCACGCTTGGACGGCTGCCGCCTTTGTAGGCCCAGTGCGCGGCAACCCCGAGCTCGGCCTCGTCGTGCATTTGCCTTGTTCTGATCTGGACCTCGATGCGCTGGCGTTTGGGGCCCATGATCGTGGTGTGGATCGAGCGGTATCCGTTGGGTTTTGGCGTGGAGATGTAATCTTTGAAGCGGCCCGGCACGCTGTGGTATTTGCTGTGCAGGACACCCAGAACCTGATAGCACTGCGCGGCGTCTTCGACAACGATACGGAAGGCCATGATGTCGGAGAGTTGCTCGAAGGCAACGTTTTTACGCTGCATTTTCTTCCAGATGGAGTAGCGGCTTTTTTCGCGGCCTGTGATTTCGGCCTGAACGCCTGCCTCTTCCATATCTTTGTTGAGCTGTTCAAGGATGGCGTCAACAACATCGATTCCTTCCTTGCGGAGGAAAGAGAGACGGTTGGTGATACTTTCGCGGGCTTCGGGGTTTAAATGACCGAAGCATAAATCCTCGAGTTCCGCCTTGATTTTGTGGACGCCCACGCGCTCGGCAAGCGGAGCATAGATTTCCAGCGTTTCGAGGGCGATGCGGCGGCGTTTTTCCGGCTTTTTGATCGCATCCAGTGTTTGCATATTGTGGAGGCGGTCTGCAAGTTTGACGAGGAGGACGCGGATGTCTTCGGACATTGCCAGAAGCAATTTTCGGAAATTTTCCGCCTGCTTGCCTTCCATGGTCTGGCTTTCGATGCGGGAGAGTTTGCTCACTCCGTTGACCAGATCTGCGATTTCTTCGCCGAAGAGCTTTTTGAGGTCTTCGAGCGTTGCATCGGTATCTTCGACGGTGTCGTGCAGGATGGCCGTGGCAATGGTCGCGGCATCCATATTCATTTCGGAGAGGATCTGAGCGACTTCGACCGGGTGGGTGTAGTATGGCTCGCCGGACGCGCGTGTTTGCCCTTCGTGTTTTTCCTTGGCGTAATTGTATGCTTTCTCAATCAGCGCCGTGTCAAAGTCAGGATTATAGCCCCTGACTGTTTTCAGAAGTTTTTCTAGCTGCCCCATACACCCAACAGTTTCTATTTCCTTTAAAAGCACGTCTGCTGTCCGTTTTATGAAGGTTTAGCCTATCATGAAACCGGTAAAAATGCATGAAGGAAATTTATGAATATAAAAAAAGCCGGACTAAGTTGCCCGGCTTTTGAATTTTGATTTTTGGCCGACTTAAACGCCAGCGATGTCACCCAAGGATGGCTCTTCATCATCCTCGTCTGATTCTTCTTCGTCGCTTTCATCGAACTCTTCGGATGCATACATGCCAGAGGCTGTATTTTCTGCCATTTCCGCCCATTCTTTTTCGCCATCCATCAGGTCGATTTTCTCTTCTTCGTCGTCCTGTGGCTGGAAGCGCTGGTAGCTGGTGATAATTTCTTCTTTGAGATCAGCAGGCGTTACGGTTTCGCCAGCAATTTCGCGTAATGATACGACTGGATTTTTGTCGTTGTCGCGGGAAACGGTCAGTTGTGCGCCGGAGCCGATTTTCCGTGCGCGCTGCGCAGCGACCATTACAAGCTCAAAGCGGTTGGAAACTTTATCAATGCAATCTTCTACGGTTACGCGTGCCATGTTCTCGTGCCTCTGGATCTTGTTTCATAACTCTGTATTTCAGCCGCCTTATAGACCGCCCTACGCAAAATTGCAAGGGGCAAGTGATAAAGAGGCTTCACCCGGGTTGACCGGATCAGGAGGCATGGTAGGGTGGGCCATGATTTTGCTCCCTGAAAAAAATTGTTCTTTGTGTCCGCGGCTTCAAAAATTCCGGGATGATAATCGTAACGCTTTCCCAGATAAGTTTAATTCGCCTGTCCCTCCTTTTGGTGATTTTGATGCAAGATTACTGGTCGTCGGGCTCGCGCCGGGGTTACGGGGCGCTAATTTTTCCGGGCGGCCGTTTACAGGGGATTATGCCGGGGATCTTCTTTACGCGACCCTTTTGAAGTTCGGGCTGGCGGAAGGTGTTTACGGAGCGCGGGCGGATGACGGCCTGACCCTTAACGGGGTCCGTATTAGCAATGCCGTGCGCTGCGTTCCGCCTGAGAACAAACCGACAGGTCTAGAAATCAATACATGCCTGCGGTTTTTGAGCGATGAAATTGCCGCTATGACTGATTTAAAGGTGATTTTGAGCCTGGGTCTGATTTCGCACAATGCGGTGCTTAAAGCTCTGGGGCAGAAGGTTTCAGGGTTTAAGTTTGCCCATGGCGCCGTCCATGATATGGGCAACGGGCTTACCTTGATCGATTCCTATCATTGCTCGCGGTACAATACGAACACCGGACGGCTTACGACCGCGATGTTCGAGGATGTGTTTCGAACGATTTCCAGCAAGCTCTAGCGCTGTTTCCAGCTTCCGTCGGCTGCCTGATAGTAGTGGCCGGGGCTTAGGTTCTGGATGATTTGCTGCGCGGCTAGCTTGGCGACGACGTCTACCGGCTGGCCGTTTTTCTGGGAAATTTTTGTAAACTCAGCCAATCGCTTGGTGTTTACATCCTTGACCAATGCGGCGACTTCAGGCGTTTCCTTCAGGGCGGCGACGTAGCCCGTCAGCGCTTCACCAACGAGGCCGGCATCGCGGGCGCTCTGGAGGTCCAGCGCGTAGGCCGGGAGGGACACGAGCAGGACCAATGCAAATAAAACCGGGGCAAAAAAACGTGATTTCATATTTGTTCTCCGTTTAAAAGATATCTTTGTTCTGTGAAATGGCCTTTTGAACATCGCGGTCGATTTCGACTTTGACTTTGTGTTCGATATTGACGTTCAGGTTGATCTCGATCGGTTTTTCCGGCGCCTCGACTTTGACGGTCGGGGTGCAGGCTGAAACGGCTAGCAGGGAGATGAGAACAAGACATAAATTTTTCATAGGCGTTCCTTGTTTAACAGTGCCTGAGGATTGGTCAAAACTATAACACTACTGGATATAAAGTCCAGCACATCCCCGCTCAGCTTTATGTTTAGTTTTACGGCTCTGCCGCCTTGAACCTTCGGATTATTTCCTTCGAGGGTTGCGTGGATCACAAACTTACCGTTTTCATCTTTGCCCGTCGTCAGGCTTAGAAGACTGTAGTTGAACTGCTCGAGAATGTCGCGGGTGAGCTCCATTTGCGCACCGCTTCCCGGGATGACCTGGCCCGGCATGGAGAGAATGCCCGGCGTATCCGCCGTGAGGCTTCCTTTGCCAATCGAAAATGTCCCGTCGGGTTTGATGGTGACAGGGATTTTTCCGGACAGGGTTCCGGTGGCTTTGACATTTTCGCCTGTTACGTCCTGCATCAGCTTTGCGATTGAGGCTTTACGAATGGAGAGGATGAAATTGTAATCCTTTCCACCAGCCAACGGTACGATGACCTTTGCCGTTGAGACCGTTCCCTCGTGCCACGGCATCGAGAAATCATCCATGACGAGGGAGGCTTTTTCTGGCTCTGCGAACGGATAGGTGTAGGTAAAGCCGCCGCTACAGATTTTGTTTTCGCAATTTACTTTTCCCTGGATCTTTAGAGCTTCTTTATCAGCGGATAATGTTCCCGTCAGGGCCGCTTTTGGCATGGGCTCTCCGTTCTGGACGACTTCAAGGTCTTGTATTCCCCATGTTCCAGCCCAGCGCTGTTTTTCTTCTTCCAGTGATATTGTTGCCTTTGATTCTCCTGATACGCGCAGCCCTTCCGCGCTTGCCTGCATCAAGGCCTGCTCGAAGGACAGGGATGGTTTGTTTTGTGTTTGGAAGGACATGTTTAAGGGAATTGTCAGTGTGCCGCTTTGCGCTTCGATTTTCAGGGTACTGTTTTTTATTTTCACGGTTGAAAGCGGGAGAGATTTCATCGCTTGCTTTGACAGGGGTATTGCCAGCGGATTGCTCTTCGATGATTTTTGTTCGGGGATGCCGTCTACTGCCCAGCCCTGCTCCGTTTGCCGCATGGTGAGCGTTAAGCCCTCGATGTCAATTTCATGCACGCGCTGGGCGCGCAAGTCATCAATGCTATAGGTCATAAGAATGCGCGGAATATTGATACGCACGGGTTCCTCTCCGAATTGCAAATTCTTGATATCGATATGTTTTTGATCAAGTTTTGAAATGGACAGGGATGCGTTTTTAAAGCCGTACTCTTTCATCGTTTGTGCGATTTGATTTTCTGCAATGTTTTTCCATGGCGCCAAAATAAATATTGCCGCCAGAATCAAAACGGTGTTCAAAAGCGTCAGAGATATTGCGATACCGGCTTTTTTCATGCGGACCATCTTATCATGGTCCGCATGCGCTTTCTATGCGTTTGCTGCGGCGATCTCACCTGTTTGGGGGTTGACCGAGCTGCGCTTGGTCAGGAGCTTGTTCAGCGCGTGGATGTAGGCTCTGGCGCTCGCGACAAGCGTGTCGGCGTCGGTGCCGGTGCCGGTGACGGTTTTGCCTTTTTCCTCGAGGCGAACAGTGACTTCGGCCTGCGCATCAGTCCCGCCAGTGACGGCGTGGACCTGATAGAGCTGCAGTTTGGCTTCTTCGTGCGGGTAGATTTCGCGGATGGCCTTGAAGATGGCATCGACGGGGCCGTTGCCGACGACGCTGGCCGGGGCTTCCTTGCCGTCGACGCTGAGGACCATGGTGGCGGTCTGGGGGCCGCGGGTTCCAGCCTGGACCTGCAGAGAGATAAAGCGGATGCGTTCGTTTTCGCGGACCATTTCATCTTCGACTAGAGCGATCAGGTCGTCTTCGAAGATTTCACGTTTGCGATCAGCCAGATTTTTGAACCGGGCGAAGGCGTCATTCAAGGCATTGTCGCCAAGCTCGAAGCCCAGTTCCTTCAGTTTTTCGCGGAAGGCGTGGCGGCCTGAGTGTTTGCTCATGACCAGTTTGGATTCGCTTAGACCAACGCTTTCGGGGGTCATGATCTCGTAGGTGTTGGCGTTTTTCAGCATGCCGTCCTGATGGATGCCGCTGGCGTGGGCGAAGGCGTTGGCGCCGACGATGGCCTTGTTGGGCTGGACGGAAAAGCCGGTGATGGCTGAGAGGGTGCGCGAGGTTTTGGTGATTTTTGTGGTCTCGACGCCCGTCTCGAAGGGCATGATGTCGCGGCGCGTGCGCAGGGCCATAACGATTTCCTCGACGGCAGCGTTGCCTGCCCGCTCGCCGATGCCGTTGACGGTACATTCGATCTGGCGCGCGCCTGCGATGACGCCGGCCAGAGAGTTGGCAACCGCAACGCCCAGATCGTTGTGACAGTGGGTCGAGAGGATGCACATGTCGATATTGGGGACGCGTTCAATCAGCATTTTGAACTTCGCGGCGTATTCGCCCGGCATGGCGTAGCCGACCGTGTCCGGGATGTTGATGGTGCGGGCGCCTGCATTGATGGCGGCCTCTACGCATTTGCACAGGAAGTCATCCTCGGTACGGCTGGCGTCTTCGGCGCTCCACTCGACGTCATCGGTGAAGTTGCGGGCGAAGGTGACGCTTTCCTTGACGGCTTCGAACACGTTGTCCGGGTCCATTTGCAGCTTGTGCTTCATGTGCAAGGGGCTGGTGGAGATGAAGGTGTGGATGCGTTTGGACCGGGCAGGCTTGATCGCTTCGGCAGATGCCTCGATGTCGCCCTTCTTCGCGCGGGACAGGCCGCAGACGGTTGCATTTTTGACAGTATGCGCGATCTGGTTGACGGCCTCAAAGTCGCCGGGGGAAGCCACCGGGAAGCCTGCCTCGATGATGTCCACGCCCAGTTCGTCCAGCAGGCGGGCCATTTTAATTTTTTCCTCGAGATTCATGGCGCAGCCCGGGGACTGCTCTCCATCACGCAAGGTGGTGTCGAATATGATGACACGCTGCGGGTTTTGTTTGACGATGTCAAATGCTCTGGTCATGGTTTTTTCCTTCTTCCAAGCGCGTCTTTCTTTTAGCGCAGCTTGCCTTGTGTTTCAAATTTTTTGGAGTTTTTCAGGTCCCCTGTAGCGCAGGCGTTAAATACCGCCTCATGACCGCTCAGGGGCGCATAAGGAGAAGGAGTTGTAGCAGCAGGTTGTTTTGCTTTGTGCTCATGGGCGGTATTTAACCCTAAATTGCTGGGGGAATGCAAATATTTTGTGCATTCAGGCGACTTCATGGATACCAAGTGTTTCTCTTAAGATGGGTTCAATCCCACCTTTTGTATAAATTACGCCGCAATCTTCTCCTGTCGGATCTTGTCCCGCCTCGGATTTTTTGGGGGACGGCGCAGGAGAAGCTGGCAGGTTTTCACCGGGATTTACTATGACTGTAACGGGAACAACAGGCTTAACTTGCCTGGTTTTACTGGAAAAATCGGGCCCTACTCTCTTTATGTGGTTGTCAGGAAAACTCATCTTCTTCCAATCCGCCCCAATTTGTTTTATGAAAATAATTCTAGAGTAAGATTTAGGGCGCGTCAATTTTATAGCTGTTATCTCAGCCTTCGATTTCGCGGGCTTCGTCGGGGAGCATGACCGGGATGCCGTCGCGGATGGGGTAGGCCAGTTTGGCTTGCGGGGAGATTAGCTCCTGCGCGGCGCGGTCGTATTCCAGCGGGCCTTTGGTGATCGGGCAGACGAGAATTTCAAGGACTTTCGGGTCAACATCGACGCTCATGATTTTTTCCTTCCCTTATGAGAATAAAATTGAAGAAAGTTTACGGCGGCCTTCAACTGTGATCGGATCGGCATGGCCGAGGGCTTCGAAGAATTTCAGGAGTTCCTTGCGGGCGGCTTGCTCGTTCCATTCGCGGTCTATGCGGATGGCTTCCAGTAATTCCTCGACGCCGGCCATTTTTTGGCCAGACGCGAAGAGGCCGCGGGCAAGTTCTATGCGGGTTTCATGATCTTTGGGATTGGCTTCGAGTTTACGGGTTAAATCATCCAGCGGAGAGGCCGGGCCGGATTTGGCCAGCTCCAGAGCGCTCCTTGCCTGTGCGAAGGCGGGTTTGCTTGCTATTTCTTCCGGTGCATTTTCGATGATGGCCTGCGCCTGCTCGATCTGGCCGGCGGCAATGAAGGTGCGCACCATGCCGGTGTAGGCCTCGACGTTGGCACCGTCTTGCTGGAGGATTTGGGCGTAGAGCGCTTGCGCCGTACCTAAATCTTCATCTGCGAGGGCCTGCGCCGCGCTTTTGAGCGCTTCTGGAATGTCGATCGCATCGGGCTGGGCCGATTTGGCGAGGGTTACGAGCTTTCCGACAAATTCGCGAATGTGGCTTTCAGGAATTGCACCCTGGAAACCATCGACGGGTTGCCCTTGGAAGAAGGCGTAGACTGTCGGGATGGACTGGATACGCAGGGCTGCTGCGAGGTCCTGATTTTCGTCCAGATTGACTTTGGCCATCAGAACGGCGCCGCCCTGCTCGCTCACGACTTTTTCGAGGGCCGGGCCAAGCTGTTTGCAAGGGCCGCACCATGGCGCCCAGAAATCGACGATAATCGGCTTTTGCATTGAGGCCATCATGACGCGCTGCTCGAAGTCCTGCGTGCTCACATCAAAAATCATGTTTTGGCCGGTTGCGGCAGATGGAGCGGCAGACGGGGCGGCGCCGTTTTCTTTGGGGGGCTGGTTTGCCTTATTGCTTCCGAAAATCATGGCGTTCTCCTCGCATGCTGGTCGATGGGACTGGTGTAGCGTAAAGATTGATGAAAAGCAAAATCTTAATCCTGATTTGTCTCTGGCGCGGCGGGGCTCAGATCCAATATTTCCGGGATGTGTTTGGTGTCTTCTATAAACCGGATTAAATCCGCGGGCGCCAGACCGATTGTCATCGCATTATCCATCGGATGGTAGTTTACGATGTTGCTGTTCATCATTGTTTGATCAAGGATCATGTTTACTTTTTGCTCGTGGTCGTTGGCGATGCAAAACGGGTTGACGGAGCCTTGACGAATGCCGAGATATTTCCAGAGCCTCACAGCGGACCCAAATGATAGCCGTCCACAATCGAGCAGGCTTGCCAGTTTTTTTAGATCAATCTGCGTTTCGTTTGCGGCCACGACCAAGAACATGTTTTCTTTTTTGTCACGCAAGAACAGATTGCGGCAGTGGGTGCCGGGCATATCGAGTTCTATCTTGTCACTTTCCGCGACGGTGAAGACAGGGGCATGGTTATAGAGCGTGTAGGAAATCTCCTTGTCGTCCAAGCTTTTTAAAAGTTTTTCCGGGGGTATTGGTAATGGATCTGTGTTTTCCATGCTCTTGCCTGTCATAATTTTACCCGCGTTATACAACATATTGCTTTTGCTTCAAAATTTTTCGTGCATCTTGCCTTATGCTTGTGCTAGGATTTACTTGCATTATGGATAATACTTGGGGGTGTTAAGGAACCTGTATCATGGTTTCTTAACTTTTGTATGTGATAATGCGCATAATTTATCTGTGTATCCGGGGGGACTCACAATGACTGGCATGAGTGCCGACATATGCTTGCAAGGGCTTGAGGATCTAGGTATCCCAACCATTAGCAACGAACAGATGGCAGAGAGTTTTCAAAAACCTGCCAACGTTTTTGCTTTGATGGGGACTGCGCCCGGGCAAGAAGGCAGCGTTCTTTCTGCTCTCATGGAATCTCTGCCGCAAATCGAGGCTCCCAAAGCTCCCGAGACAGCCGTGAATGAGACTGAGTTCAAACAAGAACCATCTGACAACGGACCGAGACTTGGATGAACATCGAACTTGGCGTTTTACATGATGGGAGTGTGATGCTGGTGAGTGATCGCCCTCTTCCCGATATATTATGCCGCGTTGAGTATTATCGTGAGCAAAGGCTTTTCATGCTTGTGTACCATAATACGTCCCATGGTGAAGAGCTAATGCACTATGAAATCCCTAAACAGATTGTGCCTTCTGTTGAAACTTCGCCAAGTATCATGATTTATTCTCTGTTTCCCGATCATGAGCCAATTGGTTATAAAGTGCCTTTGGTTCAGGTCGGCGAGATGTTTTAATCTTTTGATTGCTTTTAACGCTTGCATTTCATTTTTTTGACGCTATATATTCATCCCGTTGACCACAACAGGCATGCGAGTGTAGCTCAGGGGTAGAGCATTACCTTGCCAAGGTAAGGGCCGAGGGTTCGAATCCCTTCACTCGCTCCAAATTTTCCTCCGATATAGTCCGATAAAGCCCAGAAAACCTTGAAATTCGCAAGGTTTCGGTTTACTATTCCTCCCATGCAGTCCGATGCGATGCCCCCAAATCCAGACAAAAAGGGGGCACTTTTGGGGGCATCCTGAAAACGCTGGGGGCATCGGACAGGAGGAACCATGAAACTCACGGATACAGCGTGCAAAGCCGCAAAACCCAAGGAAAAGCCATACAGGCTTGCCGATGGCGGCGGGCTGTATCTCGAAATCACCCCTACGGGCAGCAAACTCTGGCGCATGAAATACAGGGTGAAGGTCGGCGACAAGTTTAAGGAAAAGCGCCTATCGCTTGGCATTTATCCGACCATCACCTTAGCCGAAGCCCGCGAGGGACGAGAAAAAGCCAAGAAATTGCTTGCTCAAGGAATCGACCCCTCCACACAAAAGCAGGAAGAGAAAAAAGAAGCCGCCCGTGATGCGCAAAACACCTTCAAGGCTCTGGCGCTGGAATGGCATGAGAATTTCAAGGATAAATGGACCAAACGCCATGCCGATACGGTGCTGCGCCGCCTAGAGATGGATATTTTCCCCGAAATCGGCTCTATGCCGATCACGGAAATCAGACCCTCCCATATCATTGCCGCCTTAAAAAAAGTACAAAAGCGCGGCGCGTATGAACCCGCCCACCGCTTGCGGCAATATTGCGCCCAAGTGTTCCGCCACGCCATCATCCATGAAATTGCGACCGCAAACCCCGCCGCCGAAATCGGGGCAGTCTTGAAACCTGTTAAAAAGAGCCATTACGCTTGCCTTGATATAAAGGAAATCCCCGAACTTCTGAACGCGATAGACCGCAACGATGCAAGGCTGCATACGGATACGAGGCTGGCTATTCGCCTTCTCATGCTAACCTTCGTGCGCACGAAAGAACTGATCGAGGCCAAATGGGAGGAATTTGATCTGGACAATGCGCAATGGGTGATCCCCGCCGAGCGCATGAAAATGAGAAACGAGCATGTCGTTCCCCTCTCCCGGCAAGCCGTGGACATGCTCAAAGATTTGAAGGAGCGAAACGAGCGATGGGAATGGGTGTTCCCCGGCCATCACTCCCCACGTAAGCACATGAGCAACAATACCATCCTGAAAGGGCTAGCCCGCTTGGGCTTTCAAGGGCGCATGACCGGGCATGGCTTCCGGGCGCTGGCCATGAGCACGATCAAGGAAAAGCTGAATTACCGCCATGAAGTGATCGACCGCCAGCTTGCCCACGCCCCGCAAAGCATGGTGCAACGCGCGTATGATCGCGCAAAATTTTTGGATGAGCGCAAAGTTATGATGCAGGATTGGGCGGATTATCTGGATAACATTGCACAAAATGGGACGGTAATAGTTGGAAAATTTGCCAGAAAAGCTTAATAAAGCTTATGGCAAAAGAAAAACATGATTCTCCGAAGGCTCACGCTCAAGAAGCAGACGGATATGATTATCCCGACATGCTGATGCCGGAGGCGTGGTTAAAACGCGAACCGCCTGAAAACTTTATTCATGATGGCATTTGGCTTCCAGAATATTTCAATATCACAGGAAAAGAACTTTATCCCGACATTTGGAACGAGACAGAACTCTATGCGCGATCTCCGCAAGAAATTGCCGAGTATAAAGAGAGCCTATTTCTATGGAGGACAAGAAAAGGTGCTTTGCGCTTCAGTGCGATGGTTGATGGGCCGATGGTTGATGGGCCGATGGCCGATAATTCAGGCAAAATCGGGACACCCAAGGGCTTTGTAGGATCCCACAAAAACGGCGTTTATTTTCATGATAAGGAGGAAGAAGACGAATCCTTTAATAGAAAGCAAAAAACCATAGGCACGATCATCGAAAAAATTCTTAACAATGAAATCCACCCTTTTCAAAATGATTATCGGGATGGCCATTGGTGGATATAGTTACGATCCCAAGGCGTCAAATTGGAGAACACGGCGATAAAGCAGAAATACGCGAAGAATGGTGGCGTGAAAGAAGAATACGCTTTGTTTTTGAATACGGTTATCCGCATGGACACCCAACACATGGAATATATATTTCCAAAGAAACGCCCAAGCGCAAAGAAATAAAGCCCAAAGGGATAACCTGTCCGGAAGGCATTTGGTCACGAGAAGCATTTTGCCTGCTTGGTGAAAAAGAAGGAAATCTGGATAAAAACGTTGGCTGGCTTGCGCAGAGGCTTGCAGAAGTCCTTGTTCTGGAGCCGAGCATAGAAGTTTTTACAATAGACAGCTATACAGGACAGAAAAAAAGATTTGATAGAGATTTTCTACGCAGTCAAAACGCTGCAAAATGGTTTGTCGAAGGGCTGATCAAAGGCCAGCCGGGAGAAGGCATTTATATTTTTGTAAACAGGGAACAGTTTGAAAATTATCTGGCCGATAAACCGATAGAAAATAAGGTAGCATCCCCCGAACCTGAAAATGCCAAACCTGCGAATAAGGAAAAAGAGTTACTGGGAAAACAGAAGACCACTGAAAAAAGTTTAGGAACGAGAGAACGGGACACGGTTCTAAAAATGATTATCGGGATGGCCATTGGTGGATATAGTTACGATCCCAAGGCGTCAAAAAGCCCGACCGCCAAAGAAATTTCTGACGACCTTTTAAGGCAGGGAATCTCCGTTAGCGATGACACGATTCGCAAATGGCTGAAAGAAGCGGCGGAAATTTTACCGCCTGATACGGAATAATCCTGTTCCCGGCAATTCGGTTTTATAGCTTTTTTCTTCTGCACCCCCCAGAAAACCTGAAATCAAAACCGAACTCGGTTTAGGCAAAACCGTATTCGGCCACAGATAATCTTGCACATGATTGGATGGCTCTGTTTTTAACCAAATGGAGTAATACAACATGGACAATCATTCTCTTCCCGAAACTGGCTTCCTCCGCTTGCCGGAAGTTTTGAAATACTACCCCGTGAGCAAAAGCACGTGGTGGGCAGGCGTCAAAGACGGGCGCTTTCCCAAAGGCGTGAAGTTGAGCGAAAAAATCACGGCGTGGCGCGTCGAAGACATCCGGGCATTGATCGAAAACGCAAATGGCTAAGAAAAAGCGCACATATCCCGTGCGCTTGGTCAAAGAAAACTATTCCTACACCGTCGAGCAGATTGCCGATCTGTTTGGAATAGACGTTGCCACCGTGCGCCGATGGATCAAGGATGAGGGGCTGGAGCGAATACCAAAGACCCGCCCCTTCCTCGTCCATAGCAGCGCGTTGCGCGCTTTCCTCCAAAAGAAAAAAGCCAAGCGCAAAAAATCATGTCAGCCGCATGAAGTGTTTTGCTTCAAATGCCAAGCGCCGCGCACACCCAAAAACGGGACGGGAAAAATCAAAAAACAGCCCAATGGATCGCTTCTGTTTCAGGCGCAATGCGCGACCTGCAAAGGCAAAATCAACAAGGCCGTAAAGGGCAAAGATTGGTCGGAAAAACACCCTCTGGCCGCATATCTTCACAATGCGACAAAACAACATAATGGAAAGCACTCACCGCATCGTAAATGTCAACTTCAAGGAGGCGATCAGTTATGTCTGAATTTAACCCCGCAAACGAGCGCCTGAAAAAGGAATATGAGGACGCTTTATTGCACGGCGCGCACAAGGAACAGCGCACCGCCGATGCCGCATGGAAAGCGATCAACCTGTTTGAAGACTTTACCGGGAAAAAGGATTTTACGACCTTCAACACCGGGCAGGCCAAAGACTTCAAACGCTGGCTGATGAAGCGCAAAAATGAGAAGGACGAGCCTTTGAGCCTTTCGACCGTGAGCCATGTTTTAAGCAACGTGCGCGAGTTTTTCAAATGGCTAGCTGTACACCCGAAAGGCATCCGCAAAGTCGATGGGCAGGCCGTGGCTTATCTGCGCCTGTCCAATAATGATGAGCGCGCCGGACGCGCCACGCGGGAACAACCCGTGCCCACGATTGAGGAAGTCCGGCAAACCCTGCACACCATGCCGCATAAAACCGACATCGAAAAACGTAACCGCGCGCTTATGGCTTTTGTGGCGTTGACGGGCGTTCGGGATGCGGCCCTTGTAAGCCTGAAAATGAAAGACATTGACCTGCAAAAACGGGAAATCTGGCAAGACCCGCGCCATGTTAAAACCAAGAACCGCAAGGGCATCACCACCGTTTTCATGCCGTTTGATCCCTTGTGGGAGGAGATTGTAACGGATTGGGTGAATTTCACGCGCGGTACGCTGGGCTTCAAGGATGATGATCCTCTTTTTCCAAAGGAGCTTGTCATTCCCGATCCTGAGAAGATGAAATTCACCTCGGCGGGATTGTCACGGGAACACTGGAACAACGCCAATCAAGTGCGCGGCATTTTCAAGGATGCATTTACAAAAGCCGGAGTGCCTTATTACCGCCCGCACGCTTTCCGCAAGATGCTGGTGATCTGGGCGATGGAACATTGCAGCCAGTACGAGGTCAAGGCTATAAGCCAGAATATCGGGCACGAACATGCCATGACCACCTATAACGCCTATGGCCCCATTATGATGCACGACCAGCGCAAGGCCATTGCGAATATCGGCAAAGGAAACCCAAATTTGCAAAACGTGCCGATGGATGAGCTTTTGAAAGAGGTAAGCAGGCGGGCGGGGAAATGATCTATAATTGTTTCTTTATGGCATCAAGCATACATTCGTATTCTCCTGCGTGCCCCCCAACAAAATTAGGCATACCGGGTTTGGTCAAAATGCCCTTTGGTTTTGCATAGCTGGTGATTTTACGCTCTGGGGTTTCCGACCAGCGCAGGTTAAATGCCCATAATTTTGGAAAAAATTCCATGCTGCAATAAGGCAAGTGATCGTGTATCCACCACGCCAGCATTTGCCAGTCACCTTCTTCCTGAAAATGATCGTAAAACCAAGGGATCGTGATGCAGGCAGTCGCTCCCATATTCCCGTTCTTGTCCCGGTGATCCCAGATATGGTGCCCTGCGTTACTTTCATTGGAAGCGCAGTTCAACTTGTTTTTGTTCCCGTAGCCATTGACCGCCGGGGAACGATACGCCGAGCGGATCGTAACTTGGCCGAATTGCTCTTTGAGAGGCTCCAGTAGGTTTTCGCAAAGACCGTGCCCCGCCGCAATCGCCAGTTCTGGATCGTCAGGGAAATTAGGAATACCGTAAAAATTCGAGATTTCGGAATAGAGAAAATCCCGCATGAAATAGTTTTTCGAGAGTCTAACTCGCCCCAACTCTTCCAGCGCACTATATGATTTTATGGCTTTCATGTCGGCTCAACTCGTCTATTGTCAATATGCGATCACATAAGACATTATAGGCTGTTAAAAATATTTACAATTCAAGACTGCACGCTTTGGAACGTAAGCAATACAGGGTAAGTTGGTTTTCATGAATAATGAGCTAAACACACTACTAAAAAAATACCGGGACCATTCAAAAACCGAGCGTGAAAAAGGCGAGTATTTCGAGCTTTTATCGCAAGACTTCCTGAAAAACGATCCCGTGCTGGCCCAGCAATACAGCGAAGTCTGGACATATTCCAAATGGGCGGAATTGCAAGGGATCGACAAGCGCGATACCGGCATTGATCTGGTCGCAAAACTGGCCGATGAAGAAGGCTACTGCGCCATTCAATGCAAATTCTATGATGAGGATCACAGGATCAGCAAAAAGGACATTGATTCCTTTTTCACCGCATCCGGCAAAGCGCCATTCACGCGCCGCCTGATTATCGACACCACCAGCGCGGATTGGAGCGAACATGCCGAAGATGCGCTGGTCGGACAAAGCATCCCGGTCAATCGGATCGGCCTTAGCGATCTGGAGCAAAGCCCGATTGACTGGAGCGCCTATGCACGCGAGCAAAAGGTTGTTTTGAAGGAAAAGAAATCGCTTTTCCCGCACCAGCAAAGAGCCCTGAAAGACGTTCAGGACGGCTTGACGGAGGCCGAGCGTGGCAAGCTGGTGATGGCGTGCGGCACGGGCAAGACGTTTACCAGCCTTAAAATCGCCGAAACGCTGGCGGGAAAAGGCAAGCGGGTTTTGTATCTTGTCCCCTCGCTGGCCCTCATGTCGCAAACCGTGCGCGAATGGTCGAACGATACGAAAACCCCGCTTCATTCCTTTGCCGTGTGTTCCGATGTGCAGGTGGGCAAGCGCAAGGCCAAGGACGATTTGTCCGATATTAACGCCCATGATCTGGCTTTCCCCGCCACAACGGACGCGATGAAGCTGGCGGAAAAAATGTCCGGCGATTTGGCCGGAAATGACGCCGCCGAGAAAATGACGGTAGTGTTTTCCACCTATCAATCCATTCAGGTGATTTCCGATGCCCAGCACAAATACGGGATGCCTGACTTTGACCTGATTATCTGCGATGAAGCCCACCGGACAACGGGTGCGAAACTGGCCGGGGAAGACGATTCCAATTTCGTGAAGGTGCATTATCAGGACTACATCAAAGGCAAGAAACGCATTTACATGACCGCCACGCCGCGCATTTACGGGGAAGCCGTTAAAAGCAAAGCCAAGGAAGTGGACGCCGTGCTGTGCTCTATGGATGATGCGGAATTATTCGGGGAGACATTGCACGAAATCACCTTCTCCGAAGCCGTATCCCAAGGGCTTCTGACCGATTACAAGGTGATCGTTCTGGCCGTGGATGAAGAGGTCGTAAGCGCCAGCGTGCAAAAGCGCCTGTCCAACGAGCATACCGAGCTCGATCTGGATGACGCCACCAAGATTATCGGCTGTTACCGCGCTCTGACCAAGCTGGATTTACAGGACGATTTGCGGGCCGATCAAAAGCCGATGCAGCGCGCCGTGGCCTTTTGTAACACGATTGCCAATTCCAAACTGATCGTGGACGAGTTTTCCTTGGTGGTGGAGGAATACCTCGCCGAAATGGGTGCGGAAGAAAACGCCATGCTCCAATGCGAGGCCATGCACGTGGACGGCACCTATAACGCCAAGGAAAGGGAAAAGCTGATCGACTGGCTCAACAATGTGGAGGATGCCAACACCTGCCATATCTTGAGCAATGCGCGCTGCTTGTCGGAGGGCGTGGACGTGCCCGCCCTTGACGCCATCATGTTTATGCACCCCCGCAAATCACAGATCGACGTGGTGCAGTCGGTCGGACGCGTGATGCGCCGCGCGGAAGGCAAATCGCTGGGCTATGTGATCCTGCCTGTGGGCGTGCCCGCCGGGATTCCCGCCGATGAAGCCCTGAACAATAACGAGAAATACAAGGTGGTCTGGCAAATCCTGAATGCTTTGCGGTCGCATGATGACCGTTTCGAGGCCGGGATAAACCGCATTGATCTGGGCGAGAAAAACTCCCGCATCGAAATCGTGGCCGTGGCCGATACATTGCCCCAGCGCGTGGAGAAAACCCCGCCGGGATCGAATATTGGGCAAGGAGCCGCCGCCAGCGATGATGACAACCGGGGCGACAGCACGCCCAAGCCCGCCGCGCCGAAACAAACATCCTTCGCCTTTGATGAGTTTTCAAAGGCCATCCTTGCCCGCATCGTCAAAAAATGCGGCACGCGGGATTACTGGGAAGACTGGGCAAACGATATTGCCGACATCGCGCAAAAGCATATCTCCCGGATCAAGGGCATCCTGAAAAATGAGGGCAAGGAACGCAAAGCCTTTGACGCATTTTTAGAGGAAATCCGCGATGATCTGAACGACAGCATCACACAGGAAGACGCCATCGAAATGCTGGCGCAGCACCTCATCACCAAGCCTGTGTTTGAGGCTTTGTTTGAAGGCTACAGCTTTGCCAAAAACAACCCCGTTTCGGTGGCGATGCAAAAGGTTCTGGACGTTCTGGACGAACACACGCTGGAAAAGGAATCGGAATCCCTACAGAAATTCTATAACTCCGTGCGCCGCCGGGCGGAGGGGATCGAAAGTGCCGAGGCAAAACAGCGCATCGTGGTGCAGCTTTACGATAAATTCTTCCGCAACGCCTTCCCGCGCCTGACCGAAAAGCTGGGCATCGTCTATACGCCCGTGGAGGTCGTGGATTTCATCATCCATTCGGTGAACGATGTGCTCAAAAGCGAATTTGGCCAAACGCTGGGATCAAAGGGCGTGCATATTCTCGACCCCTTCACAGGGACGGGAACCTTTATCACCCGGCTTTTGCAAAGCGGCCTGATCGCGCCGGAGGAATTGCCCTACAAGTATGAAAACGAGATTCACGCGAACGAGATTGTTTTGCTGGCCTATTACATCGCCGCGATCAATATCGAGCAGGTCTATCACGATGCAGCCGCACAGGATGAAGGTGAATACAAACCCTTCAAGGGCATTTGCCTGACCGATACCTTCCAGCTTTACGAAAAGGAAGATTTGGTGAGCCGCCTTCTGGTCGATAACTCCAGCCGCCGCCAACGGCAAAAGGAACTGGATATTCGCGTCATCATCGGCAACCCGCCTTATTCGGCGGGACAAAAAAGTGAAAACGATAATTCTGCAAATGTGGAATACAAACATTTGGATAATAGAATAGCTGAAACTTACGTTTCCAATTCACTACGACAAGGTGGTAAGCGGGCAACGTATGACTCATATATCCGCGCCATTCGCTGGGGGTCTGACCGGATCGGGGAAAGCGGCGTCATGTCCTATGTCTCCAATGCCGGGTGGATCGACGGCAACGCGATGGACGGGATGCGCCACTGTCTGGCCGAGGAATATTCCAGCCTCTATATCTTCCATTTGCGGGGTAATCAAAGAACGCAGGGCGAATTATCGCGCAAGGAAGGCGGAAAAATTTTTGGATCGGGTAGCCGTGCGCCGATTGCCATTTCCCTTTTTGTCAAAAACCCGAAGGCAAAAGACCACGGCAAAATCTATTTCCACGACATCGGCGATTACCTAAGCCAGAAAGAAAAACTGGACATCATCCGCAATGTCAAAAGCATCGAGGGCATCACCGCACAAAACGGCTGGCAAACCATCGTACCGGATCAATATAATGACTGGATCAACCAACGGGATGAGAGTTTTGACAGTTTTATTGGGACATACGACAAAAAAGATTCAAAGAACAATCTAATTTTCCAAAACAGTTCTAGCGGCGTCCTTACAAGCCGTGACGCTTGGATTTACAATTTCTCTAAAGAAATTCTAAAAAATAATATTTCCAACTTCATAGAATTTTATAACCATGAAAGACTCCGGTTCAATAAGGTAACTGATGGCAACGACAATGTTGACTTAAATAAGTTTCTTAATAATGACCCTAAAAAGATAAGTTGGGGGGTCAATATTAAGTCAGATATAAAAAATAATGTAACAAAGGATCACGATCAAAAACACTATACTATAGGGATCTATCGCCCTTTTACAAAGATATGGATGTACGCAGACAAGAGTTTAAGTCATAGCTTTTATTCCATACAAAGCATATATCCTCACAGTAGCTCAAATGATCTTTCAATTTTTGTTAATGGAGCTGGCTCGGATAAAGGCTTTTCTTGCCTTATGGTTTCTTCTATACCGAATTACCATACTCTTGACACAGGCCAATGCTTTCCCCTCAAACTCTATGAAAAGACGGAAGGCACCGAGGGCGGATTATTCGCCGGGCAGGCATCCGAAAACGGCTACCGCGTGAAGGACGGGATCACCGATGCGGGGCTGGCGCATTTCAGGGCCGCCTATTCGGGCGAAAAGATCACCAAGGAAGATGTGTTCTATTATATCTATGGCCTGCTCCATTCGGAGGATTACCGCGCCCGCTATGCCGATAATCTATCCAAACAACTGCCCCGCATCCCGTGCGTCAAAACGCCTTCCGATTTTTGGGCGTTCTCAAAGGCCGGGCGCGCACTGGCGGAACTGCATGTGAACTATGAAACCGTGGAGCCTTACCCCGTGACCTATAAGGAAGGCGCGCTGTTTATGGATCAACTCAAACCCGCAGATTATCGGGTGGAGAAAATGAAATTCGGCAAGCGTGGCAAGGAAACGGATAAATCAACCGTGATCTATAACCACAAAATCACCATGACCGATATTCCCCTCGCGGCCTATGATTACGTGGTGAACGGCAAACCCGCCCTCGAATGGGTGATGGAGCGTCAAGGCGTCAAAACCGACAAGGCAAGCGGCATCGTCAACGATGCGAATTTATATGCCCTCGAAACCGTAGGCGATGCGGCCTATCCGCTCAAACTCTTCCAACGCGTCATCACGGTAAGTTTAGAGACCATGAAAATCGTCCGCGCCTTGCCGAAACTGGAGATACAGGAAGAGAAGAAGGATAAGGCGGCGTAATGAGATTGATAGACGAACTTAAACAAAAATTTCCTGATATTACCGATTGGCAGGTTGAACAAGGCAAACGCCATGAGAAGGAGCGCATAAATCAATCAACCGAGACAATAGAGTTTCTTGCAATCTCGCCAGACCAGACGCAAAAAAGGCGCTTTATTTATACGAATTTCTCCGATTGCGAAGGAACCAAAGAAAGCTGGCGTGAAGTCTAAGACAGCGCGGTTTTCCCCGAATCACGTTGTTCACCCAAGCGCCAGAAATACATATCGACAATTTTCATGACCGGATAATTCACCCCGTGCGAGGAGACACGCGCCTGCGCTTTTTCAAAATCCTGTTTTTGTTCCAGGCAAAAAGCAATCATTTCGCTGAAATTCTTTTTGTTCAAATAGGAATAGCTCAATCCGTGATGTTTTATTCCTGCGATAAAAAAACGATCATACGCCGGGATGCAGCCCAAAGTCCCCATGAGAATTTTGGTGGCCAAGGTGTCCGTTACATTAACCTCTCGCCTCGGAAGCTCCGTTGTTTTCCTGTAAAAATTTTTTAGCCAGTCAATCAATTCAAAAATCAACTCGACCTCGTTTTCATCGTTCTTGTTCAAACGATCCAAGGATATGTCTCTAAGACCCCTATATCTGGGGTTTAATATCTCTTTAACCGCCCCCTCATGTATCCGGTAATCTTTTTGCAAAAGGAAACTGGAGCCACGATACATGCCCCAGCTAGCAAGATAAAAACCCAAGTGAAGACTGGCCAGATCATAGTTTGTAGGATTTGCCCCAAAGAATTGATAGCAATGTTCCCATGATCGGAACCGATGATGCTTATCGCCCCTCATGCTTTTGTGAAATTCGGTAACTTCGGAAAGAAGGTCATCGGCTTTATTCATATGCGGAAGTTTCTTCCGTGATTTCTCATGCAAGCATTTTTGAATAGGTATGGTTTTTTTGCCATCAGTGATTATCTTAATGGCCTCTGGCCCTAAAATCTCAATAGTTACACGATCTCCAAGGTTACAATTTTTATGAAACCAGTTTGTTAACTCCGGCCCCACCATAATCCTCGGCACACCATTTTTGTTCGCGCTTCTATTTACGCGGCCCATAAGTTTGTACTTATCACCGTTCAAAAAAACGCTGATCGGACCTTCCTTTGGTCTGACATAATTTGAAACGCTGACCCCAAGATTAAAAAACCCTTTGTCGTAGTATGTTTTATGCAGAGTAAGCGGGTACTTATGTCCCATAAAATTCTCCCAAAATATTACTTGGGCATTACTTGCACCAAGGCCGAAATTTTAGGCCGTTCCAGCGTACCGTTAATTTTCGTGATGCTGGCCGCGATGTCATACCGCCCCAAGGCATGATGCGCGAAATACTGGCTATAGCCGCGCGGCACATAGCCGAGTTTCGTTTCCCCCGTGTAAATCGCAATCGCGTCCGGGTCTTTGTCGTTCTCCGGTTCCGGCACAAAACGAACCTCCTTGCCCAAGAGGGATTGAATGGGTTGGATTTCCATCCCGTCACAATGCCGGAAACCTGCAATTTCGATCACCAGATCAAAGGGCGGCATCATGTTTTCCAGATCGGGAAAGAACGAAAACCCGTCCCCCGTCAATTCCCCGCGCGTATAGGCCAGAATTTGCATCGTGGAGAGGTTCCCCGCTTGTTCCGGGGGAAGACGGTAAGAACGCAAATACTCCGGGTAATCCGAACGGCTGGGGCTGGCAATGCGTTTGGACAGAATGTCTTTCACATTGCCGTTATAGATTTTTCCCGCCTCATAAGGATAGGCGGTCATACCGCTAAACTGCTCATGCGTGCGCGCTTCTTTTGTATCCTCGTTATCGTAATATTCCAGAAGCCAGTTGCCGTTTTCCGCGCGCACTTCCCCGACAACGAAACGCTTCCCATTGTTTTCATTGTTTTGCAGGTTCATGATCTGCCAGATCACTAGAAGCTTTTCCGGCGTCATTAAGTGTTCAACAAATTTCATGCTCCAATAGCCTCTTGCGCCCTCTGATGCCTTGCCGTGAGCAGCCTCGTCATAAAATCGGCGCGCCGGGGCGTTAGACAATATTCAGGGTTTTGTATATCAAATTCCGTGAGTCTCTTTATATCTTCGCATAGCGGTGATGGGTCTTGCGACAAAATTCTGGCCATTTCCGGCTGTGTTTGTGGATATGTAGATGCCAGTTTTTGCAATAATTCAAAATGCCCGACATGTCTGGGGTCGTTTATACCCCAGCGCATGTGATGCGTCCCTTTATCAATATAAGCACCAAGATTTTGAAGTTTAGACGGCATTTTCTGCGCCAAAACCTCGTATCCCATCGCCGTACCGTTATCAAAGGCGGGTGATAGATCAATGTTATATCGCCCCGTTTGATCGAAATAGGATATGACTTCCCAATTTTCCTGATGGCGATCCGTGTTCCCGATCAGGCAATCGAGCAAAAGCATCCTTGCCCATTTGATCTGCCAGTCAGAAATCCCCATGTCCTTAAAAAGCTCAATAATGGTTTCAAAATTATGCTGGCTTCCCTTATCCCGATCATAATCGGGGATTTGCAGGGACATAAAATCGCCGCCCCTGTCAACACGCGCTTGCGGCGCTTGGGGGTAGCCATGAAACCATTCGATCAGGCAGGCATATTCCTTTTGCTCCGCACCCGGCACCGTCCGGCACGCAACGAAGGCAGGCGGAACCTCTATGCCGAGATACCGCCCGATTTTATAGGCGATAATCTCGATCCAGAATTGTTCATGGAAAATATAGCCGCTCTTTTTGCGTTCAAATGCTTTTTTATAAAGGTAGCGGTGTTCTGGAATAAGGAACGGGTAAACTTCTCCTGATGGGCACCGTACAGCAAATTTTGAGCGCGTGCCTTCCGCGTAAGGGTCAAAATCGCCGCCCAAAGACCAGCCCGTTATATCCACGATTTGACCGGGCTTTTGTTCCGTTTCAGGAGGCTTGTAAAACTGGCTGTATTTCTGAAAATCTGATGGCATGGGTTCAAGATAACGGATTTAATCTTGATGTGAACACATATATTTCATAGATAATGAACATAAGATTTTAATACTCACAGAGCCTTCATTTCACCCCTTAAAAATTATTTTGGGGGCATTATTGGGGGCATTTTCTAATTCGAATTGGAAGTAATTAATTTATTTCAATTTACTATACCTTATTTATTAATCCCTTCACTTCCAATTTTCTTCCTCTAAAATATCTTTTTTGGATAGTTTGCCGATCATTGTTCTTGGCAAGGGCTTTTCTCTGAATTCGTAGCGTTTGGGGATTTCCATCGGGGAGATTAGATCGCTCAGGAATTTTTTTAGGTCTTCCACGCTGAGTTCACGGCCATCTTTTAGTTTTATCCATGCCTTTACCAATTCGCCGCGCTGTTTGTCCGGGATGCCGGCAACGATGCATTCTTCTACGGACGGGTGTTTGTAGATGGCTTCTTCCACATTACGAGGATAGACATTGTAGCCGTTGGTGATAATCATGTCTTTCAACCGATCGACGATGAAAACGTAGCCATCTTCATCCATTATGCCGATGTCTCCGGTATAGAGCCTCATATCCCCGTCCTCGGTCGGGCGCAGGACATCTTCGGTCTCCTCTATTTTGTTCCAGTAGCCTTTCATGACTTGCGGGCCGCG
>JAGRHC010000060.1 GCA_020445145.1 Alphaproteobacteria bacterium
CGTTTTGACACTGGAAGCCCCGAACGAAGATGAATTAAAAGCTACGTTCTGGATTCCCGAAGCCATGCAGTTTCCCGCTATCAATCCCGATGCCAAAGATGCTCGGAAAGAAGAGGATTTTGAAGACTCCGCCGACTTTGAGGACGAGGAAGAATACGCGGAAGCGGCATAGCCCCCTGCCCTACTTGCCACGCGGCTATAAACGCCGCGTGGTTTTCTTTTCATTACGCGCCCAGCTTTTCCCTCAAAGCCTCGTATTGCACACTGTGTTTGTCCGGGTTTGTGTCCTTCAGTTTTTGCAGATTTTGCATTTTCCATCGCACCGCCGGGAAACGCTCAAAATCATAAAGAGCCCAATCCGGCGTCAGATTCTTAACGCCAAGCAAAAACGCCTTGTCCTGAGCGCTCAGATTTTGATGGATCGTCTCAATCAACTGATTGCGCGTAGCTTCGTAATCATTGTAAGAAAACGGCTTTTCGCTCATGCCCTCAAACTGGTTTTGCATGGCAAGGCGCTGATCCTGCAAATTCGGACGGACGGTTTCATGGATGGGCCGGTCGCCGCTCAAAAGACAGAGCAGGAATCCCGTTTTGATTTCCTCCGTGAAGCCCTCATGTTCGAGCAGATACTTCACATCAAACAAATCCCGCGGATGCTGGCGGTCGAGTGCCGCGCAGATTTTTCCGCCGTAAAGCTGGCCGAGAGGCATAATCGGCATGGTGCAGAAAACGTCAAATTCATCCTGCGCCCGGTTGCATAACGGCATTATTTCCGGCGCAGACAAAGAACCGCGCCCCACCAGATTGACCTCAAGCTTTATATCCGCCCCTTGCGTGGAAATCAGGAGCTTTCCGATATCCTCTTTATGTGTCACCCGGACGGCCGGAATCCGTTTTTCAATGCTGGCTTTGATCCGCTCAAGCGCCACGGCGATATTCTCAAGGGAGGTTTGCCGGTCTTCAATCGGCAAATAGGTCAAATCAATATCGACCGATACACGCGGCATGTTCCGGACAAACAAATTGATCGCCGTGCCGCCATGCAGGGCAAAACAACTTTCTTTTGCGACCTCCGGCAAGACATCCAGCAAAAGGGCCGCCTGTTTCCTATAAGTCTGCTTTGTCATGCGCTCCCCATTCTTTCGGCACGGTTATCTGATATTTTGAAACATAAACGCCGTCCTTGACGATACTGCGCTTCCCTTTTCCGAAATCAACCTTTTTCAAGTCTATATATTCCACCCAGCTATGACCGGCTTTTTCCGCCAGCACCATAAACAGACGCTTGACCTTTATCGAATTGCAGGCCTCAAGCAGCTTTTGGACGTGATCCGGGCGCAAATTTGTGAGGCCCTCCATCAGCTCGTAACATTCCGCCAATTCCTGTTTTTCCGGCGCAAGATACAGACATTCCATGATCGCGCGCACTGAGCCGGACACTTTTATCTTGAACGCGCCCACATCCACATCGGTTAGGCCAAGATAAGGCGGCAGGAAAGCACTTTGATAGCAGTCAAACGCTGTGCCCCAATCGTGATTTTGAAACCAGACTGGCGGCTTTTCATTATGGCCGGAAAATAGCGTGACTTTCGAGCGCCCCATCTCCAGATAATGCGCTTTCCCAAGCATCGCCAGTGCGCTCCTGCCGCCCGGATGGATACTCATTCCCGATTGTGTTTGCAGCGCGTAGAGTGCCCCTTCATAGCCGACCTGAGCACCCGCGCGGATCATCGCGCCTTTGCCTATGGATTCCAGCCAGCCGCTTTTGCGATAGCGCTTTTGGAGGTCAGAGCTATATCCCTGAGCCGATAGCCACGAAGACAGCATCACGGCCCCGCGCGGTTGCGATGTTAAAAGCTGGTTTATTTTTGTCCTTTCAACGGTACTCATAGTACCACTATAAGCGATAATTTAAACTAATTCAAGGAAATGGTTTATAATATGGGTTTTAAGGGTACTTTAAGTACCCTTAAGAAATATAAAATAAACACAGAAAAGGATGTTTAATGAACGATAGCCGAAACAGAATATAAAACAGGTTCAAAAACTTTCAAATTTGAAATTCAAATCGGGCAAATGTCCCGCGCCAGGAAGAGGCGTGGGGCTTTTTTTGTCTTTCCTCTTGGCTGAATCCG
>JAGRHC010000009.1 GCA_020445145.1 Alphaproteobacteria bacterium
TGATCCTGCTCGACGAACCCTTCGCCGGCGTCGATCCGATCGCCGTGCTCGACATCCAGAAGATCATTCGATTCCTCAAGGACAAGGGGATCGGAGTACTGATCACCGACCACAACGTCCGTGACTGCCTGAGCATTGTCGACCGCGCCTATATCCTCCATGACGGGAAAGTCCTGATGGAAGGCACCCCCGACGCCATTGTCAACCACGAAGACGTCCGCCGCGTCTACCTCGGCGAAGGCTTCCTGCTTTAAAAATATAGTCAAAAAATAAAGAGCAGACAGTGTTTTCATGCGGTTAGGAAAATAAGGCGCCGCGTACAAAAAGTACGCAAACCGCTATTTGACGACATCCGAACGGAAACAAGGATTGCGCTAGGCTTTTTGAGACCAGCGGCCCTGCTCATCCTGCTGCCAGTACGTCACATCGAACCCCTGCGCCTTATAAGTCTTCCAACGACCGCGAGCGGCCTCCACAGCGCCATTATCCCGCCCGTCCAGTATTTCGCAGCACAGATCAAAATCCTGATGCATGGCGCTCTGCGCGCCGTGTGCAACCACAAGCACCTTCGCCCCGTTCGGATTTTCATCCTGCGCCGTCAAAAAAATAGGCTGATCTTCTACATGGCCGTCCTTCCGGCTACCGTGCGGCAAAAAGCTATTAGGCGCATAAGTCCATAAATGCTCGTTCATCCGCGCCACAGCCCCCTCATCCGGCATAACCAGCACCACGCGCCGCCCGCCATCATGAGCCTTCCCGAGTAAAGAAGGAATAACCTGCTCCTGGCTCTGCCGCTGCAAATGATAGAATCGCACCTCCGTCATACATCATCCTCCGAACGCGGCGGATAGACATGTTGACAGCCCTTGAAATCCTCAACACTGTAAAACCCGTCCTCCAGCGGCTGGACAAGCCCCGGACCAATCGGAACCTTCCCATACCCCCCCGGAATATCCAGAACATAGGTCGGCAAACAGATGCCCGACAAGCGCCCCTGCAGCGAACGCATCAAAGATTGCCCTTCCTCGATCGAAATCCGGAAATGATTCGTACCTTTTGCCAGATCGGGATGATGCAGATAGTAAGGTTTAACCCTCAAAGAAATAAGGGATCTAAACAGATTTTCGAGAACAGAAGTATCGTTATTCACACCCTTTAAAAGGACAGATTGCGACAAAAGCGTACACCCGGATTTCAAAAGAAAATCAAGACATTCACGAACATGATCCGTAATTTCCTGTGGATGATTTATGTGCACAACAGCATAGACAGGCTTATCCACATTTTTTAATACGCTACAAATCGTATCATCAATTCTACCCGGATCAGCCACCGGAACCCGGCTGTGAATCCGGATAATCTGCACATGCGGGATATTCTCCAGACGCCGCAATATATTCTCAAGCCGCCGCGGCGACAAAACCAGAGGATCCCCCCCGCTTAAAATCACCTCCCAGATCTCCGGATGGGCCTCAATATAAGAGAATGCGGCCTCCAGCGCCGAATCCTCTAAAAACGCGCCTTCCGTCCCGCCAACCATCTCCCGGCGAAAACAATAACGGCAATAAACCGCACATATATTGGAGACCTTAAGCAAAACGCGATCAGGATAACGGTGCACAAGCCCCTCAACCGGACTATGCGCATCATCCCCGATCGGATCAAACAACTCCTCAGCCTGAACATCCAGTTCCTCAACGGAAGGGATATACTGTCGCCCCACGGGGTCCAGCAAAGGCTGAGCCTTATTATGAACGGCGTTCAAAACATGAGAGTTCACGCCAACCGCATGCGCAGAAGCCAGAACCTCAAGCGCAGAAACATCCTCCGCCGCCACAAGCCCCTCAGCCTTCAGCCCGGCAATATTTTTAAGAGAACGAGGGCGCGTCATCATTTGAAGTATTTTGTGCCGAGAAGGCTGGTTGACGAGAACCGCACCGCAGAATACTTGACGTATTTGAGGAGCGGAAGCGCAGGAAATCAGCCTTCGCAGGCCAAAAGACAATAAATGATGACATGCCCTAGAACTCTTGCTCATAATTTTCCGCAATCATGCGGTCCAGCAAACGCACACCAAAACCCGTACCGTATTTTGGCGTCACCGGCTTATCTGCCTTGATCCAGGCAGTTCCGGCAATATCCATATGCGCCCACGCCGTACCATCCTCAATAAAATGCCACAAAAAGCCAGCCGCCGTGCAAGACCCGGCATCACGTCCGGATTTCGCCATATTCTGCACATCGGCAATCGCGCTTTCCATTTCTTCTTTCCAAAGCGGATCCAAAGGCATACGCCAGACCTTTTCGCCTGTCGCCGCGCCAGCTCGCGCGATGTTGTCCCACAAAACGTCGTCCGTTGCAAATGTTCCGCAAAACTCATGCCCCAAAGCCACAATCATCGCTCCCGTCAACGTCGCAAGATCAACGATCAATCGCGGCTTATAAACCTGCTGTACATAGGCCAGCGCATCCGCGAGCACCAAACGACCTTCCGCATCCGTATTCAAAACCTCAATCGTTTTCCCGGCATAGGAGGTCACAATATCCGCAGGCCTGTAGGCGCGCGCAGACGGCATATTCTCAACCAGCCCGACAACCCCGACAACATCGGCCTTCGACTTGCGCAGCGCAAGCGACTTCATCGCCCCTACCACAGCAGCCGATCCGCCCATATCCATCTTCATCTCATCCATACCGGCGCCGGGCTTCAAAGAAATCCCACCCGTATCAAACGTCACCCCTTTACCGACAAGCGCAACCGGCCCCGGCTCACCGGCAACCGTCTTCCCGCTGACACCGCGCCAGCGCATGACCACCAACCGCGCCGAAAAATCAGAACCCTGCCCGACCGCAAGCAAAGCCCCCATCCCCATTTTCTTCATTTTCTTGTCGTCAAAAATCTCGACATCCACCCCCAAAGGCTTCAACTCGGCCTTGATACGCTTCGCATAAGAATCAGGATAAAGCTCATTCGGCGGCTCATTCACCAGATCCCGCGCCAAAAATACCCCCTCGATCATCGCATTCTGCACAAAGTAGTCATTTGAGACTTTGTCGCAATCGGATAGAACCATACGCACAAGCTCAAGCCGATCAGGCCGATCTTCAGCCTTCATCGGCGCCTTCTTGTACAAATCAAACTTATAAGACCGAAGCTTCAAACCCGCCGCCAGATGAACCGCCAGATCCTGGTCCTTCACAAGATCGCTATCGATATAAAACTCGGCAGACCGAATCTGCGCAGCCTGTAGCGCAGCACAAAGCTTACCGCCAGCTTTCTCCGCTTCAACCGGAGTCATCGCATCCGCATCCCCGAGCCCAAGCAAAACAGCGTAAGTATAAGGAGCCCCATCCGGCAACATCACAATCTCGCACTGCCCGTGCTTGGCCTTAAAAGTCTTGCTTTTCAGCAAAATATGATCAACAAACCCGCTCAAGGCATAATTCAAAACCTTGGCCGCCGTCCCCTGCTCTCGCCCTTGGTAAAAGCAAAGAATGGCAGCTTCGGTATTTTTTTCAGGATTTTTGGAGAATGTGATCGTCAGGCTCATAATTTTGTCCGGGTTTAGTCTTGAAAATCTAAAGATTGTAACACTATAAGCCTTCCAACACGCCGCACCAAACGCTAAAGTGAAATCGACAGAAAAATTTGAACATGAAAATTTTTGATTTCTACCTTTTCAGGAACATCGCAGTGGCAACGCTGTTTGTATCGATCATCCTTGCGCTGATCGTATTCCTGACCCAATCCCTGCGTTTTCTGGACATCGTCCTTGATGCTGGCTCCTCCGGCAGCAGCTTTTGGATACTAACACTTCTAGCCTTGCCGCGTTTTTTCGAAATCATACTCCCCCTCGCCATCGTCGCCGCAACGCTGTTTATCTACAACAAAATGACGATCGACTCAGAGCTCATAGCCATACGCGCCACAGGCGCCTCCCCTTTCAGCCTCGCCCGCCCGGCGCTAATTCTCGGCCTGGTTGTCACAATCATCCTCTGGGCGCTGACCATGTGGATTGCACCGGCCTCCATGGCACGCATGCAAAAAATGAGACTGGAATTAACCGGAGAGTTCTCCGCCCTGCTCTTCAAAGAAGGTGTCTTCAACCCCCTTGGCGACGGCCTGACAGTCTACATACGACAGCGCACATCAAACGGCGAAATGCTGGGTCTCATGATCCATGATGCGCGCGCGCAGGATAAACCACCCTCGACAATCCTTGCCAAACGCGGAAAATTGCAAATTAGCAATGACCTCCAGCAAGTCGTCGTCTTCAACGGCACACGCCAGGTTTTCACCCCCCAGTCAGGCATCCTGCAGCGTCTGAATTTTGATCGCTACACCATTGACCTGCCCAAAAATAACACAACCGGAGAACGCTGGGCCGAACCGGATGAACGCACATTTTTAGAGCTTTTGCACCCAAACCTGAACCTGAAACGAGATCAGGAAAACCTCCATAATTTTACAGTAGAAATTCACCGGCGCATCACAGGGCCACTCCTCGCTCTGGCCTTCCCAGTCATCGCACTGGCCGTCCTGCTCAACGGCGCAGTAAACCGGCGCGGAAACATCCATAAAATTTTCGCAGCCATCGGATTGGCCGTAATCCTGCAAGGCCTGTTTCTAACCGCAAGCAATCTTGCCAGAAGCAACGACATGGGAATCGCCCTCATGTACATCTTGACAATAGCCCCCCTGATCACAGGATTATTCTTCCTCTCAGGGGCAAGCGAAGATTTACGCCGCAGGCTCTTCTTCAAAAATATAAGAAGGAAAGCGCCTGCATGAAACTCACGACAACCCTTAGCCGCTATCTCGCAAAAGAATATATAATAAACTTGGCACTTCTGCTGCTGGCCCTGCTATCGGTCGTATACTTGTTTGACACAGTTGAACTGATCCGCCGCGCTAGCAAGCAAACAGATGTACCGCTAATACTCGTGCTGGAAATGGGGCTCTTCAAACTCCCCGAAGTTGGCCAGACAATTTTACCCTTCGCCGTCCTGTTCAGTGCCATGTTCACCTTCTGGAAACTGACACGCCGCTACGAACTGATCGTCGTCCGTGCCGCAGGATTCTCCGTCTGGCAGTTCATGACCCCGATCGCAATCGTCGCCATACTGCTCGGTATCCTGCAAATGACCGCCATCAACCCCTTGGGCGCAATATTCATCAGTAAATTCGAACAACTTGAACGCGAATATCTAAGCCATCAGGAAAACCACATTGCCGTCTTCAAGGAAGGCCTCTGGCTACGACAAGCCGTCATGATCGAACCATCCGACCCCACAGATGCACAAGCGCCACTGACCCCCGGATACGTGATTCTGCACGCACAAAAAATCAAACAACCGGAATGGATGCTGCAAAACGTCACAGTTTTCTATTTCACTGAGAACAATGACTTCCTGCAACGAGCCGACGCCGCCAGCGCCATACTCGAAAAAGGCTCATGGCTCTTCAAAAACGTATTCATTCACGGCGCTAAAGGCGAAACTCTGAAAGAAGAAATCTACAAACTCCCGACCAACCTGACGCGGGAAGATATCGAAGAAAGTTTCTCATCCCCCCAAAGCATGTCATTTTGGAAACTCCCCGGATATATCCAGACGCTTAAAGAAACAGGCTTCGACCCGGCAAAGCTCGAAATCTACTACCAGAACCTCCTCTCCCAGCCCCTGATGCTGGCCGCCATGGTGTTGCTCGCCGCAACAGTCTCCATGCGCCCCCCACGATCAAGAGGAACATTCATGATGATCATGACAGGTGTCTTCATCGGCTTCCTGGTTTTTTTCATGGCCAGCTTCCTGCAAGCTCTCGGCGCATCACAACAAATCCCGGTCCTGCTCGCAGCATGGTCGCCTGCAGCAATCTCTTTCCTGCTTGGCCTGAGTGTCATGATGAATATCGAGGATGGCTAAAAATTAATTTTGTAATACCCCATTTCCTTTTCAAAAAAATAATGTAAAAAGGAACAGTGGATAAAAAATTCTAACATTGAGAAACATAAAAATTTTACAAAAACCGTAAAATATTTTGTCTTTCTGTATCAAAATTCATCTCTTTGTAAGAAAATATTGATATTAAATATTGAGCAAAGAGGCGTATCTGTTTTTGCGTAAAACCGTTACAAACCAAAATAAACTGGAATACCCAAGGATGACGACTTTGACAGGTAATAAAATGTTCGCATGGAATAAAGCTTCGATTTACAAACCACGCATCGCCCTTTGCATAGCCGCGATGCTCTGCCTGTCGTCATGCGCTGCCGACTTTAAAAAAGAACCGATCATCGAAGGGGACATCGTCATTTACGATCCGCTCGAAGATCAAAACCGCAACATGCTCGCTTTCAACCAAAGCGTTGATCGTGTCCTGATTAATCCGGTCGTAAAAGGCTACAGAGCCGCAACACCGCAGCCGGTCCGCACAGGCATCAGAAACTTCCTGCGCAACTTGCGCAGCCCGATTACGTTCGCCAACCAGCTTCTCCAGGGCGACCTGCGCGGTGCCGGAGATGCGTTCGTTCGTGCAGCCGTAAACACAACAGTTGGCGTTGGCGGTATTTTCGATGTCGCAGGCCACGAAGGAATTGAATACGAACCTGAAGATTTCGGCCAGACACTAGCCGTCTGGGGTGTTGGAAACGGCCCTTACCTCGTTGTCCCGATTCTGGGCCCATCCTCCGCCCGTGATTACGCCGGCTACTTCGTCGATTCATTCGCAGACCCACTCCGGATGTATCTGTTTAATATCAATCACGAAGAAATCTACTACGCGAAACTGGGCGTCGATTACCTCGACATTCGTGAATCGCTCATCGATGTCCTGAACGAACTGGAAGCCAGCTCAATCGATTACTACGCCTCCGTCCGTAGCACTTACTATCAGCGCCGTCAGGCAATGATCTACGATCTGGACGCAAGCTCGATCGTCGCAGGGCCATCAATCCCCGACTATGACGAGGAACAGTAAGCCTCGTCATAACTCACGAGACCTGTGGAACATTCTGTAACACAGACTTGAAAGCTTTACCCAATCTATACTATATGGGTGTAGAATGAGTTTTTGGGTATATTTCGGGGAGAAATCTCGTGCCGCGTTACAAAATTACACTACTGTCCATGGCCGCAGCCACAGTGACGTTCGCCTTCCCTTACGAAAGCGCTGCTTTCGAGAGAGAACGGCTCGATAAAGCAATCAACCAGACATCTGAAAACACGCAGATCCAAAGATTCATAAGCATCAACAGCAATGACGACGAAGTCGTCAACGGCGCAAGATCATTTGTAGAAAACATTGCAACACGCGGAATTGGCTTTCTTTCCAACAAAGAACTATCCGAGGAGCAACGCACAAAAGAATTCCGCAAACTGCTGCAAGATTCATTCGATATGAAAACGATTGGCCGCTTCGCTTTAGGCCGGTACTGGAAAACAACAACCGACAGCGAAAAGAAAGAATACCTCAAACTCTTCGAAGAAATGATCGTATCTGTCTATTCACGTCGCTTCAGTGACTATCACGGCCACAAGCTGGAGGTAGACGGTGCCATCGCCACTGGAAAATCCGACGCCATCGTCAGTTCCTTGATCGTTCCTGAAAGCGGACCCAAAGTGTCTGTAGAGTGGCGGATAAGATATAAAGACGGCAAATACAAAGTCGTCGACATCATCGTTGAAAAGGTAAGCATGTCCCTGACCCAACGCTCCGACTTCGCTTCAGTTATACAGCGCGGCGGTGGTCAGGTCGAAGTCCTTCTCGCTCACCTACGTCAAGAAGACGAAGGAAAATAAATAGCATAAAATAAGCCACATCATCTAAAAAACGCGGGGATATAAATCACCTGCGTTTTTTGTTTTAGACATAAACTATTTTACAATAGAGTTCGCAACCGCAACATCAGCAGCAGAAACATTCGTCTTAAGGCCTTTCAACTGCCCAACCATCGACGTCAGCTGCGCACTGGTCACCTGGGAAGACTGGAACATCCTTCCAACAAGCTCCCCGGCAGGATCACCGGCATGCTCCTGGAACGTACTCACGGTAACCCCCATCCAGCGCATAATATTGTTCGGCACCTGATCAATCATCTTGAAGGAGGACAGGCCAAGCATATAAACCACAACCGTGTAAATCGCCAGTAAGAAAAACTCATCGACCGGCCCCCGCATAAATTCAATCGTCGGCGTCGCAGAATACAGATCACGCTCAAAATTAAACCCGCCGGCATTGTTCACAACAAGATAGAACACATCGTTCAGGACATTCACAAGCGACGCATAAAGCGTAATGGAGGCAAGAAAACCAAAGATAATCAAAATAGGCCTCAGGAAAATCTCAAGAAGCAAGAAATAGCCATTCGTCGCCCAAGGACCGGGGAGCCCCTCCCCGTCAAGCTTAATGTGTGCAAGAGCCCAAAGAGGCATCGCCAGAACAGCCTCAAAAATACTTTTGATCCAACCGCTAAACGCGAAGAAGAAGTAAATAAACGGCAAAAACGGCAAGACGTAGTACAAAATAAACCCGATCGAAAGACCGATCATCCCGAACCGGAACGCAAACGAACTCCCGACATCGCCCAAACTACCCAAAAATCCTTTGAAAATAGTCCCAATCCCCTGCCCGACAACACCAAGGAACATGTTACGAACAGCGGCATCAACCATATTTTTGCCGAGTGCGCTTAACATGGCCAAAGGATGAATACCTTTATTCTCCATAATGTCGTACAAACCATTTGTACCGAGGACCATATTGATCACATCAATAACGCTGTTATTTGATTTCTGGTTATATGGACTGGTCTGAATATCATCCTCAGCCCAAAAATGGTATGCACTATAAAGAACCGCGGCAACATACTGATCTCCAGGACGCCGCAGATCAGCCATATTACCATCCTGCATTTTAGGATTAAAACGATCCGGCCATACAGGATTCTCGTCTTGCTGTTGGTGCTGATCCGCAATACTCTCCATAATCTGGGGGTATCGGGAAACCAAAGGAACATTCGCAACCGCAGCAGCAACCGCCCCGTTTATCTCGGCAATTCTATGATACCACAAGGCAGCACCAACCCAACCGCGTTCCGCAATCAAATACGGCATACCAAAATCATAATTCAAGCGAAGTTCGTCAATAATGCTGGACAAATTATGATGCCCATACAACACATAATCGTAGTACTTCCCGTAAATATAATGCTCGAGCCACATCCTGTAATAATGAAGCGTATCAACAGCAATTTCACGGCTAGGCAAACTCGTCCCGGAAGACACTGTCAAAGTAGACCCTGTAGGACTGGTATCCGTAACGCTATACCCTGCCGTGACACAAGCTGGATCGTGGTCATAAGGCAAAGTCGCACGCAAATTACAGTATGTCGTATCCGAATAAAAATCATCCGTCAGGAAAAATGACTGAATTAAAGTGTAGTAGACTTCCTGAATACCGTTGCCGCTGGCATTAGTCCCGGTAATAACCGGATCCGCAGTAGTCACAGCCGTATCCATAACCCCGGTAAGATCGAAAGTCAGCTCACCGCAAGTCGGCTCAATATAAGCCCATTCATTATCATACGCATCCGGAGGATTATTCAGATCACCAACTGTACCCCCCGGTGGATTACGGTGCCCGAATCGAAGAACAACCGGCCCATAGCGTGAAAATTCAAGCGCCTCTTGAAAAGGCTCTGCATGCGTAACCTGATCAAGATAAAGCATATAATCATTGGCAGTAACCGGATTATAAACCGTATCATGCGGACGAACGATATAGGGATAAACATCAATCCCGTTATGAATTTTTTCCGCATACATACACATACGAGCAATATAAAGAAACTGGGTCAGAGCCCCCAGCTCCGGAGCATTAGGCTCCGCAATCAAAGTCTCATGATCACCAAACAATGTGTTTGTCGCCGTTAAAACGCCATTAAACTGATCCCACCCGTTGGTCGCAAAGTTGGATCCCCACTTGGCTGCCCCGAGAGCAATATACTGAGCCCCGCTAATACCGGCATTATCGCCGGTAGTGCTCATGGGAGCGATCAAGGCAAAAAACACGATCAGTCGCGGTATCCCCCAGGCACGGTTAAAACGACGACCAAAAGGTGTCCCGCTCACAACAGTTTCACCAACAAGGGCAACAACAAAATACAGGACAAAAACAAGTGCAAAATATGCAATACCAAGAGAATAGAAAAGCATCATCTCATGCAAAGCATAATGAAACGGCATAGGGAATGCAGCAGGCGAAGAAACAATATTCCCTCTGATATCTGTACAATTTACAAGAGTATCGGAAACACAGGAACCAAAAAACCCATCAGTTCCAGTAAAATTCATAAGACCAAAAACGCGATCCAGAACAACAAAAGCAATATCCTGATCAGGACCAATCGGCGTAACCAGAAACATATTTGTAATGGGGCCAGCCAAAGCCGGATAAATTACAAAAGAAAAAGCGAGTAAAAAAAACTGTAAGAACAAAAGAATAAGACCGAGCAAAATAGTAAAAAAGACAATGACTTTATCGATATTCTGCCGGGAAAAAACAAGATTATTTGACGCTTCAGCAACGACATGGCGCAAACCAAAACGACCAAAATTCTGAGGATTTGTATAAGGGTGTCCTGCTGGCAACAAACCAAAATTTTGGTAGATGACGGCGACAAGGCATGCCATATGGTAAAACCCGGTTGTCAGAAAACCGTATACCCTAGGAAAAACCCCAGGCAGCAATGCATACTTTAAAATTTTTCGCTTCGTCAAAACCATTCTGTTTATCTTGCAAAAACATGTTGCATAAAATTAGCTTGTAATCTTGCCAACCGTGCTGGCAGCACCGCTAAGCCCACCGCCAATACGGCTAAGAGCTTGCTGCGCACCACCGGAAGCTTTCCCGACAAGACCAGCAGCAACATCCTCACGCTGATCGTTAAATGTTGCCACGCTCTGGCCCATCCAGCGCAAAATATTATTAGGAATCATGTCGATAAGCTTGAAGGATGACATCCCGATCATATAACAGATAATCGCATAAATAACGGTAAAGAAGAACTCATCAATTGGACCGCGCATCTTATCAATCATATCAGGACCAATCGATGTCACCTCAGCTTCAATATCAAAACCTGCCACGTTTGCCGAAACGAGCGGGAAAATATCGTTCAAGACCTTAACCAGAGCAGCAAAAATCGTAATACTCGCCAAAAGGCCAAAAACAATCAAGATCGGACGAATAAAGACCTCAAAAATCAGGAAATACCCGTTAAGAGCGGCACTCCCCGGAAGTCCGTGACCATCGATCCGAATATGAGCCAGCGCCCATAGCGGAGCACCAACCATCGCCTCAAAAATACCTTTAACCCATCCACCGACGGCGAAGTAGAAATAAATAAACGGCAAAAACGGAACCACATAGAAGAGCACAAAACCCGCTGTCAAACCAAGCATAGCAACCGTTACAAAGAACCCTGCAGCCGTAGACCCAAGTTTTCCAAGGAATTTACTAAGCGGACCGGTCAACGCACCGCCACCGCTGGCAAGAGCGGCATAACCAAGATTTCGGATAGCACTCTCAACCAATGAACGTCCGATCCCCACAAGCTGCGCAAGCGGGTGCGTATCCGTATTACGGCGCATGTCATAAAGCCCGTTTGTACCAAACAATCTGACAATAGCATCCGTAAACGCATTACCCTTTGGCGTTGTTGCCGTCGTGCCGCTATCCTGGCTCCACTGCTTGAAGCCTTCATACATAACCATAGCAAGCTTGGTACCGTTGTTATTACCGAGCAATGTCGACATATCTCCAACGCCGGAAACAACAGGCTTAAACCGCTCGGCATCCTGCGTATCCTGGTCATATTGAGCCTTTTTCGCACGCACAGTCTCCATAACAGACGGGTATCTCGAAGGAGCCGGGATCTCATAAACCGAAAGGGTTAAATTACCGTTCATTTGAGCAACACGGTTATACCATATACCTGCCCCAGCCCAACCTTTCTCATAAATAGGATTACCCGCCCCATCAAACGGACCACCCCAAGCAGTCGCACTTAGCTGCTGCGCTATAACAGCAGCATTGACATAGACAACAAGCCAGAACCTGAACGTATCATTGACAGTATCTCGAAAATCTGAATCAAGATTGACCGTATCCAAAGCATTACATCCGCCAAACGGCTTGATTTGATCACAGGCGAGTTTACGGGCACGAATATCACTTGTGGTCGTTTGCGATGTCGAAGCCGTGAAAATACCATCATCAAACCACATATCGCGAATTGCATAAAAATAAGCCTCTTGCATGATATAAGGGCCTAATTCAGGAGGCGTATCCGGTGGGATAGCAGACATACGACGCGGATCTGCAAGACTCATCTGGATCTCGCCACAATAAGGGAAAACATACCCGCGCTCCTTCGGATACATTACCTCATTCTTCACCCCGAAACGGATCGTAATCACATTCGATCCATCTTCAATAAAATCATTGACGGTATCATAGGATATTCCGTTAGTAATAAGCAGAGTATTTGTAGGAGTCTTAAGCTGAGAACCGATCACATAAGCCCCCATATACCCAACATCCGTAACCATCAGTCCGGGGGGTGGCGGCCCCGAAGGTCCGGGACCGATATAATTATAAGACCAGGCACAAACCCGGGAAATAAACATAAACTGTGTAAACGCCCCTGCATCAGGAACATTAGGAGTAGAAACCAAATTCTGAACATCACCAAGAAAACTCTCGGTAATGGTATCATTAAAGTAATACCATCCATTGGTCGCAAAGGCAGACCCAAACTTCGCCGCATAAAGCACAAGATACTGTGAAGAATTAATCCCGACCGTCAAAGGCACCAACAAACCAAACGCAACAACAAATCGGATCGGCGCCCAGAACTTGTTATAACGACGCCCCATGGGAACACCGCTCTGGGCAGTCTCTGCAACCACCGTTGCAATAAAATAACAGGCGACAATAACAGCAACGACAAGCAAACCATCACTGTAAACGGCAAAAAGTTTATGCAAGCCGACATGATAAGGGAATGGAAAAGCCAGATACATATTCGAAGACAATGGCCCCAACTCAGCCTGAAGACCCCCAAGACCCGCACTACTCAAATCAGTATCAAGCACACCGGCCCCTAAAGTATTCTCGCACAAGGCAGCGGTCCCGACACAAGAGGCAAAAAAACTACCCCCCACACCGGTAGGATTAGGAACCCCAAAAATCAGATCAAGCAAAATATACGCAAGATCCTGCTCAGGATTAGCAACAACAAAAAAGCCAAGCCAGTTCGTAGGCATAGCCATAGCAGCCGGGAAAAACACAAGAGAAACCACAAGAACGGCGATCTGCACCGTCAAAACAGCCAAGCCAGCCAGAACAATAAAAAACAGTAGGAACTGATCTATGTTTTTCCACTTAAAGACAAGATTATTTGCAGCCTCCGCAATAACATGCCGCAAGCCGAAACGTCCAATATTCGCAGGATTAAGATATGGATGCCCCGCAGGCAACAACCGTACGACGTTGTAAACCATCGCAATAAAATAAGGAATATATTGAAATCCGCCAAAGAAAAGTGAATTTAGTCGAGGCAAAACCCCCGGCATAAGACTATATCCAAAAATGCCTTTCGGTAAAAGAAACCCTATCATTTCAATGACTTTCCTCTCACTGGCATACCACTTTCCTATTTAGACCCTTTGAGCAACGTTCCAAGAGTACTACCAGTACCTTCTGCAAGACCCTGGACAGCGCCTGCCGCTTGCTGACCGACAGTCATACCACCCATAGAAGCATAACGACTGATACTGTCGACATTCTCCTGATCAATATCACCAAACGTCGAAACCCCGACACCGGCCCAGCGTAAAATATTGTCCGGAATTTTATCGATAAGTTTAAAGGATGCCGTCGCAAGCATATACATAATAACAGTATAAATGACCGTAAAGAAGAATTGATCAACAACACTTCGCTTATACTCCGTGTCACCCTCAATTACATAGGATGTAAACAAGTCATTACCAGCACCCGAAAAGCCTGTCGCATTTTCAGTAACAAGGTCCCAAATAAGGTTCAAGACCCGTGCCTGTGCACCAAACACGGTAATAGCAGCAACCAACCCGACGACAGTAAGAATAGGACGAATAAAAATATCCAAGAGAAGGAAATAACCGTTCTGAGCAGCATCCCCTGGCAACCCTTCACCATCAATGCGCAAGTGCGCAAGTGCCCAAAGCGGTACACCAACCATCGCCTCAAAAATAGCCTTAACCCAAGAGGCGACAGCAAAGAAGAAATACAGGAACGGTAAGAACGGCAACACATAGAACAAAACAATCCCGGCCGTCAAACCGATAAAGGCCGTAGAAAGAAGCAAACTACTTGCTGCGTTCGCCAGTGCACCCGCTTTCGAAGAACTATCCATCGCGACAAGCGCACCCCCGAGAAAAGCCGAAGCCGAAGAAACAGCAACATTTCGAATGGCAGCCTCAACAAGACCTTTACCAACCGCAACCAACTGGGCCAAAGGATGCAAATGTGCGTTGGCCCCACGAATATTCGCTATACCGGATGTCCCCATAAGAAGATTCATCGCATCCATAAAGATATTAGTATAGGTAATCTTTTCTTCTTTGTTCTGGTTTTGAGTATCACCATTCAAATACTTAAAAACTTCGAAAAGAGGCGCGGCAACTTGCTGCAAACCAGGCGTGCCTTCTTCAATTTGCAAGTTCGCCATATCCGTGTTCGACATCGCGCGCATACTGGGCTTAAACTGCTCCAGACCGGTCAGATTCGAGTCTGTGCGTAACTTTGCACTTCGAACCTGCTCCATAACGAGCGGGAATTTATCGGTACCAGGTAAATTCAAAACAGAATCCATAAACGATCCGTTGACTTCGGCCAGCTTATTAAACCATATCCCTGCGCCGCCCCAACCACGCTCAATGATATTATTCTCCATGTACATATCCGTACCGTTAAGAAGATAAAGCCCCCAAGCCGACTTAACCTCACCATCCAGCCATGGCTGCCATATGCTTTGAGTCATCTCTGACTTCCATTCAGATGTCGGATACTGAGTCTTACAATTAGCGGCAGACGGAAAACCCATTGTCGAAGCTGGACCAATAACACCTGCTCCGGCCGAACACAAAGCCCCCATTGTCGCATCGTTTTTAAGGGCCAGTGTGACATACCGCCGGACGAAATACTTACTCCAGGTACTATCGAACCACATCCTCAAAACCATCTCATAATATGTTGCCAACATATAATCAGGGCCACCCACGGTACCATAATCTGTAATATGTTTTAGATCTGTAACCGGAACACGAATATCCCCGCAAAGAGGCCTCACCCCGCCCATTTCTTTTGCATAAAAACCGAGATCATTACCGTCCACCGGCGCCGCGCCACCTATGCCCTGCCATTCTCCAAACCGGATAATGATATCACCGCCAAAATAAAAACCGACAGCTTGAGCAACAGAAGGGGATGCCGCACTCGTAATATCCAATCTTGCATCAGCATTGGTCGCCACAGGAAAGGTGACCGGCCCAGTCATCCACGTAACCGGGTTTTTCACCAGATATGGTTTAACCCTGAAATTACGCACAGGCGGTGATTGGCTAGTATAATCGTTACTAAGGGAGTACTTGGGAGGAACAGCAGAAATAGTATCAACGGCCCCCATAAGCGCGTAAGCATAAGCGCAAGCATGAACAAGCGTCATGGCCTGAACAACAGGAGAAACATCAACACGTGAAGGCATGGCAAGCAAGGAATAAGGCTCCCCGATTGGATTCCCCCCCTCAACAGTATTAAACCCGGGAGACAAAGCAAACAAACCATGCTGACCAATCGCAAGGTTAAAATCCCGCCAACCATTTGACGCAAAATTGGATCCATATTTGGCCGCGTACAAAGTAATATATTGCCCTGAGTTCAAACCTTGATTCAAAGGAACCAACAAGCTCACAGCCACAACAAGACGAATCGGCACCCAGACATTCTGGAACCGCTGACCAAACGGAGACCCGCTAACAGCAGTTTCAAGAACAATAACGACAATAAAATAAAGAAGAATAAAAAGACCGATCAACAACAACCCTTCCGAATAAAACCGGAAAAGCTCATGCAGGGCGATTTGAAACGGCGTCATCGTCGCAACGGAAGCATACGAAAGAGATGGATTTGTTATAGGACAAGTCCCCGCTGACGGAGCAAAATAAGAAGAGCAAAACATATCCGGTACACCGAACACCTGATCCAGAATATTAAATGCAACGTCATTTTGCGGATTAGCAACATCAAAGAAAGAGAATGCAAACGCAGAACCGCCCAAAAGCGCAAAAAGCAGCAAAATAAATTGCACGACCAGCATAACCACAGCCATCAGCAGGAAACCGAACACTATAATCTGATCAATGTTTTTCTTGGAAAAAGTAAGGTTTCTGGCAGCCTCAGCAATCACGTGATGAAGGCCAAAACGCCCCATATTGGCAGGATTAAGATAAGGGTGCCCTACCGGCAAAAGACGAACCATGTAATAAATCTGGGCCATCAAAAAAGCAACATAAGCAAAACCGCTCGAGAAGAAATTTTTCACACGCGGAAGAACGCGCGGCAGCGTCATATACGCAATAACGTCTCTCGTTCTAATACTTTTCACGATTTAACTCACCACTTCCTGTACGATCTATACTCCCCGTTTATGCGGGTTTTTAGATAAATTACAGTTAATATTATCATCATTTATATGCAAAAGGCGAGTTTTTAAGACACATTTTTGCCACTTTCACAAAAAAATTTTACCTCCGAACATGACGAGAAAAATAAAACCATAAACACGGCACCAAACAAAGGGACTAGCCTGCCTTGCGAAGCGGCTTGTACTTAATCCGGTGCGGCATATCGGCATCATGCCCCATCCGCCGCTTGAAATCGGCCTCATAATCTTGATAGTTCCCCTCGAACCACGTCACCTGCGAATCACCTTCGAACGCAAGGATATGCGTGGCGAGACGGTCAAGGAACCAACGATCGTGAGAAATAACCACGACGCATCCTGGGAAATTCTCCAAAGCCTCCTCAAGAGCCGCCAATGTTTCCGTATCCAGATCGTTCGTCGGTTCATCAAGAAGCAGCACATTCGCACCAGACTTCAGCATCTTCGCCAGATGAACCCGGTTACGCTGCCCACCCGATAAATCGGCAACCTTTTTCTGCTGATCCGCGCCGCGGAAGTTAAACGCCGCCACATAAGCCCGGCTCTGCATCTCCACCTTGCCAAGCTTGATAATATCCGTCCCGCCGGAAATCTCCTCCCACACGGTCTTTTCACCATCAAGCGCATCGCGGCTCTGATCAACATAACCAAGCTTCACAGTATCCCCGACCTTGAAACTCCCCTCATCCGGGCTTTCCACGCCAGTAATCATCTTAAAGAGCGTCGTCTTCCCGGCACCGTTCGGCCCGATAATCCCGACAATCCCGCCCGGCGGCAATTTGAACGACAAATTCTCTATAAGCAACCTTTCTTCAAATCCCTTACGAATACCCTTTGCCTCAATCACGAGATCCCCAAGCCGCGGCGGAGTTGGAATAACAATCTGCGTCCCGCGCTGGGTTGTATTTTCGGATTCAGCCAAAAGATCCTCATACGCATTAATACGCGCCTTGGATTTAGTCCGCCGCGCCGACGGGCTCTTGGAAATCCACTCCAGCTCCCGCGCCAAAGTTTTCTGCCGCGCATCTTCTTCGCGCTCTTCCTGACGCAAACGCTTGGCCTTGGCATCCAGATACGCCGAGTAATTCCCCTCATACGGAATACCGTGCCCGCGGTCGATTTCCAAAATCCAGCCTGTCACATTATCAAGGAAATAACGATCGTGCGTCACCATCACCACCGTACCCTTATAATCGCTCAAGAACCGCTGCAACCATGCCACGCTCTCCGCATCAAGGTGGTTGGTCGGCTCGTCAAGGAGCAGCAAATCAGGCTTCTCCAAAAGCAACCGGCAAAGCGCAACCCGGCGCCGCTCGCCCCCGGAAAGCTGGGTCACATCCGCATCTCCCGGCGGACAACGCAGCGCGTCCATCGCGATCTCAACCGTGCGATCAAGCTCCCAGCCGTCACAAGCATCGATCTTTTCCTGCAACTCACCCATCTCCGCCATCAAAGCATCGAAATCAGCATCCGGCTCAGCCATCAGCGCACCAATCTCGTTATAGCGGTCAACCATCGCCTTGGTTTCCCCCAAAGCCTCCATCACATTTTCATGGACCGTCTTCTTCGCATCCAGATGCGGCTCCTGCTCCAGATACCCCACGCGCGCACCCTCAGCCGACCAGGCCTCGCCCGTATAATCCTTATCCCGCCCCGCCATAATCCGCAGTAAAGTCGACTTCCCGGCACCGTTCGGCCCCAAAACCCCGATCTTCGCCCCCGGAAAAAAGCTGAGCGTCACATTCTCCAGCACCTTCTTCCCGTTGCCGTAAGCCTTGGTCAAGCCGTTCATCACATAAACATACTGATAAGATGCCATTAAATTCTCTTCCTTCTAACTATTGCGCTTGCGCCATTTCATGCACCTTATTTGGATCATAAAGGTCCAGCCTGTCAATAATAGACAAAATCTCCCCGATCTCTTTTTTCATCTGCAAAATCGAGCGCGGGTCCGTCGCCGGAATTTCAAGGTCTGCAGGCTCAAAATAATTATAAGGACTGGAGATCAAAATAAGCATCTTGGAATCATAAAAAGCCGCCGCCATTTTATTCCCGTCATACTCATTATACATCCGCGTAAGCCGCTCCATCATCACAGGATCAACCAGATACCGCGCCTCGACCTGATCATCCGTATAAACATCAAAAATCTTCTCAAATTCAGGATCGACAAGATTGGCCCGTTTAAGCTTCATGGACTTCTCTTTGAACCACTCGCTCATTTTACTGCGGTTGTAATCGAGAATAGTATGCCCGTAAAACCTCTTCCGCTTCATATCGAGTAAGACAGCCAGCCCCTTAAAAACACTGACATAATGCTTACCGTTCTTGGAACGCCGCTCTTGCTGGAAATCGATTTCTGAAAACTGGATATGAACATCCTTATACGTTCCCTCGAAATAATCCTCAGACTCATACAGGTCATGTCTAGGCAAGATTTTTGAAGGCTGTATCACATGAAGTGGAATAGCGCCGCGCGCATCATAACTAAAATTACCAAACAACTTTGCTAAATCCGGCAGAATCCAGTTCTTATAAACCTTCGCATACTCACGTTTTGGCTTTGTCACCCACCAGTACAAAAAACTCAGAAAAAGAAACAGAAAAGCAAAACCAGCACTGCTCCCGTCGTTATGGTCTACCCGGTGAAAAAGTGTCAACAAGTAATCCCCAAAAGCAAGAACAGGTGTCACAATCGTAGCGGCTGGAAGACCAACCATCTTGCGAAAGCGATAAGAATCCAGCTTTTCAAGCCGCAATTCCTCAAGAACGTCAAGCTTTTCCTGCGCATCAGCAAGAAACGCACTTTCCGCTTCAATTTCGGCAGCGCTAACCTCGGGAATATCCCGCTGCCTTTGCCACAACCTCGCACGAAAATCAGAGAGTCCCTGAAACATCTTTCCTCCCCCAAAAGAAATACAGACATGCTAAAATCCAGCCCAAAACAAATGTAAGGTATTATCCATGACCAACCAAGACCTCATCACCGGAACGGATGGAAAAAAGCGCTGCTTCTGGTGCGGCAATGACCCGCTCTACATCCGTTACCATGACGAGGAATGGGGCCGCCCGGTCCATGACGATATCAGGCTATTCGAAAAACTCTGCCTCGAAGGCTTTCAGGCAGGCTTAAGCTGGATCACAATCCTCCGCAAACGCGAAAACTTCCGCGCCGCTTTCGAAAATTTCGATTTCTACAAAGTAGCCAAATTCGACAATAACAATATTGAAGAGCTCCTAGCAAACCCCGGCATCATCCGCCACCGCGGCAAAATCGAAGCCACCATCAACAACGCCGCCCGCGCAATCGAACTCATAGAGGAATACAAAAGCCTGAAAGGCTACATCGAGACTTTCACCCCGAAAGAAAACATCACCCCAAGCACCAGAAAAGACATCCCTTCCCAAACGAAGGAATCGCAGGCCCTATCAAAAGATCTGAAAAAACGCGGCTGGCGCTTCGTCGGCCCCACAACCTGCTACGCCTTCATGCAAGCCATGGGCCTCGTCAACGACCACATCCAGGGCTGTGACTGCCTCAGCAAGCAAGCCTGATTAAAAACCAAAGCCCTTAATGATTTGAACAGATATATTCTCCGGACCAAATCCACCATGGCGCCCACCATGATGACGACCACCGTGATGACGACCACCACCGAAGATATCTCCCATATGAATAATGTCCTTAAACCGAACATTCACACCAAAAGGATTACCCTCGCCATCTTCACCGCGAATACGGACATCCCCGTTCACAATGTCACGATTACCACGATGATTAACGCCAACACGAACTGTCCCGCGACCATGCGCCTCGCCATCACCACCAAAACCGCAATCACGGCCCAGATCCTCAAAGCGCCCACGAAAAGAGCGCGGAGGATTTGAACAGCGATCAAAATCACGGCTAACGCGGCCTGAACGATAATCATCATCCCGATAAACACGCTCAGTTTCACGCTCGTAAACAACATGACGATCACGACCATAACGGCGCCCGCGTTGGAAACGCTCATAGCCATCGCCGTCATACTCCGCTGGTGGACGATACCCATCGCCATATTGCTGAGCATACCCGCTTTGGGTCGGCGTACGAAGCGTACCATCAGCATGACGATACTCCCGCCCACGGCCACGCTCCGCTTGATCACGAGCCCAGTCACGTTGAATATCCTGAACACGCCCCTGGAACCCGGCACGGCCTGAAACATACTCATTGTAAAGGTCATGATACTTGCTTTGCTGCATACCAGGGCGACCATTATAGACCACTTCCAGCGCATCAAAAACATCATACGGGAAACCACCATCATTACGAGGCACTTCCAGAACATGAGACATGCGGTCATAAGAGGAGACCGCCTTGGCATAACCAAGATTACCCTTGGTTTCCTCGAGTCTTGAATAAAAGAGGAAGTCATCAATCCGGCGCACCGGATCATTCCGATCATAGCACTCTCTGACTTTGCCAAACTCCAGACGATCTTTCTCCAGATCCACAACGCGGTGCTCAATCTCCCCAGCCCCGCCATTCGCACGAGTCGAAATAATCAGATGATGATCATCAAGGCGCGTCAGCATATACCCGCCGTGAGGAATGCCACCCTTAGAGCTTCCCATCCCCTCACTGCGCTTGTAAAGATCATCCAGATCACAAGCCCGAAGCTCTCCACCAAACAAGAAGGCTTCATCATTCAACTTCGGAAGATCACGATAAACCCGCGCAGGATGCTGTCCGCCACCTTCTGTTAAACAAGGCTCTTCACGCTGAGGTGCCGGACGATCCTCAACAGGCGCGCGCGCCGGCGCAGACTGAAGCTCAACCACCTTCGGTTCAAGACAAAGCTTCTGCTCAATGTAAGTTTGAATAGCATACGCAGGATCAACATCCTGATACCAGGAATAGTTATCCTTCAAAAGCTTTAGGTCCGAAGCAGACAATGCGCGCTTTTCTTCAAAACCCTCCAGATGAAGAATCTTGAACGCGCCATTGCCTCCATTCGCTGCCTTATCGACGATACCAACATAAATCTCACCATTTTCCTTGAAAACGTAAGGCGCAGGGCATTCTCTGCCTTTATTATATTCCTTGTAACGATTGAAGGCGTCGGCATCATTGACATCAGAAATAGCAATCTCTGGAGCAGGCGTGTCGCTCTGTGGCCCCGTCGCAGGCGAAGCGCCTGTAATCGTCCCGACCTGAACCTGATTCAAGATACAACGATCAAGAATGCTCGCAAGTTTCGGATCACTCGGCTTTGCATCCAGTTCATGCAAAATGCCGACAAACTTGTCAGCAACCCCTTCTGTGACGCCCTTATCCTTCATATATTGTTGAACCAGCTCAATGTTATCGGCATCGAACTTGTGCTCGATCTGATCGATCGAGCGCCCAGCATGCAACTGCGCCCGGACCAAAAGCTCCTCCAGCGCCATACTGGTATTACGCGTAATTTCTCCAGTCGGCTGGCCGTCCTTCAGATAAGAACCCGATTTCGTCGACAAACCCAGTTTGCCCTCATTGTCAGCCATATAACGCTGCAGGAATTTTACCTGATCAGGAGCCGAAGCAATCGGCTGCGGATTATATGGACGATTATCGGGCACAAACGCGATCCCGAAATCTTTTTTAGCGCCTTGCGCACCCTCAACCGTCACGCGCTCAACGCCGACCTTGGATCCATCCATAGCCCCGCCATCCTCAAGCACTTGACGCGCCACTCCGCCAGCCGCGCCGACATGACCGCCGGATGCACTAGAGCCGGGCCCCGAAACCGATGCAGACCGAGCTGCCGGATGCTGACCAGGGAACGGACCAGGCGGATTCCCGCTTAGCGCAAGCCGATGGTTCTCACGGTAAGCATTCGCATCCCGGATAATCGATTCGGCAAAAACATGCGAAGCCTTCTCGGGATCTTGCTCACGCTCTGCCTCTTTCATCGCCCTGCGAACATATTCCCGCACCTGCTCCACAGGAGCATTATCAAACATCGGATTAATCACGCCACCGACAATCCCCATCGCCTTGTCGACATCTTGGAACATTTCCTGCTTGTCAAAATTGTAATGCTTGAGCGCCATTTTGTAGCTCTGCTCCAGCGCCCCGCGAGAGCCTTCCGGACCGTCCGGATGCGACTGGCTGCGATCACCCCAAAGCCGCTCGACATGAATACCGAACGCGCCCAGAAGCTGCCCGATCATCTTGCCGATATCGCTGTTCAAGAAGAAATCTTTGAGCCACGACGTAACGCCCATCGGATCATCCTTCAGGAACTTGTCGTAAGCAATGTCCATCATGAGATCATACTGGGTCAGCTGCGCCGCCCGTTTATTATCAATCTGCCCCGCATCCTGCATGATCTGGAGATCAAGGAACAAACGATCAAGCTGATTAAGCTTTGTTTTTTCTTTGAGCTTATCTTGCAACTGCGCCTCTGTAATCCCGGCATCAGATAACGCTTTAGTACGCTCATCACCCTGCAAACTATTCAGGCGAGCACATTTTAGCTGCTCCTGGAACGCCTTGTTATGCTCCGCAAAAGCAGCCTTATCCATCTGCTCGGCACCAAGCTTACTAGCAACCATCGCAAGATTAGGATTGGTATAGATCGCCTCGCGCAACTTCGGATCAAACGCACCGTTTGAATTCCCTTCTACGCCCGACATCACCTTAAGCGCCAACATTGTTTTGGCCAGAGCATCATTAGAAGTCGCCCCAAAAGCGCCCGCAGACACTTCAGCGTCAGACGGCGGTTTCAAAATCCCGCGCAAATCAATAAAATTGCTGTACTGCCCAGCCAATTCATCGACAGAACCTGCAAGAGCAACCAGTTGCGCCTGAACGTTACCAATCGATTCCTGCAACTGATCGCTCTTTGGCAAATCAACAGTAGCAGTCGTTGTCTGCGCCCCATAAACGCTCTGTAAACTATCAAAAAACTTATCATTCTCAAGATTAGTAAGAACAGCAGGGATCCGGCCTTTCATCTCTGCAGGCATTTGATTCCAGATGGCCTTAAATTTCTGAGCCTCAGCGTCCCCCGGCGCGGCCGAAACAACCATCGCATTCAAGACAAGTTGGGCATATTGAGCAGGATTAGACTTACTCCCCTCAAAACCCTTGATTTTTTCGGCCTGCTCAGGACTAAGCCCTTCAGGAGTTCGCCCCTCACACAAAGCCTTTAACTGTTGATATTCCTTTGTCCCCTTGAAAGCAGCAACAGCCTGCTTCATTTCCTGAACATCGTTTGCCATCAAAGATTGGTTAGGATCAGCAGGCGTTTTTCCAGCCATCGCAAAAACAATATTACGTAACTGCGCCGCAGAGGTCGTAAAATCATTATCAATTTTACCCTGCTCATTCCCGGCCTTAAGCCCCATCTGGGTAAACACAGACTGAACCGCAAGAACAGAATTACCATCTGCCGCGGCCACAGAAGCTGTAGCCGGAGCAGCCTGAGGAGCCGCAGGCGGAACTGTCGGCGTAGCGCCAGCAGCGGGAGAATTCCCCGCAGGATTAAGGCTCGTATGAATAAAGCCACTAGACATCCGCCCACCGGCAGCAACCGGAGGCACAGATGGAGCAGTCGAAGGCGCCGCCGCAATATCCGTACGATTTTTCTCAACCGTTTCAATAGCCGCAATCAATTGATCTTGCTGACCATCTTTATTTTCAACCAGATTAAAGAACCATACTGGATTGTTCTGAATGGCAACCGGCGCGTTCTGGCTCGCGAGAAGGGCCTTTGCGCCATCCTGAGAAATATCATACGTCGATTTAACAACATGATAAGCGGAAGCAGGATCATCAAGCTGTTTCTTCAGCTCAGCCCTCAAACGCGCGGGCGTAAGCTCCTCCGGCTTCACAGGATGCTCCTTGGTGCTCAAAAGTGCAGCCAGTTTAGCTTTCGCATCATCACTATCCTTAAGAAAATCGGCACCTGGAGTCATATCAAGCATAGAAAAATTACCACGCAGCGTGTCCATCGCGGCGACAGTCTGCGCATCGAGAGCAGGCTTGCTTTGCATATCATGCAAAGTCCGCACATCCGCCATAACGGCATTACGCAAATCATCCGGAGAAACGCCGTACTTTGCCTTAAAAACGCCCTCATATCGTTTTTCATTCTGATCGGCATAACGTGTCCGACCGGCAGACTTCTGCAAATCACTCAAAATCTCTTGCCTAATCTCGGCAAGACGTGCATCCAGACCCTTTTGAATCTCTTCCGGTGTCCCGGAAACAAGTTCAACGCCAAGCTGAATCCCGACACCCCTCAAACGATCTTGAACAACCGATGCCGGAGCCCCCTCCCCCCCCTGAGTCGAAGCTGTCGGCGGAATATCAGCCGTCGTCACGGCGCCCCGATCCCCAGGCCTCATGTCAACATTACGTACCCCATAAAGTGAGTCAAAAACCTGACCAGACATAACCTTCGCTGCCCCAAGACCAGTCGTCGCCTGTGCAAGCAATTTCGCCTGATCAACTGTCATCCCGCTATTCGCAGCGAAAACCTGAGCATCCTGAGCAGAAAGACCATTCAACTTAGCCTCAATCGCCGCCCCGACATCTTGAAGCGCCGTATTCGCTAAATCCACACCCAAACCCACAGAAACTTTGATAGCTTGTTTTTCAGTACTCAGGACAAACGCCGTAGCCGCCTGAGCGTCCAATCCTTCATTTTGAAAACCTGCACGATTAGCAACGGAAGAAATTGATTGTAACTGGGCAGCTGTCAAATTATTAGCAAATGTTTCCGCATTAAGATTCTCAACAACAGCGACAGAAGCATTAATCAACCCTGCGACTTGATCTTTACTGATCGGAAACTCTGTCCCCTGAAATGAAGCCGAAATATCAGCAGCAAGCGCATCCACACGAGCAGCAGCCTGCTCCGGCGTGGTAATCGTTTGAGATGGCTGCTTTGCCTCCAGTCTGGACTGGATTTCAAAAACCAACTTCTGCCCACTGACAGGAGAATAACTATCCTCAGGACTTAAAGCAAAAACAACACGCAACGTCTTATATAAATCCAGCGGAGTCAGAGTTTGATCTTGCTGAGATTGTACAGGAGCTACTTGATCTGCCATTCTACACCCTTTATCCTGCCGCCTGTTTTTATTTATGCGGCTTTATATTATCACCATCACTTCGCTATAGGCCCAACTGCTTAATTTTTTTTCGAGGGCATTCTATATATAAAGGTCCGAAGTTACGCTTATTTTTGCATATTGTAGGATATTTTACAAACTTTATTTGTGAGCGCACAAAATACAAAGATTCATAGGCGAAGCAAGCATACTCACTGCACAGAAACAGCTGCCTACGGCTGTGATCGCTGTACCGCTGTCGGATAAGTAACAAGCGTTGTGCTCAGCAAGGAAATCATCTGGTCACGAGTTTCTTCCATCTTGCTCACCATATATTCACAAGCCTCGGGTGTTGAGACTGGGATTTTTTTAAACTGGGAATCCGTATCAGCCCGAACATCATCCGCTTCCCTGAACAAACTCTCAAGGTTCGCACGGCTTTCATAGGTCTGAGCCAATATCATGTTGTTAATATTGGACATAGCACTTTCCATGGACTTCGCAACGGCATCGTGCCACGCCTCATAACGGCTATTAAGATCTTTTTTCATCTTGGGATTTTCTTCACTACAAGCGTCTACAGCCATTTTTAGATCAGCCTCAACAGCTTTTACAGCACTAACCATTGTATAGTTCTTGTACAATATAAAAAAATGCTGCGCGTCTGCATAATCAAGAGACTTAATTTTAGCAGACACTGCAGAATTCAAAGCCTGAGCCCGTTCCGTTTTCAAAGGATCAGAAAGAAAATCTCCGCCCTCTGACTTCTCTGCTTCACTCTGGGCATAAACAAAACCAGAGCCTGCAATGAACAGTGCAAAAAAAGAGAGAAAAACAAAAAGCCCGCGTAGCAACATAACGTAACCTTACATCAGAAAATGAAATTTCAATTCATCACCGAGTTTAACGATTCTTAACAAGGAATGTCCAGAGCAAAAAAAAGCCGCCGGATAAACCGGCGGCTAAAGTATAGGCTTGCTTCGCTTTTAGCGAATGCACTGTAATTTCGGGGCAACAAACATCCGCAAAAAACAAGCCCGGCACATGACAAAAGGAAATAAACAAATCAAAAACGAAAAACCCGCAACTCCACTCTCATAAACAAAATTCGGCTCCCGACTTGCGTTCCCTCTTTCGCGCTGGTCCATCAATTCCGCGAAATCGGGAGCCTTAAATTCCTAGGT
>JAGRHC010000061.1 GCA_020445145.1 Alphaproteobacteria bacterium
AGTCGCACTTCACTTTGAACTCTCAAAAATTAGCTAAATGTGACGCCCCAGCCCGTGATATTAAGGCTGGTTTCAACAGCATTAATCAGGGGACCGAGGTTAACGGCAAGGGCGCCGCCTATGATATGTGTCATCCCGGCCATGACCGATGCCTGCTGCTTACCCTCAGACACATCGCGCATGATAAAGAGGCCGCGTACAAAGCTGATCAGACCGACAATGATCATGAACTGGATCACAGCCGAAATAACATTGTATATGGCATCCGTTTCAGCTGCAGTCATACCGGTTGTATAGGCAAGGTTCGCAGCCGTCTCTGTAACCCCGCCATTATCAAACATCGTACCTGACAAGGCCCGGACAAAGGTTGAAGCAGAAATCAGAAGTCCGCCTGTAACAAATGTGGCAACAGTTCCCGACCCGCCTGGGCCTTTAGGACCTTCCTGCGCAGACTTAATAAGGCGGGAAATACCGATCATAATAAAGATCATACCGGCAACAAAACCAAAGAAGTTCAAAACAAGCTGTCCAGGCCCGAGCAAATCTTGCATCAAACAAACCATCGCTTCGTCCAGACTGTGTGTACCAGCCCCGCAACCTGTCGTCACAAAACCCGTATTCGTATCTGTCCCTGAGAAGAACCCGTACAGGCCCCCGGACATCAGCGTTGTGTTTATCGCACTGACGACGAAGGGAAGGGCAAAAAACGCGCCGCCCGCCAAAAGTCTCATCAGGCCTTCGGATAGGTGAATTTGCATAGGATTCAGAACATGGTCCTTGACCTTGATAACGCCCCAGACACCGAAAATAATCCCTAGCATGTAGGCAAGGCCGGTTAAGAACGGTGCAATACCGGCAGTCTGCATCCAGGAATTACAAAGAATATCACCAACAGTGCCACCCATCCATCCGAGACATTCATCAGCACCAGACTCTGTAGAGTGGACAAAGTTCCCATCGTTCAAATCATTGAAGAACCAGCCCAGAGTCCCCATACCACCATTTTCTATCGTCGTATACATAGCCGTAAAAATGGCAGGAAGAGCAAACAAGGCCCCGCCGGCAACAAACCGGATAATGGACTCTTTCAGAGGGTTACGATCAGGATCTTCGACATAAGCCTTAACTTTAAGAATTCCAAGGCCACCCATCAAAAGGCCCAGCAGGTAGCCAATACCTGTCACCAAACCTGGAATGAGGTATGTCGAATCTAAAACATTTTCAAAAATCGAGTTTACGTTATCACCAAGCGGCGCAAGCGCACTGGCTGTGTTAACAATTGGCTGCATGAGCGGATCTGTATCAGCTTGAGACTGCCCGAAAGTGGTGATTGCCCCAGCATCAATTGCATCCTGCATAGCTTCATAGATAATCGGAGAAGCAAAAAGTGCGCCTCCGGCAAAAAGCCTGATGAGAGGAACTCTAAGCGGTGTTTGATTTGGATTTTCAACGTGTTCCTTAACTTTTAATAAGCCCGTCGAAGCAAACAACAAACCAAGCAAATAGAAAACAGCCGTAAAAAGACCAGGAAGACCTTCAGTTGAATCGGTAAGATTCCAGGCAATATCATTCAAACCTTGCGCAAACACAGGCGTCGAAGGCAGTATAAAAAACAGAACGCCAAGAAAAATATTCAGATATCGCTGTTTAAACATATAGGTCCACTCTCATCCATAGTAAAATGTCTGACACATAAATATTACATCACATTTTAGTAATACTCTGCAAACTTTATGTTATCTCGAAAACCCCGCGAAAAAACAGGTGTTTTAGCTAAAAAACACACAAGCCGTTAAAAAACTGGAAATTTTAGGCAAAATAATAACGCGAAACGAACAAGCAGGTATTATTGCTTGATTTCACCACGTGTTCCACGAACAACCCACTTTCCGGTTTCATTTGAAACAGAAAGAATTTTGCCAATCCCTGCAACTGTATCACCAACTTCAACAGTTTTCATTTCGTCAGTACGCTGATCATAAATGACGGCACGACCTGGTTGAGCGGAACGAAGTTTCCAGACAGGGGCAGGTTTTTCAACCTTCTTTGGTGCAACAGGCTTCGCAACAGGCTGAGAAGCAGCTTCTACATGTGGCGCTGGAACTGCAACCGGTTCAGGCTGCACAGGCACAGAGGCCTCAGGCTCAGGAGCAGGTGCGGGTGCGATCTCGGGTTCAGGTTGTGGCTCCGGCGCAGCAACAGGTGCCTCGACAACCTCGGGGGCCGACTCTTCTGGAGCGGGGGCGGGGACATCGGATGCAGAAATCTGAGGTTCCTCAACAGCGGCCTCCACAACATCGCCGAGCTGCTCATCTAAAGTAAGTGTATCGTCCTCAGCTGGAACAGCTTCCTCAAGAGCAGGCACAAAAGGCTTCTCCGTCTGTGATAACAGATCAGCCTCTTTAGAGGCCGAAGCAAGAGAATCTTCTGATTCTGGTGAAAGAGGCTGCTCTGTTGTATCCATAGCAAGAATTTCGCCGTCGTCTTCAGAAGACAAGGGGGCATTCGCGGTATCATCAACAGGCAAAGCATCATCCAGAGAAGACAGTTCAACAGAATCACTATCAGTCATAGTAGGCATAGGCGTAAGAACTTCTGCTTCCGCGCTATCAACCAAATTCTCATCAGTCCCGACGTTGAGAGCATCACCATCAGACGCCTGATCTGGCATCGGCGGAAGTTCACCCGCCAATTGAGGGTCTGCATTAACTTGAGCGGCCGTGTCCTCTTGAACAGGAGGGCTCGTCTCAGGAGAAGCTTCCGGGGCCTTTTCGTTCGTGGCAACAGGAATATTCTGAACAACAGGCTTGCGAGCGGCTTTCGGCATCATCGTTTGGAAATAAAAGTAACCACCACCGCCGGCAGCACCTAAAATAACCAGAAGGGCGATGAACAGGCCGGCAGACCCTTTCTTTTTTGCAGGGCGCTGTGGGGCGAGGACGGCACTTTCTTCAAAATTATCAGTCGAGGGTAAATCCTCTTCTCCCAAATTATCTTCAAAGACTTCCGACTCAAAGTCGTCTTCGATATCCGACCAAGTCACATCACTGTCGAATTCATCATCAAAATCCGAAATTTCATCGTCAGAAACCGCATCCGGTTTTTTTCCTGGAGGAACCATATCAACCAATCCTTGATTTTAAATCTAGAGAATTATTCAGTCATATCGTCCGAAGAGTTTTTCTCCATAACAGGCTCTGTAAAGAGAATACCCATCGGTGTACCCGAGTGAATTTTAACCAGAACTTTTGTGTCATTAGCCATATCATCAATGATGCTGCTAATCTCATCACCAGCTTCGGAAACCCCGGTCGCAACCTTTTGATCGCGGCTCTTGTTGTTATCCGTAGATGCTGTCGTTGTTCCGTCCTGACTAATCGTAATATCAGTATTCCCTGAATCCGCAATTGCTTGAGACAAGCCCTTAACAAAGGCAGCAGCAGCAGGAAGAATAACACGCTTGAAATAACGGTGGTTAACTTCGGTCGCCATCCCGGGAAGGGTGGTGTCCGGGTCAAGGGCAATCGCGGTAATCGAAACACTCTTCCCGTCAACGACGACGGTATCAAAGTTAAGGGTAAGGTACTTATCTTCCTTAACTGAAAACTTACCGAGGATCTTGCTACCTTTGAGCGGGCCGGATACCAAAAGCGCCAGAACAGGCCCTGGAACATCAGAGTTTGCTTCGGTGAGCAACTGTGCGTAAGCAATATCACCAGCAGAAATAATGATCGCCGCTTCCTCATCATCCGTAAGCTCTTCGCCAAGATCTTCGCCACCACCATCAACACCGGTTCCATTGTCGGTTTCAAAAACCTGCGGATCGACCACAGCCTTGTATGTAAAATCCAATTTTTTGGTATTATGACCAAGAATAGACTGCATTTGCTTTGACATAGCCTCGGCCATTGCCTTAACAGCCTGATTTTGTTGCTCTGAGTTCACAACGGTTACAGGTTCTGTGTCAACCTGCTGCTTGGTTTCACGAACAACACGCTCTTCTTGAAGGCGACGCCAGCGGTGAAGAGGGTCTTCTTCTTCTTCTTCTTCCGCGGGCAACTGAAGGCGTTCAGAAGGCGTTTCGATAGGAACAGGAAGTGTACTACCCTGTGTTTTAATTGCTTCCTCAAGATCAGCCTCGTTCTGAGCTTCAACAGCCTGAACATATGCCGGAGAGGCAGCTTCCGTACCCGGAGGCGCGTTAACCGAGGATCCGACAGGCACGGCGGAAACGGGCGGCTTTTGAGAGCCCCCGCCAAAAATCATAATCGCACCAAAAATAGCGCCTGCGCCAACAATAACAATACCGACTTTAACAAGCGGATTATTACGCCAGACATCCCCTAAGGAATTTTTCTGAACAAACTCATCAAACCCATCGTCCGAGCCGATAACTTCTTCATCAAGATCATCATTCATCTAGCAGATCCTCGTGGTCAGTAAGATAAGCGCGAACAGTGCGCCCTTTTTCTGATAGCAACAATACAGGAGCGTCCTGCAAGGCATAAATACGGGTTCCGTCAGCAGAAGAAACCGAACTATCCCATCCTGGAGAAAGGAGAGTAAGCGGCGTACGCACATAAGTCATATCATTATATCGAAACGCAGAAGTCCGCCCATCTACGCCTGAAACATCAAGCTTTTGAGCGCCCGGAGGAAGAACGCCTCCCAAAGCCGTGGCCATATCAACGTCACCGGCTGAAATATTAATGCCGGGATCAATAAGTGGTGTTTGAGCATTCGGCCCATTACCTGGGACCACAGCATCAAAGCGGTAATGAACCAGATCACGGTTTGTTTCAAATGTAAGAACAACAGGAGCATCAAGCCCGAGAAGCCTCAAAGAAATATTCCCATGCGCAAATTGCGTCGAAGGTGATATCCGAAGAAGATTCGTCAGATCCTTTACGGTATCGTCCATAATTTCAAAATCACCAACCCAACTCATATCCTCAATCGGCCAAGGCGCGCCGGATGAATCAAGAATGCTGAGAGTCGTCACATAACCATAAGCAAGCTTAACAATAAGCGGCGGACTACCGGGATCAAGAGAAACGTTCTGAACCGTAGACTCTGGACGCGGATAAGGGTGAACAGGAAGATTAGAAGACTCAACCGTCCGGTCAAAATGCTCAAGCACCGTCCTGATCTCTTGTGGATCAAGAGGAAGCAGCTGACGCAGCGCAGCGTCGAAAGCCTGCTTTCTGAAGTCAGCCTCAAGCTGATCGGACGATTTGTCGAAATTCATCGTTTCATCTTCAAAGCTGAAGAGGTCCCCAGCACCATCAGAAGAATTATCGGCAGGAAGAAAGCTTTCATCCTGAGCGTGAGCCGGGCTGCAGGCCAGACAAGTGCAAACCAAAAAGGTTCCAGCAATAAACTTGCGAAGCGAAATAGTCGGCATGTCGGTAGGTGTAAAGATCGTGTATTTCATGAATATGGCTAGTCCAGATACTCTAAAAACTCATAAACGATACATTGAATTTTTATAATTGTCACGTATTTATCAACAGGATATGTGAATAAAATTAAAAACTCCCTATCGCGGCACAGCAACCCATTGCTCAATACCCACGCCATTCGGGCTTTCTAGGCGCGGAACACGAACAACAACGATAGTAACCAGAAGACCGGAATTCGATGTTTTTGCACCGGATTGATAGGTCAAAATAAGGGGGACCTGAACAGTCCATTGATACTGACCGTTCACAACGCCCTCAGATTCCATGATCGGAGCGCCTTTAGGAGCGGCCGTCAAAACTTGCTGGTTCGCCTCAACCATCTCAATAATACGGGAGCGTTGAAGCGCTTGGGTGAAGCTTTCCCATCCCCGTTTCGTAAAATTACGCGACGCTTCTTGAAGTCGGCGTCTGTAGTCGCTGAACCCGAAGGTCATAACTTCTGTAGAAGCTTGGGCAACCCAGGACATCAAAGCCGGCGCACTCAAGTTCGGTTGATCTAGGGGGACCATGGGGATGAGGCGACCATCTTCGGTCGTCGCAAAATAAACATATTCTTTTTGGTTCACATAGACGATGTAGTAAACAGAGCAAACGAGCCCCAGAATGATAAGCGCCTGCAACAAAGTAATCTTCAGGAGGCTTCTATAACCATCGCGATAGAACTCATTCCGAATAATAACGGTGGCGAGGCCGGAGGTATCCTCACTCGCCTTGCCTCGAGTATCGGCGGTCTGCGCAGGAGTGTTTTGTTTTTTGCCTAGCATGGAAAACCTTTCGAAGCCCCTTAAACTTAAACTATATACCACATGAGTTTGACGGCAAAAAAATCATTACACAAGAGTCGAAATGATATTTTTTCACTATTTTGTGTTTGTTTACACGTGCCTTTGCCATTCAGCCTGTGTTAGGATAAACCTATTTAGAGAAATCTTAAAAAGCTGTAAAATTTCTCGTGCTTATGTTTAAAATAATGAATCGGTAAATATTTTTTAAAGTTTCAGGGCAATGCAAGGCGTAAAAACACACATATTAAAGCGCGGGTCCAGTAGGAATTGGTGGGCAAAGCTTCTGTGTGCGTTTCTGCTGAGTATGTTTGTTTCCCAAAGCGTGTTTTCGGAAAGAGCGTGGGCGACGTGCGCTTGCACCGGGATGGGGCACTGCGCAGACTTGGACTGCAACAGAGCGGTTCAGGAAATTAATGATCAGCATAATGATCTTTTGAATAACACTGAGCAAGAGTTTTCTGACGACCTCAGGGCTTTTCAGGACTGGATGATCGACGTCATGATGGACACTGAGTTCGCGCCTGCGATGGCTATGACGGCGACGCAAATGGCGGCGGTGGCAATGTACCAGGTTGAGGTAATCGGCGCGTTTTTGGATGCTGAAAATCAGCTTGATACGCAGCTCCTCTTTCAGCGTCTGGAGATTGAGGCGCATAGAGACTATCACCCGAGTGAGGAGCTCTGTTTGTTCGGGACGGTAACCAGAAGCCTTGCCGCCTCGGAGGCGCTTGCTCAATTCAACCGGGCCGCGCTTGCGGAGATTTCTATTTCGCGTCAGCTCGGAAGTGCAAATACAAACGCCGCCCCAAGCGTTGATCAGGATTTGGCGGGGCGCTGGCAACAATTTGTAACAACATATTGCGATGTAAAAGACAACAACTGGCTAAGGGCGGATACGGGGCTTGATCTTGCCTGTGACCATGACGGCGTTGCTGGTGGCCCGAAAGGTGGATCAAATCTGTATCGCCGCAACCGTGATCTGGATTATACCCGTATGATTGACGTTCCTCGTACGATAAACGTAGATTTCACAAATGGTGGAAATACGACGGATGAAGAGGATTTGATGGCCCTTGGAAATAACCTTTATGGCCACCGGGTTCTGACACGCAATCTTTCAAATGCTCAATTGCAAAACGAAACGGCCCAGAGTCTATTTATGGGGCTCCGCGGTGTCGCGGCAAAGCGCGCGGTTGCTCAGGATAGCTTTAATGCGATCGTCGGTTTGAAATCAAATGGCAGCTCGAATACGTCGTCAACATCCCAGTATTTTGCTGCAATATTGAAAGAATTGATGCCTGCCGGGACAAGCAACGAAGACATTTATGCGATGATGTCACAAAAACCAAGCTATTATGAGCAGCTCGAGATTCTATCCCAAAAACTTTATCAGGACCCGGATTTCTATGCGTCTTTGTATGATAAGCCCGCAAACGTTTCCCGTAAATATGTTGCGATGAAGGCCATCGAGCTTATGCTTGATCGGGCGACGTATGAAAGTCAGTTAAGGCGTGAGATGTCAGTATCGGTTATGCTTTCAAGCAAGTTGCGGCAGGCATTCCGGAAAGCAAACAGTGGCGTGGCCTCGGCGACCGGGCAGGGCGAGTAAACACGATGAAGCAAAGTGTAAGCCAGACATCTCAGTATATACAGACATCAAGAAAAGCGATGCGAAGCTGCATGATCGTATTTGTTTTTCTTGGTCTGCTTTGTTCAACTTTGATGGCCTATCCAAAGAGAAGTTTTGCCGTCTGCTTCGGCATACCGTGCACGTTCTGCGGACCACTTGACTGCGCATTGGCTGCGGCATCTTATCTTGATAGTACGTATACGATGGATGACCTTGTTATGGTGGGGAATAACGGTATCCCAGGTGCTTCGGACGATAATATCGAAGATCATATTAACGAGGAAGAGTGGTGGATTGTTCGCGACTTTTTCAGGAAGTTTTTTGTGCGCGGCTTGGCGGAGATGACAGAGTATCTATCTGCATTTGGGATGTATCAGGTCGAAATGATAGGCTATCTGCTTGACGCGAAGCAACAGATCGAAACGCAGAGACTTTTTTGGAAGTTGCATGCCGAGGCCCACAAAGATTACCACCCCAGTGACGATTTTTGCTGGTACGGAACAAGCGCGAGAAGTATGGCGGCCTCGGAAACGAGGGGGCGCTATAACGCTGTAGCACTTGCAGAGTGGAACCTGAATCGTCAGCTTGGCGACGATGCAACGAATGCGGCAAATGGTGTAGGGCAGGATCAGGACGGCCGTTGGAGAGAGTATGTGCAGAGATTCTGCGATCCAAAGGACAATAACTGGGTAACGGCAGGAACTGGTCTTGACCTGGCCTGTGATCATGATGGTGTGGTTGGCGGACCGGTTGGCGCGATTGATAAGGAACGGATCAATCGTGATGTGGACTATACAGGTTTGGTTGAAGTTCAAAAAACAATTGATATGAATCTCTCGGATGGCACTGTGCAATCGGGAGATCGCGATGTTTTGGCGATGGCAGCAAATCTCTACGGTAACCATGTCCTCTCCCGGAGTTTATCACGGGACAAATTACGCAACGTTGATGCGCGAAGCCTTTACCTCGCTTTGCGTAGCGTGGCTGCAAAGCGTACGGTGGCACAGAACTCGTTTAACGCGATCGTGGGAATGAGGTCTTCCGGAACAAGTGATGGAACAAGCGGTGTTGATACACGCGAATTCATCGCCGCAGCATTTAAGGATTTGATGCCCACGGGAACGAGTGATGCAGATGTATATAAAATGATTGGTGAAAATCCAAGTTATTACGCCCAACTAGAGCTTTTGGGAAAAAAGATCTACGAAAATCCTGACTTTTTCGCAAATCTGTACGATACACCAGCAAACGTAGAGCGAAAAAAGGCTGCGATGAAGGGGATCGCCCTGATGCTGGACAGGGCATTATATGAAAGTGAATTGCGTCAGGAAATGCTTATGTCCGTACTTCTTGCAAACGAAATGCGCAGTAATTTCAGAACACTAAACAAAGACTTACAAAGAGATAAGTAAGGGAAATGTCCATAAAAAAACAAAAAAATCATGAGATAAGGAAGGGACGGAAAAAAAGCCTCTCGACGATTCTTGCCTCTATTTTGTTCTTTTTTGTTTGTGCGGGATTTATTTCAGTGTCTTCCCTGCCAGCTCTGGCTTGTTGTTTGTGTACTGTAACAGTGAATTTATCAGCTCCATTCGCCTGGGATAGGGCTGAGGACGATTTTGATCAGGAAATCAACGACCAGTTCCTGAGGCTTGAGAGCTTCATCGTTCATCAGATGTGGGAAAAAAGTATTCTTCCAGTGATGATGGAGATGGCCAATGAGTTCTCTGCCGTTGCGATGTGGCAGGTTCAGGCAATCGGCATGTTTATCGATGCCAAACAACAAATGGAAACACAGCTTGTCGAGCAGGAAATAAGGGCTAGGATCCTAAAAGACTTCCAACCCAGTGAGAGTGTCTGTAGCTTTGGAACAGTTGTGAGAAGTTTGGCTGCGACGCAGACTCGAAACGAAATTCAGGCGATTGCATTAGGGCAACGTTCGCTTGATCGCCAGCTTGGTAATACAAATACAGCTGACATGTATGGAAACGATTTACAAAACGCAAACCGTATCAATCATTTTCGAGGAAAATACTGTGACGAAAATGACCGTATGAATGCAATGGCTGCTGTCTGTCCGACGATGAAGTGGACGAGCTTGACGAGCACGCAAAAACATTTCATCAATCGTGATATCGATTATCTCAGAACAATCGAAACGCCCGGGTCGCTCAAGGTTGATTTCACGAATGATCAAATCTTGTATACCTCTGGAACGCCCAATATCCATAATGAGGATGAAGAAGATGTCATGACATTGGCCACAAATCTTTTCGGGTTCCAGAACTTCCCGCGACCACCCGCTCGTCTCTTAAAAAATAAAGATCCCACAAGCTTGGACAGCCTGTCTCCAATGCAAGAATACTACATGGATATGCGCTCAATTATTGCAAAACGATCCGTCGCGGAAAATAGCTACAACACGATCGTAAGTCTGAAATCCGAAGGAATTACCACTACGAATGCAAGCGGTACACAAGTGCCGATGAATGCAAGAGTGTACATGGAAAGGATCATGGGAGATCTCGGTGTCCCCTCTGCTGATATTCTTGCGCTGATAGGGGATAACCCAAGCTACGATGCGCAAATGGAAATTTTGACAAAAAAAATGTTTCAAAATCCACAGTTTTACGTGAATTTGTACGACACGCCAGCAAACGTAAAAAGAAAAGCAGTCGCGATGCAAGCGATCAAATTGATGCAGAAATTTGATATGTTTAAGAGTTATCTGCGCGGCGAAGCAACATTTTCAATTCTGTTAGAATTGGCAGTTGTTGATCTGCAAAAAGAGATAGAAGATGAAATCCGTAGTGTTGATGTGAGCGGAAATAGACAATGATAAGATTTTTGACAAACAAGTCAGGAAAACTGAGGCGGGCTGTATTAGCGGTCCTCTTCGGCATATTTTTGTCGGTGTCTTTCGTCGCAATGCCTGTAAAAGATGCATCGGCGACGTGCTGCGCATGCTGTAGCTGTTCCGGATCAACAATTCCAGTGGACGACGCGCTCTGGATTAGAGATTGGCTGTTACTCAACACATATTTCACCCTACAATTTGAACTGGCGCATGTCTATTGGTGGGACTGGCGATTTTGGCAAACAGAACTCCTCCCCGCCATGATGATGATGGCCGAGCAACTCTCTGCTGTCGGTATGCAACAAATTATGATGATAGGGTCCCTGCTAGATGCGCAGGAACTCTCCCAAACCCAGCGCTTGCTTCAGGAAATGCATGCAAGGGCCCACAAAGACTATCACCCAAGCGTAGGTATGTGTGAATTTGGAACCCGAGTTGTTAGTCTGGTTGCATCCGATCGTCGTGGTGAAATGGATGCATATATTATGGCGCAGCGTTCAATTAACAGGATGTTGGGAAATGCCAATACGCTTGGGGCTGGCGGTATGCACAGCGATATGAGTAATCGAATCGAAACGTTCAAAAAACATTTCTGTGATCCCTACGATAATGATAACGCTCTCAGAAGATTCTGCCCCTCGCCCGGAAGTTCAAGCCACTTTAACAATGATGTGGATTATGGGCGCAGCGTAGCCTACCCTTGGACAATCACAGCAGATTTTGGCGACACCGCTTTGACGGACGCAGAGCGAGATGTCATGGCGCTCGGTAATAATCTCTATGCCACGGATACGTATGTTCGCCTAAAACCTGAAGCCCTCAGGAATATTCCAGCCAACGGTATAGAAGGTTTGAAGCAGGCCTATCTGGATATGCGTTCAGTCGTTGCCAAACAAAGTGTCGCAGAAAATAGTTTCAATGCTTTGATGGCAATGAAGCAGGAAGGAACAACAGGTTCGTACAACTTTTTAGTCGTTTACTTACTGGAGTTAGGCGTTCCATTTTTCGAAATTAATGACTACTTAGGCGAGCACCCGAGCTATTACGCGCAGATGGAAATTTTAACCAAAAAGGCTTACCAAAACCCCAATTTCTACACCGAACTTTATGACACACCTGCAAACGTAGAAAGAAAAGGGGCGGCGATTGAAGCCATTTCGATGATCCAGAAATTTGATATGCTGAAAAGCTATCTCAGAACGGAAGCATCCTTGTCCATTCTGCTGGAAATGAGTGTTGAACAGTCTCAAAAAGAAATTGAAGACATTATCCGCAACATTGATGTAAGTCAGGACAAACAATAAAAATGGAAGAAAAGCGGACAGAAAATACTAAAAAAATATTTATCACGCGATTGAAAAAGCCGCGCACCATAGCTTTATTGTCTTTGGCTTCTATATTGGGTGTCGGAGGTATCGCTGTTTTGAATACGAATCAGGGCGTATCGAGGATTGGTGGCAATGAATCCGAGAACGCAATTCAAATTACGGCAAACGCATTCCCGCCCGGCACGCAGATTTCATATGAGGTCTTGGAAGGTGGTCAAGTTCTCGAAAAGGGACAGGACAAAGTTGATCCATCGGGGCAGGTTGATCTTGGTATTCCAACCCTGTCTGACCAAAATAAAAAAACCGGGACTCTCACATACAAAATGAGGGTCCAGCCAGCCCCCCTGACGGAAGAAGATGCGGCACAAGGGTCCAAAACACTGGATTTGCTCTTCGAAGTTCAGCGTCAGACGGGGGAAATGTCATTCTCAGGAACCGGGCTGGGAGAATACGCTGATATTACGATTGGAAGCGGTAAAAAAGAAACAAAGCGTAAAGCCGATTGGGCTGGTCGTTTTTCAGAAAATAAAATCGGGAAATACTCATCTGAAAAAGAAAAAGACAGAGCGCTGACTTTTACAATCGACAGTGCAATTTTTAAAAATAAGAAAACAGATAGGGAAGACGAGAATCCAACTCTAAAAGTTGCGACAATCATCATCCCCCCCTGGCAGCCACCATGGCCCATTTTTGGTGATGAAAACCCGCCGGGTGTAGGTGATGTACAAAGTCGTTACAGCTCATCGATGATCAGGGCAACGCTTCAACTTTCTGCTGTTATGGCGCAGCAGGTGACGATTATTGGAACACTGATCGATGCAAAGATGCAGCTTGAGGTGCAAAGAAAAATGCAGGAGCTTCAGGCTCGGGCTCACAAGGATTATCACCCTAGTGAAGAAATATGCAAATACGGGACGTTTATCCGCAGCGTCGCAACGACGGAAAGCAAAATGGAGGTAACGAAATTTGCGCTCGACCGCATTTTGATGGACCAATATCTCGGCGTCAGAAACAACCATACAGCAGAAGGTAATGCGGTTGTCGGACAAAACATTATGAATGATCGTTTCGAAAAAACATATTGTGATCGAAACAACAATAATGCTGGTCTGGATTATATGTGTCAGACCGGAACAACAGCCGCAGATAAGGCCAGATATAACAAGGATATTGATTTCTCAAAAACGCTGGAATTTCCGCTGACCCTGAATGTCGATTTTACCGACGGGACAGCAACGCCCGATGAAGAAGACGTAATTTCGCTTGCACAAAATCTCTATTTCTCACAGATGTTTGAAGATCCAAAACACTTCAAGGACCCTGATAAATCGATTTTGGAAGTAAACCCATCCCTGCACTACAATACACGTAGCTATGCCGCGAAGATGAATATCGCCCATAACAGCTTTATTAACCTTGTTGCGATGAAAAGCGCCGCGCCAACAGGGCCTACAGGTCCATCCTTAACAGAGGATGCCGGGTGGTCATACATGAAATCCATGATGCGGGAATTCGGCCTGACAGACGCCGAAATCAACAGCTATCTCGGGGATCGCCCAAGTTATTACGCCCAGATGGAAGTTCTGACCAAGAAAATTTACCAAAGCCCGAATTTCTACACAAACCTCTACGACAAACCGGTCAACGTCGAGCGGATTGGCATCGCGCTGGACGCCATCACCCTCATGGCACAAAGAGATCGTTACGAGTCACTGCTCCGCCGTGAAATGCTGACATCCTTGCTGGTCGAGCAGGCCTTGGACAAGGAAGTCACCAACACCTCTGTCAACATGTTTGAAGGGATGCAAAAAGGGCAGCAATAAAGCCAGCCCGCATCCGCCATCCTCCAGATTGGCATTTTCTTTGCATTGTACACATTTAATCCCGAACGCTTCGCAAAAGCGGAGCGGGGAAGTGCGTATGATATGAGGAAGAAAAATGGGACTTGCCGGCCTGGATGCCGCCCTTTCAGGGCTTAAAATATACCAGAAGCAGATCGAAGTGATCTCGACCAACGTCGCAAACGTCGGCACAGATGGCTATACGCGGAAAATTTTGCCGCAAAGCTCGCAGGCCATTCAGGGCGAGACCGTTGGCGTAACCCAGGAAACAATCGTCCGCAATGTCGACAGCCGCTTAACCCGCGACCTCTGGACGCAGGTGAGCGCCGTAGGCTATTACGACGTGCAGGCAACGTACCTGAACCGGATTGACCAGTTCCACGGCGACCCTGCGGCAGAAATCTCCATCGCCTCGGAAGTCTCGAGACTTTATGACGCCTTCGCCGCCCTCGCAGACACGCCCGAAGACCAATTCCTGCTCTCCAGCACCGTCAGTCAGGCACAGGACACCGCAAAAAAGATCAACGATTTCTCGGACTACATCACAACCCTGCGCAACGACGCCCAGTCCGAAGCAAAATCAATCGTCGGTGATATTAATGACCTGTTGGTACAAATTGCCGACCTCAACAACCAGATCCGCTTCTCGACCGTATCGGGAAAAACCACAGCCGCTCTGGAAGACAAACGCGATCAGGCCGTCAAGGAACTGGCAGATGATATGGATATCAGCTTCTTCTCGCGCGGCGACGGCGTTTTGGTCGTCCAGACATCGCAAGGGATCGAACTGGCCTCCGATAAGGCGCAAACGCTGACGTTCCGCTCCACGCCGCTGTCTGCATCGTCATACTACCCGGACTCGGCGGCCGGAATTTACGTCGGAGATCCGGCGTCGGACCCCAGCGCGTTCGACATCACAGAACGCTCGATCGGTGGACGGCTCGGCGGTTTGATCGAATTGCGCGACGAGATATTCCCCAAGCAAATGGCGCAGCTTGACGAACTCGCACAAAAAATGGCGCTGCGCTTTGAGGAGCAGGGTCTGCGTCTTTTCACCGATGCATCGGATACGGTCCCCTCGGACACAGCGCCAGACCCGACGACGGACCCTCCAACAGCCGTAGGCTATGTCGGGTTTTCTGCAAAAATTCAGGTAAACAGCCAGATCGTCAACGATCCGACCTTGATTCAAAGCGGGACATATGGCGGCAACTTGCCGTCCGGCGCGAATGACGTGATCCGCAGGGTCATGGAATATACATTCAGCAACATCGAATACCAAAAGGCGGCAAACGACACCACCGCAACATCCGTCGATATCAGGGCCAATGCGACCGGAACAACCACACTGCAAGATTGGCTGGGTCTGGATTCATCGGCCACGCTGACCAGCGGAACACTCCTGAACGACTATGCCAGCATCCCGGCAATGCTGGCCGCTGGAGGCACCACGGTATTCGGCAGCGGAGCAACCGGAACAGACACCTTTATTCTTCGTTTTGATGATCCAGATATCGGCAGCGGCCCCTACGATGTACAGATTGATCTAAGCGCCGTCGTAGCCTCCGGGAGCGGCGCAGCACAGGACCTGATCAATACAATCACGGCGGATGCGAACTGGGCCAATATCGTCTCCGATTTCGGGGCCAGCGTCTCGGTTGATTCAAACGGAGCCTTGGTCATCAACAGCCGCGGGAACATCGAAGTTGCCACAAGCGCAACCCAGCCGCTCTCAGATACGGGTTATTCGTTCCTGGGTATGACAACTGAAGTGGTGGAGGCAGAAGACCCGTATTTCGACGTCAAAGTCGGAAACCGCGACGCCGTGCGCGTCACGATCGAGCCGACGGATACAGAAACGGAATTGCTGGCAAAGCTAAATGCCATCGACGGTGTGGCTGCGCAAATCGATTCAAATGGCTTCTTGACCATCCGCCCCGGCAACAGTTTCACATCACCGGATTTCGGAGGCGACATCCGCATCATCAGCGGCCCGTTCGAAACCAGCAGCGCGGCGCTCACCGGAACAGCCGCCGGCCGGACCAGCATCGCGAACGGTGTAAGCATCACATCGGCGCTCTTCGGCACATATCAGGATCTCGGCGGCGGCGTCTACGAGGATCAGTCCCCGATCATCGACGTTGAGTATCAATCGGAAATTACCAGTGGGAGCGGCACCTACCTGGGGTTCCGCGAAGATTACCTGGGCCCCGGCGCAAACATCACAACAGGCATCACGGGCGCATCGTCGCTCACCGATCTGGCCGCAAAAATCATCGATGAAAACACGCAGCAACTCAATCTGGTCCAGTCCCGTCAGGAAGACGAGGCAACATTGCAGGATTTGATCCAGCAAAAAGTGCTCGATGATTCCGGCGTAAACCTCGACGAGGAACTCGGGAACCTGACAGTAATCCAGACCGCCTATGCGGCCTCGGCGCGCGTCATCAGCGCCATCAATCAAATTTTTGATGACCTACTGAATGTGCTCTAAACGATAAAGGAAAACGGGAATGACAGGCGTATCAACACTAGGGCAGGCTCTGCGGCAGATCGAAAACATCAAGAACCAGCAAACAGCCTTCAACACGCTCTCATCGCAGCTCACAACCGGCAAAAAAAGCCTCTCTTTTACAGGCCTCGGCACCGATACGCTGGCCTCGACAAGAGCGCGCACGTCGCTGTCATCACTCTCCGTTTACGCCAGCAACATCGACAGGGCAGACCTGCGGATCAACCTGATGCTCAATTCCGTAGAGGAGTTCCAGTCGCAAACCGGGAACATCTCAAGCGCTCTTGTGAATTTCTTGCAAGAAGGCGTGCACCAGAAGGGGGCAACGATAACCTACGACGACCCATCAACCCCGGAAGTTGAGGAAACCCCGGTCGGCATGACATCGGCAGAGTCTGATAATGATCTGCAGAGCTTGATCGACATCGCCGGGAATCTCTACGACTTCATGATCAGCCTTCTCAACACCAAGGACGGAGATCGCTACATTTTCGGCGGCGCGGAAACGCTGACCAAGCCTCTGAACGACGGGGGAACGCTGGACGCCGCCATGAGCAGCCTGATCACCAACTGGAAATCAGGATCAATTACAACAGATGAACTCATCGCCGATTTGACGGATCGGACAGCCACAAACGGCAACGCAGACGCCATCACCGACACATTGATCGGCTATTCATCCTCCCTAAGCAGCGGCACCGCCGGAAAAGTCTTCGTCCGCGCCGATAAAAGCGCCGAGCTGGATTACACCACGCTCGCCAATGATCAGAGCTTCCGGGATATTATCGTCGCGTTGTCGTTCCTGAAAAACGAGAACTTGCCGCCAATCGCCGATGTTTACGAAGACGGTGTTTACCCCGGTACACCGGATGCGCAGGGAGCGCCCGGCGCAGACATTGAGGAGATGAAAGAAAATTTCTACGCGGTCTTCAACAAGGTCGTGAGCATGGTTGATAGCGCCATCGATAATATTGACAGCACCCGTTTCAACCTCGAAAGCGTCCGCGCCCAGATGAAACAGATCGCGGACGATCAGACAAACCAGAAAACGCTTCTGCTCAACGTGGTATCGGATATCGAAGATGTGGATGTGAACGAGGTCGCCGTCAAGATCAACGCGTTGCAGGTCCAGATCCAGACTTCCTACAGCGTGACCGCGCTGGCAAGCCAGCTCAGCCTTGTAAACTTCCTTTAGATAATATTCTCTAAACCAAGGACAAGAGTGTCGAGCATCACCGCTTTCTCGCAGGAAATGCGAATACCTTTTTTAAAGCTCTCGCGGCTGAAACTCTCATGGTCGATCAGGAGCCGCTCGCCCGTCCCGGCGAAATAAACCTGCTGCTTGGCCAGAAAACCGTCCGAGCGCACCGAGACGATATGCTCCTCATCCAGCCCGATCGAATTGGCCGTATAACGCGCCGTCCCCGAAGGCTTGTCCTTCTTCGCCGCGTGGTGATATTCGATGATCGAAACGTCGGAATAATATTGCGCCGCCTTCTGCACCATCTGGTTCGTCAGCGCCATCGCCAGCGAGAAATTCGGCGCAATCACCCCGCCGATCCCCTTATCCTTGCAAAGGCTTTGCAAATGGGCAATATCCGAAGCGCTAAGACCGCTCGCCCCGATCACGGGCCGCACACTGTGCGAGATCAAAGTCTTGGCGTTCTTCAAAACACTCAAATGATCGGTCAGCTCAACCGCGATATCCGGCTGCGTATCCTCCAGGACCGTCGCAAGATCGTCGCTGCGCCCCACCCGCGCCACAACCTCAAACCCGTCCATATCGGCCAGCGTCTCATCCGCAATCCGTCCCATCCGCCCCGCGGCACCGATAATAACGACTGTTGTCATGGTGGTGTGCCTTTTACTATGTGTCCGTTATCCATCAAAAGGAATCTTTCCTTCCCAAAAATCATTGAGGCGTTGCCAGTATTCTTGAGACTCTGGTAGAAGAATAGACTCAAAATCCCTTGTATCCACACTATTTTGTCCCCAAACATTTTGAACAGATTCCAAAATACCGACAATGGCATATTCTTTGGTATAAGAATCTCCATAAACTATAAGACGTTCAATCAATTCGGCAACACGAGAAAACTCTATCACATTTCCTTGTTTATAAAGCATTAGCAAATGATCGGAAAATTCACCGGCAATCGTGTATGGACTATCCTGATAGTCGGACCCTTCATAAACAACCTTGAACGAAGGGCATGCATCCAATAGAAGCGGAATGATTTGATCTTTTGCGATGCTTATCTCTATCATACCTTAAAACCTACTCCCACTCAATCGTTCCCGGCGGCTTGGATGTCACATCGTAGACCACGCGGTTGATGCCGCGCACTTCGTTGATGATACGGGTGGAAACGCGGCCCAGAAATTCATGGTCGAACGGATAGTAATCCGCCGTCATCCCGTCGGTCGATGTCACGGCCCGCAAAGCGCAGACATAATCATAGGTCCTGTCGTCCCCCATCACGCCCACCGTCTTGACCGGGAGCAGCACCGCAAAGGCCTGCCAGATCGCATCATAGAGACCGGCATTGCGGATTTCCTCAAGGTAAACCGTATCCGCCTTGCGCAGGATTTCCAGCTTCTCGCCCGTGATTTCGCCGGGAATACGGATCGCCAGACCCGGACCGGGGAAGGGGTGGCGCCGGATGAAATCTTCCGGCATCCCGAGCTCGCGGCCCAGCGCGCGGACCTCGTCCTTGAACAACTCGCGTAAGGGCTCAACCAGCGATAGTTCCATATCCTCCGGCAAGCCGCCGACATTATGATGGCTCTTGATCGTGACGCTCGGGCCGCCGGTGAAGCTGACGCTCTCGATCACATCCGGGTAAAGCGTGCCCTGCGCCAGAAACTTGGCAGGCACCCCGTCGGAAGACACACGCCGCGCGCAATTGTCGAACACATCGATAAAAAGCCCGCCGATCAGCTTGCGCTTGATCTCGGGATCGGCAATTCCCTCCAGCCCTTGCAGGAACTTCTCACCCGCCTCCTCATGGATCAGCGGAATATTGTAGTGATCGCGGAACAGCGAAACCACCTGCTCGCTCTCGCCCGCGCGCATAAGGCCTGTATCGACATAAATGCAGGTCAGCTGGTTCCCGATCGCCTCATGCAAGAGCACCGCCGTGACCGATGAATCCACACCGCCCGACAAGCCGCAGATCACCTTGCCGTCACCGACCTGATTGCGGATTTTAGAGATTGCTTCGGCGCGAAACGCCGCCATCGTCCAGTCCCCGGAACACCCGCAGACCATATGCGTGAAATTCTTCAAAAGCTGCGCGCCATGGGGCGTATGAACAACCTCCGGGTGGAACTGAACACCGTAGAGCCGGCGCGCGTCATCCGCAATCGCCGCAAACGGAGCACCGTCGGAAATCCCGACGACCTCGAAGCCTGAGGGAAGCTTGGTCACGCGGTCGCCGTGGCTCATCCAGACTTGCTCGCGCGCCCCCTCATTCCACATACCATCAAAAATCTTGCAATGTTTCTGAACATTCACAAACGCACGCCCGAATTCCTGATGGTCCGAGCCCTCAACCAGCCCGCCGAGCTGCTGCACCATCGTCTGCTGCCCGTAACAAATCCCGAGTACCGGCACACCCAGATCAAACACCACCTCCGGCGCGCGCGGCGAGCCTTGTTTGGTCACGCTCATCGGCCCGCCCGACAGGATAATCCCGCGCGGCGCAAAATGCCGTATCCGCCCCTCATCCGCCTGATTAAACGGCCAGATCTCACAGTAAACCCCGCTCTCGCGCAGGCGCCGTGCGATCAGCTGCGTCACCTGCGAGCCGAAATCGAGGATAAGAATGTGCTCATGTTCCGTTTTAAGGCCGGGCGCCGTTTTGTTCATCGCGTGTGTCATAAGAGAAGTTTTAGCTTGGAATGGCAATCTTGCAAAGCACAAAGTGGTTGCCAGTTAGCCCAAACCATGCAAACTTTAAGCGCTCAACGATCAGGCAACTTTCAGGATTGAAAAAAACGATGACGACCTTCTCCTTTGAATTCTTCCCGCCCAAAACGGAAAAAGCCGCCGAAACGCTCTGGCATGCCGTCCCGGAGCTGGCCGATCTCGGGCCGAAATTCATGACCGTCACCTACGGCGCAGGCGGCTCGACCCGCGAAGGCACCGTTGACACGATCGCCCGGATGAAGGAAGAAACCGGCCTGCCCATTGGCTCACACCTGACCTTTATCAACACGCCCAAGGACCAGCTCCACGAATACACCTCCGCGCTCTGGGCCGCCGGGATCAGGCACATCGTTGCCCTGCGCGGCGATATGCCGGGCGACCTCCACTGGCCGCTGGACGAGGATGCGGAGTATTTCCAGTTCACCTCCGACTTTGTCGAGGGCCTCAAAAGCTGGCACGAGTTTGAAATCTCGGTCGGCTGCTACCCTGAAAAACACCCGGACGCCCCGTCGATTGACGCCGATGTCAAAGCCCTGAAACTCAAATGCGACGCGGGCGCAGACCGCGCCATCACCCAGTTTTTCTTCGACAACGACATTTACTATACCTTCCTCGAGAAATGCCAGAAGGCAGGAATAACAACGCCGGTCGTCCCCGGCCTACTCCCGGTCCACGATTTCACATCCATGTGCAAATTCGCCGCCCGCTGCCAGGCCAGCGTCCCGGCCTGGATGCACGAGAAATTTGCAGGGCTGGAAGACAAACCCGAGGAGGCTCGCAAAGTCGCCATCGACCTCCTCACCACGCAAGTCGAAGACCTCCTTCAACAAGGCGTCCCGCATTTTCACTTTTACACACTGAACAAAGCCGACATCACAATGCAGGCCGTGAAGGTGCTGGATTAGCGATAGCATGGATGACAAACCCTATCTGAGAAATGTTTGCATTCAATGGGACAAGGTTGAAGACAAAAAAGCATATCCATTTTGTTTGACAGCTGTCAAAAACATTGAGTCAATTAAATTCAAAACGCCCGTGACATTTATCGTTGGAGAAAACGGTTCAGGAAAATCAACTGTGCTGGAAGCTATCGCCGCAGGAATGGGTATCAATCCTGAGGGTGGCAATAAGAATACAGGTTTTTCAACGGCGAGAACGCATTCAAATCTATACGAGAAAATACGTTGCATCAAAGGATGTAAAAGACCCAGAAACTGGTATTTTTTGCGCGCAGAAAGTTTTTACAATGTTGCAACATATATGGATCAGGTGGGATACCTCGACAGTTACGGAGGAAAATCTTTGCATCAGCAATCACATGGCGAGTCCTTTATGGCGCTTTTACAAAACAAGTTACACGGAAACGGATTTTATCTCTTTGACGAACCGGAGGCCGCCCTTTCGCCACAACGCCAACTAAGCGCACTCGTCCACTTTCAAAGACTTGCGCAGGATTCGCAGCTCATTATTGCAACGCATTCCCCCATTTTAATGTCTTATCCGGGGGCAACGATCTATCTTATTGGAAAAGATGGTATTGATTGCGTCGATTATCAGGAAACAGAGCACTATCAAGTCACCAAAAATTTTCTCAACAGAACTGATGCAATGCTAAAGACACTGTTGGACGATAAGCGCGATTTTCCTTGATCTTTCCCCCAAACCCATCTATCCCGGATAGACCAACTGAAAAACGACCTTAACCCCTGAAATGGAGGAATTGATGGTGTTAGCAACCAATCTCGGATTTCCGCGCATCGGCGATATGCGCCAACTGAAAAAAGCAGTCGAGGCGTACTGGAAAGGACAAAGCTCGCAAGCCGAACTTCTGTCTGCCGGAGCGCAAATCAGAAGCACAAACTGGAAGCTTCAAAAACAAGCAGGGTTAAATCACATCCCCTCCAACGATTTCTCTTTCTATGACCAGATTCTGGATCTGATCTGCACGCTCGGTCTTGTCCCCGCCCGTTACAAATGGAATGGCGGTATTGTCGATCTGGACACATATTTTGCGATGGCGCGCGGCGCACAAAAAGATGGCGTGGATGTAACCGCCATGGAAATGACCAAGTGGTTTGACACCAACTACCACTACATCGTGCCGGAATTCGAAAAGGGTATGACCCCGAAACTCTCCAGCACCAAAATCTTCGATCAGTATCAGGAAGCAAAAGATCAGGGCATCCAGACCCGCCCGGTACTCGTCGGTCCGATGACCTTCGTGCAAATCGGTAAAGCACAGGACGAAGATTTCAAACCATCAGAAATGGTTGAAAGCCTTCTGCCAATCTATGCTGAAATCCTGAAAAAACTGGCCGATCTTGGTGCTGAGTGGGTACAAATCGACGAGCCGTCCTTTGCAACGGACGTCTGCGAGGGCTTCCGTGGTGGCGCGCAGGGCGTTTACCAACAGCTGGCGCAGGCAGCAGGAATCAAGATCATTGTAACCTCCTACTTCGATTCGCTCCGTGATAACGCTGAGTCTTTCTACGCGCTCCCCGTCAATGCTCTGCACATCGACCTGTGCCGTGGACCGGGCCAGGCCAATACAGCCGCCAACAATGCCAAAAAACTTCTGGATGAAGCGCTGGCAAAAATTGGTGACAAAACCCTCTCGCTGGGCGTTGTCGATGGCCGGAATATCTGGAGGAACGACCTGTCCAAATCCCTCGCGCTGGTCGAAAAAGCCGCTGCGAAACTGGGCGCGGACAAAGTCTTCGTCGCAGGCTCCAGCTCGCTTCTGCACACGCCGGTAGACCTGAACAACGAAACGGCGCTTGATCCCAAGATCAAAAGCTGGATGGCCTACGCAACCCAGAAAGTCTCTGAAATCGCCGTCATCGCCAAAGGCGCAAATGAAGGCCGTGACGCTATTTCTGCGGAACTCGCTGCCAGCGACGCCGTTCAGGAAGACCGACGCACCTCCAAGCGCATCCATGACGATGCCGTGAAGAACCGCGTAGCGTCCATCACGCCGGACATGAAAACGCGCAAATCGCCGTTTTCCCAGCGTCAGAAGGTCCAGCACGCAGCGCTTCAACTGCCGCTCTACCCGACGACATCCATCGGCTCCTTCCCGCAAACGCCGGACATCCGTAAGGCCCGCGCTGACTTCAAAGCAGGCAACATCGACGCCGCCGCTTACAAGCAAGCGATGCAAAAGGAAATCCGTGACGTCGTGGACTACCAGCACAAAGTCGACATCGACGTGCTCGTACACGGCGAGCCGGAGCGTAATGACATGGTCGAGTATTTCGGGGAGCAGCTTTCAGGCTTTGCGTTCTCCAAATACGGCTGGGTCCAGTCCTACGGTTCACGCTGCGTGAAGCCGCCGATCATCTACGGTGATGTGTCCCGTCCGACCCCGATGACCGTCGAGTGGTCCGTCTACGCGCAAGAGCAAACCAAAAAGATTATGAAAGGAATGCTCACAGGTCCGATCACGATCCTGCAATGGTCCTTCGTCCGCGACGATCAACCACGCAGCCTGACCGCGACCCAGATCGCGCTGGCGATCCGTGACGAAGTCGCCGACCTCGAAAAGGCCGGGATCAAGATGATTCAGATCGACGAAGCCGCTTTCCGCGAAGGTCTGCCGCTCCGTAAATCCGACTGGAAAGCCTATCTTGACAACGCGGTCGAAAACTTCCGTGTCACGTCATGCTGTGTTGAGGATGTCACACAAATCCACACCCACATGTGCTACTCCGAGTTCAACGACGTGATCGAATCGATCGCGGCCATGGATGCGGACGTGATCTCTATCGAGACCTCACGCTCGCAAATGGAACTGCTGGATGCCTTTGTGGCCTTCAAGTACCCGAACGAGATCGGACCCGGTGTCTACGACATCCACTCTCCGCGCGTACCAACCGTACAGGAAATGGTGGATCTTCTCGACAAAGCCAAGAAAGTGCTCGATGAGCGCCAGATTTGGGTCAACCCGGACTGCGGCCTGAAAACCCGCGGCTGGGCGGAAGTCGAACCGGCCCTGAAAAACATGGTCGAAGCCGCCAAGCAAATGCGCGCCAAATCTAGCGCCAGCGCCGCCGCTTAATAACGATAAGGAAATCCAAAGTCCGCCGGAGTATCTCTGGCGGGCTTTTTTTATACCCTCATAAAGTTGACATAAGATGGATGTGCTTTTAAAATAATGTGCAGGAAGAAAAAAAGCGGGAATAAATAGTCGTATGGCACATATCTATAATCCAGAACGCCCATACCATCATAAATATCCGATCAAAGCCGTAGGCTTTGATAACGACAACACGCTCTATCAGGAACCATGGCACGCGAAAGAGCTCCATCAACTGGCAGCCCTTTGTGCGATTGTGCCTCAAATGGAGGAGACGACAGTCTGGGAAATCAAAAAATTGATGGCCAGAAGTCAACGCGAATATGGTGGCTCATTGAACATTTTCGCAAATGATTATGGCATGGACTTGGGCGAGCTAAGGCAGGCCCATTACCGAAAACTGATTGAAAAGACAAAAGGCAAAAATTTCTTTCGCCGTCCAGAAAATCTCGTGCGAGGAATGCAAGCGCTGAAAGACAACAGCGTTTCCACTTTTATTGCAACACATGGAAATCTGGAATGGACCCGGCACTCCTTGCAAGATGAGGGGCAAAAAGGAAGGGACCTGACAGATTTTTTTAATGAACAGAACATCATATGCAAGGATCAGATTCCGGGGTGCATTGGAAAAAATAAAAGCCCGGCCATGTACGACGAAATGATCAAGCGTTTAGAAGGACCAAAACAGAATATTCTTGGGTCTTCAAACCGCGGTCGATGCTGGGCAATGGTGGACGATACGCCGGACAATCTAAAATTTGCAAAGGCGCTTGGCATGCTGACGATTTTGGTCGACACAAAAGGCAGTGATCCAAAAAAATTGCCGCCTTATGTCGATGTTGTTGTCAAAGATGCCACCGAAGCCATACAAGTCATCATAAAAAGCAATGAATATCATGAAAGAAATATAAGGCAAAACAGGCTGGCGCTTCCCTATTTTCCCGAAGCCGAAGAAGGGAACCCGGAAAATCTGGAGGCATTAGAGGTCTAGAAGCACTCTAAACCGCCTCCCGCATATCCTTCTCCAGCATTTCCCCATGCTTTTTCTTGGCCAGAATTTCTCGTGCCCGCGCATATTGCGGATCGTTCCAGAACATCAGGCAACCGTTGCACCCGCGCCCGCAGCAACCCTCCACACCAAAACGCGGCGTCTTCGGGCGGCGCTCCAGCGTCGGTTCGTCGACCAGCTTCTGTAGCTTCTCAAGCTGCGCTGGATAAACGCTCTCGGGCGCATGCCCGGTTTCGATTTTTCGGGAAACCTTGTCCAGCTTCAACCGCTGCCACTCCTCAGCCGTCAGGTTGGCCTCCTTGCGCACGATCGTGAAGGGCGGGAAAAGTTTATGGATAGTCTCGGGATCTTCGCGATCAAAGACAGAGAAAGGAATACGGATCAAAGGCTTGGCGCTCGCATGAACCTCCTCGGTTTTTTTTCCGTTTTTGGCGTTTTCGTATTCATAAAGCCGCAGCAAAACGGTCTCTTCCCGACCCGGCGGCAGGAACTCCAGAACGTCCCCGGCCTGCAGGCGGTTCTTGACCTCCATGACAAACGCACCGTCCCGAACCTCGCGGATAATCCCGGCATACTCCCAACTTGCAAACGTCTTGGTGTTCTCGTAATTATGCGCGAAATTCTTGAGCCGCCCTTCATGGAACGCGAGGGAATATCCGCGATTGCCCACGGTCTCCAGCTCACGGATATAAGGGTGAGGGTTCCAGCTTTCCGGCGCCGCGTAATAATCGTCAATCGCCTGCCGGTACGCCCGCGCAGCCACCGCAACATAAAAGGCGCTCTTGCCCCGTCCTTCAACTTTCAGGGAATCGACCCCGATCTTAAGATAATCGTCCAGCTTCGGCATCAGGCACAAATCCTTGGCGTTCAGGATATAAGAGCCGCGCTCATCCTCTTCAATCGGAAGGAAATCGCCGGGGCGGTAGCCTTCCTCCAGCAAAAATTCAAACATGTCCCGGTTGGAATCATCAATGTTGATCTCTTGCAGGCTGCCGTCTTTCAGGCGCAAATGCACCGTATATTTCCAGCGGCAGGCATTCGCGCAGTTCCCCTGGTTCGCCCCGCGCTCGGCCATGTAATTGGACAACAGGCACCGTCCGGAGTAGGTCATGCACATCGCCCCGTGCACGAAGGCCTCAAGTTTGACGTCCTGACACTTCTCCCGGATTTCTGCAAGCTCGGAATAAGAAACCTCGCGCGCCAGAACGACAAGCTCCGCCCCTTGATCGGTCCAGTAATCAACCGTCAGCCACGAACACACATTCGCCTGCGTCGAGACATGCAGAGGAAATTCCGGCGCATGCTTGCGCATATAGGAAAAAACACCGGGATCCGCGATGATCACCCCGTCCGGCTTCACATCCCGAAGTGTCGCAATGTAATCGTCCAGTTTCGGCACATCCTTGTTATGCGCAAACAAATTCAGTGTCAGATAAACCCGCACGCCATGGGCATGGGCAAATTCAATCCCTTCGACGACGTCCTCGAGTGAAAATTCGGATTTGGTGCGCAGGCTCATATCCGGCGTGCCCATATAAACGGCGTCCGCCCCATAAAGAACTGCAACTTTCAGCCGTTCCAGAGACCCGGCAGGCATCAAAAGCTCTGACCGGCGCACGCCCCCGTCAGGCAAAAAAGAGAAATAATTCTGTGTATCTTGTGTCATGACACGGGGTTATACGGCAAAACCCCGTGCTTTGGCAATTTTTTTACGCCAGCTCAAAAACGGCGTCGACTTCAACCGCAACGCCAAGCGGCAGAGCAGGTGCCCCGACAGCAAACCGCGCATGCTTACCGGAATCGCCCATCACACCCGCGATCAGGTTCGATGCGCCGTTAATTACAGCAGGCTGATCGTAGAAATCGGCGGTACAATTCACAAAACCGCCGAGCTTCACGCAACGGACAACTTTCGACCAGTCACCACCGACAGCCTCATTGACCTGCGCCAGAATATTCAGCGCGCAAGCCTGCGCCGCCTTCTGGCCATCCTCAACACTGAGGTTTTCTCCAAGACGGCCCATATGCATCTTCTCACCGTTCAAAAAGGGAATTTGCCCGGAAACATACAGCGTTTTACCCGCAATCACATAGGGAACGTAATTCGCAGCCGGCGCCGCGACCTTTGGCAAAGATAATCCCAGTTCAGAAAGCTTGTTTTGAAGAGTCATGATGATTTTCCTTTTGCGTTTTTTTCTTCCTCTGCCATAATCCCCCCGAAATGTAAACCAGCAAAAAATGCGTACCCGGTGACGCAAGAAATAGACAAGGATTTTTGTTATGGGACTGTTCGACTGGCTTGGGGTTTTGTCGCCCGCGCACATCTCGCTCTTCACCCTTTCCTACGGTGGAAAGAAAATAGGGCGCGATCAGTTTGGCAACACCTACTATGAAGGCAAGCCGCGCAAGGGATATAACTATACGCGCCGCTGGGTCATGTATAAAAATAAACCAGAAGCAAGCTACGTCCCGCCGGAATGGCACGGCTGGCTGCATCACCAGACGGACGCGGTTCCTTCCGATCAAACGGAATCCTTCCGCCGCGATTGGCAAAAGCCTTATACGCCAAACCTGACGGGCACCAATCAAGCCTACCGTCCGCCCGGCCACATTTTGCAGGGCGGCAAGCGCGCCGCGGCAACGGGAGACTACGAAGCATGGAATCCACCGGAATAACAGGGGCTTGAGCGCTCCGCTCTTTACAGCACCGGCAAATTCCTTTAATCACTTTGCGGTGGGCATGCGTGAAAACAGGATAGAAAAGGGATTTTCATGAAACGGAGCATTGCAGAAACAGTTTTGGGTGGATTCGTCTTGCTGGTCGCAGGCGGGTTCCTGACCTACAGCTATAAAACAGCAGATATCGGCGCCGTTCAAGGCTATGAAGTCACGGCAGATTTCTCAAGCGTCGGCGGCCTGAAGCCCGGCGACTCCGTTGAAATCAGCGGCGTAAAAGTTGGCGATGTAAAAGGGATCGAGCTCCTCCCCGAAACCTACCTTGCCCGCGTGCATATTGATATCGATTCCGGCTACAAACTGCCCATCGACACCGCTGCCATGATCAGCAGCCAGAGTTTGCTTGGCGGACTTTACATGTCGCTTGAGCCTGGTGCAGAAGAAGACACGATTGAACCAGGCGGCCGTATTCAATACACGCAGGCCCCGCAAAACCTTGAACAGCTCCTTGGCCAGTTCATATTCAGCATGCAAGATGATAAAGACAAAAACAAAGACAAGACCGCAGAAGAATAAAACGCCCATCAAGGCGTTACTCCTTCTTGTCCTTGTGTCAATCGGGACGGCTGGCCCGGCGTTCGCCCGCGAAATGGAAAACAAGCCACGCATCCAATTGCGTTCGCTGGACAAGATCACCGCCCGGACGATGACATTCGATGCCCGCGTCGGCAGTACCTTGAAATTCGGCTCGCTTTACATGAAGGTGCAGTCCTGCCAGAAAACAACCCCGATTGAGCAACCTGAATCCGCCGCCTTCCTGCAAATCTGGGAAATCGATGCCAAGAAGCAATCTCATTGGGTCTTCAGCGGTTGGATGTTCTCATCCTCCCCGGCGCTCTCGGCTATGGATCACCCGATTTATGATGTCTGGCTAATCGACTGCCTCGATGATGAGGGGACGCCAGAGGCTGCGGTAGAAGATCAGGCCGGGGCGCCGGCAGAGGCCGCGCAGGAAACGCAAAGTCCGGCAGAAAATGAAAAAGACGGGATCGTCACCGACGAGCCCCCATCAAACCCCGGCGACATGCTCGAATAACATAAAACCTGATTTCTAGAGCATTTTGCGCATTTTAAAATAATCCGAAACGATTTGTTTCTCATTAAATCCGGCGCACGTGAAGTCTGCTTCCCCCTTTAAAGCTGGCTCCAGCTGTAGCATATAGTCCGCATAAGGGATTTCATAAACGCCAAATTGTTCCAGATGGGAATTTACAAACTGCGTATCCAGAAGTTTATATCCGCTGCGCCATAAGCGGGCGACCAGATGAATAAGGGAGACTTTGCTGGCATCCCGCCGCACGGAAAACATGCTTTCACCAAAAAAAGCCCGCCCGATTGATACGCCATAAAGCCCGCCCGCAAGTTCGCCGTTCTGCCAGCACTCAACGCTATGGGCATGCCCGGCGTCGTGTAAGGCGCAATAGGCTTTGAAAATTTCAGGGTTGATCCACGTATCCGCGCGGTTTTCAGCCTTGCGCCCGCAAGCCCCGATCACAGCCGCAAAATCCTGATCGACAGTAATCTCATAGGGCACGCCGCCGATCTTTTGCTGCCGAACCTCCTTCGCAAGGCGCCGCGGGATATGGAGGGCCTCAATAGACAGCTGCCCGCGCATGTCAGGGCAAATCCAGTGCACATAAGTGCTCTCCGCGCTCTGGGCCATCGGAAAGAGGCCATGACGGTAAGCTTCAAGCAATATCTCGGTCGTCAGCACAATTTGCATCAGGCCATTATGCCTGATTTAAATGAATTTTGTGAAAATGATGACAGGCACGCCTTAGCCGCGCTTTTCAGCCAGCTTCTTCTCAAGCCAGTGAATCGTATAATCGCCGCTCTTGAATTCAGGCTGATCCAAAATCCATTGATGCAGCGGAAGCGTGGTCTTGATGCCGGTCACGACAGTTTCGCGGATCGCACGCTGCAGGCGGCGGATACACTCCTCGCGCGTGCGGCCATGAACAATCAGCTTGCCGATCATGGAATCATAATAGGGCGGGATCGTATAGCCGCCATAGATCGCGCTGTCAAAACGCACGCCAAGCCCGCCCGGCGCATGGAACTGTGCAATCGTCCCCGGAGAAGGGATGAAGTTGTCAGGGTCTTCCGCATTGATTCGGATTTCAATCGCATGACCGCGGAAGCGAAAATCGCCTTTATTGACGATACTGAGCTTCTCTCCAGCCGCAACGCGGAGCTGCTCGGCAATCAGATCAACACCGGTAATCATTTCAGTCACCGGATGCTCAACCTGAATCCGTGTATTCATTTCCATGAAATAGAATTCGCCGTTTTCATACAAAAACTCAATCGTCCCGGCGCCGGTATAACCAAGCTTGCGCACAGTCTCGGCAGCAAGCGATCCGATCTTCTCGCGCTCTTCATCGCTGAGGACAGGCGAGGGGCCTTCCTCCACCAGCTTCTGGTGACGCCGCTGAATAGAACAATCCCGTTCCCCAAGATGAACAGCATTGCCATGAGTATCGCCAAACACCTGAATCTCGATGTGCCGCGGGGCTTCCAGGTATTTTTCGATATAAACCGTGTCGTCTCCAAAGTTGGCTTTCGCTTCGCTTCGTGCGGTATTATATTTCTCAACAAACTCATCCGCAGCGCGCACAACCTGCATCCCTTTACCGCCGCCACCGCTCGCCGCCTTGATCAAAACAGGGAAGCCCATATCAATCGCGATTGCTTTACCCTCTTCACCGCTGGCTACACCGCCCTCAGAACCGGGCACAACAGGAAGCCCGAGCGCTTGAACAGTCTGCTTGGCTGTAACCTTATCGCCCATCTTCTCGATAAGCTCGGCAGAGGGGCCGATAAAGGTAATGCCGTGTTCTTCCACCATGCGGGCAAACTGGGCGTTCTCTGAAAGGAACCCGTAACCGGGGTGAATAGCATCCGCGCCCGTAAGCGCCGCAGCGGTCAGGATGGATGGAATATTAAGGTAACTGTCACGCCCGGCAGGGGGCCCGATGCAAACCGACTCATCGGCAAGACGAACGGCCATTGCGCTGGCATCGGCCGTTGAGTGCACGGCAACCGTGCGGATACCCATTTCACGGCAGGCCCGAATGATCCGAAGGGCAATTTCACCGCGATTGGCTATGAGGACTTTTTTAAACATCTATGAGAATCTCGGAAGTTCGCCTTATTCAATAACCATCAAGACTTCACCAAATTCGACCGGCTGACCGTTCTGAATGAGGATTTGTGTAACTGTACCTGCTTTTTCGGCCTTGATCGGGTTCATAACCTTCATGGCTTCAATAATCAGCAACGTATCGCCAGCATTAACATGCGCGCCTTTTTGTACGAAAGACGGAGCGCCAGGCTCGCCCTGCAGATACGCCGTGCCAACCATCGGAGATTTAATCGCGCCCGGATGAGATGTTGCGACATTAGCCGGAGCATCCATGCTCGCTTGCTGTGGCGCCGCAGGATCAGAAGACATAAGAACGTCAGCACTAATCCCGGCTGTAGCGCCAGCGACAATTGTTGCCCCGCCTTTGCTGACACGGATAACCTTATCCCCTTCAGCAACCTCAACTTCGGTCAGGCCCGTTTCATCGAGAAGATCAGCAAGTTCTCTGATCGCGTTTGAATCAATCTTCATGAATATATCGTCTTATCGTTATTGTTATTTATCAAATTCGAAAATTCTAGCGCTTTCCATACAAAACTTGAAGCGGAAAGTCAAAGGGAGGCGAAAGCTTTTAGGATAAAAGTTCGTTGATAGCCTCTACGGCAAGCTTATAGCCTTTTGCGCCTTGTCCTGCAATAACCCGCGCAGCCACAGGCTCCACATAAGAAAAATGGCGGAATTCTTCACGTTTTTTAGGATCAGACAAATGAACCTCGATAATCGGAATATCCAGAAGCCTGAGGGCATCGTGGATCGCAACAGATGTATGAGTAAAGGCAGCGGCATTAATAATCAAACCATCATAAATCCCGCGCGCTTCCTGAATCCAGTCGACAAGAACACCTTCATGATTGGTCTGACGGCATTCAACGCGCATATTATGCCCCATCGCAGTCTCATAGCACAAATCCTCAACATCCCGCAGGGTCTCGGGTCCATATATCTCAGGCTCGCGCAGGCCGAGCATGTTCAGATTAGGTCCGTTCAGTACCAGTATTTTTTTCATCGCCGCCCCCGGATAGAATCAACGCTCCAAGCTGCCAAGCCGCTCAAGAAATTCGTCGGCAGTCGGCAGCCTGTTTGTCGCCGGGATATAAATTGCTTTAATATCTTTCTGCGGCGTCGCCATAACAAACGCCGGCAAGTAATAAAGTCGCCAGTCCTTCAGGAATTTGTCATTCCGGGCAATGTGGTCTTTCAACTTTTGACTGTCAAGATCAGCTTGAAATTGAGACATATCCAGGCCAAGCTGCCGGGCATAATCGATCAGGACCGTTTCGTCGGCAATCGGCCATTCCTGAATAATTTTTTCATGCATCGCTTGCATCTGACCCTGCTCTGCCGCCGCATAAGTATAAAGAATGAAGCGCGAAACTTCCCGAGTGATTCCCGTATCAACAAGAACAGGCAAAATTTTGAGGCGGCCATCGCGTTTGGCGACATCCATAACCACCGCATTAAACTGGCGGCAGCTATCACACCCGTAATCGAAAAAATCGGCAACGACGAGATCAGCATCGGCCGGACCCATCATATAATTTGAAGGCGCATCGAAAACCGCCATCATTTCAGTGCGTGCCAGAAAATAAAGCCCCGAAAGGACAACGACAGCAAAAAGAAAGATGGCGGCAAGCGCTTTATAAATCATGATTGACCCGTCACGGACTAGTTTTTAGCGGCATCCGGGCTGTTTCCTTGAAGACCGGCACGCGCTTCTGCAATCGCACGCTTAAAGCCTTCTTCGCCGATATAGCCGGGATAGAATTTCCCGCCGATAATAAACGCGGGCGTCCCGCCAATCCCGATATCACGACCCATTTCCATATGCTTTTGCAGGGCAAGGTCTGTAACGGTAGACTTTGCATCCTTCTGAAGCTTCTCAACATCCAGACCGACATCTTTTGCAACTTTCAAATAGCCGCTCTCATCGCGCGGTCCTTTATATTCCATCAACGCCTTGTGGAAATCGAAATATTTCCCCTGACTATGGGCGGCAATCGAAAGGTGAGCCATATCAGCCGAACTGGTTCCCAAAACAGGGAAATCCTGGAAAACAACGCGCAGGTTCTTATCTTCTTCAATCAATTTAAGAATATCTGCATAAGCCCGGTGACAATATCCGCAGTTATAATCGAAATATTCAACCAAAGTGACATCGCCGTCAGGATTTCCGGCAATCGTCAAGCTGTTATCTTTGAAATAATCAGCCAAAGACGCCAGCTTTTCTTCCGCGCCAAGACGTTGCTTTTCCTGTTGAGCGATCTGGTACTGATCGACCGACTTCATGATCTCTTCAGGATGATCCATGATATATTGCCCGAACATCGTCTTAAGTTCTGCTTCCTGCTCAGGTGTAAAGCTCCCGGCAAAGGCAGCGCTTGCGGGAATAAGTAATGCAACCGCGCACACGCCAAGCCCGAGGGAACGGAATTTTTTGCTGACCTGTTTCAAAATGATCTCCTTCATATTTTTTAAAATGAATCGCTCAACATGAGTAGTATTCGTAGACTTTACCGAAAAAGTCACCCCTTTTCGTTGTTTTCAACAAAGGAGAGCACATCTTTTGCCCGCAGCCAGGCTTTAGAGTTTTTCTCTGCATGTTTTAAAACGCCTTCTGCCTGCTCTTTCGCGTAATCAAAACGGCGCTGCAATAAAGCTTCTTCAGCAAGATGGACCTTGGCCATATTCTCATCCCCCAGCTTGCCGTAAGCAATAGCGAGGAATCTGTGAAGCTGTGTAGAGTTGGGCTCGTCCTGCGCCGCGCGCTCAAGCTGATCAATCGCTTCTCGCAAGGAAGCATCGGGAGAGCTGCTGGCAGGTGCCGATTCGATCAGAGCATGACCGAGCGCAATTCGTAAAAGAGGCGCTTTTGGCAAAAGGTCTATAGCTTTGCGGTAGAAGGGGAGGCCTGCGCTACCGCGCCCGAAATCAACCAGCATTTGGCCCTTAAGCTCAAGGAAATAAGGGTTTTGCGGTTCCGCCTTTAAAAGGTCGTCAATTTGCGAAAGGGCGGAATCAACCTGATTATTCCGGTACGCCGCAATCGCACGCGCATAACGGGCAGGGATCGACATATCGCGGTCGCTGTAAATCCAAGGAATACTGCCGGGATTGATAAAAGCCGCCAGTTTGGCTTTCATACGCGCATGAGCCTCAACCCAGGACGCAGGGTAAGGCTGGTTTTTATAAGGAGAAGCCTCATCCCTTGTTTCAAGAGCTTCGATCCGGTTTTCAACCAAAGGGTGGGTCTGGATATATTCGCTCTGCTGATTGCTCGGCATGTAAATCTCTGCCTTTAGCTTCTCCATGAAGGTCAACATGCCCGTCGGGTTGATTTTCGCTTGTTCAAGAAAGGTCAGCGCAGCTTGGTCAGCACTTGATTCCTGCACCCTGCTATGTGCCAGAAGACGCCGCTGCGCCATCGAGCCGCCGCCAATCGCAATCGCCGGAACCGCGCCAGCCTCGCCAGAAGCCAAAGCCGCGCCCACACCGACCAGCATACCAACGATACTCTCATAAGAGGCGCGTTCCATGGCATCGCGGCTGCGGATCAGGTGCCCGCCTGCAATGTGACCGGTTTCGTGCGCGATCACACCGATCAACTCACCCGGATTATCGGTCTTGTTAATAAGGCCGGTATAGATAAAGATATTGGAGCCCCCGGCGACAAAGGCGTTCATCTGATCGCTTTGCACAAGGATGATATTGATCGCCTCGGGATTGAGTCCTGCAGCCTTGAAAATAGGGGTCGACCATTCCCGCAATGTATTTTCAATTTCCGTGTCCCGGATAATCGTCATGCCCTTACCGCCCTGAGCATGCGCAAACGGCGTTCCTATGGCTATAAAACACAGGAAAACGGCAGTCATAGCCATGAAACACAAAATTATTCTGTTTTTGATCGTGGTCATGCCTTACACTACTCCACATGGGCGATTTAATCTATCATTGGATTGATATTTTGTGGCTGCCGATCGGGTATTTTGGTGTCCATAAACGCCATCGCTGGTGGTCGGTCGGGTTTATTGCCGGCTGTATGCTAATGATGCGCCTGCAAGCAGAACTCTTGATATATGGCGGCTTCACAAACGGCATCATGGGTTTGCTGCATTCTAGTGTCTATTCGCGCGGGCTCGTAACCTATGGAATTTTCTACGCGCTCTTTTTCATTATCGCGCATTATTCGCCGCGCACTGAAGGCGTAATCTTCATGGCCGCTTGCCTTAGCATCTTTTTTATGGCCTTCTTCACAACCGCAATTGTAATGATACTGTAAAATGTCACGCAACAAACCGACAGAAAAAGTTAAAACCGCCCGTCGTCGCAAGAGTTCTTCGACGCGATGGCTGCAACGCCAGTTAAATGATCCATACGTCGCCCGCGCTGAAAAAGAGGGTTACCGGGGCCGCGCCGCCTTTAAGTTGATTGAGATTGACGAGAAACTCGGTTTCCTCAAACCCGGCGCCGCCATCATTGATCTAGGCGCCGCGCCCGGCGGATGGTGTCAGGTGGCAACCAAAAAAGGCTGCCATGTGATCGCGATTGATCTTCTGGCCATGGATGAACTTCCCGGCGTGACAGCCTTCCAGATGGATTTCATGGATGATACGGCCCCGGATTTGCTGAAGGCAGAACTGGCAAAAATAAGCCCGGACGGGCTCGCCGATCTTGTGATGAGCGATATGGCCCCGAATACGACAGGCCATAAGCAAACTGATCACTTGCGGATTATGGCCGTCGTTGAAGCCGCCTACTATTTCTCAACCGAAGTTCTGAAGCCCGGCGGCGCCTTCGTCGCAAAAGTCTTCCAAGGCGGAGCGCAAAACACGCTTCTGGCGGAAATGAAAAAAAGCTTCGAAACCGTCCGTCACATCAAACCCCCTGCCAGCCGCAAAGAGTCTTCGGAGCAATACGTGATCGCAACGGGTTTTAGAGGTTTATCTGAGACCTAATTAACCATCGGCAGGCCGACGACGCGAAAGGGAATTTCAGAGATCCGGATATTATTCAGACCTTGTGCAAAATCCTCTTCACTCTCGGCCATAACCTCGACGCCGACGCGAATAATATCGAAATCTTCAATCCGGGAATCGCAGCGAATATTATAGCGCATATTTTCCTCGCCCTTCATCACATGATAAAAGGGGGTTACAAAGAGCTTTTCCCCGCTGCGTTCGACAATGGCATCCCGGAATAACTTGAATTTGTAATTTTCTGCAATGGTCTCAGGAAAATCTTCGAGAAGGGAGCTCTGGGTCAGACCCGGCGCATTGCGGCAGTCAATCAGCGTATCTTGCCAGCTGTAAAAGCGCCAGTGTCCGGCATTGCAGCTTGCGCCTTCGCGGGTCTGGCCGTTATTGGCAAGGAAGGTATGCGTACGAACTTTGCGCACGCGGTCCAGATTGCTCAAGAGATTGCTTTGCGCAAAAGCCAGAAGGGTATTCTCGCCGAATATGCCAACATATGCGTGGGTAAAAGCCGTGCTCGGTATCATGTGTTTAGCCCTGTTTTTTCTATATTTAATTTATGGTCTTTGACCCATTATAACAGTCAAACACTAACAAATTATTATTTGACATAAGTAAAAAACATATAAAAACAGCCGGAATTTCAATGAATCTGATTCCGTTCTTTACTTTTCAAAAAAAAACGCTATAACTCTCCTGCAAATTCCGCTCATTTTAGCGTGCTGGAGAATTTGCATGGCCCCGACAAAAGACATCCAAAAAATTCGTGAAGCTCTCACATTTGATGACGTGCTTCTTATTCCTGCTGAATCGTCCGTTCAGCCCAATCAAGTAGACACATCGACGCGCCTGACGCGGGACATCAGGCTAAACATTCCTGTGCTTTCTGCCGCGATGGATACGGTAACGGAAGCCGAAATGGGGATCGCCATGGCGCAAAACGGTGGGATAGGGATTCTTCACCGTAATATGGACATAGAAGATCAGGCCCGCATGGTTCGCCGGATCAAACGTTTTGAATCTGCAATGGTCATGGACCCGATTACAATTCGCCCGAACGATACGCTGGCTGCCGCGCTGGAGTTGATGGACAAATATAGAATTTCCGGGATCCCGGTCACGGAAAACAACGGTACGCTGGTCGGCATTCTGACCAACCGCGACGTACGCTTCGCCGAAAACCCGGAGGAACCGGTCAAGGAACTGATGACCCGTGAAAACCTTGTTACGGTTACGACCGCTGTAAGCAAAGAGGAGGCCAAAAAGCTTCTGCACAAGCACAGAATTGAAAAACTCCTGATCGTTGACAAGGACGGCAAGTGCATTGGTCTGATGACGGTGAAAGACATTGAAAAATCTAAACTCTACCCCGTTGCCGCCAAAGACTCTCAGGACCGCCTGCGAGCCGGAGCTGCTGTCGGGACAGGAGACGTGAACGGCGTTCAGCGCGCGGCGGCTCTGGCTGCGGCAGGCGTAGATGTCGTTGTTGTAGATACAGCGCATGGCCACTCCCGCGCCGTTCTTGATACGGTCGCCCAGATCAGAAGAGAAAACAAAGACGTCCAGATTATGGCCGGAAACGTCGCGACCGCTGATGCAGCGCTAGCGCTGATCAAGGCTGGAGCGGATGCGATCAAGGTCGGGATTGGCCCCGGCTCGATCTGCACGACCCGCGTTGTCGCCGGTGTCGGCGTCCCGCAGCTAACGGCGATCATGGATGTCTCAAACGCCTGCGCGAAAAAAGACGTTCCGGTCATCGCCGACGGCGGGATCAAATATTCCGGCGACTTCGCCAAAGCCATCGCAGCTGGCGCCGATGCCGCAATGATGGGCGGCGTCTTCGCAGGGACTGATGAAGCCCCGGGCGAAGTGATCCTCTATCAAGGCCGTTCCTACAAATCCTACCGCGGGATGGGCAGTGTCGGCGCAATGGTCAAAGGTTCCGCAGACCGCTACTTCCAGGGCAATGTCAATCAATCCAACAAACTGGTTCCTGAAGGCATTGAGGGCCGCGTTCCTTATAAAGGCGCCGTCGCCAACGTCTTGCACCAGATGGTAGGGGGCTTGCGCGCAGCAATGGGCTATACCGGTTCCGCGACCGTAGCCGACATGAAAGAGCGCGCCGAGTTCATGCGCATGACCGGGGCAGGGTACAAGGAGTCCCACGTCCACGACGTGACAATTACCCGCGAGGCGCCGAACTACCGCACAGAGAGCTAAGCTTGGTAAATAAACAAGATCAGCAAGAAATCGCAGGACAGATCGTAAAGAGTTGTCCCGCAAGCCAACCGCTATTCTGTTTTGACGCAACCAGCTTCGATATGACCTTTTCAATTAGTCAGGCTCTAATCCTGTCTATCGTGACGTCGTTGTTTTTCGCGCTGTCCCAATTTTACTTTCAATCCGATGTAACGCCCGGCAAAGAGATCGTCTCCACGTTCACCCTGAATGCCATCATGATTTTCGGCTTCTTTCTGATGGCAAAATTAGCCCAAAAAATTTTGTTAAAACTTCAGGCTGCTGCGACCAGATTTCTTACCACTGATCTTTATTGCCCCGATTGGATCAAAATATATAGAGATGGCATTTATGTTGGAGAAATAGACTTCGGGACAAAAACCGAGAAAATCTACTTTTGGCCTTTTGAAAGCTTTGAAGGTGTTGGTGTTATCTATAATTCGTTTACAGATGTTTTAAAATCAGCTGATGCGATTGTGCCGGCAGCACAGAACCCGAGTTTTCAGTTCATAACGGGAAGCCACATCATACTGAAGAAAAAGTCAGGCCAAAAAAACCTGATTTGTCCGCATAGAACAATAACCTACATCAAATACCATCCTGCAAATATTGCAAACAAGATAAGCAACGGAAAATTCAGTTTTAAAAAGCGTATAACCAAAGCAAACGAAATCGCAAATAAAGTAGGATTGCCATATCTGGGAATATTTCAGATTGAAAATGCCAGGTATAAGTAAGGAATACACGCTAAATATATTACCGCTCCCCCCTTGCCAAACAGTCTATTTTATCTCTATATAAAGTACCTTTATGGGCGACTCCCCATAGAGATATTCTGGTAATGAAAGGGAATTTCAAAATGAAAAAGAGTGTAATGACAATCGCTGCAGCGCTTCTGGTTTCTGCTGCTCCTGCTTACGTTGCGTTCCAAGCACATGCTGATGAACACGAAGAAGCTGTGATGGATCATGCTGCTGAAGCAGCTGACGAAGCTCCGGTTGAAGCTGTTGAAGAAGTAGTTGCTGAAGAGCACACACTGGCAGATGGCACAAAAATCCTCGTAAAAGCGGATGAAGTGTTTGTCGTTGGTGAAGATGGTGTTGAAACACCTGCTCCAGATGGCGAGCACACACTGGAAGACGGTACGGTTGTTAAGACCATGGAAGGCAAAATCGTAACCGATGAAGCTGCTCCTGCTGAAGAAGAAGCTCCTGCTGAAGAAAGCGCTGAATAATTAGCCTTTTTTAAGGACGAAAAGCCCGGCGCCGGATTAGGCCCGGGCTTTTTGCTTTCTTTCTCCCGAAGAAACAGATACAACCCTCTCTCATGAAACCAGCATCCCGCATTCAGGCCGCCATCGATATTCTGGACCGCGAACAGTCCAGCCGCGTTCCCCTCGATTCCGTCGTTGGGGATTACATGCGCGTGCGCCGCTACATTGGCTCCAAAGACCGTGCGGAAGTTGCACAGAGAATCTTCGATATGGCTAGAGCGCACGCCCGCCTAGGCTGGTGGCTAGAACGGGCGGGCGTAGAAGAGAGTGCACGCGCCCGCGTCATGTTCTGGCTCGTCCTTGGTGAAAAGCTCGAGCTCAAAAGAATCGAAGACCTCTTCGATGGATCCAAATACGCCCCGGAGCAACTGAGCACCGAGGAAACCGCAATCTTGCAAAAGCTGGAAGGAAACACGCTGGAGCACCCGGATATGCCGGAAACAATCCTGTGCGAATGCCCCCCGCAATATGAAAGCAAACTGCGTGACTTCTTCGGAAAAGATTTCGCCGCCGAGATGAAGGCAATGCTGGAGCCGGCAACGCTGGACTTGCGCGTCAATGTTTTCCTCGCGGAAAAAGATAAAGTGAAGGCATACCTTGAGGCCGACGGCGTCAAAACAAAAAAAACGAAATATTCCCCGTGGGGTCTGCGCTGCGAAAACAAGGCCTTTCTCTCACGCACCAAGGCTTTCGCCAAGGGCTGGGTTGAAATTCAGGACGAAGGTTCCCAGTTAATCGCCCATGTTTGCGATCCCAAATCAGGCATGCAGGTTCTTGATTACTGCGCAGGCGCAGGGGGAAAGACGCTAGCGCTTGCTTCCGCCATGATGCGCAAGGGCCGGATCGTCGCGATGGACCTCGACGAAAAACGCCTGATGAAAGGCCGCGAGCGCTACAAAAAAGCACAACTCGCCGACATCATCGAAGTTCGCCCGCTCAGTGAAGACCGACACAGAAAATGGCTTCGTCGCCAGAAGGGCACCTTTGATCTCGTCCTGCTCGATGTCCCCTGCAGCGGTACAGGCACATGGCGCCGCAATCCTGACATGCGCTGGCGCACCTACGGTCCCGCGCTGGAAGAGCTCCTCCCCATTCAGGCCGAAATTCTGGATAAGGTCGCCCACGCCGTAAAGCCCGGCGGGAAACTGGTCTACGCAACCTGCTCGCTCCTGACCGACGAAAACGAAGCGCAGGTTGAAGCTTTCGTCGCGCGTCACCCTGAATTTGAAATCGTGCCGCTGGACCCGGATATAGGTCTAGGCAGCCCCTTTATGCGTCTGACCCCGAAGCGTCATTCAACCGACGGGTTTTTCGCCGCACAGCTCATCAAAAAAGCCTGAGCATCGTTCTTTCCTTTTGCGCAATTTTTTGATAGTTTCAAGAAGCGCTTACGCAAGTTCGGGACATTCTCATGAAGCTATCTATACGTGTACTGGGTTCGGCTGTTGCCGGAGGCCTGCTGGTTATTGCGCTTGGAGGAGCCGTCACCTCCGCGTTCGTTCTAAAGGCGCTGAGCAGCTTTTCCGCGCAATGGGACACCTTCACCCGGGGCATGAGCGGACCCGAAATCGAAAGCCTGACCCAGACAGCCAATTTTATGCAGCTCCTCGTCCTCGGCGGCAGTATCGCAACAATCTCGACCCTTTTCGCTGTCGGACTCTATTTTATGTGGTTCACCAACCGCAAGGTCGTCGGGCCCATGGTCACCCTGACCGGCACGATGGACGCGCTGGCAAAGGGCAACACAAATGTCGAGGTTCCCTTTTTGAGCGCCGGAGATGAAATCGGCGTGATGGCGCATGCTGTGGGCGAGATGAAGGAAAACGCCATCGCGCGCCTTGAGCTGGAAGCCAAGCAAAAGCAAATGGAAGAACAGGCCAAAGCCGACCAGCAAAAAGAAATGCAAAAAATCGCCGCCGCCTTCGAGGAGGAAATCGAGGACATCGCCAGAAGCGTTGCGGAGGCCGCAGAAAAGATCGGTGATATCGGCGGCGCGCTCAACAAAAGCGTCGTCAGCACCAAAGACAAAAGCACTGCCGTTTCCGCCGCCGCAGGGCAAGCCAGTTCGAACGTCCAGAATATCTCCGAAGCCGCGCAGCAACTCTCCGGCTCGATACGGAGCGTCACCCAGACCTTGAACGAAACCGCCGGAGCCGCTGAAAACTGCGCCCGCCATGCGCAGGAATCACAAAAACAGATCGACAGCCTGCAAGGCGCCGTCGACGAAATTGACAGCGTCATTCAGGCCATCAACGACATCGCCGAGCAAACCAACCTCCTCGCCCTCAACGCGACCATCGAGGCCGCCCGCGCAGGGGAGGCCGGCAAGGGCTTCGCCGTCGTCGCCTCCGAGGTCAAAAGCCTCGCCAGCCAGACTCAGAACATGACGGACACCATCACCGTCAAAGTCAATGCCATCAAAAACATAACCTGCACCACGATCGAAGGCATGAACAGTGTCATCGAACAGATCGACGCGGTCAACGACAAGACCAACGCCGTCGCAACCGCCATGGACAGCCAGAATGGTGCGACGACGGAAATCACCGACAACATTCGCAAAACCGCCACCGGCACCCGCGACGTATCAGACGGCATCCAGTCCATCAGCGTCATCGCCGACGAATCCGTCACCATCGCTGGAACGCTGGAAAAAACCTCGAACGATCTCCTCTCCGGCGCCATGAAAATGGAAGCGATCCTCGAGACGTTCCTGAACAAACTCCGCCAGTAAAAGCTTGTAAGAAATGTAAAGGAAAGCGAGCCTACTCTGCGCCCAAAACCCTTGCGCAATCCAGCCCGCGCGTGCGGACCTCTTCGCTGATCGCAGGGTCGGCAGCGGCATAAACCGCGCGGTAACACAGCGTATCATCGCTCATCGCCTGCACTCCCCCGCCCGGATACCTCGAAAACCCCGAACAGGCGGTCAAGGCCATGACAAAGAAAAAGGCCGCGGATAAGGGAAGCGTACGAAACATAGGAAAAACTCCGTTGAAACAGGAAAAGCAAGGAAGGCAGACTCACGCCGACTCGTCGGCCACCGCGCCGCCGGGCTCACCTTCCACAAGAGCCTTCAAATTCCCAAGCCCTTTGTCGAACTGATCGCCGCACATTTTCTCGCAGTCCATAAAAACGCTCATCAGCTTATTGATGAATTTGCTCTCCCCCGCCATCGACCATTCGACAAGGGTCAGATCCCCCTCCGGTGTCAGCGTTAAATCAACGATGCTGATGCCCGGTAAAGGTTTATAAAATTCAAGTTTGCTGCGGACAAGGGCGTTTGGCTGGCTGTCGGTGATCGTCTGTTTGCCCGCCCCAACCTTCTTGCCTTTCCAACGCACAGAAGCGCCCACGCCTTCTTCGGGGCCATCGAAGCTGTAGTCGGCGTTGGGCTCCATCTCAACCCACGGGGACCAGTTCTGACCTGTGCGCAGATTGTTAAGATGCGGAAAAATAACCTCCGGCGCCGCCCTCATAGCTGCACTCCGCACCACCCGAAACTCATCCGGCTTCTGCAAAGCCAGATACACGACATACCCTGCGGCCAATAAAATGATGAGAAGAAAAATGCTCATGGTGCGACCTCCCTATTGGTCATTTTTGTTTTTGAGAGGCTATCTTGTGCTTGTTTTGGAGAAAGCGCAATAAAATTGGGTAAGAGGAGGATCGATGTTTTTGAGCTTATTTACCTCAGGATTTCAAGAAAACTGGAAGTAAAATACTACAAATCCGTTTTCCATAGAATTCAAAACTTATCGGGAAATGTCCGTTTAAGATAATCCCCAAACAGTGGGACCGTAAAATCAATATCACCATATGAAGGGCTGTATATCATGCCCTTATGAATGATTTGCGCTCTACGAGGGCCAAGATTCTGTGTTTTTTCACCTAGAACATCGGCTATATCTGAAGATCTGTAAGGACCACTTTGTAATTTTGCCATAGCTAAAACGTATTCTCGTTCTTTAGGCGTTAACCTGTCAAACCGAACTCTAAAAAAACCTTCATCAAGGCGTTTTAATGCAGCCGGCCCAGCTTTTTCAACATCATCTACACTAATTGGTGACCGATCCGCCGCATTCCACGACTGAAATCCCCATTCCTGTAAAAAATACGGATACCCTTTTGTTTCAGAAAAAATTTTATCCAGTGCTGCTTGAGAAATACTTTCTCCCTCTTCCTGAATCGGTCCTTTGATTGCAGAAATTACTGCCTGTTTGTCCAGTGCGCCGACAGGTGGATAATTAAATAACCTTTCTGCGTAGGACTTTGCGTCGCCTGACAAAGCGGCAACTTGTGGAAGCCCCGCACCAAAAAAAATGACGGGCAAATTTTTTTGATTCACTCTGTGAATGGCTACGATAAGAGCTGATAATTCCTTTTCGCCCAGATATTGAACTTCATCGATAAAAAGTGCCCACCCTGTGGATGCTGCCTTTGCTGCTTCTCCAACACGAATGAAAAGATCAACAACGTCATGTTCCAGAATACCGCTATCCGCTACTCCCGGTTCCGGATCAACCGAAACCGAAAGATCACCCATAGACACTTTGAATGCGCTTGCAAATCCTCGTAAGGCACGCAATGCTTTGTGAACCTGTTCTTTTGCCTGCTCAATGAGCGATAGCTTTCTCAAAGTTTGAAAAATCTTGGGATATATAAGTTCTGCAAATGAATTATCTTCAGGTGCTTCTATAAAAGAGGTTGCATAACCATGGTTATCCGCAAGATACTCTATTTTATTAAGCAAAACGGTTTTTCCGGTGCCGCGCAAGCCAAGCATGATTTGCGATTTGCTGTGCCTGCCTTGCAATATCCTCTGAAGTGCGATATCCGAGTCATGGACTATATCATCCCGGCCTGATAACTCAGGGGGTTGGGAACCTGCGCCGGGCGCAAAAGGATTTCTGACTTGGTCCATAGGGAAAGTATATAAAGTTTATAGAGATATATCAAGAATTATATATATGACATTATAACCACATAAACTTTATATAAGTTAACGAGGTTTAATCTAAGCCGCTTCACCCTCCACCTTCTCCGGGTTCGCCGCGACAAAATCCCGCACATCCTGCGTGATCTTCATCGAACAGAATTTCGGGCCGCACATGGAGCAGAAACTCGCATGTTTCGCGCCTTCCGCCGGAAGGGTTTCATCGTGCATGGAGCGCGCAGTATCCGGGTCGAGGCCCAGATTAAACTGGTCTTCCCAGCGGAATTCGAAGCGCGCTTTGGAGAGCGCATCATCCCGCATTTGCGCGCCCGGATGCCCTTTGGCAAGGTCGGCGGCGTGCGCGGCGATTTTGTAGGTAATCACCCCGGTTTTCACATCGTCGCGGTTGGGCAGGCCGAGATGCTCCTTGGGCGTCACATAGCA
>JAGRHC010000062.1 GCA_020445145.1 Alphaproteobacteria bacterium
TTGTTTGCAGGTCTTTAGAAAAGCTGTGAGTTTGGAGCCTAATGAATCGTAGATGATACGATCCTGTGGATCATTTTATAAAAATTGACCCGTTATGCTCCTGCCTTGGGCAAATTCATCTAATTTGATCTCATGGATCAAAAGCTGAGTGTTGAAAAGTCCCTGGGGCAGAGCCGGTGGCGTATGGCCGACGTGGATATGAATAGCGTTGAACAGGTCGTTCGCCGCTATGACTTGCCTGAAGTCGTCGCGCGTCTGCTCCTCGCGCGCGGCGTTGAAGCAGAAATGATTCCGGCATTCCTGAATCCCACACTGAAAGACAACTTTCCGGATCCCTTCAGTTTGGCGGGGATGCATGAAATGGCGGAAGGGTTAGCCGGCGCCATAGAAAATGGGAAAAATATAGCAATATTTGGAGACTTCGACGTCGATGGCGCAACGTCCTCCGCCACACTTTTTAGATATCTCAAGGGATTAGGGATAGTGGCCCCAATTTACATTCCCGATCGGTTAAGTGAGGGCTACGGCCCTAATATTGAGGCATTGCGGAAGCTCAAGGAGCAGGGCACCGAAATCCTCATGATGCTGGATTGCGGCACAACAGCCTTTGACGTCGTGCAGGCAGGGGCCGACATGGGCCTGAAAATAGTAATCCTCGATCACCACGAAGCAGAAGAGAATTTGCCTTCTGCATGGCACATCATAAACCCGAAACGCAAAGATGACACGTCCGGCCTGACCATGCTGGCCGCCGTCGGCGTAACCTTCATGTCCTGCGTCGCAATCAATAATCGCCTGCGTGAAAGAGGTTTCTTCAAGAAAAACAATATAAAAGAGCCAGACCTTCGCGCTCTGCTCGATATTGTCGCGCTAGGAACCGTATGTGACATGGTTCCACTGACCAGTATAAACCGGCTTTTGGTTAGGCTGGGGCTATCCATGAGCACAAAGACCACAAACCCCGGCTTGCTTGCCCTGATGCAGGTATCGGGCGTTACAGCCCCAATTTCGACATACGACGCAGGATTCGCGCTTGGCCCAAGAATTAACGCCGGATCGCGCATACACAAAGCCGATCTGGGCGCAAGGCTGCTTTGCACGGATGACCCTGAAGAAGCCAGTAATATCGCATGGATGTTAAATGACTGTAATGACAAAAGAAAAGACATCCAGCAACAGATGGAGCAAGAGGCAATCCATATGGTGGAAAGCGGAAACATGCAAAACGATCCGCTCATCCTCGTCGATCACGAAGACTGGCACCCCGGTCTTGCCGGACTGGTTGCCGGGCGTCTGAAGGAAAAATACGCCAAACCATCATGCGTCGTGACTTATGCTCATGATCTATCAGGAAAAAAAGAGGGTAGGGGGTCAGGCCGAAGTGTGCCCGGCATCCACATCGCGCAAGCCTTTATAGATGCCCGCGCAGCAGGCTTTCTTGAAAAGGGCGGGGGGCACGCCATGGCAGGAGGCTTTACCGTTCTCCCCGAAAAACTGCCAGAACTGCGAGAGTTTCTAAAGAATCACATCAAGGCGCAAATTGATTCAGATACGCCTCAGATCGAAACGGAGATTGACGGCGTTTTAACCGTTAGAGGCGCAACAACGGCGCTAATCAGCCTGTTACAGGATCATATCGGCCCATTTGGGCAGAATCACGCTGAACCGCTTTTTGTGTTTCCAAATGTAAGAATTGTAAGTGTTGATGTCCTCAAAAATTCGCATGTACGGGTCATGATATCTGGCGAAGAAGGAGGTGCGCGCTTAAAAGCTATGGCTTTCCGCGCTGTCGGCACGCCTCTGGGGGACGCGCTTCTCAAGGAGGCCCATAAAGCCTTTCACATAGCGGGTCATCTGAAGTTAAACGAATGGCAAGGCCGAGTGACCCCTGAGATGCATATACAAGACGCAGCGTTTGCAAAAGCAGAATCCACCCCAAATTTATACGCCGATCAATCAGGTGCATAATGACATCATCTTTTGTTCACGCGCGAACCTTCATCGAGCGCCATTTCACTCTCGTACTCCTCATGGCCTTCGTCATTGGCTTAACCGCACCGGGCCTATCGTCTATTCCTAAATATGCTGTACCCGTAATACTTGCCTCTATCATATTGTTTTCATGTTCAAAAATAACATTACAGGATTTTAAAACCTTCCGCCTACGTGACGTAATAGGCTTTTACCTTCTGCGCTTTTGCGTATTGCCCGCTATATTATTCCTGATAAGTAGCTTGATCCTGCCGGGGTATACTTACGCACTGTTCCTTCTTGCGCTCCTGCCGTGCGGAGCAACGCTCCCTGCACTCATGACCATTATGGGAGGAAAGCCCGCCCTTGGCTTAAGTGCAACCACCTTAACCAGCGCACTGGCGCCTCTGACCATTCCTTTGGCCTTTATGCTCGTCGGCAGCACAAACATTGAAATTGATATACTTGGCATGTTCAAAACACTCTTGCTTATGATTATTTGCCCCGTCGTTATATATTTCAGTACCTTGCGCAGATTTTCTACCATCGCAAACACGATGCGCACGAACGCGTCTGCAGCCTCCTGCCTGCTGATTTCCGGGGTCGTCGCCTTGGTTATGTCCTATCAGCAGGACCGCTTTTTCGAAGACCCGGAACTACTGGTTATCAGCATCATAATCGGCCTGTGCGCATATTTTATTTTCTACGCATCCGGGTGGTTCTTTTCACGCTCCCACGAGCGATCGAGCCAGATCAGCTATGCCTTAATGGGCGGAAACAATAACATCGGCCTTGGAATTAGCCTTGCCGTCTTGTATTTCCCGCCACATGAGTCCTTGATCCTCATTCTATGGGAAATCACATGGATCATCTCTATGAGCGCCTTCCAGACATTCCTTAAAAAACAAGCACAAGCCCTCTAGATATAAATTCTTTTTGCATCCAAACGTGCTTTACCGTATAAACCCCTTTGCAGTACGTAGAGAAAAAGGGTTGGCGAATGGAAATAAGACGCGTTCAAGGCGCTTTTAACTGGATTATTCTGCTCTCCGAAGCCAGCCACGTCTTTTGCTGTGTTCTCCCCAGCCTGTTCAGCATCCTCAGCATGATGGCAGGGCTCGGCATGATCGGCGTCATGCCGGTTTGGCTGATTAGCATCCATGAAATGCTCCATGGCTGGGAAGTCCCCATGATAGCCATGTCCGCCGCAGTACTTCTGTTGGGCTGGACATTACACTACATAAGCTACCGTATGGACTGCCACAGCACAGGCTGCGTACATGAACCTTGCGGCCCCAAAAAGAAAAATGCAGCCTTCATTTTAAAGGTCGCGACAATTCTGTTTTTGGCCAACATTTTGGTTTATTTCGTATTCCATCGTGGAATGGACAAAGACTTCAGGATTCATGCCCGCGAAGCGCATACAGGCGTGCATCACGACGAGTAGACATCCTTGGGGTCAAAAAGCCGCTCGGAATCTTTAAAAGTAAGAACCGGGCCTGAGTCACCCATTGTAACCTCACGATAAAAGCAACTTTTGCGCCCTGTATGACACGCGGCTGCGCCTTTTCCTTGCGCGGCGACATCCACCAAGATCCACAGGCAATCCTGATCGCAATCGGTCCGCATCTCGACAACACGTTGCACATAACCGCTTGTCGCACCTTTGTGCCATAAAGACTGCCTGCTGCGCGACCAGTAATGCGCCTCTCCAGTTTTCAGCGTGAGCTCCAGAGACTCTGCATTCATATACGCAAACATCAAAACAGTTTTGCTTACCGCATCGCTAACAATACAGGGGATCAAACCGGCCGCATCAAATTTCGGGACAAAACTGAGGGATTCCTCAAGATCAGACTGACTCATGCCGCAAGCCTTTTCTCAATCGCATCCCAGATTTTGGCTTCAAGGCAATCGTCATTCAACGCGTTGATTTCCTGTAAGCCCGTCGGAGAGGTAACATTAATCTCCGTAAGATAATCACCAATCACATCAATCCCCGCGAACAACAATCCTTGTTCGTACAAAACAGGTCCAATCGTCTTGCAAATTTCAACTTCTCTAGGCGTAAGGCCGGTCTTTTGCGCAGTTCCACCAACATGAAGGTTCGCGCGCGTCTCACCGGAAGCCGGAATGCGCAAAATAGCGCCAACCGGCGCACCATCAACCAGAATAATGCGTTTATCCCCATTGCGGGCTTCCGGCAAGTATTTCTGGGCAATAATCGGTTCACGGTAATAATCACCAAACATCTCAAGCAAGGCATTCAGGTTTCTCCCGGATTCATCAATATGGAAGACCTGTGCGCCACCATTCCCATAGAGAGGCTTCAAAATAATATCTTTATATTGTCGATGAAATTCTTTGACGCGCAACGCATCCGAGGTAATAAGCGTTGGCGGTGCAAGGTGAGGGAAGTGGGTCACAAGCAACTTTTCCGGAGCATTCCGAACGCCGGTTGGGTTATTCACCACCAAAGTTTGCCCCGCAAGATGATCCAGAATATGCGTCGCCGTGATATAAGCCATGTCAAAAGGCGGGTCCTGGCGCATCAAAACAACATCAACATCCGCGGCCAGATCCATTGTCTCTGCCGGCCCTAGCGCAAAGTGATTTCCTTTTTCACGGCGCAGCTCCAGCGGAAAAACCTGCGCCGTAACCTTCCCATTCTCCAGCGCCAACATAGAAGGCGTATAGTAAAAAAGCGTATAGCCACGCTTTTGCGCCTCCAACCCAAGAACAAAAGTACTGTCGGTATAAATATTAATAGTCTCGACGGGATCCATCTGTATAGCGATTTTAAGGCTCATTTTGCTCACATCTGTTGATTTTATTCTGTTTTTATAATAGCTCTTGGGACGAAAAGAAATAACGCAAACGAATGAAAAGTAAAAACGCGCATGTCATTTGAAGATTTAGGTCTCAGCGCCCCGATATTAAAAGCCGTCGCAGAATGCGGTTATACCGAGCCGACGCCGATACAAAAACAGGCAATCCCATCCATCCTCATGGCCAGAGACGTCGTGGGTCTTGCACAAACCGGAACAGGAAAAACTGCCGGTTTTACGCTGCCTATGATCGAAATTCTCTCAGGCGGACGGGCGAAGGCCAGAATGCCGCGCTCGCTTATCCTCTCACCGACAAGAGAACTCGCCGCCCAGATCGCGGACAATTTCGACACCTACGGAAAATACAGCAAGCTAAGCAAGGCACTTCTCATTGGTGGCTCATCCATGGAAGACCAGATTCGTATTTTGGAGCGCGGGGCCGATGTTCTGATCGCAACGCCCGGTCGCTTGCTGGATCTTTTTGAACGCGGAAACATTCTGCTCAACGATATAAAAATCCTCGTGATTGACGAAGCCGACCGCATGCTGGACATGGGCTTTATCCCGGACATCGAAAAGATTGCCAGCCTGCTGCCGCCGCTACGTCAGACACTTCTGTTCTCGGCAACCATGGCCCCGGAAATCAAACGCCTGACAGCAAAGTTTCTAAGCAATCCAAAGGAAGTCGCTGTAGCCCCGCCGGCATCAACGGCCGTCACAGTCGAACAGTTTCTGGTCCACACGTCACCGCGTGATAAAAACAACATACTGGCCCAGATCATTGAACAGGAAAATGTTCAGAACGCCTTTATCTTCTGTAACCGCAAACGCGATGTCGATGCACTTGGAAAGTGGCTGAAGAGCAAAGGTTATCACGCCCGCGTGATGCACGGCGATATGGTTCAAAGCGCGCGCACAGAAACACTGGAGCAATTCAAAGCCGGAGAGATCACTTTGTTGGTATGTAGCGATGTTGCTGCCAGAGGGATCGACGTGCAGGGGCTCTCGCACGTTTTCAACTACGACATCCCGTTTAATCCGGACGATTACGTCCACCGTATTGGCCGAACTGGTCGCGCCGGAATGAAGGGCAGGGCATGGATGCTCGCAACCAAAGGCGAGGAAAAACAACTTGATGCTGTCCAAAAAAGAATTAAGCAGGAAATTGCAGTTGTTAAAATCGGAGCGAGCTTAGCCACATCAAAGCCCGACGAAGACAAAAAATCACCCCGGTTCAAAAGTGAAGGCAAAGCACTTCCTGCAACTAAAAAATCAAAATCTCCACCACGAAAAGAGTCGGCCGAATTAATCCAAGATCAGGATGATGAAAATGTAAGTGGCTTTGGAAGCGATGTCCCTGCGTTTTTCAGATAGCCGGAAAGTCAAATAAACTCAAAATTTTTCTGAATAAGATGCATTTCTTATAATTAAAGGGTGCATTATAGATGCACACCATGCTATAAAAAAATAAGGTTATGTAATATGAGTGACGTTGGCGCAGGGCGTAAATAATGGGGTCATCCTCCAAGATTCCAGATTTATACAAGCAGTTTATTACAAATCAAGGAGGCGCTGGTACGGCAACTGAGATAGCGCCGAAAATAAGCGCTGCATTCAAATTTGAAAAAGTGCTTGGTCAGCTTCTTGAGGAATTAGGTGAAGTTGGACTGCGGAATAGTGATGGATGCATTATTTTGGGAAGTGGATCTGGATTCTTGTCTGGAGCCCTAAAAACAGGAAAACCAAGTGATCTGGATATAGTCGTTCCACAAGCTATATACGATAAACTGAGGCAGCGCTGGGGGGCGATGGATGTCCAAACCGGCCCATATGATGGCGAAGTTGTACGTGCAGGTGAGCGCGGTGTAATTGATATCACCAGTTCTTGGCCCACAATTATCCCTTACGCGGACCTGCTGGCAAATTCAGTTCAGCACGGCGTCGCGGGAATAAGGATAATTCAGCCAGAACTTTTGAGAGACCTAAAAAAAGAAACTGCGCGCCCAAAAGATTCTGCCCATATTCGGGAGCTTGATGAATCTCTTGAGCGATGGTCAATCACGCACCCGTTCGATTCCGCCCCGATATGTTCATAAGCAGGAATAAAAACTCTAAAATCCACAGTCTCTGTGGATTTTATCCCCTGTAAGCATTGACTTTAAACCACCGTCCTCCAAGATGAGCAGATAACGAGTCTATTTACGGTACTGTCTGCATTCATGAAACATAAGGTAATATTTGGTTGGCTGCTCTGTTGCGCAGTGTTTTCTTCAATACCGGCAAATGCATCGCCGGGTTCTGATAATGCCCCTGTCGATTTACAAGCCGACAGCCTAACTCATGATGAAACCGGTCAGGAAATAACAGCATCCGGCCATGTAATCTTAACCCAGTCAGGACGTAAAATCGAAGCCGACAAAATCATATATTATCTTAAAGAGGACCGAGCCATTGCGACGGGCCATGTCATATACACAGACCCCACAGGCGACAAACACTACGCAGAGCGAGCAGAATTTAGCAATGCGATGAAAAAGGGCATCGTCGATGGTCTTCAAAGCTTCCTGACAGACGGCTCCCGCTTTACGGCAAAGCATGGCGAAGACCGTGGTGATGTTGAAACTGTCATGAAAGATGCCAGCTACACCCCTTGTGAAACCTGTGCAAAAAATCCTGATGATGAACCGCTATGGCAGATCAAAGCTTCGGAAGTCAAGCACGACAAAGTGAACAAGCGCGTCACATATAAAAATGCAAGATTTGAACTTGAGGGCGTCCCTGTGCTCTACACCCCATACTTCGCGCACCCGGATGGGTCCGTTAAACGTAAGAGCGGATTTTTAACGCCATCCGGTGGCTATAAAAGCGATCAGGGTTTGTATATTCAGGATAGTTACTACTGGGACATCGCACCGGATAAAGATCTAACGCTTGGTATGCGTGTAATGACGAATAACGCACCCCTGGGAAGAGCACAATGGCGACAGCGTTGGGCGCACGCGCAATTGAAACTCGATGGTGGTCTAACCTATTCGGACCGAACGGACAGCATCGGCGGCGTCAACGTTTACCAAGGAGATTCCTTGCGAAGCCACCTTTTTGCGGACGGCAACTGGGATATGAATGATAAATGGCGCTCTGGAATAAATCTTGCCATGACATCGGACGCCCAGTATTTGCGTCAGTACGGAATAGACAGCCGAAAAGTTTTGAAAAATGAAATCTACACCGAACGTTTTTCAGGTCGTGATTATGCGGTTGGGCGCTTCGTCGCATATCAGGACTTGCGCGTCGAGGAAGAACAAGTCGATCAGCCGAATGTCCTGCCAGAAATCTACGCAAACTTCATAGGAGAGCCGGATAGCGTCCCTCTAATCGGTGGGCGCTGGAATGTAGAAACCTCATTCCTTGGCCTTCGCCGTGAAGCCAGCGGTCAGGATATGGACCGTGCAGGACTGGGACTAGGATGGAACCGACGCCTGACATCGGATTATGGCCTTGTGACAGTTTTGGATGCAAATATGCGCGGTGAATTTTATCGTACGCGTGACCGGGAAGGCGCCCTAACAGATCCATCAATCAGAAGTCATTCCTCACAAACACGAAGCTTCGCAAATTTAAATGCACAAACATCTTATCCAATCGCAAAACAATTTGAGCAGTCTCAGGTCGTGATCGAGCCAATCGTAGCACTGACAGTTGCACCTAAAATTGGAACGAATGACAATATCCCGAATGAAGATAGTCAGGACGTACAGATTGACGCCTCTAACATTTTTGAGCCAAACCGCTTTCCAGGATTGGACCGCGTAGAAGACCAGTCGCACTCGACCTACGGTCTCCGTACAGGCCTGTACAGCTTTGACGGAAGCTATGGTGACGTATTCCTTGGTCAAAGTTATTCATTCGACAATAAAAACAATCCATTTGCTGTCGGATCAGGTCTGGATGAGCAGCAATCCGACGTCGTTGGACAAATACGCGGAAGTTACGAAGGCGACTACACCGTTGACTACCGTTTCCAACTGGATAATGAAAACCTCACACCGCAGCGCCATGAGGTTGACGCCGCTATGCATACGGGGGGCTTCAGCCTAGGGACACAATATCTCTTTGCAAAGGCGCTGGAGGGAACCGATATCACCGAAACCCGTGAGCAAATCACCAATTCCGCGTCCTACAATGTAACCGACCACTGGCGCGTAACAGGAGCGGCACGTCATGACTTAGGCTCTGACCCCGGTCTGCGTCAGGCAAGAGTGGGGCTAGATTATCTTGGCCAATGCTTGTCATGGTCACTTTCTGCCCGCCGCAACCTGACAGATGAAGCATCCGGTGACAGCGGAACAGAGGTATTCTTCCGGATCGGTCTTAAAAATCTTGGCGGATTTGAAGAGCGCGACACACAATAAATTCACTGCTTTGAAAATTAAGGGCTCCATTCCTATGAAGAATAAGGCTATACTCTCGGCCTGACGTAGAAGACAAGTGACCGGGAATCCTTGTGGAATTTTTAGCTGATTCATCCTTTGGAATGTGGTTTATGCTGCTGGTCACAGTCGGCGCCGTTTTCGCATTTGTGCGAGAGAAGCTTCCCCTTGAAGTAACAAGTATCATTCTGCTGACTGTTCTGCTCCTCTTCGGGCAGGTTTTACCGGTAAAAGACGAAACAGGTCGTAATCTAATGGACGCACAAGCCTTGCTATCCGGCTTTGCAAATCCATCACTCATCGCCGTCCTCGCCTTACTTGTTATGGGGCAGGCAATGATCCAAACAGACTCACTACGTTTTCTCACAGGCCTGTTTGTCTCAAAAAACAAAAAGCTGGCATGGCTCTCTATCTTTTTCATACTTGTGTTTGTCATGGTTATCAGCGCCGTAATGAACAACACCCCCTTGGTCATCATCGCAATTCCAATTATGCAGGCTTTAGCACAATCCGTTCACGCCGCGCCAAGCCGGATTATGATGCCATTAAGCTTCGTTGCGATTCTCGGAGGAATGACAACGCTAATCGGGTCCTCCACCAACCTTCTTGTCTCGAGCGCCGTTGTGAAGGAAGGTTACAGCCCACTAGGATTTTTTGACTTCACGATTCCCGGTGCGATCATGGCAGGGACAGGATTTATATATGTTCTTTTATTCGTACCAAGAATGTTACGGACAAGAACATCCATGACTCAGGAAATCGTCGGAGACGAAAAAGAGTTTGTCGCAGAGCTCGATATTATGCCGGACAGCAAGCTAGTCGGTGTGGAGTGCGTAGAAGGAAAATTCGCAGGTCTGAACAACATGAATGTAAAATTGATACAGCGTGCGGGCCATTTGATCCTCCCACCGTTTGAAGGCGTAACAATCACGTCCGGTGACATCATGATCGTTGCCGCAACAAGGGAAACATTGGGGCATTTCCTTTCAAAATTTCCCGGCTACTGGCTATCCGAAGAGGAAAACGAAGAACAGACCGAAGCAGCTTCAAAAGTTGACGAATCCGCTCAAAAGGATGAGGAGGGGGCCGTCGTACCTCCATCTGGCCCGGAAACAAGGGTGCTGGCAAAAATAATGATTACCCCGGCATCGCGCATGATTGATATGTCGTTGGATCACGTGAATTTCCAAAAACAGTTCGGCCCGATCGTTCTGGGAATTCAGCGTCGGGCCCGCGTTGTACGCCGCCGTCTCGGTCGTATCCGCCTCGAAGCAGGAGACGTATTACTGATTGCTGGAAAACACAGCGTCATTAACAGTATGCGTGATAACACCGATTTCATCGTCCTCTCCGGCTCCAAAAAAGACCTTCCTGTCCCTGGCAAGGCCCCTGTTGCCATCGCCGTTTTCTTCTCAACAATTGCTTTGGCCGCAACAGGACTCCTCAGCATCCCGGTTGCCGCTTTCGCAGGAGCAGCGGGCATGATTGGTATGGGTTGCCTGAATATCCGTCAGGCAACCAGAGCAATAGATCGTAAGATTTTCCTGCTTGTCGGCTCTATGCTTGCCCTTGGCACAGCCCTTCAGGTAACAGGCGGAATAGACTTCCTCGCTCATGAAATTATTAACGTACCTTTCGCAGACTCGCCGCTCTGGATGGCCGCGCTCTTGTTCCTGATCGTTGCAATCACAACAAACCTCCTGACGAACAACGCATGTGCCATTCTGTTTACGCCAATAGCAATGAAAATTGCAGAGAGCTTCCCTGAAGACGTCGCGAGCACACATAATTTACCCTTCATATTTGCCGTCACTGTCGTATTTGCTGCAAACTGCTCCTTCGCGTCACCCATCGGATACCAAACCAACCTTCTGGTCATGGGCCCGGGACAATATCGTTTCAGAGACTTCATAAAAGCAGGCGTTCCGCTTGTAGGGGTTCTATGGATTACCTATATTATAATCGCCAAATACTATTTCGGACTCGGGATGTAAGTCTGAAAATCAGGAATTTTTTGCTATGAGCATCTATAACTACAATCCGAACGAACGCTACCGCCGCCGCTCCGCACAACGTACGGCAAACCTGATATTTATACTTTTCTTGTTGGTCGCCATCAGTGGCATAAGTTTCTGGTTCGGGATGCTCCAATCCGAGCAAAAAAGATTGGTTCTGGAGCAAGAGAAAGAGCAGCTTCAGAAACAAGCCACAGAGCTGCAAGAGCAAATGACAAAGATTCGGGCAGAAGCGCAAACAGCCAATATTCGTATGGAGCAAATGCGCGCAAGTTACGAAGAGGTGATCCCGGAAGGGCCAATGCAGGACCTGACAATGCTCCTCAAAGAACAGTTGGACGAGGGGATCGACGCGAAACGCTTGGAATTTGTAATTCGCTCAACCCGGCCTCCGCAAAATTGCTCCGAGCCTGAAAACAGAAGATTTGTCGTCCTCACGCCCGCATACCAAGGACCTGAAAGCAAGGTCTCAATCCTCTCTGGCGCAATAACAATCTCCGGCGACGGCGAGTCGGCACAGAACGATAAGGGAAAAAAGGAAGCATGGTTCGACCCGGCAAGAGCCGTAAAGCTTTCTTTCACGCTGGATGACGGCGCAACAGAAATCCGCGAGGGCGTATTGCCCTTAAGGCACTCCATCGTAAAAAATGGAAAAGAATTCCGGTTCACAATAGCGCCCGGAACGCAGTCCTTCGCAAAAGTGACATTCGATAGCTGCGACTACCCGTAAAACTTACCGAAGCAAATTCACAAACAGCATCGGCATTTGCGTCTCGATCTGTAAGTTAAGCTCAATCGGTTGGTTATTATAATATCCCGGGGTACTGCCGTTCGCAGAAATCGTCATCATGACTCGCCCGGTCAGTTCACCATCCAGACGAACCTCAAAATACTCATAATGATAGTCTTCAAGGGCACGGCGAATAATTTTCATCTGCTTGTCTTCACCCGGGAAAATACCGGAGGTGATCGCTTGCGGTATTTTTATAACACCACGATGCTCGCTTTGTAACAAACCCTGGCTGACATGAAGGCTGTTGCCATCTTGTATAAGGGGCAAAAGGCCGCTCATTTTTCCCTCAACAGAGATTCCTGAAATACCCGTATCGAGGAAAAATTTGTTTAAATTAATGCCGCTGACTTGAACGGATAGCTTGTCCGGTAACTGATTGCGATGAAGAAGGATTGCCCCCGTTTCCAGAGACCCGTCGTAAATCTCCAGACGGATATTTTGTAAGTTAACAAGAGCACTTTTCTTATTGGCCAAAAGCTCAAATGTCCCCTTATAGGAAACTTTATCCTGAAGAGGCAGCCTGAACCTTTCAGTCCTCTTCATTTCATTAGGATTCTTCAAGGTATCGACAGGATAACTCTCTGAAAAATCACCATCCACCCCGCCTAGCGCAAGGGGGCCGTAACGCAATGTCGCATCCTTTATCCCGATCTTGTAGTCCCAAGCAAGGGACTGAACCCGATCAGAGTCAATCTGTGCCTCAAACTTCCCAGAGAGATCAGCCTTCAGCGTACTCTTAAGGCCTATATTATCGGCCCTGTCAGGATCAATACGTTTAGGCGCCTCGCGGGTCGGGTACCCGGGCGGAGGTTTTTCCTCATGAGGCCCTTCAAAAATATCAACGGCATCGTCCGTAACCAGAGAAAGCGGCATGGAAAAAACACCGGAAATTTTATGATGAGTGACATCATATTGCGCAGATCCCGCCACCTCAAAAAGTTGCCGCTGCCCGGTAACTTCAAAGTCAAAAGATCGCACACGATCATCAGTCTCACTGATGGCACCATTGATCGACAAGGTCGGCTCGCGCAAACGAAGAATAAGTTCAGGGAAGGTTGTACTTTCCGAAAGCAATCGGCTTCGTTTTAGAAAATCAACAAGATCGGTAAATTTAGGAGGCTGCAACGTAACCTCATAAGCCGTCTTTCCATCCTCTCTGATAATATTCGTCGTAAACTCGATACTCTGATTCCCAATCGTTCGCCCCTCCGTAAGAACATGCAGGCGGTCACCGTCCGTATCCAGCGTAATATTAACTTCCCTCATCGGAATATGTTTCCAGGTCGCAGCGCCTGCTACCGCCTGAACAGTGAACGATGGAAGCATCCCCGAGGAAACGATCAAATCCGCCTGCGCGTTCGTGCGGATCATTTTGAGTGCATCCATCTCAACCTGAATATCTTCGATATTGGCATGCAGCTCCATATTACCATCATGACTAATCGTGCCCTCAATATTTGAAGAAAAACCCAAAGACTTCTGCTTCGTCCTCAAGCTTAATCGCACAAAGGAATCCCCGTTGTCCTTTTTCGTCAACACTCCCTCAAAAAGTAGCGTCAACCCACCCATATCCTGGGTCATCACATCCGCGCGCCCTCCTTTGATTTCAAGCGTATCAAAGGGCAGGGCGGATAGCTTCGAGATCGAAGAGAGTACATGAGCCCAACTTAGCTGGCCCGTATCCGAATAGTCCTTTAAATCACGGGTAAGATGGAGGTCCGTCAGTTTGATTTGCGTTGCTCTGCCGCCGTTAAAAAGGAAATGGTTGGTTGAGTAATCAAGAGTCAACACTCCAAGCTTGCTAAAACCCCCCGCATCAAGCGCAATATCTTTATAGACAAAATGGCCGTCAGTACTAAGCCTGCTCTTGGCAGGGGGCGAAGGTAAATCTGCCTCCGAAAAGGCCAGATCAATTTCCTTTTGAACAGCATAGGGAACATACCAGAAAACGGCGCCCACATAGGCGGCGCCGGAGAAAAGAATAAAGACAAAGAGTAAGATATAGAGCTTGCGCATACTAAAAAAGATAAGCGCTCGCAAAGATTTTATAAACTCCTAAACGTCGATATCCTCTACAAATTGTGCATTTTGCTGGATAAATTCAAAGCGCTGGTCCGCATTTTTACCCATAAGGCGCTGAACGAGATCTTCCACATCAGCCTGTGGCGCCACATGCGTGTCAGTATCCTCGATATCATCAGAAATTTCAGCGCTTAGACCAAGACCAACCAAAGTATCCGGCAAAGTCACGCGCAGAAGAATCCGTGATGCGGGATCCATCGTCGTTTCCTTAAGTTGCGCCGCAGGCATCTCGCCCAGCCCCTTAAAGCGACTGACTTCAACTTTGCTTTTGTTCTTAAACAAACTATTCATCAACTCCTGCTTGTGCGCATCATCCCGTGCATAAGCGCTGGTCGTACCGCTTACGAGACGGTAAAGTGGCGGCTGTGCAAGATATAAATGGCCTTGCTCGATCAGGGGCTTCATTTGCGTATAGAAGAAAGTCACAAGCAAGGATGCAATATGAGCGCCGTCCACATCAGCATCCGTCATAATAATCACGCGCTCATAACGAAGATTGTCCAGATTGAAGTCCTTCCCGGAACCGCAACCCAATGCCTGAACGAGATCCTGAATCTCCTGATTGGCACGAATTTTATCCTTCGAGGCACTGACAACATTAAGGATCTTACCTCTGAGCGGCAGAATAGCCTGCGTCTCACGATTACGCCCCTGTTTTGCCGAGCCACCAGCCGAATCCCCCTCAACAATAAAAAGTTCCGTATCGCGGGCGTCTGTACGGCTGCAATCAGCAAGTTTTCCGGGAAGACGCAGCTTGCGCGTAGCGCTTTTGCGGGCCATGGCACGGTCATCTTTACGCCTTTGACGCTCCTCGGCTTTCTCAATAATAGACTCAAGAAGCTTCGTGCTAGAGGCTGGGTCATCCGACAGCCAGTGATCAAAGTGATCTTTAATCGCAACATCAACCCAGCGCGTCACTTCAGCGCTCGCCAGCTTTTCTTTGGTCTGCCCCTGAAATTGTGGATCTTTAATAAAAACGGAGACAAGGATCGCCGCGCCGCCAACAACATCATCCGCCGTCACTTGCCCGGCCTTCTTCTGCCCGGTCATCTCGCCATAAGATCGAAGTCCGCGAGACAAAGCGGCGCGAAGGCCCGCCTCATGCGTCCCGCCCAACGGAGTAGGGACCGTATTACAATAAGAATAAGAGAACCCTTCTCCATCCGCAGGCCATGCGATAGCAAATTCAACGCGCCCGGCACCATCCGGCAACTTCGCATGACCGGCAAAAGCCTGAGGGGTAATAACCTCTCTCTCTTTAAGTGAATCATGAAGAAAATCTTTTAAGCCATTGGGAAACTTAAATATATCGTCTGCCGGAATTTTGCTATCAGGCTTTATAAGGGAAGGGTCGCATTTCCATCGAATTTCAACACCTGAAAACAGATACGCCTTTGATCGCGCCATCTGATAAAGCCAGCCAGGTTTAAATTTCGCCTTATCGCCAAAAATCTCGGGGTCAGGATGAAAGCAAACCGCTGTGCCGCGCCGGTTATGAACAGCGCCAAGATTCTCGAGCTTCGTCACGGGGGTGCCACGCGAAAAGCTTTGCTTATAAAGGGTTTTCTCACGAGCAACTTCAACCCACATCATATCCGAAAGCGCATTCACAACAGAAATCCCGACACCATGAAGCCCGCCGGAGGTCTGATAGGCCTTGTTGCTGAACTTCCCACCCGAATGAAGCGTCGTCATAATCACTTCCAGTGCCGATTTTCCTGGAAACTTAGGGTGTTCGCCAACAGGAATACCACGCCCGTTATCTTTGATTGTAAGAACATTGTCCGGCGCAAGCTCAATCTCAATCCAGTCCGCATGCCCGGCAACAGCCTCATCCATAGAGTTGTCAAGAATCTCACCAACCAGATGGTGATACGCACGCTCATCCGTCCCGCCAATATACATACCCGGTCGCTTGCGCACAGGCTCAAGCCCTTCGAGAACCTCAATATCCGAGGCATCATATTTTTCATTTTGAACGGAAACGGCAGATTTGGTTTCAGGCATGCTAAGCGAAATCTCTATTGTGTGAATAAGACCATGATCAATCCTTATCGCTATCATACGGCGGAATCAATGCCATTTATACATTAAGTCCCAAAAGGTTTTTAGACGGCTGGCGCTTTTTTATGATAGAATTCACCATGCAAAGCTTGAACTTATTTGTACGAAAATAGTAAAGTAAGTACCCAGCGTATAAGTGGGAAAAACGGCAGGAGTGTATCCTTTGAGAATAAAAAGTAAAATTTTCAAACTAGTGTGTTTCACGACTTTCCTGCTATTTTGTCATATTGCTTGTGTTGCATCATCCTATGCTCAATCAGAGCAAGACGCCGATCAGGTAAAAACACCCGGCATTACAAAAGTAAACAAAAATGATATTTTTGCGCGCTTTAAAAAGCCCATGCCAAAAGTCCCTCCTATGGATGATAAGGAATTTGAAGATCTGACAAATCTGTATGAAACAGTTCCGTTTAATGATCCCTTGTTGGCGTACTCAATCCGTGTTCCAAAGGATTGGGAGAAGATGGAAGATAAAGGGTCCAGCAACTTCTTGCTAAGCAACAAACTATTCTCCGACATGGGCCTTTTCTACAGCCCTCCGGATTTGTATGGCCGCAGTAAAATAGAAATCAAAGTCATTAACCTCGAATATCAAATGACAGCAGAGCAATGGTACCTGATGTATATTTTGCAGACAGGGATGACGACGGAAGGCATGACCGTCTATGATGACAATAAAGCCGAGGCTCTCACTGTAATAATGGAGCAAGATGTATCTTTTATAAAAAGAACAGTTGTGCAAATTAATGGTAAACGGTTAATTCTTGTCGATTATTTCGTCCCGCTGGCAAACTGGAAAAAGGATCAGAGTGTTCAGTCAAAAGTAATAGAATCATTTAAGATTAAAAATCCCAAGCATGAGTACCCTGAAGAGTTTTTAAAATATCAGTTTCTTGATATCGCTGAGGTACAATATCCGGAATCTTGGGATGTACGGCCAGCACCACTGCGCTCCGCAGATCGTATGGCATCCAAATTCATTAAACTTCACAAAACCACAGACCCTATGACGCGCAAAGTTAAGACCTCCACAGAAGGTCAGATTGAAGTTAGCTTGATTTCTTTGATGGCCGTAGAAACAGTTAGTCGAGAAATTGATTTATATAAAAAGAACCTCGAAAACTCAGGGATGATCATTGGTGAGAAACTTGAGAATATTGATAGTATAAAATATAGCAAAAGCTTCACATTAGCGCTTACAGAGGTTTACCGAGCAATTGATAGCACTCATGATGATATTGATTATGAACTATGGTACTCAGTTTTGATTGCGGGAAACTATGTTTATATGGTAACCCTCCTCACCCCGGGAAGAAATGACAGTTTTGCATTATGGGTTAGGAATACGGAGGCGTATAAGACTATCATCCAAAACACCAGAACCTCCGCCAACGGCTTTGATTTGGACGGAAGCAGCCTATAATAAACTGGGCTTAGTTGAACGAATTAGCTTAACTTGAATAATACATCAAGAATTCGACAGGATGTGGGGTCATGGATGTCATCTGAGCTTCTTCCTTCTTCAGACTAATAAAGGAATCTATAAGCTCTTTAGAGAAAACATTCCCCTTAAGCAAAAACTCATGATCCGCTTCAAGTGTATGAAGGGCTTCTTCAAGGCTCGCACAAACATGAGGTGTTTTCGAGTTTTCCTCATCGGATAGAGCATAAAGGTTCTTATCAATCGCCTCACCCGGATGAATCTTGTTTTCAATACCATCAAGCCCGGCCATCAACATCGCCGCAAATGATAAATAAGGGTTTGCCGTAGGGTCCGGGAAGCGCAACTCAATACGCTTGCCTTTAGGCGAATTAGACAAAGGAATCCGGCAAGCCGCCGAACGGTTCGCCGATGAATAGGCAAGCAGAACCGGCGCTTCATAACCCGGCACAAGCCTTTTATAGCTATTGGTGCTGGGGTTGGTAAAAGCATTCAGCGCCCGCGCATGCTTCATAATTCCGCCGATATAATAAAGCGCATCTTCCGACAAATCCGCATAGCTCTTGCCTGCAAACAGAGGCTTGCCGCCCTTCCAGATAGATTGGTGAACATGCATACCTGACCCGTTGTCCCCATAGATAGGCTTTGGCATAAAGGTCGCCGTTTTGCCATAGCTATGTGCGACGTTACGAACCGCATATTTATAGAGCTGAACATTATCGGCACATGCCAACATCGGCGCAAACTTGATCCCGAGCTCATGCTGCGAGGGTGCGACTTCATGGTGATGCTTCTCAACAGGAACCCCCATGGACTCTATAACAGTAACCATTTCTGATCGAATATCGGAAAGACTGTCGACCGGAGCATCAGGGAAATAGCCGCCCTTGATCCCTGGGCGATGCCCCATATTTCCAGTCGGATAATCGCGGCCGGAGTTATACGGCCCTTCGATGCTGTCAATCTCATAGCCGACATGGTTCATTTGCGAATGGATGCGGACGTCATCAAAGACAAAAAACTCAAGCTCCGGCCCGAAATAAGCCATATCCCCAAGGCCGGATTTCTTGAGATACGTCTCAGCCGCCCGCGCAACAGAACGCGGGTCACTGGAATAAGGCGCATTTTTAATAGGATCATAAACATCGCAAAAAACTTTAAGCGTTTTCTGTGCAGCAAACGGATCAAGAACAACCCTGCCGATATCAGGCTTAAGAGCCATGTCTGACTCTTGAATACCCTTCCAGCCCGCAATCGAAGAGCCGTCAAAATAAATCCCGTTTTCAATCATATCCCGATCGAACGTATCAACATGCTGCGTTGTATGATGCCATTTACCGCGGATGTCGGTAAAATTAAAATCGATGTATCGAACATCGGTCTCTTCAATATATTTCAGAATTTCAGCCGAATTTTTAAAGGACAAACCATATTTATTCACGGGAAGAACACCTTCGTTCGCAGTTGCGTTGAAAACAATGACTGACACTTGTAACACGCCCTGTTTTCCTCGACAAGACGGATCGTTTTTGCTAAATCCAACTGCGCCAAAACTTGAGTCAATTTAAGGATAATCTGCATGAATGACATGGTCGGAATACAGTTTGAAAGATCGGTTCTAAAGCCTGCCATTTTAATTTGTGAAAAGAGTGTTGATCTTCAATCTTCATTGGGGCGAGTTACAAAAAATACTGTGGGAAAGAATTGGAATGTCATATCTCTCTCAGATGTGAAGTCTATTAAGGAGAGCTTGCTGCAAAATGATGTCGCTATTCTCGTTTTTGAGCATGCGACACAAAATGTACTGAATGAATTTATGAGCACCTCCGCAGAGCGCTTGGACCGAACAAAAATTATACTATTATCAAATAGTCAAAGTCTCCATGCGGACCTTAATATTCCCTGCAGTACAGATGTTATCTGCGCCTATAGGCTTGCAATCATAAAATTTACAACTGACTACCTTTCTGAACGCGCCAACACAGCAGCAACGAACGACGAAATAAATCAACCGGCAATCGAAATACCATTAGAGCACAAATTGTCTTGACCACCCCGCGTCAGATAAGATAGACAATTCTGGCCTTTAGTATGGCGGACGTAGCTCAGTTGGTAGAGCCCTCGGTTGTGGTCCGAGTGGTCGCGGGTTCGAGCCCCGTCGTTCGCCCCATATTTCTTCCCCTTGCATGCAGGGTATTTTTCCTGACCCTTCGTATAAGCTGTATAAGTAATAAGGCAGGGAGACAAAATCATGCAAAAACAAGCTCAAAAGAAAATGCTCGGCGCGGCTGTCGCTTTAGCCATTCTCCTGACCCCGTCCGCCTTATACGCTGCGCAGGAAAATAGCGGCCTGAAATCATACTTCATAAAAAAAATGATGGAAAAGCGCGAGGAAAAGAAAAAGTCGGAAAATGGATCAGATGAAGGGTTCTACGTACAAGGCGCAGGTCAAAACCACAAAGAGTCACTGGGCGACAGAACATTCACAATCTATACACCACCCTCAATAGAAAAACGCAAAAACATCCCGCTTCTAATTGTCTTGCACGGCGGCTTCGGCAGCGCAGATCAGATACATAAATATATCGGCCTCAATCCGCTCGCCGATAAAGGTAACTTTATTGTCGCCTATCTTGATGGCACGCAGGTCGCATCACGCCTCTCGGATCGAATGAAGGGCTGGAACGCTGGCGGGTGCTGCGGCCTTCCTGAAACAAAAGGTGTCGATGATGTATCCTTTATTAAAAACGTCATCGCCTTCGCAAAGGACAAGTACGGCATTGACCCCGCGCAGGTCTACGGCACGGGCCACTCAAATGGCGCCATGATGACGCAGCGTATATTTTGCGAGACAAACCTTTATAAAAGCGCCGTCTCAATTTCCGGCACACTCCAGCTCGACACAAAGTCGTGCCCGGCCCCGAGAGGCAAAAACATAATGAACATTCACGGCGCGCAGGATGAAAACCTCCCCGTAGCCGGAGGGCACACGGTCGTCGGCTTTAACAAAAAGACAGATTACAAATCTCAGGAATACACCCGGGAAATATACAAAAACTCAGGCGCAAGATACGACCTGCTTCTTCTGGAGGGGGCAACCCACAGCCCGGAAAGCATAAATGCCAGGCTTTGGGAAACGCAAAACATGTCCCTGCCGCAAAAAATCGTTTCCTATCTCGGGCTGGAGTAAAGAGCAAATCTTGCGCAAAATGCCTATAAACGATAATTTAAGCCATGATCGAAAATACACCTGATTTATGGCTGAAGGTTCTGCCAAGCCCCCAAAAAGAAGCCCACAAATACAATCGCGGCCATGCGCTGATTTTTGGCGCGCCTGAATTAACCGGAGCAACGCGCCTGGCATCAGAAGCATGCGCCAGAGTAGGGGCGGGACTGACCACGGTCCTCTCAAATCCTGAAACCGCTCCAATCTACAAGGCAAGCTTGCCGGCGCACATCATGGTCCGTGATGACGTGTCATGGAGGGATCAGAGGATAACAGCAATGCTCTTTGGGCCGGGCGGGTTGCCGGTTCGCCCGGAGTTTCAGGCAAAAATCCCCGTCGTTCTGGATGCGGATGCCCTGCAAAATATGCCCTCTAGCCTTTCCGCCGATTACGTCCTGACCCCGCACGAGGGGGAGTTTAAGAGAGCTTTTCCCCATTTATCCGGAAGCAGAGAAGATCTGGCGCTCACGGCGGCAAAGCAGATGGGCGCCTTTATAGTTCTAAAAGGCCCGCAAACCATTATCGCAAGCCCGGATGGTCAGATCGCAATAAATAACAATGCACCACCGACACTGGCAACGGCAGGCAGTGGAGATGTTCTGGCCGGCCTGATCACAGGACTTCTGGCGCAAGGAATGCCGAGCTTCCAGGCATCATGTGCTGCCGTGTGGATGCATGGCCGGGCCGCCCAAATCATGGGCCCCGGCCTTGTAGCAAGTGACTTGCCTGATTTAATCCCTCATGTTTTACAAGAATTGCTTGGATTTCCATCAGATATCGGTTAAAACCTCGCTTTACAGGCCGTAATGGCCCCTGGAATGCGGGTGTGGCGAAATTGGTAGACGCACTAGATTTAGGTTCTGGCGCCGCAAGGCGTGGGGGTTCAAGTCCCTCCAC
>JAGRHC010000063.1 GCA_020445145.1 Alphaproteobacteria bacterium
CCGTGACAGGGCGGCGCTCTAACCAGCTGAGCTACACCCGCGCATCAGCTTCGCTAGGGGTACGTCTTACTGTCTTGGAATCAAAAATGCAAGCGAAAGAAATAAAAAAATTTACGTGATACACGCTTTCTATTGTAGTGCACTTTCGGGTTCCGCGTATTCTCTCATTAAATCAAGCGCTTGAGCCACTGCCTGATGGGTTAGCTTGCCCTTGCAGATGTTCAAACCGCGGCGGAAATTCGGGTCTTTTGCCAGCACTTCCTTCCAGCCTTTATCAGCCAGTTGCAGTGCATATGGAAGAACTGAATGATTGAGCGCCAGCGCAGAGGTCAGCGGAACGGCGCCCGGCATATTGGCGACACAGTAATGGACGATTCCCTCTACCACATAGGTGGGCTGGTCGTGCGTGGTTGGGTGGCTGGTTTCGAAGCAGCCACCCTGATCGATCGCGATATCGACCAGGACAGATCCTTTACGCATTTTTGAAAGCATTTCTTTTTTCACTAATTTAGGGGCTGAGGCACCGGGGATCAGGACAGCGCCGATAATCAGGTCTGAATTCACGACGTAGCGCTCCAGAACGTCCAGATTTGAATAAATGATATTGGCGCGGCCATGGAAATAATCCTCCAGATACCTCATGCGGGCGTTGTTTTTTTCTAAAATGGTAACATTTGCGCCCAAACCCGTGGCCATTTGCGCGGCGTGGAAGCCCGCGACTCCGCCGCCTATGATAAGAACTTCTGCGGGCTTAACGCCCGGCACGCCTCCAATAAGTCTGCCGAGGCCGCCCTTGTGCTTTTGGAGGTGGTAGGCGCCAACCTGCACGGAGAGGCGACCGGCGATTTCGCTCATGGGCTCCAACAAGGGCAGTCCATGGCCATCCGGCCCGCTCACCGTTTCGTAGGCGATGGCGATGCATCCGGATTTCAGGAGCGCCTTGGCTTGCTCCGGGTCAGCCGCAAGATGTAGGTAGGTAAAGAGCACTTGCCCTTCGCGTAGCATTGCACATTCCTGCGCTTGCGGCTCCTTGACCTTTATGATCATGTCGGCTTTTTCGAATATGTCTTTTGCTGTTTTGGCTATTTTTGCGCCGGCAGCCTCATAATCGGCGTCCGTAAAGTTTATGGCCTGCCCTGCCCCGGTTTCGACAATTACATCATGGCCTTTAGCCGTGAATTCCTTGACGGATGACGGCACCAGGCCGACGCGGTGTTCGAGAGTTTTGATTTCCTTTGGCACGCCGATCAGCATTGCAAATCCCCTTTAGTCTATTTTAAGTGTTCCCCATTTTATATGCGACCAGCCTCGTTCGTGGAAATAATAGAGAACGATTTTGGTGAAGGCCTCTGTACCGGCTATTGCGGCTCCAAATTTAGCTTCTCCTGTTACAATAAAGGCGATGACGAACGTGTCAAGCGAACCGAGAGCACGCCAGGTAATCGCTTTCGCGACCGAACGTATGCGTGAGGAGCGTGCGGGGGTCATGATGGGGTGTCCTTTCGTTCTTCTGGAGACTGAATAACGATAGCACGCGGTTTATCTGTAGGCGCTGGGAATCTTTTCAGCCGTAACGCTTCTGGACGTAGCTCTCTACAATTTCCTGAAAAGAAACTGCTATGTTGTCGCCGCGTAAGGTGTGCGCTTTTTTGCCATCAATGAAGACCGGGGCGACGGGGCTTTCTCCTGTACCAGGGAGGCTTATTCCGATGTCGGCGTGCTTGCTTTCGCCAGGGCCGTTGACGATGCAGCCCATAACGGCAACTTTCATGCTTTCAACGCCGGGATATTCTTTTGTCCATGTCGGCATTTTTATATCCAGATAACGCTGAATGTCCTGAGCGAGCTCCTGAAAGACGGTGCTTGTTGTGCGGCCGCAGCCCGGGCATGCGCTGACTTCGGGCATAAAGCTTCTCAGGCCCAAGGATTGGAGGATTTCACGGCAGACGCGGACTTCAATTGTACGGTCTCCTCCGGGTTCGGGGGTCAGGGATGCGCGAATCGTGTCGCCTATGCCTTGTTGCAATAATATGCCTTCTGCGAGCGCCGTGGCGACAATTCCCTTACTGCCCATACCTGCCTCAGTTAAGCCAAGGTGCAGGGCGTAGTTTGAACGCTCCGCCAGTGCGCTGTAGACGGCGATCAGATCTTGTACGCGGCTGACCTTCGCGGAGAGGATAATTTTATTTTTTGGAAGGCCGATGTTTTCGGCTTTTTCAGCGCTGATCAGCGCTGATTGTACGAGTGTTTCGCGCATCACATCGCCAGCGCTCATTGGATTGGCGCGCTTTGCATTTTCGTCCATGAGCCTGGTTGATAAATCCTGATCCAGACTGCCCCAGTTTACGCCGATCCGGACAGGCTTGTCATGCTCGATGGCTTGTTCAATCATGATCTCGTATTGCGAATCGCGTTTTTTGCCAAAACCGACATTCCCTGGATTGATGCGATATTTATCAAGCGCCTTTGCCATATCAGGGTGATCCTGGAGCAGTTGGTGTCCGTTGTAATGAAAACAACCGACCAACGGCACATCCAGTCCTGCGGCATCCAGTTTTTCTCTTAGTGCGACAACGCCGCGCGCGGCCTCATCCGTGTTCACGGTCACGCGCACAAGTTCGGATCCGGCAATAAAGAGCTGTTTGACCTGATCGAAGGTTTTGGTGACATCTGCCGTGTCTGTGTTGGTCATAGACTGTACGCGTACAGGCGAATCTCCGCCTATGACAATATTGCGCACGGTGACGGGATGTGTTTTGTGGCGATTAACGGCTGGAATGGAAACCATTTTTGATGCACTCCTTCGGCCTGATGCATGGCGCGGCATATGCCACCCGTTGCTTTTAAGGTGAAGGGTGGTGGGCGATGACAGGGTCGAACTGCCGACATCCTCGGTGTAAACGAGGCGCTCTACCACTGAGCTAATCGCCCTTTACCTTTGTTAGCGGTAATGTCTAATCGGTTCGCGCATTAAAATCAAGCGTTTTTGCAAAAGAAAAAGCCCCACCAAATCAGGCAAGGCTTCTTCAATTTCGTTTTACGAAACCGATTACTTGTTTACGGCTTCTTTCAGCTCTTTACCAGCTTTGAATTTAGGCTGTTTGGATGCTGGAATCTTGATTGGCTCGCCTGTGCGTGGGTTACGGCCTGTTGTCGCTGCGCGTTTCGCAACAGAGAATGTGCCAAAACCGACGAGACGTACGTCATCACCTTTTTTCAGGCTGCCTTTAATGGCGTCGATAACAGCATCAACAGCAAGCGCTGCCTTCTGTTTTGAAATGTCAGCTGATTCAGCTACTTTGGATACAAGGTCTTGCTTATTCATAGGAACCCCCTTGAGTTAAGTTAAGCAAATGGCATTTTCGAAACCACTCCGAAAAAAACCACCTTGCGGCCCAGCCCTTCCGAATATTAGAGAATCGTAAGGGTCAGAGCCACATTCAGTGATTCCTTTGTAAGCTTTTTTCGCTTAAGACTCAATGATGAATAACGTCTTCGCCCTTGTTTTCTGCAGTTTTTGGCGAAATTTGGGATAACTCGTCATCTTTTTTGTCTTTTAGGGGCTGCGGCATGTGAATCAGGGCATGCGCGAGCACCTCGTCGATAGTGCGAACAGGCACAATCTCAAGACCTTTGAGGACATTTTTTGGAATCTCTGCGAGATCTTTCTCGTTTTCCGAGGGAATCAAAACCTTCTTGATTCCGCCGCGAAGTGCTGCGAGAAGCTTCTCCTTCAGGCCGCCAATCGCTGTGACGTTTCCGCGGAGGTTTACCTCCCCTGTCATGGCGATGTCGTTCCGAATTTCGATTCCCGTCAAAGCAGAGACGATTGCCGTTACCATGGCTGCGCCAGCTGACGGACCATCTTTTGGTGTTGCACCTTCGGGAACGTGAACGTGGATTTGGCGTTCTTTCAGATCATCATACTCCAAGCCGTACTGGCTGGCGCGCGATTTTGTCAGCATCTCGGCAACGATAACCGATTCTTTCATGACATCCTTGATGTTCCCCGTCACCGTTACCTTGCCTTCTTTTCCCGGCATAGTTACAGCTTCGATGGAGAGCAAATCGCCACCGCTTTCGGTGTAAGCCAGACCGTTGACGACACCGACACGGTTTTTCTCTTCGATTTCTCCGTAACGGTACTTTTTAACGCCTGCAAATTTCTCAAGATTGCGCGGTGTGACCGAAATCTTCTTGCGATTCTTCATCAAGATTTCCTTGATGGCCTTACGGCACAGATTTGCGATTTCACGCTCAAGATTACGGACACCAGCTTCGCGGGTGTAGTAACGGATAAGATGGCGAATTGCCGCATCACTGAGATCAAACTCTCCGCGTTTGAGTCCTGCCGCCGTCATCTGCTTTTTCAGAAGGTGACGCTTCACAATCTCAAGTTTTTCATCCTCGGTGTAGCCGGAAATACGAATGATCTCCATACGGTCCAGCAGAGGACGCGGCATTGTTGACATGTTGTTCGCTGTGCAAACGAACATAACGTCAGACAAGTCATAGTCCAGCTCAAGATAGTGATCCTGGAACTTTTCGTTTTGCTCCGGGTCGAGGACTTCCAGCAACGCCGAAGACGGGTCGCCGCGCCAGTCGTTGCCGAGCTTGTCGATTTCGTCAAACAGGAAGAGCGGGTTAATGGTTTTCGCCTTTTTCATGCCCTGAATGACTTTTCCGGGCATTGCACCAATATAGGTACGGCGGTGACCACGTACTTCGCTTTCATCTCTTACGCCGCCCAAAGACATGCGCACAAAGTTGCGGTTTGTCGCTTTGGCAATCGATTGACCGAGAGAGGTTTTCCCAACGCCTGGCGGACCGACGAGACAAAGGATCGGACCTTTGACCTTGTGCGTGCGTTGTTGCACGGCCAGATATTCGAGAATCCGCTCTTTTACGCGATCAAGCCCGTAATGGTCTTTGTCGAGGATTGTCTTGGCGAGTTTAATATCGCTCTTCACGCGAGAGCGTTTTTTCCAAGGGACGCCGAGAATCCAGTCGAGGTAGTTTCTGACAACTGTTGCTTCCGCAGACATCGGGCTCATTTGACGGAGTTTTTTCATTTCCGTTTTTGCCCGCTCATGCGCTTCTTTTGACAATGGGGTTTCTTCGATTTTCTTATCGAGTTCGCCCATTTCGTCCAGACCGTCTTCGCCTTCGCCGAGCTCTTTCTGAATCGCTTTCATTTGTTCGTTCAGATAGTACTCGCGCTGGGTTTTCTCCATTTGACGCTTAACGCGACCGCGAATTCTTTTTTCGACCTGCAGGACACCGATTTCACCTTCCATGAAGCCGTAGATGCGCTCCAAGCGCTCGGCTGTGGATGGGACTTCGAGGAGTTCCTGTTTTTGATCAATCTTCAACGCCAAGTGCGAAGCAATTGTATCGGCAGCTTTTGATGCAGATGTGATCTGATTTACGGACACGATCACTTCTGGCGGAATTTTTTTGTTTAGCTTCACGTATTGCTCGAACTGCGTCATGACAGCGCGCACGAGTGCTTCTAGTTCCTCGTTTTCAACCGTGGTGTCTACGATAGGAAGAGCCTGCGCCTCGAGATAGCCTTTTTCGTTGATGAATTTACGGACGCGGATACGCTCACCGCCCTCGACGAGGACTTTAACGGTGCCATCGGGAAGCTTTAACAGCTGTAGAATCGTCCCAACGGTTCCAACCGTATATAAACCATTTTCATCAGGATCATCTTCAGATGGGCTTTTCTGCGTAATTAGCAGAATCTGCTTATCAGAATGCATCACGTGCTCAAGCGCCTGCACGGAACGCTCGCGTCCTACAAAGAGCGGTACAATCATGTGCGGAAATACCACAATATCCCGGAGCGGCAGAACGGCGTAGGTTAACGGCTTATCATCCGTCATGGGTATGCATCCCTTCTTGTTCGTTACGCGGTCTTCATTCTAGAAGAAATTGCCATCACGCGCAATGACCACATAATGTCATTCGCACTTTTCAGACCGATTATAAAGGATAGCTCAAAAAGCTTTATTTTTTCTTATCGTCTTTTTCGTCCGGGACATGGTGAGATTTCACGACTTCGTCGATCAAGCCCCATTTTTTCGCCTCGTCAGCGCCCATGAAATTGTCGCGCTCGAGAGCCCGTTCAACTTCGCTGATTTTCTGGCCTGTGTGATGGACGTAGATCTCATTCAGGCGCTTGCGCAGGCGTAGAATTTCCTGTGCCTGAATTTCGATGTCTGTTGCCTGACCACGGGCACCGCCGGAAGGCTGGTGAACCATGATGCGGGCATTCGGGAGAGCAAAGCGCTTACCTGCTGCCCCTGCAGTCAGAAGGAGAGACCCCATGGAGGCGGCCTGACCGATACATACGGTTGATACTTCCGGGCGGATGTATTGCATTGTGTCGTACATGGCAAGGCCGGACGTGACAACACCACCGGGGGAATTGATGTAGAATGAAATTTCTTTTTTCGGGTTTTCCGATTCCAGGAAAAGCAACTGTGCACAGATCAGGCTGGAGACCATGTCGTTGACTTCGCCTGTCAGGAAAATAATGCGCTCTTTCAGGAGGCGTGAATAAATGTCAAATGCGCGCTCTCCGCGGTTTGTTTGCTCGATCACAGTTGGGACGAGGTAGTTGTTATAAACTTCTAAAGGATCGCGTTCACTCATATTACAGGCTCACAGTTTGATTATTTTTGTTGAAAATGGCGACTCAACGCCATGCAAGACATTAGAGTCAGATAAACCGTAGCGGTCTGCTGCGTTTTGTTCAAGAGCCTATTTCAGGTTCAGGCATTTACGCACAGAGATGGCGTTAGGCGGATGAGCCTGCAGGACTACAGCTCTCTACGCTTTCGGAGAATAGCCTTGCACCACGGCTTAATGCCACGCTTCCTTCGGGCATCGCAATATAGAGTACGGTCATTCCGTCTTCACTTGACGTTGTTCTGACGTGCATCTGATTGTCATCTGTTACTTCGGGGACCGAATTATCAAAGGGAGGGAACATATAGATCATAGATTCATTATCTCCGGAGAGTATCTGAAACCCGACAGGACGGCCATCCAGCGGAATTTCGGCGCCTTGATGTGCGTTTCTTTGCGCCGTCTCAAGCCGTCTTATTTCATCCCATAAAATTCCGGGATTTTCGTATGGGTTTCCTTGCAAATCCAAGTTTTCCGTATTGGGAGCAACTTCAGGAGCAAGGGGGTTTTCTGCAGAAATTGTGAAAACCTTTAATGAAAATGTTTCGTCTATCTTTGCGAACGCTCCCTGAACCATTTTTGCCCTGCCCTTACGCTCAATCTATAGAGTAAGGGGCGCCTTTCAAGACGCCCCTCCTCTAACTATGTTTATTCGTCTTCTTTTTTAGCTTTTTCATCCGATTTTTTGGACGATGATTTTTTTGCTGCTGCCTTTTTCTTTTTGGGCGTTGTTTCAGCTTCTTCGTCCTCAGCGGTTAGCTCTTCGACACTGATTTCTTTTTCAGTGACTTCTGCGAGTTCAAGAATGAAGTCCACGACTTTGTCTTCGTAGATTGGCGCACGAAGAGACTCGAGGGCCTGACGGTTTTTGGAGAAGTAGTCGAAAACCTGCTTTTCCTGACCGGGGTACTTTTGTGCCTCGTCAATGACGGCTCTTTGAAGCTCCTGATTGGAAACCTGAATGTTATTGGTTTTACCAATTTCACTCAAAACAAGACCAAGACGAACGCGGCGATCCGCGATGTCTTTCAGTTCTGTTTTCTCTTCTTCGGATACTTCACCATCACCGCCGCGTTGCTGGTGATCCATTTCAACCTGGCGGAGGATGTTTTCATACTCCATGTCTTTCAGGCCTTGCGGAATTGCGAAGTCATGTGTTTCATCCAAAAGATCAAGAAGTTCTTTTTTCACCTTCATACGGCTGAGACTTGTGAACTCATGCTCACTTTGATCGGCAAGTGCCTTGCGAAGGGTGGCGAGATCTTCCAGGCCGAAGGATTTGGCAAATTCATCGTCGATTGACGCTTCTTTTGGCTCGCGGATTTCGTTGATATCCACATCAAAGATTGCTTCACGACCGGCGAGTTCTGTGGCGCCGTAGTTTTCAGGGAAAGTCACTTTGACTTCGACAGATTCACCGGCTTTTTTACCTGTCAGCTGATCTTCAAAACCGGGGATGAACTGTCCGCTGCCAAGCTCCAGATTGTGGCCATGCGCGTGCATGCCGGGATGCTCTTTGTTGTCGTCCGCTGTACGGCCATGGAAGTCGATGACAACGATGTCGCCTTTTTTGGAGGCGCGTTTGCCTTCGATAGGTGCGCTATCTTTGCGCATAGACGCCAGACGGGTCAGAGCCTCATCAATTTCTTTATCGCCCGCTTTTGCAACCGGCTTGGTCAGTTTAAATTTACGGTAGTCTGCGATTTCGATTTTCGGCAGGACTTCGATTTTCATCGTGTAAATCAGATCTTTGCCCTCATCGAAGGATTTGACTTCGATTTGCGGCTGGAGCGCCGGGGTCAGTTTTTTGTCTTCCAGAGCCTTTTGGGAGGTTTCGTTTACGACAAGCTCAAGGACTTCGCCCATGATGCTGCGGCCATATTTTTGCTTCAGCAGGTTCAAGGGAACTTTTCCCGGACGGAAGCCTGGCATTTTGACTGTTTTGCCAACTTCTTGCAGACGTGCATCTGCGCGGGTGTCGATGTCCTTTGCCGGTACTGTTACTTCCAGTTCGTGGGCCAGACCGTCTTCTTTAAGCTGTTTTACCTGCATTTTGTGTTCTTCTCTTCTTCGTTACAAATTCCTGATGGTGCGGGTGGAGGGACTTGAA
>JAGRHC010000064.1 GCA_020445145.1 Alphaproteobacteria bacterium
CTGACGTTTTTCGACCATGCGGAGGATGTCGGCAAGAGTTGTTTTCCCTGTACCGTTCCACCCATAGATCAAATTATAATCCGCAAATTCTGGCAGATCAGATGGCCATGTGAAATCACGGTAGGTGCGCGCTTTGATGCGATTGATTTTTGTGATTTTCATGCCGCCGCCACTTTCTGCGCCATGCTGGCTGCGAATTCTGCATTTCTTTTTTCTCTACGAACGCGCGCTTCCTTGATATCCCTTAACTCTTTTTCTAACTCAGATACAGGATTCCATTCTTCATATTCTTTGGCAGGGATGCGATACTCTTTCCGGAGCTTTTTTGCTAATTCATAAGCCCGCAACCCAAACTGAGCGTAATGGAAAGCGCGGTCTTCGAAACCCTCTTCGTAATCTGGAGGAGTCGCAACCATATCCCATGTAAATGCAATGCCACGGTCGGCTGCTTCGACATCCGATGGAAATGACAGGATTTCATACATCAGGTCGTGGTCGATACTTTTCCAATCTACGTCATCCGGAAAGACGGGAGCGCCGGGCGATTTTACCTGTGGTTCTAAGCATCCCTCTGGCGTGCGTTGTCCATAAGATAGCCCATCGTCTTTGACCACGGCAAAGCAATCTTCGATATATTTATCGAGAATGCAAACGACACGGATAGCAAGATACCTTGCAGCTTTCTTCGTATCCTCTTTATTCAGCCAATAAGCCTGAAACCAGGAAATGGCAGAACCAATCAAAACACCAACCAGGCCAAAAATAGCTTCGGTCATGCCGCCTCCACAAATTTTTCGGCGTCGGGGATGCGTATGTCGCCGGAGATGAGTTTAGGCAGAAGATAGTCGCGCGTTTTTTCTAGTTTTTCGATTTCACTGTTATTGGCCCGTATTTTTCCTCTAATTTCCGAAGCAGTACTTGTATATGCCGTCAAAATAGATTGTGATGGTTTAACAATATCCAAGCGATAAGCATTTTCCCTGTTCAGTCCTGGTACAGCAGCATCTGTGTTCATATTTTCTAGACCAAGACATTCGAGTTGAGAGAAAATATAGGCCAAAGAAAAATATTGTTTTGGTACAACATAGAAGACTGTGTCGATTGGAAAGAAATTACGGTCTTCCCAGTACAAACTACCAACCGTTCCTTTCCTGCCAACGATAATTCCAGGTCCCTTTACAAGTGCTGAACTGTTATAGCCAGTGACGCCACCTGAGCCATACACAGGATATGGACCGCTTTGCCGATCTTCTTTTGTAAGAGCCTTGCCGTAGAGCAATTCTAAAATATCCGACAGGCGACCAACCTCCCAACCTTCCGGAATATCGCCGAGGGGGGATGAAGTCAGGCGGGAGGGGAACAGGGCGGCGGTGGCGGCGTCCATGCTGAAGGGTTGTTTGCCCGCCATCTTTGCCCGCACAGGGTCGAAATCCACAAACCAGCTTTTGAACAACGCGCGCGCCATCGCCTCCAGCGTCGCATTCATCCGCCGGTTCAGTTCGATCTTGTCGTCCAGCGCACCAAGAATCGCGGCGATAGCTTTTTGTTCCTGTAACGGTGGTATTGGAATCGTTACTCCAAGAATCTGGCTTGGAGATAAATTGGCCTGCCCACCTGAACTTGTTGCGATAGATATAAAATGCTCTTGATATGGCCAAGACGAAAGGACATAGGCCGCAAATCTTGGGTTTAGATTGGCTCCATACTTAACCCTTAATGCTCCAACTCGCTGATTGATAAAATGGTGTGAATTTTTTCTATATTGGGCAACCTTGCCAACCCAGGTTTCTGGGTTTCCATCGTGCCTGTTACCTGACATTGAAATTAAAAGATCGTTTGGCCGGGCCAGCTTATCTTTTCTTGTGCCTAAAAATTCCTCAGAAACATAAGCGAATTCATGTTCACTAAAATAATTTGCTTTTATGTTCTTTATTTTAATTACAGGCACTCCTGAAGCGATAAAGTCTTCGCCCTTGAAAGCATAGCCTCCCACCAAATCAAAAACTTCTTCAGCTTTGCATTCTTGCCAATCACGCATTCCGAACCTCCCGGCCCTGGAACAGGCGATCTTTCTTTGAGTCATACACAAAGATTTCATCTTCATATATTGACTGATAATTGATGCGCAGATTTAACTTATCGATAAAAGATACGTCTTGCCCGTGTTTGTGTCGGAATGAAAATAGTTCGTATCGCTCGCCAGCCAGTAGTGAAGAGTCTGGTATAAAAGAATACAGGCTTTGGAAAACAACATCCTTTGATAGTTGCTGCAGAAAATCTTCATAGGCTTTACGGTTATTATTGGCGACTTCTTTTCCGTCATAAATCAATACAAAATCTTTGATGATCGCCGGACCAAAACCCGCATTGATCAGCTCAAAACTTACGGTTCTTCCTTTATCGTCATCTTGATAATCTTCAGATGCCGTCAGCTTAGGACGAACGGACATTTTGTTATGCCTGTAATTCTGGTTTCCTTGCCAAACTGTCACGCCGAGCGCGCAGAGCGCAACAACGGCGGAAGCTAGAGAAATAGAGGTTTCCCAGTCCATTATTTCTTCCCGCCTTTCTTTTCTTTTTTGGCGGTGGCTTCAATTTTCTCAAGCTGCTTTAGGCTTTTCTCGAAGTCTTTTTCTGCAACGCTTGGTTCTGCCAGCTGGCGCTGTTTATATTTATCAAATTCAGCATTGGCGTGTTCGATGGCGGCTTCGTTGCTGATTTTCCCTGCATGGGTCAGAATATCGCGCTCAGAAAGGCGCAGAAAATCATCCAGCTTGGTGATCCAATCCTTCATATACATGGGGCGGCGTTCAATCGCGCGCAGTTCCGCGAATTCGAGATAGATGTTGACCAGGCGGTTGAGTGTTTCCAGTTCTTCCTGGGTTAGATAGTTTTTGGCGATGCGTGCGTCGGTACGTTTTGGCTTTTCGCCTGTAAATGATGTCATACCCATATGAGGCTTGGATGCATCGGCGCGGGATTTGATGATTTCTGCCGCCGTGTGGCCATGCGCGGCCCAATGCATTTTATTCTGCACAACCGCGAAAAATTCCTGTGACGTTTCTGTGTGCGGGTCGTAATCGATGCTGGTCGCGTATATATCCAGCACCTTCTTCCAGAACACTTTTTCTGACGAGCGAATGTCGCGGATGCGCGCGAGCAATTCGTCAAAATAATTGCCGCCGCCTGCCTGTTTCAGGCGTTCATCATCCATGGCGAAGCCCTTAATGATATATTCGCGCAGACGTTGCGTCGCCCAGATGCGGAATTGCGTGCCGCGATGCGATTTGACCCGGTAGCCAACGGAGATGATGACGTCGAGGTTGTAATATTCGACCTCGCGCTGAACCTGACGATCACCCTCGGTTTGAACTGTTGCAAATTTTGCAACAGTTGCCCCTGTGGATAACTCACCTTCCTCAAAAATATTGGAAATATGGCGGGAAATCACGGATTTATCCCGTTGGAACAGGTCGGCCATCTGGCCCAGGGACAGCCAGACACTCTCGTTAACCATTTTGGCCTCAACCCGCGTCAGGCCATCTTCCGTCTGGTAGAGCAGCAATTCGCCAGCATTGTCAGGATTGATGGGCAGGTTCGAGGACATGGTCAGTGCGCCCCCAGAATCTTGAAGTTACGTCTAATGTCGGCGGTCAGTTTATCGCTTTCGGCGAATTGGCTTTCCAGTTCGGCGACCAGGCGCGGGAATTTCACTTCGAATGGTTCATCGTCATCTTCAACCGCCTCGGAGCCGACATACCGACCAGGTGTCAGAACAAACCCGTGGGATTCGATTTCTTCCAATTTCGCCGCTTTGCAAAAGCCGGGAACATCCTCATATGTGCCAGCATCTTTTTCGCCGCGCCAGGCATGATAAACATCGGCGATTTTCTTGATGTCGGCTTCGGTAAGTTCACGGCGGGTACGGTCAACCATCACACCCATTTTACGCGCATCGATGAACAGAATTTCACCGCTGCGGTTACGTGGTTGCGCGTTCTTTTTATTACGCGCCAAAAACCACAGACAGGCAGGAATTTGTGTCGAATAGAAAAGCTGCCCTGGCAGGGCGACCATACAATCGACAACGTCATGTTCGATCAGTTTCTGGCGGATTTCACCTTCGCCGGATTGATTGGAGGACATGCTGCCATTGGCCAGCACCACGCCCGCCGTACCGTTCGGCGATAAATGATGGATGATATGCTGCAGCCAGCCATAGTTAGCATTGCCCGTTGGTGGCAGGCCATATTTCCAGCGCACATCTTCGCGCAAACGTTCGCCGCCCCAATCAGAAATATTGAAGGGCGGGTTGGCAAGGATATAATCGGCCTTTAATTCACGGTGTTCGTCTTTATGAAAGCTGCCTTCGTTGTTCCAGCGAATGTCGGCATCGATACCACGCACCGCCATATTCATTTTTGCCAGACGCCACGTCGTATTGTTCATCTCCTGGCCATAGATGGCGATATCGCCAATTCGGCCACCATGGGCAAGAACGAATTTTTCGGATTGAACAAACATGCCGCCGGAACCACAGCAAGGGTCATAGATACGGCCTTTATAAGGTTCCAGCATTTCGACCAGCAGCATCACGACAGAGCGGGGGGTATAAAATTCGCCACCACGCTTGCCTTCAGCCCCGGCAAACCCACCGAGGAAATACTCATACACACGGCCCAGAATATCTTTGCTCTTATCAGCGCCTTCATGCATGCCGATGGTGCTGATCAGGTCAATCAGTTCACCCAGCATTTGTTTGTTGAGTGCAGGACGAGCATAATCTTTTGGAAGAACACCTTTGAGCGATGTATTCGCAGATTCAATCGCGAGCATGGCATCGTCAACCAGCTTGCCGATGGTTGGTTGCTTGGCGTTCGCTTGCAAATGGCTCCAACGGGCCTCTTTTGGGACCCAGAAGACATTATCCGCGATATAAAAATCGCGATCTTCGGGATCTTCACCGTCGGCTTTAATTGCGGCATGTTTTGCTTCAAAAGCATCAGAGATATATTTCAAGAAAATCAGGCCGAGGGCGACATGCTTATATTCGCTGGCATCCATGCTGCCGCGCATTTTATCGGCGGCCTGGAAGAGCTGGACTTCAAAACCAAGGTTGGCTCCACCATTATTTTCTTTTTTGGGTTTTGCTGGACGTGCCATTACTTCCCGCCTTTCTGGGGAAGTTCGCCCCCATGATTGTTGCGGGTCATCGCTTCAATTTCATCTTTACGGAAACGCCATGTGCCACGGATTTTGAAGGCCGGAATTTGGCTTTCATCCAGCATGCGATAGATGGTGCGCGGCGTGACCTTGAGATAGGCCGCGACCTCTTCGAGAGTCATAATTTCATCCATATCGGGTGCTTTTTTGAGATTCGACATGGATGTAAAGTAGTCAATTTTAGTCAGTTCAGCAAGATAGAAACCGACATCAGGCGTGAAGTGTTCTTATGTATTCACCCTTTTTATGCAGTCTTGGCTATGACCGGGGCTGATGTGCGCTCAACTGGCTTGATCTGATCAAAATAATGCCTGTCAGCGGTAGATTGGCACAGGCGACTGTGTTCGAAAGCTTCAACATCGCACAGTCGGTATCGTACCCGTCCACCCACCTTGATAAATAGTGGTCCGATACCGACCCATCGCCAGCGTTCGAGGGTCCGGCACGAAACGCCGAGACGTTCGCTAAGGTCAATCTGGCTCATATGTGTAATGTCATTTTTTTGCATTTGTTTTTCTCCTTCCTCCGCATGAATGCTTCCTTTCGGCTATTTATCCAGTCCATTCTTTGGTCAACAGCGTAATTCATGATCATGTTGGGATTTCCGCATTTTTTGCGGAGATTTGAGCATAAGAATATCAGCAAAAATATCTCTCTCACGCGCCGCTGCGATGCAGTGCGATGGCAGCGGCGTAGAGCGCCTGCGCCTCTTGCAAGAGGCGGTCAAAATCAAGGATCGTGCCGATGGCCTGGTTCTGCTCACCCTGCGTCATGGCGGCGTGGGCTTGCTCGGCCAGGCTTGCTGCTTCCGTCAAACGCTGAGACAGCGCGGCGAGGTTGGCGGCGATGGCGTTTTGAATAACAGTTTTTATTTTATCAGTCATGGTATTCTCCGGGTTACATATCTCCATGAACGCTTCATTCACGCCGGATATCCAGTCAATTCAGCGTCATTTCATGGCTTTCAGTCGTGGTTTCGGGCCGGATACATGTAACCTGTAACCAGCCCTGTAACCCGTTTTGCGAGGCTGACGCTAGAAAACCGCCGGGCCTCGCCCGCCCGCATTGGTTTTCGGGCAGGAAGGACCCAAGATTTTCTTAAGCTCCGACATGGCCAGCGTGCAGCTGCTCGCTGTCGCGCTCTGCCTGCCGTTGCGCGTCATCAACACGCCGCTCGTCACGGTGCAGAATGCTGTAAGCAGTGCCGAACGCCTGCAGGCTATCATGGAGAGCCTTCGCGTCCTTGTCTTTCTCCCATGCGGCTTCGATCACGCTGTCATTGCGCGGGTGGAAACGGGCAGGCTCCTGAAACAGGTTTGTACCATCGACCACGGACGGAATCTTCATGTCCATGATTTCACGGCTGGGCAGACCAATCCCTGTTGCATGACGAAAGGCATACAGCCTGTTGACGATAGATGTAAGCATGGACGCCGCCTGACGCATTTCCTGATCAAGATCAGTCTCTATCACACGGCGCAGATCGCCGATGGCCTGACCTGCCGCCTCGTAGAGCGGTTTGACCCGATGATCAAGTTCCGCCTGCTGAAGCTCCAATGCCTGACGTGCAGCAGAGAGACGATCCTGCTGATCGCGGACGGCGATCAGGTCAGTGTCCAGCACCTGAGCATCCGCATCGCTGGCTTCGCCAAGTAGGCGTTTGGCTTCAAGCGCCCCGGCTTTCTGCAAGAATGATTTATGCTCTGCTCCGGTGCGGGCAACTTTTTCTTCGAGCGCATCGAAAGCGGCAGCGATTTTCTTCTTCTGCGCGATATAGGCTTCGATGGGCTTGAACGCCTTGAGCGTGGCTGCAATCTGTTTTTGTGTTTCGGGTTTCATGGATGGTTCCTTTCAGGGGTGATGTGCTGCCAAACAGGCGGCAGTGACCTGACAGATGAGGCGCGACCTGTCAGCGCGGGGAAGAAAGCTGGTTTGAAAGATGGGGATCGCGACGTTACGGGTGACGCATCGGTGACGCTGAAATGATGGCAAAACGTATCTAACCCATTGACGGTGTTGAGATGACGCACCTGGGTGTCAACCCTTATATATGTAGGATAATGATGTGATATATATTGATCACCTTTTCCCCCTATATCGCGATGGTTGGGGTATCGGTGAATCATCTCAACACAATCAACAACTTGAGACCAAAATCGCGTCACTTTTGCGTCACCCATGCGTCACCGCCCATAGCGCGATTGCGCGTATGAATTGGCAGAGGCCAAAGGCTTCAGCGAAAGCCCAAGAAAAACACGGCCCGTTTTGGTGCGTTTGGATTCCACGCCCTGTGCGTTTGCCAACACACGCTGCACAAAGCCATTGATGGCGGGCAGCTTATCGCGGTTGAACCCTTCCGCCACCGCCCAGGCGTGAAACTGTTCATAGGCCGAGCGGCTGGTGATGGCTGTGTTGCCAATGGAAAGTTTTACCTCAACGCATTCATCTAGCCACGCTAGCACCGGATCGGCTCCCAGTATCCAATCGGTCAAAGCGATCTTGCTGCTGGACGGGATGGTGAAGTTGCGCTGACGGATCAAGCGTGATGCGCCTTGGACCGCCCAGGCCAGGAGATGATCGGCTTCTTCGGAGGCAATGCGCCGCCCGATTGCCTCGACACGTTCCTCAATAGGGATCACGCGGTTGAAGGTAATAACCAGCAGGCGGCGCTGCACCCCCCGATCCATCCCGCCCTGAAACGGCGGCAGGGTGTTGGTAGCGAAGATATGCTGCGCCACGGGCCGGAACTCTACGCGCGATTTGTAAACATCGCGTCCGTCCACAGGTTCGCCTGTAATAATCGCTTTGAAAGTTTCAGAGGCGATGGCGGATGATGATGACAGTTCGTCGCTGGCATTCAGCAGTTTTCCAGCAAGGCCGATGACGTGCCGCTCGTCGCCCATGCGCGCGGCGGTGACGGATGAAATGGCGGAGGCTGGCAACAATCCGCGCGCCAGATCGAGTATCTGGCTTTTACCATTCTCGGCACGCTCACCCTTTAATATGATCGCGCGGGGCTGGATCAGCTTTGTGGCATAACCTAAAGCTGCGGAGCCGCACATCTCGGCCAGCAGGCTGGTTTTCTGGTCCGCATCATCATCGCCGTGAAATACGCCATGCAGGAGGCGTTCCAGAAGGTGGCTGGAAACTTTACTATCTGCCTGCCATCGCCCAGGCAGAGTATGGCGGCAGCGATGATCACGCTCATGAGGCACGATATGCGCCGCACCATCGGGCAGAAATGTGATAAAGCCGTTTCTGCAGTTGATACCGACAGGCGCATCGGCAAAGAAATTTTCCTCCATCAGCAGTGCCGACAGCTCATTGAGGATGGAATCCACGCGGCCCTTGCCGAGTTTGACACGGGTGGGATCACCTTTGGGCGTATTATAACGTGCGCCGTCATATATATGTGTGGCAAGGCGAAGCTCGTGATCCGGGATGGCTTCCCAGTGTGTTGTGGCATATCGCCAGAAATGCCCCTCGGCGTGAACAATCTTGCCGTGTTTGTCGATCAAATCCTCGCGGACGCGGCCCGCGATCTCGACATCAGAACCGATAAAGACGGTGCGCGCCCGTTCCTGGCTGACGGAATGACCAGGATCGGCCTGCATGACCGGGGCGCGCACCGCTTCCTCTCCACCCGACTGGAGAAGATCGTTAAAATCTTTGCCTTCTGGAGGCTTGGCGACGGCAACAGAAAAGCCACGCTTGCGCAGTTTCGCAATCGCCCGACCGATCTGCCCATCCGCCTTGCTGCCCGGCAGATCACCGTCGCGGGCAACAATGACAGAGACCCCATCCGGCACCGGGGCTGAGCCGATATTGGCAATCCCAAGACAAGCCCATGTTTCCTGGCCTGTCGCCTGCCAGAGCGAGAGAGCAGTTTCAACGCCCTCGGCCAGGATCAGCGGCTGCGTGCCGGGAAAGCGGACGGCGGATTTTTCTGCCCATTTCTCGGTGGCTTTGTTCGTGCGCTTGACAACCGGAACAGGGGCTTTCTCGCCTGCATCGGTCAGATAAATCTGCTGAATAGCGAGAACATGACCATCCGCATCCATGGCTTGCGCGACCAGTGCGCCATATCCGGCATAGGCGTAAGGCCGGAATTGAATGCAGGGTGGCGGCTCTACCGTGATGCCGCGCCGTTTCAGGTAACGCTCGGCGGGCGTGCCTTCGATTGGGCCACAGCTTTTGAGAATATCGGCGACTTTTTCTACCTTGTCGTCCTGTTGCTGCTTTGATGAAGGCGTAGCGATTTTGATAGGATTGTTTTCGGACAACCCAAGCCAGTTTCTGGCCCAGTCGCAGGCCGCGCCATTGCGCAAATTCATGGTGTAGCAGATCAGCTCCAGCCCGTCGCCACCAATACCGCTTTCATGATCATACCATTTTCCTGCCTTGTCGCCCGTGATATCGACGGCCACGCTGCCCTTGTTGCCGTAACGTAATTGTTCGCGCGTGCTCAAGGTGCGGTTTGGCTCGCCCAGCAGGTGCAGGGCAAGATCTTCCATACGCTCATTCAGCGCGGCAGCAATGTCGGTGAGAGAAATACGATCCGTCATGCTGATTTACGTCTCCCACGCTTCAGGGAGTGACGTGCTGAGGATGACAGGCGTATGCGGCGCAAGCGCACGTATATAATCGACCCAGGCATGTTCCTGTTCGAGGCGTGTTTCGATGATCAGCGTATTGGCACGCAACAGCCCTGTCATCAGGCTGAACAGCGTATAGATGTTCGGCACTGGCTCGCTTGAAATAATGGAGACACAGGAAGCGCGTAGTGTCAGTATTTTGAGTGTTGAGGAATCGAATGCACCAGGGCCAAGGGCGGCGTTCGTATCGTCGCCCACGACAGTGATCATCGGTACCTGGCTATTCAGTTTGTCCGGCTCCAGGCCATCGCCATTTTGCAGCAGGGTCAGATAGCCAACGCCATAGTCGCGCACGACCTCGAAGACTGGCTTCAAATAAGGCGGCGTTTGCGGCATGGCAAGAATTGCCTCAATCTGTTCCTTTGTCGCGCGGTCGATCATCATGACCGCACCGTGTTTTTCGGCTCATCAAAATAATGGCGATCCGCCGTGGACTGACAGAGCCGGCTCTGCTCGAATGTTTCCACATCGGCAAGGCGGTATTTGACACGCCCGCCTACCTTGATGAATTGCGGGCCGACGCCAATCCATCGCCACCGCTCCAGCGTCCGGCAGGACACGCCGAGCCTGCGCGAGAGTTCGACCTGATTCATATGTCTGATTTCCGTCATGTGTTATGGCCTCCATGCCTGAATTGCTCTGAAGGCCATCATGCTTTCGATGCACTGCACGAAACAGGCGCATTAAATTGCATGAAATGTTTTTATTTTATGCAGTCCTGGTAATCCCTGGGATCAAACTTCATCAGGGCGTTGCGAATGGTATCGCGGCTGGGCGGCGTAATATCTTTGTGGTGAAGGCAGTGCCAGTCATAAAGCGCCTGTGCTTCCTGCGTCCTGTTCTTATAATTTCTCCCGCTTGCCACGCGCCGCGCATGTTCTTCCATCGTCAACCTGGTCGTGGACGGCCTGCCTGCTGGGCCTGATTTTGATGTTTCGGAAAGGCCGTACCGCGCGACAAAGAAATCAAAATCCCAGACGCTGATCATCAAGGCCGAACGACGTACAAGAATGCGCGGGTCTTTATCTGCCAGAGAAATCACCGTATCGGGGTAGCTCACATAAAAGCTGGTGGCATGAGTCATACCGCAGGTGAACACCTCCCGCGCGGTGCAGGAATCGATATAGGCATAGCCTTCATGCGGGTCTTTGGGGCCGAAGGCGTATTCATTGTTGTTGTGCGGATTTTGGAAATGATATTGGAAAATATCACGGTTTAGCCAGACGGATGCCATCAGATATCCGTGAGAAATGTAATACTGCAAATCAAACTCGCTCATATCGAGCTTGCACGTGACTTCCTGAAGATAGAAATACTCGCGTTCCGGCAGTGGCATCTGTCATCCTCCTTCTGCTACTCACGAATGCTTACATACGGAGGCAGTGGCAGAACTGTCGGGCGTAAGGCCAAATATTTTACGCTGTTCTTCCCACAGCGGAGGAAACGGATTCATGAGATCGGCCAGTTTCAGGCCTTTTGGCTGCTTTCCGGTCAAAATGGCAAGCCGGATATCCGGGGCCAAAAGGTTCAAGCGCATGATGCGCGCGGCATAGGATTTATTGAGGCTATGCTTTTCAGCAAAGGCATCGAGCGATGGGTATTTCCCGCGCTCATACAACGCCTGCCAGCGCCATGCCTTGGCAATGCCGTTCATCAGCGTATCGTCAAAATGATGCTGCGGCATATGCGGCGCATTCGCTGCATCTTCTGGTAGGATGATCAGCCTGCGTCCGCCACGGCGTTTTATTGTCAGCGGCACATGGATACAAAGATCATCGTTCATTGCGTCGCCTCCAAAGTTTTGATCGAGGCAGGCTGAACCAGCGCGCTTAAATCCCGGCTGTGCAGATAAATCTTCATGCCGTCTTCGCTGACGACGATTTCGCGCACAATTTGGCGGATCAAGCGCGTCTGCTCCGCTGGAAACAATTCCTGCCAGATTTCAAGGATATTGCCGAGCTGCGCGCGCACCTCCGGCAGGGTGATGTCCGGCTGCTGCGCTTGCGCCTGTTTCCAGGTTTCGCCGATTACTTCCGGCGCGGTAAAAATGCCCTGAAGCTGCCGGATGACGGCTTCCTCCAGCTCACCCGCGCCAAGGCTGCGGACGGGGCAATCAAGGCAGGCTTTCTTGAAATAATTGGTTGGCACGTAATAACGGTATTCACGCCCGTTGCGGGTCGTGGCCGTCATGGTCATACCGGATGCGCATCCGCCGCCGCAGCGCAGAAGATTGCGTAAAGGGGCGGACATCTTTTTCCGGCGCAACTCGCCGCCGCGCATATGCGGATTTTCTTTCAAGATAGCCTGCACCTGATCCCACACCTCGCGGCTGATGAGCGGCTCGTGCTGGCCCTGGTGCCATGCGCCTTTATGCGTGATGATCCCGGTATAGATGGGGTTGCTGATAATGCGATAAATAATGCCCTTGTTCAGCAGGTGCCCTTCGCGAGTATTGCCCCGACGGCTGGTATGGGTCTTGGTGCGGTAATCACGTTCGCGGGTTTCAAGCGCGACGGTGGTCACAGAGCGCGTGGCCAGAAACCGCGCAAAGATAAAGCGGATGATTTCGGCCTGCGGCGGATCGATGACGAGCTTGCGATTATCGACACTATATCCCATCGGCGGCACACCGCCCATCCACATGCCCTTGCGTTTGCTGGCAGCCAGCTTGTCGCGGATGCGCTCGCCCGTGACCTCACGCTCAAACTGCGCGAAGGAAAGAAGGACGTTCAGCACCAGCCGTCCCATTGATGTGGTGGTGTTAAATTGCTGTGTTACGGATACAAAACTGACCTGATGCTTTTCAAAAACTTCGATCAGCTTTGAAAAGTCGCTCAATGATCGCGTCAGTCGGTCGATCTTGTACACCACAACAACATCGATCTTGCCTGCCTCGATATCTGCCATCAGCCGTTTGAGGGCGGGGCGTTCGATATTGCCGCCCGTAAACCCGCCATCATCAAAGCGGTCGGGATAGAGCATCCAGCCTTCATGACGCTGCGCCGTGATATAGGCTTCCGCTGCCTCGCGTTGCGCATCCAGCGAATTGAATTCCTGTTCCAGCCCTTCCTCGTGGGATTTTCTTGTATAAACAGCGCAGCGGATTTTTGGTTTTGCTGGAATGTTCATTTTAAACCTCTGCCACTGCGTAGCCCAAAGAACACAGGCCCCGACCACTGCTTGCCCGTGATGGTGCGGGCGATACGGGACAGGCTCTTGAACCGCTGGCCGCGATAATCAAAGCCATGCGGCAGCACCGTCACCACATGCTCTTCGCCCTGATATTCGCGCATCAGCCGTGTACCAGAGATGGGGGCATCACGGGTCTGGCGCTTGCTTTTACGCTTGGGCTTACCCTGCATGTCCATCTGCTGGCGGGCATGGGCTTCGAGCTGACGTTCGAGCGGTCTGCTGTCCACGCCGTATTCCAGTTCCTGAATCCGGTAGGCCAGCCGTTTGACGAAATACGTCTTATTGAAGGGCGGCGGCTCTTTGGCGTAAAGGCTCTGCCACAAGGCTTTCAGCTCCGTGGCCGTCATGTCCGGCAGGGCCGCAATCCTTGCTGTCATTTTATTGCTCATGTCGAATACCTCTTTTTCTTAAGATTCGACATGAATGCTTCGGTACCGCGCGAAGTCCAGTTGATAAGCGCGAAAAGAGCAGATTTATAAGGGTTTTCGGCTCTATGGGCGTATGTCGATCCATACGTCCATGCTACGGTCCGGCGCAGAGGGCCACAATCGCCGTTAATTACGAAGAAACCCTTTTATTCACGCAAACGCTGTTCG
>JAGRHC010000065.1 GCA_020445145.1 Alphaproteobacteria bacterium
AAAAGCTCTGAGTATGAACCCTAGAGTTTTTATTCCTCTTGCGATTTAGGCGTTGAGGCGGAATGTGATCACGTTGTCTTCCTGTGCGCTGCCGGTTTGGGGCAGGGACGGGATGGTTTGTGTCGCTTCGCCGTGAATACGGATCAGTTCGTCGGTGATCAGGATCTGGCTTTGGATCTGGGCGCAGAAGATATTGATGATTTCTGCCGATTCCGGGTGCAGGATTTCAAAAGACATTTTGCACAGCTCCAGAATCTCGGCGAAGCTTTCAAGGTCGCCTGCTAAGTCATCTAAAACATTCGCAAATTTTGTGTCAGAGATGTTTTTGACGTCAATAAAGATATTGGCGTGAGCGTATCGTTTTGTCATTCTGTTGCATTCTGTATGCAGGAAATTGTAGCCGGAGAACTCCATGCCCTGGTGGTCGGCGATTTCTTTCAGGGCCAGCGCTGCGCACAGGAGCATGTCAGGCGCTTGCAGGTCGCTTAGCAATGTGTGCATGGCATAGCGCGCGGCGTCGTCCATGCTGGCGTTGCCTTTCAGGATATCGCGCACGACCAGCGGCAGTTGCAGCCTGTTTTTGGCGAGAGCGAGAGTTTTAGCAGCGTCTTTTTGCATTTTGGCCTCCTTCGGCGTTCTTCTTCTCCTTCTCTTAATGGGTAAAGGTAAAGAAGCGGTTAACAGCTTTCTTTTTTTTCGGGACCGTGCCATGATTGAGATCAAAGCAAGAACAATGGGAGCGTTATTTTGAACAGGGTCTTTGGGATTTTTCTTTTTGTTGTGGTGCTTGTGGGTGCCGGTTTTGTTCAGGCTGAGGACGGTAAGGCAGAAAAGGCGGCGCCGGATTTCTCCAGTTATATTCACGGGTTGGCCGGACAGAATGCCGAGGATGTCAAAAATCAGTCTTTTGAAGACCTTATCGATGAGCTTTTGCTGGTGAGCGCCGATGATATTGACCGTGCCAGTGGACGAAAAATCGATATGGCGGCGCGGAAGACGTATTTTCGTGGTGACGGTTGGGCGGCATATCAAAAGTATGTTGATGCTCAGAAGGCATTTTTGGCGCGCAAGGGGCTTGGGCCAGATTTTTCATACCGGGCGAAGGGGACGGTTCTGGCCGGGACGCAGGTTTATAGCGATGGTTATAACGGGCTAAAAACCTTTACGGCTGACGGCGCTTTTAATTGTTCGGCGAGCAGTCTTTATGATCCATGCGGCGGCTTTCATATTACCGTGAGCTATTTTGGTTCCGAGAAAAAAGACGTCAAGACCAATGAGGTGGAAATTTACATTTATGGCTGGGATGTCCGGGCTACGGATCAAGAGGGATCGGCTCAATAAATGGTAGCCCGCATTAATACTGTTGCTTTTCAAGGGATTGAGGTTAAGCCGGTGGATGTGCAGGTTCAGATTTCCGGGGGGTTGCCGGCGTTTAATATTGTGGGGCTTCCCGATAAGGCGGTGGCGGAGAGTAAGGAGCGGGTGCGGGCGGCTTTGCATGCTTTGGGGCTGTCTTTGCCGCCGAAGAGGCTCACGGTGAATATGGCGCCGGCGGATTTGTCCAAGGAAGGGAGCCATTTTGATTTGCCGATTGCGCTGGGGGTTCTGGGGGCGATGGAGATTTTGCCCAAGGAGGAACTGGCGGAGTATGTGGTTTTGGGAGAATTGTCGCTGGATGCCTCGATCCGGCCGGTGTCCGGGGTTTTGCCGACTGCGGTTCATGCGAACGAGAATGCTTTGAAGTTGATTTGTCCGCAGGATTGCGGGGGAGAGGCGGCCTGGGCCGGGGATATTGATATTCTGGCGCCGCGGGATTTGTTGCAGCTCATCAATCATATCAAAGGGTCTCAGGTTTTATCGCGGCCAGAGGCGCGGTTGCGTTCTGAGGGGGATGCGCCTTTGCCGGATTTGTCCGCCGTGAAGGGGCAGGAGAGTGCGAAGCGGGCGCTCGAGATTGCGGCGGCAGGGGGGCATAATCTGTTGATGTGCGGGCCGCCGGGGAGCGGTAAGTCGATGCTGGCGGCTTGTTTGCCGGGGATTTTGCCGCCTTTGTCGGCGGCGGAGGCGCTGGAGGTTTCGATGATCCATTCGCTGGCAGGGGCGTTGCCGGACGGAGGGCTTTTGCACCGCAGGCCGTTTCGTAATCCACATCATTCGGCTTCGCAGCCGGCGATGGTGGGCGGCGGGCACCGGGTGAAGCCGGGGGAGATTTCGCTGGCGCATCACGGGGTTTTGTTTCTGGACGAGTTACCGGAGTTTGCGCGGGCAACGCTGGAGGCCTTGCGGCAGCCGCTGGAGACCGGGGATACGCTGGTGGCGCGGGCGAATGCGCATATTCGCTATCCAGCGCGGTTTCAGCTGATTGCGGCGATGAACCCTTGTCGCTGCGGGTATCTGGGCGATCCGGGACGAGAGTGCACGAAGGCGCCGCGCTGTGGGGCGGATTATCAGGCGCGGATTTCCGGGCCTTTGTTGGACCGGATCGATTTGCAGGTCGATGTGATGCCGGTGCGGATCGAGGATCTGCATGGCGGCGCAGCGGGCGAGCGTTCGGATGTGGTTGCTGAGCGGGTTGCGGCGGCGCGGGATGTGCAGGCTTCGCGGTATCAGGCGCTCGGGATGCAGGGGAGCGCTTTGGTGAATGCGCGCGCGGATGGAGCGATCCTTGAAGCGGCGGCTTTGATGGAGCCGGAGGCCCGGGATTTGCTGGGGCGCGCGGCGGCGCAGGCGAAGCTCTCGGCGCGCGGGTATTTCCGGGTTCTTCGGGTTGCGCGGACGATTGCGGATCTGGCTGGCGGCGCAGAGGTGATTTCGGTGGCTGCCGTGGCGGAAGCGCTTGGGTACCGCCGTGTTTTGGCGGCATAAGGGATTCGATCGTTTCCTTATGGCGGCGTCAGGCACCGGTTTATGTACTTTTTTACATTGCGCCTTGTTTTCCTGACCACAATAAAACGCTCTTTGTTTTGAGGTTTTTCTTGATTTGCACCCTCTTCTAACATGCTGTTTTGTATGTGAAAAATGCTTTTCCTTCAGTTTGTTTGACTTTTTGCCGGGGTGGGGGTGCGTCAGGATGGGGGATTGCCTCTATTATAGGAATATTTTCATTTTTTGTCAATGTGAGTCATGTTTTGAGGCTTTATTCTGGCAAAAGAACGGTTTTATTTGTGTTTTTTATTTTTCGCAGTCTATAATGTTGTATGAAGAAGTATGTAAATATTAGGTCTCGCGAATTGCGGGTTATACTTCGTAAAAAATAAGAATAAGCGGTGTGAGGAATGGTCGCAGTTCAAGGCGCGATATTACAGAGATCAGAATCGGCTCCGGGAGGGAGTGGGCGCGGTTCCGTCCGGCAATCTGAACTCAACAAGATTTTTGGACAGTTTTCTTCGAATGATCCCAAATTTTCCGGTGCGTTTGCTTCGCAGCAGCAGCAGACGGTGATGCAGTCTTTGGTCGACGGCAATACTCAGACACAGTCTTTTATGCAGATGCTTCGGCCTGAGGATTGTGAGGCCGGGAAGTATAATGTCAGTAAAATCGAAACGACGAGTCTTGTTCGCGATGTGACCAAGCCGATTACGGATGGTGCTATTGTATCGGAGAAGGCTGTCGCCGGAATGGGGCGCATTCAGGAAGCGAAAGCAGATTTCAAGGCTGATTTTAAAGCTGCGCAGAACGAGGCGATGGGCGTCTTTGAAGATGTTTGTGTTGGCATGGATGTTAATCCGGTCGATGCTGCCAAGACGTTGATGCCCGATCCGTCGGTTTGTAAAGGGTCGGTTGTGGCCAATCTGGCGGCGACGGGCGGTGGCTCTATGGCGACGTTTGCGAATGCGGCGACGTTTATTCATGCCGTAGGGTCTGAGAGCAAGCCGGTTTCCAAAGAAAAAATGGAACAGATTTTAAGCGAGACGCTTACCAGACTGCAATCTTCGGGGCCGCAGGATACGCGCGCGAATGTGGCGAGTATTTCGTCTGGTGCTGATGCGCCTGCTCACAAAAGCGATCTGGACTGGTCGGCGATGAAGGTTGAAGAGTTTAAGGAATTTTTGGCGGCAGACCCCGAGCAGCAACCGGAGGCGGTCGAGATTGCTCAAAAAGAAGACGAGATGAAGCTCGTTTTTGAAAACCAGCGCGATATTCGCGAGAATTATGGCCGGGAAGGCGATCCGATTGCCAAGGCTTTTGTTGAAGAGGCTGCGGGGAATGTTGCAATCGGTAAAATGCTTAAGTATGCAACGGTTGTCGAAAATGTTTGTTCTGCTGATTTTGATGCGGGGCATGCTAATTTGGTCGGCGATAGTGTTCGGGGGACAAGCCTTAGTAATTTACGGACTGGTTTCTCGTCCGAAAATGTTTCTAAATTTATTGATCAAACCCGTGTCAATACACCGGAACTTACCCGTGAGCTTACGGCTGCGATGAATAATCATATGGATTACGGCATGCGGGCTGCGGTGTAGTTGGGTTTAGAAACTATCTTCTTTTCCTTTTTGTTCAGGCCTAGTAATATTTCTTCGGGACTCAGGGAGACTTTACCGGATGTTAAGGGTTTGAGGCTATATCTTTAGGGGGGCAGGGTTTTCTGCTCCTCTTGTGTTTTTTGAAACATTTCAGGTTTTAGGCACGTGTCATATTTTGATTCAAAAGAAAAGGCAGCGCAGTTTGCGAATGCGGCGTTGGAGCGGATCACCAAAGAAGGGTTGATTCCGACGCCGGAGAATTACGAGCTGTGGTTTACCTATTATTCCGGGTCTAATCAGGATCTGGTGCGGGCGCTGGATCTTTTGGCGTCGACGTCCGAAAAAATTTCAGATGACCAGTGTGCCGAGCTGTTTGAGCGTCTGGTGCAGGGGAGCCGCGAGGAAGAGCGGGTTCGTCTGGCCGGGGATCAGATCAAGAAAACGATTGAGGATGTCAACGGGGCGGTTTCGGATGTTCGTCAGTCCGCGACCAAGTATAACAGAAGCCTTGAGGATGTGAACGAACAGCTTAAGGAAGAGAAGACCAAGGAAGAGATCAGCGGTATTTTGAATCACGTCTTGTCGGATACGCGCGAGATGTTGAATCAGAACGAGCATCTTGAAAATCTTCTACAGTTTTCTGCGAAGACGATGGAGGAGCTCCGCCGTGATCTGGAGATTGCGCGCAAAGAGGCTTTGACTGATTCGCTGACGGGACTTTCGAACCGGAAGGCGTTTGATCAGGCACTGCGCCGTGTGGCGAATGAGGCGAAAGAGAAGGGGAATGAGACCTTCACGATGATTTTGCTGGATATTGACCATTTCAAAGGATTTAACGATACGTTCGGGCACCAGGTCGGGGATCAGGTTTTGCGGCTGGTGGCGCGTACGCTGAAGGAAGGCGTTAAGGGCCGCGACGTGGCAGCGCGCTATGGCGGTGAGGAATTTGCGATTATTTTGCCGGAAACGACGCTTCAGGGCGGGGTGAAGGTGGGCGAGCTTTTGCGTGAAGAGGTTGCCAAGAAAGAGGTTGTGAACCGGGCGACGGGTAAGCGTCTGGCGCGGATTACGCTGTCGGCGGGTGTGGCAGAGTATGTGCAGTCGGAGCCGATCGAGAATTTGATTTCACGCGCGGATTCGGCGCTTTATGCGGCCAAGCATAACGGGCGGAACCAAGTGGCGGCTGCTCCCATTTCCAAAAAGCAAAAAGCCGTCTAGGGTCCAAACTCATAGCTTTTCTAAAGACCTGCAAACAA
>JAGRHC010000010.1 GCA_020445145.1 Alphaproteobacteria bacterium
TCCCGAATGTGGACTTCTATTCCGGTATTATTCTTAAGGCGATGGGTTTCCCGACCAGTATGTTTACGGTGTTGTTTGCCGTGGCTCGTACCGTTGGATGGGTATCGCAGTGGAAAGAGATGATTGAAGAGCCGGCTTTGCGTATCGGGCGGCCGCGTCAGCTTTATATCGGGCCGGCGGCTCGTCCCTATGTCGAGCCGGAGGACAGAGAGTAGGTCTGTGCCTTGTATGAATAAAGATTTTAAGCCCAAGCGTTTGTTTGGGCTTAATTTTTTATCTTACATTTATGATTTCAGAGATAAAGTTTGCTGCTTTTTCTGATGGTTTTTGGTCAGAATCTGCGCCGAGAATTTTGCGTAGCTCTCTAAAGGCTTCTTTCTGGGCTTCTTGTAGCTTTTTGCTTTTTAGAAGATCGCTTGCTCCGGTGGCTATGTCCAGAGAATTACATTTTCCCTGAAGATATTCCGGCACGACATCCCGGCCCAGGAGGATGTTGGCAAGGTGTATGTGTTTGACTTTTACCAGCAATCTTAAGATCAGGAAGGTTATCGGATTTACCTTGTAGGTGATGATGTGCGGAACTCCGGCATAGGCGAGCTCGAGGGCTACGGTGCCGGAAACTGCGACGGCTACCTCACATCCTTTGAAGGCATCCCATTTCACGGTGGGGTTTGATGAAATATAGATTGGTAAATCAAAACCCAGAAGCCTATTTTGCAGGTCGTATTCTGTCTTTGGAAGTGTGGGCGCAATAACATGAAGGGGCTGTTGTTTTTGCACATCGTTTACTAATGTGGCGGCCTCTCTCAAGATTCCTGTCATGCTTTTAAATTCAGATTCACGGCTTCCGAAAAAAAGACCTAAGGTTTTAGATTCATCTGGAATTTGATTGTCATGGCGGAAGTTCATTCCATTGCCTGCGTCGGCCCGGCTTTCGACTAAAGGGTGTCCGACGGCTATTGTCTTCAGTCCATGCTGTTCGAAGTGCTTTACTTCCATTTCGAAGAGACAGACCATCGCATCCAAGAATTTTGAGCAATTTTGGGCTCTGCCCGGACGCCATGCCCAGACGCTTGGTGCCACGTAATGAATGTGCTTGCCCTTGAATACCCCTCTTTTCTTGAGGCTTTTCCCCAGCATGAAATTAAACTCGGGGAAGTCTACTGTGATGAGGCCGTCGGGCTGGCTGGTTTCGATTTCCTCTCTCAGTGCCTTAAAGATTTTCATGAGGTCGGGAATGCGGGGGATAACTTCCCATATACCGATTACAGATATTTGATCCATAGGAAGAAGGACTTCGAACCCTTCGGCCTCCATGAGCGGGCCGCCAATTCCCATACATTGGACTTGATCGCCATGCTTTGCCTTAAGTGCACGAATAAGCTTTGCGGCTATAACATCGCCCGAGTTTTCGCCTACGATAAAAAATAGTTTTTTCATATACTTCGTGCCTTTTTCGCAAAAATTGGGACCCTAGTTTCCGTTCAGTGATGTTTTTGAGAAGCCTGTCAGGAATAAATTATATTTGTCTGACAGTTTAACAGCTTTATCCTGGGTCACAATAAAGGATTTTCCTGCTTGTATTGCTATACCTGACATTTTGGATTTATGGAGGGCCTCTATCGTCTTTGGGCCGATTGTCGGCAAATCGAGTGCATTATCCTGTTGCGGTTTGCAAGATTTAACAAGAATTGCGCCCCTGCCCGGCTTTTGTAGGTCTGCGCAGCGTTTGATGAGGGCGTCTGTCCCTTCTATGGCTTCGACACCCAGAATGAGGCCTTGTTGCACGATGACCGATTGGCCTACATCGATCGCTCCTAGCGCTTGGGATAATTCGAAGCCCTGGCGGATATCATTCCAATCTTCATTTGTTGGTTTTATTTTGCCGAGGATTCCTTCGGGGGTGAGAATATCGGATACGTATTCCTGAAGACCGTGCAGTTTAAACCCTTCACGCTCCAGTTCCTTACGAAGGGCGCAAAGCAGATTGTCGTCTCCCAGGGCCTTGAAGCCGATGCGTGACAGGATTTCCAGGCCTTTTAGGTCTGGCCTGATCTGGTGCCATCCGGGCCTTGTGACGGCACCGATCATGACGAGGTCAACGATGTCGTTTTGTTTCAGGGTGCCAATTATCTTTCCGGCATGCCCTATGCCAACGGTCTTATGGGGATACTTGTTTAAAAAGCTCTTGTCCGTTTGCCCGTCCAAGCCGATGACAAATATTTCGGTGCCGTTTTCCGTGCAGGTTTTTGCCAATATTTCCGGCAATTCTCCGCTTCCGGCTATAATTCCGAGCTTCTTTACTTTTTTGGGGGCTGGCATAGGGGAAATCTGGTTTTTTCACGTGCAAAGCCGATGATCGACAGGACGAGATCATTTCCATCGAATGTGTTTGAAACGCTCTCGAGACGTTCTTCCATTGTACCATCGTTGCTGAACATTTGATTGTAGGCACGTTGCAGGGTTTTGATATCGTCTTTTGTGAACCCTCGGCGTTCCAGCCCGATTAAGTTCAGACCGGCAAGGAATGCTCTTTCGCCTTTGACCCGGCCATAGGGGATGACGTCGTTTTCCACGCCGGACATTCCGCCGATAATGGCGTGCGAGCCGATACGGACGAACTGGTGCACGGCACTTAAGCCGCCAAGAACTGCGTAATCGCCGACCTGTACGTGTCCGCCCAGTGTTGCATTATTGGCCATGATGACATGATTACCAATTACGCAGTCGTGGGCCACGTGGGTTGCCATCATGAAGAGGCAGTTATCTCCTACAACAGTTCGCATAGCGCCTTGCTCTGTGCCTGTGTTCATTGTGACATGTTCGCGGATGGTGTTATTTTTTCCGATGATTAGTTCTGATTTTTCGCCTGCATATTTGAGGTCTTGGGGGGCGGTGCCGAGAGATGCGAACGGGTAGACTATGGTGCCTTCGCCAATTTTTGTTACGCCGTCGATGTGTACGTGTGATTTTAGTGTTACGTTATCGCCAATGCTGACGTCCGGGCCGATCACACAGTACGGGCCGATATTTACACCATTACCTAGCTTGGCACCATTTTCTATGATCGCTGTGGGGTGGATATTTTGCGTCATGGCTTTCGAACTCGAGCTTGTATGGATCACGCCTTTTTACCTTAAAGTCTGCGGATTGAATGGACAAATCACGCTTTGTTTCGAAAAATTACAGTGTCAGAATTATTCTGCGGAGTCTTTATCTGTGATCATCGCGCTGAAGGTTGCTTCGGCACAGACTACGCCATCGACTTTGGCGACGCCTTTGAATTTCCAGACTGCGCCGCGGGAGCGGATTTTTTCGACATGGACGTGCATTGAGTCACCGGGAACGACCGGGCGGCGGAAACGGGCATCGTCGATTGTCATGAAATAGACCACTTTGCCTTCCGCTTCTTTCCCGAGGAACTCGACAACGACCAGAGCCGCTGTTTGTGCCATAGCTTCTACGATCAAGACGCCGGGCATGACGGGGTAGCCGGGGAAGTGCCCCATGAAATGGGGTTCGTTCATTGTCACATTTTTCAGGCCGACGGCGCTTTCTCCCGGAACATATTCAAGAACCCGGTCCACCAGCAAAATCGGGTAGCGGTGGGGGATCATGTTCATGATCTTAACAATATCGATCTTGTTTGCGTCTTCGCTCATCTCGGACATTTCCTCTTACGGTTTCCTGCTGATGGTTTTTGGGCTTTTTTGGCAGTTAAGCGTTTTTTTATTTTTTAATCAAGCGGTTTAGTGCTGCGACCTGCCGTAAATACTGGCGTATCGGGAAGGATGGGGAGCCCATATGCTCCGCGAGAGGGGGGATGTCGCTCATAACCCCTGATTGCGCAGCGATTTTGGCTGCTTTTCCGATTTTTAAGTGACCCGCTAGTCCGGCCTGCCCGCCGATTGCGACGAAATCGTCAATTATTGTGCTGCCGGAGATTCCGACCTGCGCGACGATGACACAGCCTTTGCCGATTTTTACATTATGGCCGATCTGGACGAGGTTATCGATCCAAGTCCCCTGCCCGATGACTGTGTCCGGGCCGGCGCCGCGGTCTATTGTTGTATTGGCTCCGATTTCAACATGATCTTCAATGATGACGCGGCCCAGTTGTGGAACCTTGATGTGCCCTGCTGGGTCTATGGCGAAGCCGAAGCCGTCTTGGCCGATTTTTGTTCCGGGGTAGAGACGTACATGATCTCCGATCAGGCTATGAGAAACGCAGCTTTGGGCACCGATCCGGCAGTTGTTTCCGATCTTAACGTTGTCACGGATGACGGCTCCAGTTTCGATCCATGTGCTTTCGCCGATCTCGACGCCCGGACCGATGAAGGCTCCGTATTCTATGACGCAGTTTTTGCCGTAGGTTGCCGCGTTGTCTATGTAGGCGTTCTCTGAAATTGAGGCTGCGGGTATTGCTTCGGGGTAAAATTTTTGGGCGGCTTTTGCGTAGGCTTTATAAGGGGATTTTGTGACAAGGCATGCCAGCCCCTCTGGCGCGAAGGGTAAGGCTTCTTCATTTATAAAGCATGCACCGGCCTGGGTTTTTGTGAAATCGTCACGATATTTAATATTATCGAAGAAACTCAGATGATTGGTCTGGGCGGTCTGAAGCGGGAATACGTCGTAGAGTATATTGTCAGGATTTCCGCCATGCAGGTCGCAGGAGAACTCTTCGGCGAGCTCCCTTGCAGTGTATGAACGGTTTTTTTGGAAAAAACGCGGATCGGGCATATGGCGCGTCCTTTTTACTGCGCCTTATTGCACGTTTAGTTTTACGGAAGATATTGTTTTGTTTAACTCTTCCATGACTTGCTCTGTGATCTCGAGGGATGTTGAGCCGATGATGACGTTTTGTTTCGTGATGACAAGATCGTAGCCTTTGTCTTTTGCAACTTTTCCGACGGCATCAGAAACGGCCTGCCCCAGTGATCCCATGGCTTCGGCGTAGGCTTTGTCTAGAGAGGATTTGCGTTTTTCCAGAAGTTTGCGGGCTTCGAGGCGTTTGGTTTCGAATTCCTGTGCTTTTTGTGCAAGCTCTTCTTTGCTCATGTTTGCGCGTTGCTCTTCTATTTTCTTTTGTTCTTCGCGCAATTTGTTTTCTTCTTTTTCAATTTCTGACAAGAAGGTTTTTCTTTGGGTTTCCACTTGAGTTTGCAACGATTTTGCAGCCAGAGATTCCGAAAGGATCCGCTCGACATCGACAACACCTATTGATGTGTCTGCCGCATGCGCAGTACTTAGCGGCAGGGCAAGGGCCAAAAACAGGATTGTTGAGGTGATGATTTTACGTGCGAGACGAACGGACATGATCTTTTCCTTGTGTGTCTATTATTAGATAGCTGTTATAGACCTTTTACAATTGTTTGGGAAGCGCAGGTTTTAGAAGCGCGTCCCAAAATCAACCCGGAAATGCTCTTCCTCGTCATAAGATTGCTTTGCGTAAGGTACGGCATAATCCAGACGGATTGGTCCGAATGGTGATCTCCAGGATACACCAAGGCCGGCACTGGCGCGCAGAGAGTTTTCATCCTGCACATCAACCCCTGTTTCATCGACATTCCAGAGCGAACCGAAGTCAGAGAACGCATGACCACGAATCCCCAGCTCTTTGGAGAACCCTAGAGGGAAGGCCATTTCAACGGTACCACGGTAGAAGTAGTTCCCGCCCAGAGCGTCTGCTGTGGTTGCGTCGCGCGGTCCGATCCCTGAATTTCTGAAGCCGCGGAAGGACGAGCCGCCGAGTGTGTAGCGTTCGTTGATTTCTACGTTTGCATCGGAGTATGCGCCGATTGCCCCCGTTTCGCCGAGTACATTCAGGACCCATTGATCGCGGACCGGATAGTAGAAGGATGCCCCGGTTTTTCCAGATACGTACTTCGCATCGCCGCCGAGACCTGCCAGCTCTGTTTCGAGCCAGTAGTTCCAACCGCTTGTCGGGAAGACCACACTGTCGCGGTTATCATATGTCAGGCGCTGGGATACTGCGGATGTATCGCGGCGGCCTTCCTGATCGCGGATGAAGCGAGAGGCGCTGGAGGACACATTTAAAATCTCATTGCGTTCCAGTGTGTATCGCCATGTCTGACGCCAGTTTTCAGACAGCGGGAAGCCGAAGCGAAGAGCACCGCCGGTCCGTTTTTGGTCGTACGAGCTTTCGTTTTGAAGGTCACGTGTCATGTGGAACAGATCAACGCCGGCGGAGAGGTCGCGGTTCAAGAAGTATGGCTCTGTGAAGGAAACATTGAACTCCGTTTTGCGTCCTGCGACGGTTGTTGCGAACAATAGATCCTGACCTTTTCCAAGGAGGTTCTTTTCGCGGATTCTCAGGTCGGCCAAGGGTCCGTCACTGGTCGAGAACCCTGCCCCGACAGATAATTCGCCGGTTGATTTTTCTGCAACATCAACATCCACGACTGTGCGGTCGGGAGCTGACCCCGGTTTGACGTTTACGTCTACGTTCTCAAAGTAATCGAGGTCTTTGATGTTCTTTTCCGATCGCGCCAGTCTTGAGCGGTTGAAGGGGTCGCCTTCAGCCAGCATCATTTCCCGGCGAACGACTTTATCCAGCGTGCGGACGTTGCCGTTAATGTTAATCCGTTCAACAAAGACGCGCGGCGTTTCGTTGATTGTGAAAACGACTTTGACGAGTTTATTCTCGCGGTCTCGCTGGATGTCCGGTTGAACGTCGACGAATGCGTATTGCAGGTCGCCAAGAGCGTCTGTGATTTTTGTTACACTCTCCCGTACTTTATCGGCATTGTACCAGTCGCCCTCCTCGAGTTTCACTTCCTTGTTCAGCGTATTGCCTTCAAGGTTGCGGATATGAGATACCACTTCGGTTCCGGATACCTTGTAGCGATTGCCTTCCTCGAGTGTGAAGGTAATGAAGAATCCTTTGCGGTCATCCGAAAGTTCCGCGTCGGCGGAGAGAATTTGGAAGTCGGCATAGCCTTGAGAAAGATAGAAGTTTCTCAGGAGTTCCTGGTCGTAGGACAAGCGGTCGGGATCGTAGCGATCGTCGGAGCTTAGGAACCTGTACCATGCGCTTTCTTTGGTGCTGATGGCGCTGCGCAGTTTATCGTCGCTGTAGTGGCGGTTTCCGACGAAGCGGATGCTTTCTACTTTTGTGACATCGCCTTCCTGGATTTCAAAGACCAGGTTCACGCGGTTTTGATCAAGCTCGATGACTTTTGGCTCGATATTGACGGAGAAACGCCCTTGGCGACGGTAGATCTGGTAGAGGCGGCTTACGTCGGACTGAACTTTTGTTCTTGTGAATACCTGACGCGGGCGGAGCTGGATTTCGGAGAGAAGCTCCTCGTCTTTGATTTTGTCATTGCCTTCGAAGGCGATTTTATTGATCAGAGGGTTTTCGATGACGTTTACATTCAGTGTGCCATCCTGATAATTCAATTTTACGTCTGCAAATAATCCGGTGGCGAACAGGCTTTTGAGGGCTTGGTCGGCTTTTTCGCTGTTGATTTGATCGCCTGATTTCAGGTCCATGTAAGATAGCACGGTGCTGGCTTCGACACGTTGTGCGCCGTTGACCTGAATTTTTTTGATGGTCTGTTGCGCGGCCTGTGCAGCAAACGGCACACAGATTGTTGCCACTGCAAAGCAGAGTGTCAGGATAAAAGCGCGGTTTAACTTGCCTTGGATCATTTTCAACCTTGTTTTGTTGCTTTTGACGATAATGTCCGTGATTTTTTATAATAGTAGACGCAGTAAGTCACTTAGATTCGCAATTATCATGATTCCTCCGAGAAACGCCAGACCTATTGCGAATGCATAATTTTGAATACGTGGCGACAGTTGCTTTCCTGTCACACTTTCGTAAATTAAAAATAACAGAAAACCGCCGTCTAATAAAGGTACCGGGAGGAGATTAATGAGAGCGATCCCAAAGGACATTACAGCAAGAAAATGGATATAGTTGTGGATACCCTGTTTTGCAGCATTTCCGGTGTCTTCGCTCATTTTTGCGACCCCGCCCAATACGGGCTCATCGGTCTTTCCTTTGAAAGCGACTTTTGCGAGCTGGAAGGCACGATCGAAAATTCTGCTTAGGATATAGTATGTCTGCTTTGATGATTCTATTAGTCCCAGGCGCAAGTAGAGCTTTTCTTCGGGGTCTGTAACAAAGATAACCTTATGGTTATCACTCTCGGGATCGGACATGTCCTTGTTAAATTCAGAGGGGAACTTAATGACAAACATATCCTGCGTTTTGTCTTCCCTCAATATGAGCCCTATTGTTATCGTTTGGTCCAGTTTCTCTTTCAGGATTTCTCGGGCTTTATCGGGATCTTCATCAATTTGAGTTCCGTCGATCGATGCGAACTCGTCATATTTGATGGCATTCAGACGAATCATGCCTGTCCGGCCGTGAGAGACGGAGACGCCTTTTTTATCTACGTATTTTACTTCGCGCGCGGCGGATGTGATTTCTATGGTTTGATTATCGCGCTTTACTTTGTAGGTATATTTTTTGTTCGGATTTGACCATGTCAGATTATGGACATCAGCCCAGCGGCGGATTTTTTTGCCGTCCATTTCCAGTACTTCATCGCCAAGCTGGAACCCGTCGTCGTAACTTGAGGTTCCGATGCACAAGGCATTTATGACTGGCACTTGCGACCCTTGGCCGTAGAGACTGTAGAGGCCGATCAGAATTACGACGGCGAATAGCATGTTGATGGCCGGGCCTGCGATTACGATGGCGGCGCGCTGCCATATTTTTTTCATGCAGAATGCCTGCTTTAGCTCAAGCTCGGTCAGTTTTCTTTCTGCGGCGATTTCGGGGTCGTAGATAACGGGGTTTTGTGGATCGAGGTCGCCGAAGAGTTTGACGTATCCTCCGATGGGGAAGATGCTCAGGCTCCATCTTGTGCCTGCTTTGTCTTCTATGCCAAAGAGTTCCCTGCCGAAGCCGATCGAGAATTTATGTACGCGTACGCCGCACCATCTGGCCACGATGTAGTGGCCGAATTCGTGAATCAGAATGATTATGGCGAGGCTGAAGGCGAAGACAAACCCGTAAAAAAACAGGAAACCCGAAAGTTCGGACAATGTTTCGGGTATTTTTTCCAACATATTCTCCCTGCGAAGCCGGCTTCAGGAGCCTTCCCGATTGACCAGAATTTGCAGAAGGTCATTCAGATTGGCGAAGGCCATGATTCCTACGAGGAAGACAAGACCGGCGCGGAAGGCGTATTCCTGGATTTGTTCCGGGATGGGTCTGCGGATGATGGCTTCGACGAGGTAAAAGAGCAAGTGGCCACCGTCCAGCATGGGAATGGGGAGCAGGTTTATCAGGCCGAGGTTGATTGAGAGGAAGGCCATGAAAATGATGAGCGTTACAATGCCCTGCTGCGCCACCTCGCCTGCGTAGGCTGCGATCCGGATGACGCCGCCCAGTTCGGTTGCGCTTCTCGTGCCTGTAATGATTTGACCCAGGGCGCGCAGCGTGTCACGGCTTGTTTCGTAAGTTGTCTGGAGGGCTTTCCCCATTGCCTGCCCCGGGCCGTATTTGACGTAGTTTTCGGCTGGACGGTTGCCAAGGATCAGGATTTTATAGAGCGTGTCCTTGGGATCATTTAGCCCTTTATTGTAATCGGCGGCGGGGGTTATTGTCAGATTGTCGGTATCGGAGCCGCGCTCCACACCGATTTTGAATGTTGTTCCCATGCGATTTTCAATTTCGGCGAGAATTGCGTCGTCGCCTTCGATAGGCTGATCGTCGATGGTTTTGATTTTGCTGATCTGGATGCCTTTTTCGGGGCTGATAATCCCGAGTAGGCCGGTTGAGCTTTTGAAACCGAAGCGGTCGGTGGTTTCTCTGCGCTCCGGTGTTGCGTAAATGTCAACTTTTTGACCGTTGCGTTCGACTACAAAATGACGTTCTTCGTTTAAGGAGATCATCATTTCGCGCTGGATGTCGCCGAAGCTTCGGATTTGCATGCCGTCGATCGACAAGATCAGGTCGTGAGTCTGAAAGCCGTATTTTTCTGCGCTGGAGCCACCGACGATGGCGGCGGCTGATGGTGTTGGCAGCGGTTGACCGCTGGTCATGTATAGAATCGCGAGAATGACGATTGCGAAAATGTAGTTGATCCCTGGACCTGCGAAAACGATGAGGGCTCTTTTCCAAATGGGCCGGGCATAAAAGGCGACCTTTTTTTCGCTATCGGTCATTGGACGTACAGTATCTCCGTCCTTGACTTCTTCTGTGTGGCCTGCGCTCGCCGGGTCGGTGTCTCCGTAAAGTTTTACGTAGCCGCCCAGAGGGATTAACGAAAATTTCCAATGTGTGCCGTGGCTGTCTGTTACACCAAAAAGCTCCTTGCCAAAGCCGATGGAGAAGCTTTCTACGCGGACGCCGCAAAGGCGGGCGACAATGTAATGCCCCCATTCATGGACGAAGACGAGAATTGTAATCACCAATAAAAAGGCTCCAACGGCAATCCATATGTTTCCGCCCAGCATTTCAACCATTTCAGTGATATTCATTTCGTTCTCGCTTTTTCGTTTATCCGGCTTTTTCTTCATACAGCAGGTGACTGCATTGCGCAATATATCGGGTGGTCAAATCGCGTACAGTGCGGTCAAGTGCTTCGATGTCTTCTATTCCCAATTCTTTCTCGCTGTGACTGGCGCGCGGGATGTTGTCCAGTGCGTACCGGATGCACTCCGTGATTTGAGGGAATGATATTTTTTCGTTTAAAAAGGCGTCTACGGCGACTTCGTTTGCGGCGTTTAGCGTTATGCAGGCTGCCTGCCCTTTTTCCAGCGCTTCATAGGCGTAACTGAGGGATGGGAATTTATCCAGATCGGGCGCGGAGAATGTCAGGCTTTTTATTTTTGTGAAATCCAGTTTATCGCCGCATCCTTCCATGCGTTCGGGCCAGCCGAGGGCATAGGTTACTGGGGTGCGCATGTCGCTGGCACCCATCTGAGCGAGGACAGAGCCGTCTGTGTAGGAGACCATCGAATGGACGATTGATTGCGGGTGGATCAGAACTTCGATTTTTTCGGCAGGCATGTTGAAGAGGTAATGTGCTTCGATGACTTCCAGTGCCTTGTTGACCATGGTGGCGCTGTCGATTGAAATTTTTCGGCCCATTGTCCAGTTCGGATGCGCCAGGGCCTCAGCCGGTGTAGCCTTTGCCATTTGTTCTTTTGTGCTTTCCCTGAAGGGGCCTCCGGAGGCTGTGAGGATGATTTTTTCGATTTCAGCCCGGTTTTGTTCTTCGAAAACCTGAAAGATGGCGTTGTGTTCGCTATCGACGGGCAGGATTTTGGCGCCTGTCTTTTTGGCTAATTCGGTTACGAGCTGACCTGCGGCGACTAATGGCTCCTTGTTGGCTACGGCTATATTTATTCCGGCCTCCAAAGCGTTCAGGATCGGGCGAAGTCCTGCCAGACCTACGATTGCTGCCAGGACGAGGTCGGCTGGTTCGCCGGCGCATTCGCTGATGGCGTTTGTTCCGGCTGCTGTTTCTATATTTGTATCAGAAAGAAGTTCCTTGAGCTCGGCTAGCTTGTTCTCGTCTGCGATGACGGCTTTGCGGGCGTCCAGTTGTTTTGCGGCCTGTGCCAAGGATTTTGCGTTTGTGCCGGCAGTGACGACCTGAACATCGAAGCGTTCGGGGGCGCTCTTAATGATATCTTGCGCGGCGCGGCCTACGGAGCCTGTTGCGCCGAGGATTGTAATTTTTTTTCTAGAGGACATAGGAGAGGACCTCTAGCAGAACGAAAAAAACAGGCGCGCCGAGCATCATGGAATCTATACGATCCAGAATGCCGCCGTGACCGGGGATCAGGCTTCCTGTGTCTTTGACTTTTGCACGGCGTTTGACGAAGGAGACAATCAGGTCGCCCGCCTGCCCTATGCTTCCGATACAGACACCTGTGGCGAAGGCGACCGGGTACAGGTCATACCATGGGAGATCGTTGAAGTTTTCGTGGAAGCCGAAGAGGGCTACCCAGAGCACTGCGAACAGGCCCGGAAAGAAAATGGCGCCGCCGAAGCCGGACCATGTTTTGTTCGGGCTTATTTTTACAATCAGCTTCGGGCCGCCGAGCAGTTTTCCTGTGAAATAGGCCGCTGTGTCACTGAACCAGATCATGCCGATAAAAAGAAGGACTACATTTGTTGAGTATAATTCACGCAAGCCGTAGAAGGCGGCATAGGCACAGAGCATGTATATGATGCCTGTCAGCATATACATGGCGAAGTGGCCCGTCTTTGTGGCGAGGCGGTACCATTCGTAAACCGATATGCAAAAGGCGCACCCTAGAATCAAGAGTAGTGGCCACTCTCCGTTTTTGATGGCAATCAGAAACAAAGGTGCGCCGATGAGCGCCGAGAGCGCCCGGCGTTGGAATGATGAAAGATTTATTTTTGGAAAAGCCAAGGTTTTCGGCTCCGTCCCTGCTTATCTTTGAGTTGCCCTAACAGGCGGAACTATACTTGGTCTTCGGATGAATGACAATCTTGTGGTTGTTTGAATAGCCTATCAAATTTTTACTTTTATTTTTGACATGCGCATTCTTGTTATGTTTAATTCCAGCCAATAATAATGAACGGGAGTAAAGTTATGAGTACCTCTAATGTTTTTTCTAAAATGGCTGATGATTCAAATTCAGAAAACCCTCGACCAGAGTCCCCTATTATAGAATTTGTTACCAGTGCGCTGGCAACACCGGATTTAAGGGGTGATCTTGATGAACCGCGTGATCCGCATTTACATCATTCCAACGAAAAATCTATTGCTGGCGTACCTCAGGCGACTGAAGCTCTTATGGCGGCGCGGCCGGAATTTATTACTGATTCCACTGAGGCCCTTGTTCGCTGTAAGGCAGTGATTGCAGAATTGGGCCTTGAGGGGGCTGATATAACAAGAGATATCGAGAGGCTTGAGGGCGTTTTGGGTTTACGTAGCGATGTTCCAGTATATCAAGGGAAGCGTTCTGCGGATGAGCAGGCTCAAGCGATTACAGATTATCTTTCCAGGTTAATTCATCTTATTGAATCAGAGCAATATGCTCGCGATAATACGATTGTTGTCGAGATTCCGCCAGAAGATGATGCGTTTGGCGCTCCAGAAGCTCCTGCAGCCTAGTTTTTAGCACTGAGATCCTGAAAGAGCGCCGAAGCGGCGGTCTCTGGCGGCGTATTCTGCCAGGGCCTTGTCGAAATGGTTGGCGTCGAAATCCGGCCAAAGGGCTGGGGTAAACACCATTTCGGTGTAGGCGCATTGCCATAGCAGGAAGTTGCTGATGCGCTTTTCTCCGCTGGTGCGGATCAGGAGGTCGGGGTCCGGGATTCCTGCGGTCATCAGGTTGGCGGAGATTGCTTTTTCCATATCTTTCATGGCTGGAACGCCGCCTTTTGATGTTGCCTTGAGGAGGAGTTGGCGCGCGGCCTGTGCGATATCGGCGCGGCCACCGTAGTTGAGGGCGATGATGACCGTTATGCCATTGTTGTTTTCGGTCAGTTTTTCTGCGTTTTCTATGAGCTGGACGATGTCGTCATCGAAGGCGCTGCGCTCGCCGATGACACGCAGGCGGACGTTGCTTTTGTGAAGTTCAGCGGTTTCCGCGCGCAGGTAGTAACGCAAGAGTTTCATTAATTCTGTGATTTCGCTTTCGGGGCGACTCCAGTTTTCGGAAGAGAAGCCAAACAATGTCAGGTATTGGACACCTCGTTCTCCGGCAGCGCGGACAATACGGCGGACGGCTTCGGCGCCTTGTTTGTGGCCTGCTGTACGTGGAAGCCCCCTGCTCTGCGCCCAGCGACCATTTCCGTCCATGATGATTGCGACATGGGCCGGGCTATTCAGGTTTTGGTTGGTCGTCTGGTTCTCGGGCATGGCGCTCATGTGGTCCTTTATACCGTCATGATGTCTTTTTCTTTTTCGGAAAGCATTGAGTCAATTTTCCCGGTTGCTTCGTCCGTTAGTTTCTGGACTTCATCTGACAGGCGTTTGTGATCATCTTCGGAGATGTCGCCGTCTTTTTCCATTTTCTTCAGGGTGTCCATCCCGTCGCGGCGGACGTTGCGGACTGATATGCGGGCAGTTTCAGCGTACTTCCCGGCGACTTTTGTGAGTTCCTGGCGGCGCTCTTCATTAAGATCAGGAATGGGAATCCGGATCATGTTGCCTTCGGGTTGCGGGTTCAGGCCGAGGCCGGATTCACGGATTGCTTTTTCGACAGATTTCACAGCGGTTTGATCCCAGACCTGAACGACGAGCATACGGGGTTCGGGGACGCTGACTGTTCCGACCTGGTTGATGGGCATTTTGCTGCCGTAGACGTCGGCGGTGATGGGGTCGAGCAGACTGGCGGAAGCGCGGCCTGTGCGCAGGCCTCCGAATTCCTTGTGGAGGACGTCGAGCGCTCCGTCCATACGGCGTTTGATGTCGCTTTTGCTGTAAGACATGGTTTTATTCCTCTTTGGTTTTACGCTTACTTATTGGTTACAATGGTGTAGCTGCCGCGAGACTGGACAACTTGTGCGAAGTTTCCTTTTTCCTTTACCGAGAAAATGATGATCGGGATGTTGTTTTCACGGGCGAGGGAAATTGCGGTTGCGTCCATGACGCGGAGGTCTTTTGTCAGGACGTCGATGTAGGAAATACGGTCGAAGCGGACAGCGGATGGATCTTTTTCAGGGTCTGCGCTGTAGACTCCGTCGACTTTTGAGCCTTTAAAGATGGCGTCGCAATCCATTTCGGAGGCGCGCAGAGCGCCGGCGGTATCGCTTGTGAAGTAAGGGTTTCCGGTCCCTGCGGCAAAGATGACGACGCGGCCTTTTTGCATGTGGCGCATTGCCTTGCGGCGGATGTATGGTTCGCAGATCGAGTCCATGCGGATGCCGGACTGGACGCGGGTCTGGACCTCCAGATTTTCGAGGGCGTTTTGGAGAGCCAGTGCGTTGATGACGATACCGAGCATGCCCATATAGTCGGCGGTTGTGCGGTCCATGCCTGTGGCGGCGCCTGAGACGCCGCGGAAAATGTTGCCGGCGCCAACGACAACGCAAACCTCTACGCCGAGATCAACCACTTCCTTGATATCTTGCGCAACACGCTGGACGGTGTCGGCGTGCAGACCGAATTCCTGCGGGCCCATGAGGACTTCGCCGGACATTTTCAGCATGACACGTTTGTAGGGTAAGGCAGGCTGGATGTTGTCTTCTGTTTTGTTGGCTGTCATGACCATGGCCTTTGTCTCTTACGGGCGGTTGATATTTTATGCACTCAATATAAATACAGCCGCGTCACTTGGCAACGCGGCTGTACGATAAAAAGCTTTAAAAAGGATTAGCCGTTTACTGCCGCTGCAACTTCTGCTGCGAAGTCGGTTTCCTCTTTTTCGATCCCTTCACCGAGTTGAACACGTGCGAAGCCTGTCAGTTTTATATCCGCGCCGGCTTGTTTCGCAGCGTTTGCTACAACTTGAGAGATTTTTGTTTCGTTGTCGATCACGAAGACTTGCTCAAGGAGACAGATTTCTTCGTAGAATTTACGAATGCGGCCTTCGACCATTTTTTCTGCGATGTCGGCTGGTTTACCGCTGGCGATCGCTTGCTCTTTCAATACGCTACGTTCGCGATCAAGGACATCGGATGAGACATCGCTTGCGCCAAGGAACTGCGGGTTTGCGGCGGCAACATGCATTGCAATCTGCTTGCCCAACGCTTGTAGTGTTTCATTGTCTGCGCTTGACTCAAGGGCAACCAGAACACCGATTTTGCCGAGACCGTCCGCGAGAGCGCCGTGGACGTAGCCAACAACAGACCCTTGAGGAACGCTCAGGGAGGTCATGCGGCGGAGGGCCATGTTTTCACCGATTTTGGCGATCAGGTCCGTCAGGGTTGTCGCGACGTCTTTGCCGTCGATCTGTGCGGTTGCCAGCTCTTCGACTGTGGATGTGTTCAGCGCTTTTTGAGCGATTTTTGTGACCAGAGTCTGGAATTCTGCGTTACGGGCAACGAAGTCTGTCTCGGAGTTTACTTCGACAACAGCGCCTTTTGTGCCTTCGGTCGCTATCGCAACAAGACCCTCTGCCGCTGTACGGCCAGATTTCTTTGCGGCCTTTGCCAAACCTTTGGTGCGGAGCCAGTCGATTGCGTTTTCCATGTCACCATTGTTTTCTACCAGCGCTTTTTTGGCATCCATCATGCCTGCGCCTGTGCTTTCGCGGAGTTCTTTTACCATTGATGCTGTGATTTCAGCCATGTCTCTCGTCCTCTTGTCTTTAAGTTACAAAATGAAGGAAAAGCCGCAAGCTACGGCTTTTCCATGGGATTGTTAATTAAGCGGATGCCGCTTTTTTTTCTTCTGCAGGCTCAGCGTTTTCGTCTTTAGCTTTTTCTGCAGGAAGATTAACTTTTACATCAACTTCTGCGCCGATGTCTTTGCCAGACTTGGACAGTTCTGCTTGAAGACCGTCAAGAATTGCACCAACAACCAGTTCACAGTAAAGGTCAATAGCGCGCAGAGCGTCATCGTTCCCAGGGATAATGTAGTCAACGCCTTCGAAGCTTGCGTTTGTGTCAACAACTGCAAATACCGGGATACCGAGATTGTTTGCTTCTTTGATCGCGATGTCTTCCATCGTTGTGTCGATGATGAAGATCGCGTCAGGTTGGCCGCCCATGTCCTTGATCCCGCCGATGGATTGTTCGAGCTTGTCGCGCTCGCGGGTCATCATCAGGATTTCTTTTTTGGTGTAACCAGCGTGGTCACCGGCAAGGATTTCTTGCAGTTCGCGCAGGCGGTTGATGGATTGGGAAATTGTCTGCCAGTTGGTCAGCATGCCGCCGAGCCAGCGGTGGTTGACGTAGTACTGGCCGGAGCGCTGTGCTGCTGCGGCGATTGTTTCGCGTGCCTGACGCTTGGTTCCGACGAACAGAACACGGCCGCCTTGTGCGACGATGTTACGGATTTCACTCAAAGCTGTTCCGAGCATTGGCTGGGTTTGTTGCAGGTCGATGATGTGAACGCCGTTCCGTACACCGAAGATGTACTGACGCATTTTCGGGTTCCAACGACGTGTGTGGTGACCGAAGTGAACGCCTGCTTCCAAGAGCTGACGCATGGTAAATGAAGGTACTGCCATTTTCTTTCTCCTTTAAAGTCCGGTTTATACCTCTGCGGGCCTTGGTTTGCTTTTGGGCAAACACCGGGTAAGGAACCCGCATGTGAATTTAAGTTCTGGCGGGGTTTTACATGGAAAGTGCCGGGATTGCAAGGAAAAGATGTATGGTTTTTATCACTTACATTTCGTTGATCGTGATAACGCCTTCTTCGGTGCGGACGATGTTTCTGGCCTGGGCGCTGAAGGAATGGAAGCCGGGGAGATGAATTTCAGCTTGCCGGCCATCGGGCATGTGGAAGAAAATCTGGATTTTGGACCGTCCCGCGCCTTCGATGTCAAGGAACTGCTTGATTTTTGGGGCGGCTTGCGCGGTTTCGAGGTGGATATGGATTTCGTGGATTTTGCCTTCGAGGGCTTGTTCGAGGGGCTGAATGCCTTGGGCGGTGAAGCGTATTTGCTCCTCGCGCTGTTCGGCCTCTACGGTCAGGAGGAGTGATTGTCCGGCTTCGAGGTAACTTCTGGCGGCGTGGAGGGTTTCGGAGAATATTGTTACTTCGAAGATCCCGGTTGGGTCGGAGAGTTGCAGGAAGGCATATTTGCTGCCTTTCTGGGAGACTTTTTCCTGCTTTTTGAGGAGGACCCCAGCCATCTGGAAGCGGGCCATGTGTTTTGCTTTGAGGTCCTCTTCGACTTGTGCCAGCGAGGCGATATTCATGCGTTCAAACTGGGACTGCCTTGTATCCAGCGGGTGGGCGGAGAGGTAAAAGCCGACGGCGGCAAATTCTTTGGCAAGTTTTTCGAGAGGGTCCCATGGCTTTATGGACGGGAGTTCGGGGAGGCCGAGACCGCCGCCTGAATCGCTGCTGTCGCCGAAGAGACTGACTTGTCCGGACTCTTTTTCCTGCTGGATTTCCTGGGCGTAGCGGAGAATGATTTCTGCGCCGGCGCGTATCTGGGCGCGGTTATCGTTGAGTGTGTCGAAGCTGCCGGCGCAGGTCATTTGTTCGAACTGGCGGCGGTTCATGGTTTTGGGGTCGAGGCGGCGGGCGAAGTCCTCCATGGAGGCATAGGTGCCGTTTTGCTTTCGCTCGGCGACGAGGTTTTCCATGGCTTGCTCGCCGACGCCTTTCAGAGCGGCGAGTGCGTAGCGGACTTTACCCTCCTCCACACTGAAATCTGCGTGGGAGGTGTTGATGTCAGGCGGCAGGAGCGTCAGGCCCATGCGGTCGATGTCCTGTTTGAAGATGCTGAGCTTATCGGTGTTGCCTTTGTCGAGGGTCATGGACGCGGCCATGAACTCTACCGGGTAGTTTGCTTTGAGCCACGCCGTCCAGTAGGCGATAAGGGCATAGGCGGCGGCGTGGGATTTGTTGAAGCCGTAGCCGGCGAATTTGTTGATCTGCTCGAAAATGGCTTCGGCCTGGGTGGAGGGAACTTTGTGGTTTTCGGCGGCGCCTTCGACGAAGATCCGTCTCTGGTTGTCCATTTCCTCCTTGATCTTTTTGCCCATGGCGCGGCGGAGCAAGTCCGCGCCGCCGAGAGTGTAGCCTGCGAGGTTCTGGGCGGCCTGCATGACCTGCTCCTGATAGATCATGATCCCGTAAGTTTCTTCGAGGAAGGGTTTTAGGACCGGGTGCATGTAATCTGCTTCTTCGCGGCCTTCTTTGACGCTGATGTATTTGGGGATGTTGTCCATCGGGCCGGGGCGATAGAGGGAGACAAGGGCGATGATGTCTTCAAAACGGTTTGGCTTGACCTTGCGGAGCGTATCGCGCATGCCGGCGCTTTCTAGCTGGAATACGCCAACGGTGTCGCCTCTGGCCATGAGTTCGTAGGATTTTTCATCGTCGAGGGGGATGTCGAGTAGCTCTATTTTCTCTTTTTGGCTGGTGGCGTTTACGAGGTCTACGGCTTTCTGGACGACGGTCATGGTTTTCAGGCCGAGGAAGTCGAATTTGACCAGGCCCGCTTGTTCGACATATTTCATGTTGAACTGGGTGACGGGCATGTCGGATCTGGGGTCGCGATAGAGCGGGATCAATTCGTACAGGGGACGGTCGCCGATCACGACCCCAGCGGCGTGGGTCGAGGCGTGGCGGTAGAGTCCTTCGAGTTGCAAGGCGATGTTGATCAGTTTTTTATTGGTGTCGTCCTTGTCCCTTTCGGCGCGGAGCTCGACGTCTGCGTTGAGGGCTTCTTGCAAGGTCATGGGGTTTGCAGGGTTGTTCGGGATCATTTTTGCCAAACGGTCGACTTGACCGTAGGACATTTGCAAAACGCGACCAACATCGCGCACGACCGCGCGGGCCTGGAGTTTTCCGAAAGTGATGATCTGGGCGACGTGGTCGTAGCCGTAGCGGTTCTGGACGTATTTTATGACCTCGTCGCGGCGATCCTGACAGAAGTCGACGTCGAAGTCCGGCATGGATACACGTTCGGGGTTTAGAAAACGTTCAAAGAGGAGTCCGAGGGCGAGCGGGTCAAGGTCGGTGATTTTGAGCGCCCATGCGACGACGGAACCAGCGCCGGACCCCCTGCCCGGCCCTACCGGGATGTTATGTTCCTTGGCCCATTTGATGAAGTCAGAAACGATCAGGAAGTAGCCGGGAAAGCCCATCTGGTTGATGATGCCGAGCTCGAAGTCCAAGCGCTCGCGGTATGGGATGGCTATTTCTTCTTTTTGTTCCTTGCTCAAGCCTTCTTCGTAGACGAATTTTTCAAGGCGCCATTCGAGACCGTCTTTGGCCTGGGCCGCGAGTTCTTCTGCTTCGGGGCGTTTGCTTTCGGTTTCGAAAGGCGGGAGGATCGGGGCGATGGGCTTCAGAAGATAGGCGCAGCGCTGTGCGATGATTTTGGTGTTGCTGATGGCTTCGGGGATATCCGCGAAGAGCTCTGACATTTCGTCTGCAGTTTTAAAGTAGTGTTCCGGCGTGACTTTGCGGCGGTCTTCTTCTGTGATGTAGCGGCCTTCGGCGATACAAAGGAGCGCGTCGTGCGCCTCGTGGGATTTGCGGTCTTTGAAATAGCAGTCATTTGTGGCGACCAGCGGGATGTCGTGTTTGTAAGCCAGATCGATGAGTCCGTCTTCGGTATTGTCTTCATCCGGAGTGCCGTGTCTTTGGAGTTCTATGTAGAGGCGGTCCTTGAAAATTTCTTTAAGACTCAGGAGTTCCTGCTCGGCTTTTTCTTTCTGGTTATGGAGGATGTTTTGGGCGATTTCGCCTTTTACGCCGCCAGTCAGTGCGATGATCCCTTGCGAGAAATTCTTTAGGTCTTCATATGAGGCGTTTACGTCCGCACCTGCGTCCCCGCCCATGTAGGCATCGCTCAGGATGCGGCAAATGTTGCGGTAGCCTTGCTCGTTTTGGACAAGCAGGACGAGTTGCCGTCCTTGATCGCCTACGGAAACTTGCGCTCCAAGAATGGGCTGAATACCTGATTTGGCGGCTTCGAGGGCGAATTCCATGGCGCCGAACATATTGTTTGTGTCCGTAATGGCGACGGCGGGCATCTCATGCTTTACGCAGAGTTTGACGAGATCTTTGACGGGGATCGCGCCTTCTGCCAATGAGTAGGCAGAGTGGAGGTGGAGGTGGATGAAGTTTTTTGCCATGGCTCCACTGTAGCAGGAGTTTTTAGCGTTTTTCCATGCCTAAAATTTAAAAGGGCACAATGCGGCCGTTTTTCACTTCGAGGACCCGGTCCATCTGGTGTGCGAGGTCGAGGTTGTGGGTGGCGATGAGTGCGCCGATGCCGCGGCGTCTGGCCTGATCCAATAATATGTCGAAGACTTCGTCGGAGGTTTCAGGGTCGAGGTTTCCGGTCGGTTCGTCGGCGAACAGGAGGTATGGGTCGTTGACGAGCGCTCTGGCGATGGCGACGCGTTGCTGTTCGCCGCCGGAAAGGGTTGCCGGGCGGTGGTCGAGGCGGTGTGACAGGCCGAGCGCTTTCAGCAAATCAGAGGCTTTGTCTTTTGCCAGATCGGGGCTGTGGCCGGCTATGATTTGCGGCAGGGCTACGTTTTCGAGGGCTGTGAATTCCGGGAGCAGATGGTGGAACTGGTAGACGAATCCGATGTGCAGAGAGCGCAGACGTGTTCGCGCCGTGTCGTTGAGTTTTGAGATATCCTGATCGCCCATCAGGATCTGGCCGGATGTTGGGGTATCGAGCAGACCGAGGATCTGGAGAAGTGTTGATTTTCCTGATCCGCTGGGTCCGACCAAGGCTGCGATTTCACCGGAGCGAATCCATAGGTCTACGTTGTTCAGGATGTTCAGGACATTCTGGCCCTGTACGTATTCTTTTGTCAGGCCGCGGACGTATAGGAGCAGCTCCCCTTCGTTGGCGAAGGGGACGTATTCTTCGGTTGACGGCTCTTCCTGATCTTGTTGATAGACGCTTTGTTCCTGCGGCAAGGTTTCCTCAGGTTCAGGGGGGTGCTGCCACGGGTTTGCGTGCGCTGAAAAAATGCTCATAAGTCTGTATTCCCCTGTGTCTTCTTCATAATATTGCGCCATAGCCATCCTTTCCTACCGCGTTATAAGGATAACAGCAGCGATGGACATTGCAATTCCAATCGTATGGGTGATCGATAAGCGTTCCTGAAAAAACAGGACGCCCAAGATCACGGCGATGACGGCTGCGCCCATGCGGACGATCGGGACGGCAAGGCTTAAAGGTGCATCGGCCCGGTACATGTATAAAATAGCGCCATGGGCGAATGCAATGGCTATTCCCATGGCGGCGGCGATCAGGACGCCTTTTGGTGAAAATGTTTGCGCCTGTATTGAAGATGGGCTCAGTTTGCCTGTCGCTGTCAGTGTGGCTAGCGATATGGCGAAGGCGCTCCCAAGGGCGATTGTCAGGGCCAGGAACGGGTCCAGTATTCCTGCGCCGAGCTTTCCAAAGATATGTATGCCGACGGCTCCGATGACTACTAAACCTGCGTATGCGAGCCATATCACGATTTTGCGCCTATTCGTATCTGAGGGCTTCAACGGGATCGAGGCGGGCTGCGCGCCAGGCCGGGTACAGCGTTGCCAGGATGGAAAGCGAGAACGCCATGCCGATGACCAATGCAACGTCGCTCCAGTCGATCTCTGCGGGGAGTTGAGAGAGGAAGTAGATTTCTGCGGAGAACAGGTTTGTTCCGGTCAGTCCTTCCAGAAATTTTCTTATGCTTTCGATATTCAGGGCGAAGGAAATGCCGAGAATTGATCCGGCAATTGTGCCGATGAAGCCGATGCTGGCGCCGGTCAGGATAAAAATCTTTAGCATGTTGTGACGTGTTGCGCCCATGGTACGCATGATGGCGATATCGTGGCCTTTGTCTTTCACGAGCATGATCATGGAGGAAATGATGTTGAAAGCTGCGACGATGATGATCATGGTCAGGATTAGAAACATGACGTTTCGTTCAACATTTAGAGCATTGAAAAACTCTTTGTTTAGGTCTCGCCAGTCGCTGACGAGCGCCCTGCCCGCGAGTTCCTTGTCGAGTTTTTTGCGGATTTTTTCGAGCTCTTCGGGGTGGTTCAGGAAGATTTCTATGGAGGATACGCCGTCATTATATTCGAAGAATCTTTGCGCGGTGTCGAGGGGCATGAAGATGTAATTGCTGTTGTACTGGTACATCCCGACGTCAAAGATCATGCCAACGGTATAGGATCTCTGGCGCGGCATTCCGCCGAAGGGGGTGCTTTTTGTTTTGGGGGACATGAGGGTGATCTGGTCACCGATATTGAGGCGGAAATTTTTGGCCATGGCGGTGCCGATAGCGACTTCGTTATCCCGGAAATGCTCGAGGTCGCCTTGTTTGATGGAGTCCATCAGGATGTCGCGCGCCGCGAAATCGGTCTGGTTTATGCCGCGGACCATGACGCCTGTCGATGCGCCGTTTACGGTGAGGAGTGCCTGATTTTCGATGACGGGCGTTGCATTTTTGATGCCGTCGACGCGCCGGATTTCTTCGGTTAAGGCATCATAGTCAAAAAGCGGGCCGCCTTGTGTGTAGACGTTCATGTGTCCGCCCATGCCGAGGATGCGGCTGAAGAGGTCTTGCCTGAATCCGTTCATGACGCTCATGACGATGATCAGGGTCGCGACGCCGAGCATGATTCCGGCGAATGAGAAACCGGCGATGACGGAGACAAATCCTTCCGCCTTTTTCGAGCGGAGATAGCGCCAAGCGACCATGCGTTCAAATCTTGAGAACATTCTAATAGGCCTTTCCGATTAATACCTTTTCGCCGTTGTCTGCAAATGGCATGCAACGCGTGGAGAGCGCGTATTTTTTCATGATTTCTTCTAATTTGGGATCACTTAAAAGACTTACCGGGACCTTGATTAGTCCGGCGCTTTCCTTGGCGAAGAAGTCGTCGATGTCTGTGACGGTTGAGCCATTGAAGGTATGGTCTTCCCGGAATGATTTTGAGCGGGCAAGCATGTTGTCGTGAATGTTATCCAAAATGCGTTCCATGCGCTCGATGAACAACTCAACCGGAACGGTTTCCTTTGATGCTTTTCCGAGGTCGCGGCGGACAAAGGTAACTTCGCCGTCGTCAACTTCGCGAGCACCGATTTCTACGCGCAGGGGTATTCCTTTTTTGACGGCGTCCCACATTTTATCCGGTGTCCGCATTTCCCGTTTATCGACGTGGACGCGCAGACCTTTTTGTTTCATTTGGGCCGCCAGTTTATCGGCAAACGGGAGGACTTTTGCTTCACTTTCCTCGTCCTTTGTGACGGGGAGGATGACGATTTGCTGCGGGGCTACGCGTGGGGGCATGATCATGCCGTCATCGTCGCCGTGGATCATGATCATTCCGCCGATCAGGCGTGTTGAGATGCCCCAGCTTGTTGTATGTGCGAACTGCTCCGAGCCGTCTCTCGCCTGGAACTTGATGCCGATTGATTTTGCGAAGTTCTGGCCAAGGTCGTGGGATGTACCGGCCTGCAGGGCTTTGCCGTCCTGCATGATGGCTTCGATGGTGTAGGTGGCGATTGCTCCGGGGAAGCGTTCGTCTGCTGTTTTTTCACCGGTGAACACAGACAGGGCGAGATTGTCTTCGACGAACGCACGGTAAGCTTCGAGCATCTTGAGGGCGTCTTCACGGGCGTCTTCTGCTGTTTCGAAGGCGTTGTGCCCTTCCTGCCAGAGGAATTCCGATGTGCGCAGAAAAAGGCGCGTACGCATCTCCCAGCGCATGACGTTGCACCACTGGTTCAGCTTTAGGGGAAGGTCGCGGTAGGATTGAATCCAGCGGGCCATGGAGTCCCCGATGATGGTCTCGGAGGTCGGGCGGACGACGTATGGCTCTTCCAGTTTTCCGGCGGGGACAAGTCCATCCTCTCCGGATTCTAGGCGATGATGAGTGACGACGGCGCATTCCTTGGCGAAGCCGTCTACGTGCTCTGCTTCACGGGCGATAAAACTTAATGGGATCAAAAGCGGGAAGTAGGCGTTTTGGACACCGGCGTCTTTGATCATGCCATCGAATATGCGCTGCATGTTTTCCCAGACGGCGAACCCGTAGGGTTTGATAATCATGCAGCCGCGCACGGGTGAATTTTCGGCCATGTCGGCAGCCTTGATGACTTGCTGGTACCATTCGGGGAAGTCATCCGCGCGCGTTGGTGTGATGGCGGTGCGGGGTTGTTTGCTCATACCTTCTTTACTCCGGCTTTTTAGTTATTATAGGTCGGCATGTCTTCCGGGTAGCGGCCCTTTATGACATCTTTTCCGTCGTCTGTTGTTTCAGGGGTTGAAGCTACGCTATCGGAAGGCGGTTGTCCATGCTCTGTTTGGGTCGCGCAGATGGTTTGCACTTTGTTTGTAATATCCTGGCCGTTGTAGATTATTCGTCCGTCCGGATCAAATTCTATTCTTGCGACTTCCGGCTTCATTTCTGCGCCTGCGGGTAGGATCAGGCCGTAGCGATCAGCGAGATTTATGGTGAGAGGGATAATGATTTTCGGGCTTGCGTGCGCTGAGGAATTATTCAGGTCCGCCGAGACGACAGGTTTGCCGTGCACGTCTATACCGGGGGTGTAGTCAGCGCTTGCAGGTTCGAGCCGGTTTATTTCCTGACACAGGGGGTCTTTAGTCTCTGCTTTACAAGGGAAACTTATTAAGACAAGGAGTGAAGTTAACAGCAGTCTTTTCATTCGTTTGCCATTTCACGGAAGCTTATGAGGTCAGATGAAATGATGAGGTCGGCAACGCCCCAGAGCACCAATGCCAACAAAGATGTGATTATAATTTTGTTCTTCATGTTGGTAAAGGGCGGCGCGCCCGGCGCTGTATTTGGCCCCTGCTCTTCAAATTCACGCGGCATTCCGAAGGGCAGAACGCAGAATAACACTACCCACCAAATCATAACATAGACGACTATTCCGGAGACGTATCCCATGGTATCAGGCCTTTCGTTGACTAGGTATGTTAAATCTTATAGACTTAGAAGTTAAGAATAAAAGTGTTAAGGACGTATGGGTTGTTATGGTACAGGGTAATCAAGAAGCCGAGTTAAGGCGTGTTATAGAATATTTAGCATCATCTCAAAAGCAAAGAATACCGGATACTCTTATGGATTATGTCCGGTCTATCAAATTGTGGGCGGAACATACCGGCAAGGAGAATGGGCCTGAATATAAAGCTGCGGAACGTATTCAAAATATGCTTGAAGCCTTGAAGGCGGTGAAGGGTAATATTGCTGAGAAGAGAACAAATCCTGTTTCCCAAAGAAGTCTTAGCGCATTTAGAGATTGGGGCAAGACTTTTGAGCGGGATATCAAGATTATACTGGATGCGCATGATGCAGCTCAGAGCGCCAGCCTTCTTCCCGCCGGGGGACCGCTTAAGCCCGTCTATTACCAAGGTTATTCTAACAGTTTTGCATTTTTAAGTGCACCTACGGTTGGTGAGCCGGGCTAAACGATTGTCACATGGACTGTTGTTTTGGGTTTAAAGCCTAAAACGTGGCTGACGTAGCGGCGCAGGCAAATGCGGATTTCTTCTTCTATGATGTGGGCGCTGATCCCCTCGTCCCATTCGACATCGGAAAGGACGGCGAGGACTTCTTCCTGAAGCTCATATTCAAACTCTTGCTTGTCGTCTTCTCCGCATAGGCCGACCGTGTCGATGCGGGGTGGGGCAAGCGGTGCGTGCGTATCGTCCAGCACGATGCTGATGTGGATGCTGCCCGTATATTGGAGTTTACGGCGGGCGATGATGGACTGGTGCGTGGATGGTATGATGCGGCGTTGATCGACGGCAAGCAGACCTGTTTCTACGTGATCGACGATTTCGACGGGGCCCGGCGCAAGACGGATTACTGAGCCATTGTTCGGGATGACGACGCTTGAAATCTGGCAGTCTCTTGCCAGCTGACCTTGTGCGGTGAGCTGGGTTCTTTCGCCGTGAACAGGGATTACGCAGCCTGGGCGAACCCAGCCGTACATTTCCTCTATTTCCTCCCGGCACGGGTGCCCGGATACGTGGATGATGTTTTTTGTGTCGCGCGGGCTGATTACCTTTATGGCGGCGGCGCTCAATGCATTTTTGATGGCGTTGATATTGCGTTCGTTTCCGGGGATGGCGCGGGCGGAGAAAATGACCGTATCGCCGCGCTCAAGACGTATGCTCGGGTGATCCCCGCGCGCGATTTTGGCGAGGGCGGCGCGGTATTCGCCTTGTGAGCCTGTGACAACGAAGACACATTCCTTGCGTGGCAATCTGGCGATTTCTTCTTCACCCAGAAAATCCGGGACGCCTTTCATGTAACCGCATTCATGCGCGGCGGCGATCATACGGTGCAGGGAGCGGCCTGCTACGGCGACTTTACGGCCCGCTTCTTCTGCGGCTCTGGCGATGCTGACAAGGCGGCCGATGTTGGAGGAGAACAATGTGACAGCGATACGGCCCTCGCATTGTTTGAACTCGGCGGCGAGGCCTTTGGCAACGTCACTTTCTGAGCCTGCCCGCCCCTGTACTTCGGCGTTGGTTGAGTCACCGATATAGGCGATGATTTTTTCTTTAGCCAGTTTTTTGAAGGCGGCGGCTTTGGTTTCCTGCCCGACGACGGGGTGAGGGTCGAGGTTCCAGTCACCACTGTGGAGGATATTGCCAAGTTTTGTCCGGATCACGACGGAGGCGCTGCCGGGGACCGAGTGGGACACCGGGATAAACTCGATGTTGAAGCTTCCGATTTTTACCGGGGATTGCATGTCGACGATGTGGACCGGTACACCTTTGACACCGTTTTGCTCCAGTTTTTTACGCAGGACGGCTGCGGTGAAGGCGGTACAATATATGGGGCATTCAAGCCTGTGCCAGAGGTATGCTACTGCGCCGATGTGGTCTTCGTGGGCGTGGGTGATGATGAGCCCTTTTAATTTTTTCTTATTCTGTTCGAGTAGTTTTGGGTCGGGGAGAAGGAGGTCTATCCCCGGAAATCGTTCATCGGCAAAGCCTATACCACAGTCGATGACGAGGAACTCATTCTCCAGAGCATACAGGTTCAGGTTGACGCCGAATTCTTCACTGCCGCCGAAGGGGGTGAAATAAAAGTTTTCTTTTTCGAAGGGGGAAGTCATTGCACTCTTTTGCTTTTTACGTGTTTTTGTTGTCTTTATATATTTGTAGCAGGCCTTTCAAGATCAAATGCTCGTCCACGGCGTGAATAACATCTGTGCTTTGCGCATAGAGGGGCGCGAGACCGCCTGTTGCGATGACGAAGGCGTCCTGCCCCATTTCCTGCTCTATTTTTTCGATGATCCCCTCGATGAGGCCTATGTAGCCCCAGTACATGCCGGATTGCATGGCATCCGTTGTGTTTTTGCCGATCAGCCGAGAGGGTTTTTGAATGCCGATGAGGGGAAGCTTGGCCGCGCGGCGACTTAGGGCTTCGAGGGACAGACGTACACCGGGCGCGATAACCCCTCCGCGGTATATGCCGCCGGTGTCGATGACATCAAATGTGGTGGCGGTTCCGAAGTCGATGACGATTGCAGGGGTCTGGTAGTGAGCTGTGACGGCGACGGCATTTACGATCCGGTCGGCGCCGATTTCGCCGGGCATGTCGAGATCGATAATCAGGTTTGTGCAATTTGCGTCTACGAATAGTGGAGCACAATCCAGATATTTCCTGCAGAATTTTTCGATGTGGAAGGTTACATCGGGGACAACAGAACTTACGATTATGTCCTGTATGTCCGTCCAGTTTGTACTGGATAAATCGAAGAGCTGGTTCAGGAATACGGCGTATTCGTCTGCGGATCTGGCGCTTTCGGTTTTGCAGCGCCATGACTCCGTCAATTCGTCCTCATCGTAGAGGGCGAAGACTGTGTTGGTGTTTCCGATGTCTATGGCTAGTAGCATTTTCTATTTATGGCAGGTTCGCGGGGGCTAGACAAGGAGAAGCTCGCCGGAGGATATTTTGAGCCGTTCGCCCTCTTTTGTCTGGAGTATGAGATTGGCGTATTCGTCGATTGTTTCGAAATTGCCTTCGATGGTTCCGTGCGCCTGTTTGACTTGCATCCTGCTCCCCTTCGGATAAGAGAGGCTGAGCCATTTTTTGCGTATGTTTTGGAAACCTTCACTCTTCCAGAGGCGGTAGTCGCTTTCCAGTTCGCCAAGAATATCATCCCGGACGCTTTCCGTTGAGATATTTTTTCCTGAATACTGTGACAGCGCGCAGCTTGTTTCTATGGGGGCTGATTTTATGTTTACGCCAATTCCAAGTGCCAGCCACTGGATTTTTTTGTTATCGGGGGTCAGGCCGCTTTCCGGTAATATGCCGACGCATTTTTTATTGTTTATGAGGATATCATTCGGCCATTTTACGATGAGATTGAGTTCGTGTTTATTGAGCGATTTTTTGAGGGCGATTGCGATGGCCAAGGAAGCGGTCAGGGAAAGCTGGGCAATATGGGCGAGCTCGCATTCCGGGCGGAGCAGAATGGACATGTAAAGGTTGCCAGCCCCCTCCTCCCATTTGCGGCCATGGCGGCCTCTGCCCTTTGTTTGTGAGAGGGCTTGTATCACGAGGCCTTCCAGCGCTCCGTCTTCAGCAAGGGATTTTAGCTGATCCTGTGTACTGCCTAGAGCCTCAAAGGTTTTTATGGACCACATTAAAACAGCGAGGTTACCGCGTTCATGGCACTGTCGTAGACAGCGTTGGGTTCAAATGCGAAGCCGAGGATGAAAATGATGCTGATGGCCAGAACGGCGCGGCGTTCGAAGCTCATATTATCGTCGAAGGTTTCGGCCGGCTCTTCAAAGAACATGACCTTGATGATCCGCAGGTAATAGTATGCGGCGACAACAGAGCTTAGAACACCGAGGACGGCCAGAATGTACAGGCCGCTTGATACGGCTGCCTGGAAAATGAAGAGTTTTCCGAAGAACCCTGCGGCGGGCGGAATTCCGCTCATGGAAAACATCAGGGCGGCCATGGCGTAGGCAATTACGGGATTGTTCTTCGACAGGCCTGCCAGATCATTTATGTTTTCCGTCGCCAAGCCACCGCGGCGCATGTACAGGATCACGGCAAATACGCCTGCGGTCATGAAAAGATAGATCAGAAGAAAGACAACGACTGAACCTGCGCCTTGAGATGTTCCGGCGATCAGGCCGATCAGGGCGTAGCCCATATTTCCGATCGAGCTGTAGGCCATTAGCCGTTTGATGTTGTTCTGCGCGAGGGCTGCGAATGCGCCGAGAAACATCGAGCCCAGTGAGACCAGATAGAGGACCTGAATCCACTGATCCTGCGCGGGGCCAAAGGTTACGAACAGCAGTCGCATGATCAGGCCGATTGCAGCGATTTTAGGGACAATCGCAAAGAGGGCCGTGACGCTGGTTGGGGCGCCCTGGTAAACGTCCGGTGTCCACATGTGGAAGGGAACGGCTGATATTTTGAAGGCGAGTGCGGCGAGCACAAACACCATTCCAACTGTGAAGCCTGCCGGGATGTTTTCCATGCCGGATACGGCGTCTTGTATTGCCTTGAAATCCAGAGTGCCTGTGAAGCCGTAGATCAAAGATATGCCGAAGAGGAGCATACCGGAAGACAGCGCGCCAAGGATAAAATATTTGATGGCTGCTTCGGCGGAGCGGGATGAACTTCTGTAGAATGCTGCGAGGATGTACAGGCTTAGTGATTGTAGCTCTAGAGCCATGTACAGGGACAGGAGATTGTTGGCAGAGACCATCATCATCATCCCTACTCCGGCGATGAGAACCAGAACCGGGTACTCAAAGCGGGCGATGCGTTCCTGATGCAGATATTGTACAGACAGCGCCGTGGAGAATGACAGGCCTATCAGGATCATTAGCTTCATGAAGCCTGCGAATTGATCCAGCACGAACATGCCGCCAAAGGCAGGGCCAGTGTCCCAGGGTGTGCGCATCAAGAGGGCGGCGGCGATGAAGAGGCTGATGCATGCGGACCAGCTTAGTACGCTACAGGCACGGTTCCCCTGATATGCGCCGACGATGAGAAACCCCATAGCTGTCAGGACCAGGAAGAGCTCGGGGATGAGCGGCATGATGTTAAAATCAACCATGATGATCTCCCTTTTCCATCGTAGCTTCATTATGCGGCAAGGCTTCTTTTGAAACATTCATGTCTGCGATCATATTTTGTACGGGCGCGTTCAGAACATTGGTGATGACCGGGGAGTATATGCCCATATAAAATACCAACAATACGAGTGGAAGGAAAATTGCCTTTTCCATCATGGTCAGGTCCTTCATTGATGCGGCATCTTTGTTGCCTTGAGGGCCAAAAATGACACGGCGATACAGGACGAGCATGTAGGCGGCGCCGAGAACGACGCCGGTTGTTGCGAAGGCTGCAATTATAGTGTCCGCCTGGAAAGCGCCGAGCAAGCTCAGGAATTCGCCAACGAAACCGCTAGTGCCGGGTAGCCCAACCGATCCCAGCATGAAGATCATGAAGACGACTGCGTATTTGGGCATATTTTTAACAAGTCCGCCGTAACGACCGATTTCTCTTGTGTGGAGACGATCATAGACTACACCAACGCAGAGGAAGAGTGCTGCGGAAATCACGCCGTGGGAGATCATCTGGAAGATTGCGCCTTCTATGCCTTGCTGGGTGAATGTGAAAATCCCAAGTGTCACAAAACCCATGTGTGCAACGGAGGAATAGGCGATGAGTTTCTTCATGTCTTCTTGAACCAGAGCCACTAGCGATGTGTAGATAATTGCAATAACGCTTAGCCACATGACGAACGGGGCGAAATAGATGCTCGCATCCGGCATAATCGGGAGGGAGAATCTGAGGAAGCCGTAGCCGCCCATTTTTAGAAGAACACCGGCAAGAATGACAGAACCCGCCGTTGGTGCCTCGACGTGCGCGTCGGGGAGCCATGTGTGGACCGGCCACATCGGCATTTTAACGGCGAATGAGGCGAAGAAGGCAACCCATAGCCATTTTTGCAATCCTATATCAATGTGGCGATCCATCAGCTCGGGGATGTCACTTGTTCCTTCCTGTACGTATAGCGTCAAGAGCGCGATCAGCATCAGCACCGAGCCCAGGAGTGTGTAGAGGAAGAATTTGTAGGACGCGTACACTCTGCGTGGACCGCCCCAGATTCCGATAATCAGGAACATCGGGATTAGCACGCCCTCGAAGAAGACGTAGAAAAGTATTCCATCGAGCGCGGAGAAGGTTCCGATCATGAAGCTTTCAAGGACCATGAAGGCGATCATGTATTCTTTGACGCGCGTTTTCACAGAATTCCAGCTGGCAAGGATACAGATCGGGGTCAAAAATGCGGAAAGGAGAACGAAATAGATGGATATTCCATCGACGCCCAGATGGTAATTCAAGCCCGCCGTTTTGAACCATGAATATTTTTCTGTGAACTGGAACCCAGGGTTTGCAGGATCAAAGTTGGCGTATAAAAACAGTGAAAAGGCTACAACGAAAAGTGAACCGAAGAAGGCCAGATGTTTTACGTTCTTAGCGACAAGCACTTCATCGCCTTTTTCACCGCGCACTGTGGCGATCATTGCGGCGCAAATTAAAGGCAGGAAAATCATTATGGATAGAATTGGAGGCATCACAGTACATTTCCTCCTTCGACATGGGCAGAAGAATTCTGAGCGAATGTTTGAACTAAATTCTGATCCTTGAAGACAAACCATGAAATGATGACGACAAGTGCGATCATCATGACCAAAGCGTACTGATAGACATATCCCGTTTGGAAGCGGCTTAGAAGCTTTGCAAAAGAACTTGAAACTTTTGCAACGCCATCAGGGCCAAAACCGTCAATCATTGTTTTATCGCCTACACGCCAGAATACGCCACCCAAGCGAATTGCAGTTTTTACAAAAACCGCGTCATAAATTGGATCAAAGAACCATTTGTTGAAGAAAAGCGTATGTATGGGCTTGAATATGCGAACAACTGTCGCAGGAATTCCGGTGTAGAACATGTACGCCAGATAAGCTCCGCCGATCCCCAACAGGCCAACGAGAAGCGGGAGATGTTTTACCCATTCCGGCACACTATGGGCTGCTTCGACGGTATCGTTTTCGGGAAGCACTTTTATAGCATCATGCCAGAAGAAGTCCCTTGACCAGAGAATGACGTGGCCTTCCGGGGCTTCTGTTACGTCTTTGACTTCGGAACTGATGATCGCCTTTACAACGCCAGCCGCTTCGCCGACTTCTTCTGCGTTTTCTTTTACGAAGGCATCAACCTGCTCGGTTCCCTCAACGACAATGTCTTTTATTTCTTCGGCCTTTTGGACGATAGCTTCTGCGCCGTTTTCAGGGGGTTGCTGAATTTCAGAGGTATCATGCTTTTCCGTCTCTGATTTGACGTCTTCCATTTTGTGCTCGGCTATTTCTTCATGCGCGTTTTCATCATGGAGAAGAAGAGCGGTACTAATTTTTCCATCGTTATGATGCGCGGACCCAACAAACCCGCCGTAAAATACAGCACCGGCAAGAACGGCGCCGGTTGCCAGCACCAGCAATGGCAGAAGCATGACCATCGGGGATTCATGGATATGACTCATAACTTTTTTACTGGCACGCGGCTGACCATGGAAGGTCATCAGGAGCATGCGCCATGTGTAGAATGCCGTCATGAAGGCGGCTGCGATCCCCATAATGTACGCGAATGTCCCTACGGCGGAGTTATCGGCCCAGGCGGCCTCGAGGACCATATCTTTGGAGAAGAAGCCGGCGAAAGGCGGAATACCGGCAAGGGCCAAAGAGCCAATCCACATCAGGCCGTAGGTTAATGGAATTTTTTTCCAGATGCCGCCCATGTTGCGCATATCCTGCTCATCGGACATGGCGTGGATGACGGAACCGGCACCAAGGAACAATAGCGCTTTGAAGAAAGCGTGTGTCATGAGATGGAACATTGCGGCGCTGTAGGCGGAGACGCCAAGCGCGAAAAACATATAGCCGAGCTGGCTCATTGTGGAATACGCAATGACGCGTTTTATATCATATTGCGTCATACCGATTGTTGCTGCAACAAAGGCTGTGAGGGCGCCGAATATTGTCACAACCATTAATGCGTTCGGTGCGTATTCAAATACAGGTGAAAATCTTGCGATGAGGAATACGCCTGCTGTAACCATGGTTGCCGCGTGAATCAGCGCTGAAACCGGTGTGGGGCCTTCCATCGCGTCCGGGAGCCATGTATGCAGGCCTAACTGCGCCGACTTACCGACTGCTCCCATGAAAAGAAGCAAGCAGATTACTGTTAGCGCATGGAAATCATAGCCCATAAAATGGATCATTGTGTGCGCGTATTGTGCCGGATCTTTGAAGATGGTCTCGAATTCTATACTGCCAAAAATCACAAAGGTCGCCATGATCCCGAGTGCAAGTCCAAAGTCCCCGACCCGGTTGACGATGAATGCTTTTTGGGCGGCGGCGTTTGCGGAATGCTTGTGATTCCAAAAACCAATGAGCAGATAGGAGGCCAAGCCGACGCCTTCCCAGCCGAAGAAGAGCTGGAGCAAGTTGTCGGCGGTTACCAGCATCAGCATTGCGAAGGTGAAGAGACTTAGATAGGCCATGAAACGGCCTTTTGCCGGGTCGTGACTCATATATCCGATTGAATAAACATGTACGCATGCGGAGACAATGTTAATGACGCACATCATCACAACGGATAACTGGTCAATTCGAAGTGCCCATTTTACCTTGAAATCACCGGAATCGATCCAGGTCATCAGAATTGTTGTGTAGGCTTCGTTGTTTATATCCAGATTGAGAATGACATCGAAAAACAGGATGACCGAGGAAAATGCCGCGATAATCACGCCTGCGCATGTTACGAACTGCGCGCCTTTGTCACCTATTTTTTTTCCAAAAATTCCGGCGATCAGAAAGGCGACCAGAGGAGAAAATACAGCAAGAAGTTCCATTTACGACTATCCCTTCATGCTCGAAATGTCTTCCACGGCGATAGAGCCTTTTGTACGGAAGAAGACCACAAGAATGGCAAGACCGATGGCGGCCTCGGCGGCGGCGACGGTTAGAATAAACATGGTGAACACCTGCCCTGCGAGATCACCCAAGTAAGATGAGAAAGCTATGAAATTTATGTTTACCGAGAGAAGCATCAGTTCGATGGACATCAAAATCACGATGACGTTTTTGCGGTTCAAAAAAATACCGAAAACGCCGATTGTAAACAGGATCGCCGCCAGAGTTAAAAAATGAGCTAGCCCGATTTCCATTTTTACACACCTGTCCCCGATGGAACTTTTTGAATTTCAAGAACGTCTTCCGCGCGCCGCGCATGTTGCAAGGATACTTTTTGGCGGCGAACGCCGGGACGGTGGCGCAATGTAAGAACGATCGCCCCAATCATAGCAACAAACAAAATCATTCCAGCCATCTGGAACGGGAGAAAGTATTTTGTGTAGAGAATTTCGCCGAGGGCTTTTGTGTTGTCGGCCTCTATTGCGACGGACGCTGCTGCAGCCAATTTTTCCTGAACCGCCGGGGCGAACTGCCATGTTGCATAAAGCGTCCCGAGCTCAAAAAGCAAAATACCGCCTATGAGCAGTCCGATGGGGACGAATTGCATTGCGCCTTTTCTAAGGTCTGAGAAATTTATGTCCAGCATCATCACAACGAACAGGAACAGGACCGCGACGGCGCCTACGTAAACGATAACCAGGATCATACCGATGAATTCAGCGCCAAGAAGGACAAACAATCCTGCGGCATTGAAGAAAGCAAGAATCAGGAAGAGCACAGAGTGCACAGGGTTACGCGCCGTGATGACCATCAGGGCACTTAAAACAAGAACTACAGCAAACAGGTAAAAGGCCAAAGCCTGAACAACCATGGGAAATCTCTGTCTTTTTTTCACCCTTGTTCTAATCTTTTCTTTTTATTGCCGCAAGGCCTGAAACAAAAAAAAGGTCGTCGTTGTGCGCTTTTTTTACATTGATTCCAGCGCTATAAGCGGGCATATTTTATCCACAGGCTTATCCACAGCCGTTTCCAATATTGTTTCAGAATAATTGTCGGCGCATGACCAAGTATTTATTGGCCCTTACCTTATTTTTTCTTGCTTGCATCCACCCTACTCCCGGGAACGCCAAGGATCGCATGGGCTTTTTGAGTTTTTCTCTGGGGATGTATAATACGCTGGACCGCCCTAAAATGCTTAATACGCGTCTGGAGTATCGACCGGAGAGTATCGTTTTTTTTAAGAAGTTGAAACCCTGGGCGGGACTGGAACTTAATTCTGAGTTGTCGCTTTGGGCTGGCGCCGGGATGTTGGCTGACTTTGATCTGGGGCGTCATTTTATTCTGACGCCTTCTTTTGGCGCCGGTTATTATGCGCGCGGACGAAGCCGTCATGATTTATCTTTTCCTTTGGAGTTTCGATCACAGCTTGAACTGGCTTACCAGTTTAAAAATCGGAGCCGTCTCGCGCTGGCATTTTCGCATACGTCGAATGCGAGTTTAGGGCGACCGAACCCCGGTGAAGAAGTTCTGTCTTTATATTACCATGTTCCGTTTGGTCTTTTGTTTTGATTAGCGGTATGGAGAATCCGCCAGTAGGTTCGCCGCTATTTGCGCTTCCCACTTGTCGCCGTTGGCGAGGAGTTTTTCCTTGTTGTAGAAAAGTTCCTCGCGGGTTTCGGTGGCGAATTCAAAGTTCGGGCCTTCAACGATTGCGTCTACCGGGCAGGCTTCTTCACAAAGGCCGCAGTAGATGCATTTGGTCATGTCGATATCATAGCGTGTGGTGCGGCGTGAGCCGTCGTCGCGTCCTTCCGCTTCGATGGTGATAGCTTGAGCCGGGCAAATGGCTTCGCAGAGTTTACAGGCGATGCAGCGCTCTTCGCCATTTGGATAGCGGCGCAGGGCGTGCTCGCCTCGGAAACGCGGCGATATCGGACCCTTTTCGTGAGGATAGTTGATCGTCACGCGGGGGACAAAAAACATGTACTTCAACGTTAAGAGAAAGCCCTTAACGATTTCAGTCAGGAGGAAGGAGCGTGCGAGGTTGTCCATTTTATTGCTCAGCCTTTATATTTGCTGGAATGTTTGCAGTACTTTCATAGGCGTATGCGCCGTCGTTTTGGCCGGGTAATGCGTTGAAGGTCATCAAAAGGCCCGCGGTCATAACAACCCAGACAAGCGTCAGAGGGAGAAAGACCTTCCAACCCAGACGCATCAACTGGTCGTAGCGGAAGCGCGGGAGCGTGGCGCGAGCCCAGATGAAGACGAAGAGCATGAAGGCGACCTTCAGGGCGAACCAGATGATTCCGGGAACGAAAGACAGGAATGCCAAGCCGAAAGGTGGAAGCCAGCCGCCAAGGAAAAGGGTAACTGCGATCGCGCTCATCAGGATCATGTTGGCGTATTCGCCAAGGAAGAAGAGCGCGAAGGTCATGGCTGAGTACTCGACCATGAAACCGCCGGTGATTTCGGATTCACCTTCCGGCAGGTCAAACGGTGCGCGGTTTGTTTCTGCGAGTATGGAGATCGTGAAAACGATGAACATCGGGAACAGGAGAACCTGTGTCCAGAACGGGCGCGGCGCCAGGACGATTTCCTGCAGGTTCAGGGAGCCTGCGACCAGGAGGACACACACGATGATCAGCCCCATCGAGACTTCGTAAGAGACCATCTGGGAAGCGCTTCGGAGTGCACCGAGGAAGGCATACCGGGAGTTTGATGCCCATCCGGCCATGACGACGCCATAAACGCCCATGGAGGAAATCGCGAACAGGTACAGTATCCCGACATTAATATTTGCCAAGACCCAGTCCTTATCAAACGGAATAACGACCCATGCGATCAAGGACAGAGCGAACAGGATCATGGGTGCCATCAAGAAGACAACGCGGTGTGCCTGTTCGGGGATGATTGTTTCTTTTGAGAAAAGTTTAATACCATCGGCGATCGGTTGCAGAAGACCGAAGGGGCCAACCGTCATTGGCCCTTGGCGGCGCTGCATGGCGCCCATAACTTTGCGCTCGGCATAGGTCAGATAGGCAACGGCCAGCAGCAGCCCTACGGTCACGAGCAGTGTGAAGACGACTGTACGTGCGATCCAAAACCCCCAGATCCAGAGAACAAATTCCATCATGCCGCTTTATCCTTTTTCTCGACGTATTGCGCGAGGTCAGGTTTAAAATAGTTTGGCCCCTTCATAACCTTGCCGTCGCTTTCGCGGCGGATTGGCTTGCCGTCTTCGCCAAGCTTGCTCATGTTTGAGCGGTGAACTTCATCAAAAGCCGCCTGCTTTACATGCTGGAGGCCGAAGGACAGGAACGCGCCGTCGAGAACATATTGCAGATCGATCAACGCATCAAGGGTCTCGAGAAGATCGCCCTGAGCCAAAGCTTCTTTTAGCTCATCGAGTTCTTCGGCAAGCAGATTTATCCGGAGCTGGCGCGTTTTTTCATCAGAAAGAGTCTGCTCGTCCTCTACGGGAAGGCCATATGTTTCGTGGAACTCCTGAACCATTTCCAAAGACGTTTTTTTCATTGGCCGTAAATCCCCTCAATAATTGGCTTAATTTCCAAAAAATCTGATTCAATTTTGTTCTCAGTTGCAGGAATGAACTTTTCGATTGGATTTAAGCTCCAAAAATCCCCATCTAAGGATTTACCCGTCCATCTTTTCAAAACAGCAGATACATATTGAATCTTTTGACCTCCTTCATTTTGAGAAGGCTCATTTATCTCTGTTTTTAGAAAACTTCTATAGGAACCACCATCCATGTATATGCAGTATGATTTTTCAATATCTTGAAAGGATGTATCTCCCTTAATCCTTACTATAAATACTATGTAGAATATTTCGGGAGCAAGTTTTCTTAAGTTAAAATGCAGTTCTTCATCTTCGCCGGGGGAGTTCCCTGTCTTGTGATCTCCAGTATGCAATATCTGAAATTGGTAATCTTTCTTCTTAAGGTCTGTCGGTGATATAAAATCAATCAAATTGAATTCTTTTGACATCATGCAGCAGCATAAATCCAGATCATGACTTTCGCTGAAGAAAGAGCCTTTTTTTACTGGCTTTGCTTCCCACCCTAAACCAGCAAGAAAATTTTGCTGTGGATTGTCGAATTCAATGTAATCGATTCCACTCATTCGGCGGCCTCATGGAATTCGTTTTGTCTGGTGAAGGTCTCTGCACACTCGTTCATTGTTGTGGAGGCACGGCAGATGGCGTTGCTTAAGTAGTAATTGCCGGGCTGGATGACGAACGGATCTTTGGATACTTTTCCTTTTGTTCCGAACCTGGCCCATTTGATCTGTGGCAGATCGTCGATTTTTTTGAAGATGCTGTACGACTTTTGCATGTGGGCATGCAGGTCGGCGAGCGTATTATAAGGTAATGTCTTACCGAGTTTATCCGACAGGGCACGCAAGATTTTCCAATCTTCTTTTGCTTCACCGGGCGGAGAGACAGCGGCGCGGGCAATTTGCACACGGCCTTCTGTGTTTACGTAGAGCGCGTCTTTTTCTGTGTATGCTGCGCCGGGGAGAATGACATCGGCTCTTTGTGCGCCGTGATCGCCGTGATGCCCTTGGTAAATGACGAAGGTCTTCCAGCCGATATTGATGCGGGTGTTAAACTCATCCGCGCCAAGCAGGTAGAGTGCCTTGATTGACCCGTCTTTGCTGCCCGCGATGATTTCAGAGAAGTTTTTACCGCCCTTGGATGGGGTAAATCCGATTTCAAGAGCGCCTACGCGGGAGGCTGCACTGTGGAGTATGTTGAAGCCATTCCAGCCTTCCTTGACGACCCCGAGCTTTTCCGCCGCGTCGAACAGGAGGCTTTGAATGACCGGACCGTCTTCTCTTTGGAAGGCTGATGTTCCGGCAATGATCATCGGCTTTGAAGCTTCACTGAAGGCTGATTTTTCCTTCATGAACTTTTCGATGTCTTTCGGGCCTGTTCCGTCGTGCTCATAGGGGTATGTCAGATCGACCGGTTCGCCGATGAGATAAATTTTCACGCGGCGCTCCAGCCATGCCCGGCGAATACGGGCATTTACCATGGTTGCTTCGTGGCGCGGGTCTGTGCCAACGAGCAAGATTGCGTCGGCTTCGTCAATGCCTGCGATTCCAGAATTGAATAAGTAGCCTGCGCTTGTTTCGGTATCAAAATATGAACCATCCGTGCGGCAATCCAGATTATTGCAGCCTAATTCGTTCATGAGATCCTTGAGCGCTGTGATGGATTCGCAGTCTGCGAGGTCGCCGACGAGGGCAGCCATTTCTTCGCCTTTTACGCCTTTCAGCTTATCGGCAATGTAGCCAAACGCTTCATCCCAGCTTGCCGCACGCAGTTTGCCGGATTTTTCATCTCTGATCCATGGACGGTCAAGACGGCCCTTGGCAAGGCCATCGTATGAGAAGCGTGAACGATCACCGATCCACTCCTCGTTTACGTCTTCGTGGAGGCGCGGCAATATGCGCATGACTTCGCGGCCACGGGCATCGACGCGAATGTTTGAACCGACGGCATCGTGGACATCGATTGTCTCTGTTTTGACCAGTTCCCATGAGCGGGCTTTGAAGGCATAAGGCTTTGAGGTCAGGGCGCCGACGGGGCAGACATCAATTAAGTTGCCGGAAAGTTCTGTATCAACAATCTGGTCGATGAAAGTGCCGATTTCGGCATCTTCGCCGCGGTACATCTGTCCGAGAACCGGGGTTCCTGCGATTTCTTCGGCGAAACGAACGCATCTTGTGCAGTTGATGCAGCGGGTCATTACCGTCTTAATTAGAGGGCCGAGCTCTTTATCAGCTACTGCGCGTTTGTTTTCATGGAAGCGTGAGCGGTCAAAACCGTAACCGACCGCCTGATCCTGAAGGTCACACTCACCCCCCTGATCGCAGATCGGGCAATCGAGCGG
>JAGRHC010000066.1:0-4652 GCA_020445145.1 Alphaproteobacteria bacterium
CATGGAGGATATAGGCGCGGTCGACAATGCTCAGGCAGTCACGGACGTTGTGGTCGGTGATCAGGACGCCGATGCCGCGGTCTTTTAAGTGTGAAATCAGGTTGCGGATGTCGCTGACGGCGATGGGGTCAACGCCGGCGAGTGGTTCATCCAGAAGGATGAAGTGTGGCCGGGCCGCGAGGGCGCGGGCGATTTCAACGCGGCGGCGCTCTCCCCCCGACAGGGCGATGGATGGTGTGCGGCGCAGGTGTTCGACACCGAATTCAGCTAGAAGATCCTCGAGCATGAGTTCCTGATCCTTGGCGCTTAAGTCCTGAGATTCGATGACGGCTTTGAGATTGTCTTCAACGGAGAGACCCCGAAAAATCGAGGATTCTTGCGGCAGGTAGCCTAGGCCAAGGCGGGCGCGGCGATACATGGGCAGGCCTGTGATGTCGCGGCCATCCAGCTCTATTACGCCGCCGTCAGACGGGATGAGGCCGGTCATAATGTGGAAGCAGGTGGTTTTTCCTGCGCCGTTGGGGCCGAGCAGGGCGACAGCTTCGCCGCGACGGATTGACAGGCTGACATCGCGCAGGACCGGGCGTTTTTTGTAAGATTTTGAGATGTGATGGGCGACGATTCCGGGGGCTATAGTTTTAAGCCGGGGTTTTCTGATGGAGCTGGTTGTTGTTTCGGTCATATTTTGTTTGCTCTTATTTCGCCGATAGTGCCAGTTTTGCGCCCAAAGCAATCATTAACGCGCCGCAGGATCTCTCGATCCAATGAACGATTTTATCGAATTTTCTTTTTACGGCGGGGTTGGTCAATACGATGGCGACGCCTGAAAACCATAATATTTCAATTGTAACGGATGTTATGCCATATAGCGCGTGGATTTGCCAACTCATGGCAGGATCGATGAACTGGGCATAGACAGCTGTAAAAAAGACGACGGCTTTCGGGTTCAGGACATTGGTCATGAAGCCGATGAGGAAGGCTTTGTACGATGAGATTGTTTTCGCGGGTTTCCCCGCTGTTTGCTCATTGGCCGGGTCGGCAGGTTCCGCTTTTTTGGATTTCAGGGCTTTGATGCCGATGAAGACGAGATAGGCGGCGCCCGCATATTTGACGATTGTGTAGAGCAAGACTGATTTGGTGAGGATGTAGGCGATGCCAAACAGGACAAAGGCGACATGGACACCGACGCCGCATCCAAGGCCAATTGCCGTGAAAATTCCAGCTTTTCGTCCATAGGTCATCGCGTTACGAACGGCCACCACAAAGGCCGGACCCGGCGACATCGTTGCCGCTGTCTGGACGCCTGCTAAAGCCAGCCATTTCAGAAATAGTTCCATGATTTTCTAAACCCTGATTTATTTGTATGCCTGAATTGGCGCTGTGTCAACGAAACTCACGGTTACAGGGGTTATTCGGTTGCTGGAGGCGTTTCCGATCCGGGGTAGAAGACGCCGCGCACACGCCCGTTTCCATCGGCGCTTCCGAACATTTTGCTGATGTTTGTTTTGAGGTCGAGCTGCGCTTTCTCGCCTTCCAGTATGTTGGGGCCGCGGGTGATTTTTACATTTCCGATAATCTCGGCGAGGCTTGTGTCGGCTTGATAGGTGCCGTTATCGCCTGTCAGGACTTCTGTGGGGGTTGTGATTTTGACGTTGTTCTTGGCGTCGAGCTGCTTCAGGGTCCGTTTGCCTTTGGAATCCTTGGTGAAAATGGCTGATATGCGGTCTGCTTCGAGTTTGTCTCCTTCGCGCATGGCTACTGCGTTGCCAATAGCGTCTAATTTTCCATTTGCGACACGATATTCGATGCGGTCTCGTGCGGTCACGGTTTGATCCGGGGCGGTGAGGCGTAAGTTTTTGCCTTTCAGGACTGCCAGTCCATCGTCAACCGTGTAAACGGCATGATCGCCGTAGGCTTTGCTGGCCGCGGATTCGATGATGACGTGACCGTCGGCTTCGATGCGGTAGATTTTCATGCCGCCGCCTTTTTCATCTCTGTATTTTGCGGTCAAGGTATCGGCTTTTAGTGTTGTTTCGCCTTGTTTGGCGATGACGGTTTTGCGGGCCTTGAAGAATTTTTCCGTGCGGTTCCATTCCAGGCTTTCCTGCGCGGTGATTTCCAGCGGCTTTTTGCTGTCCGGGTTTATGCCCTGGGCGCCTGCGGCGGCCGGGTAAAGGCACGATGCGGTGAGGATCGTCAGGAGGAGCTGCTTGGCGCGTTTCATGTTTGCTTTCTCACTCCAGTCCCTTGAGTTGATCGCCTTCAAGGACCAGTTTCACGGGGCCGGTGAAGACGATTTTTCCGGTTTTGCCGTTTGCACGCAATCCTTTGGCGTCAATTTCCATGTCAGGGCCCTTGCCCGAGACTTTTTCGTCGCTCCAGGCGTAGTTATCCTTGAGGTCGATATGGGCCTGTTCGCTTTGCAGGCTGTAGTCTGCGTCGTGGGTCAGCCAGACATTGCCTTCGAGGAAGAAGCGCTGTGTGTCCTGACGGTAGGCGCCTGTTTGCGAGGTGACGCGGACCTGAACGCCATCTTGCATGGTGAGGGTTCCGATCGGGTTTTCGAGCATGATCAGGTTTTTGTTTTTTTCACCCTGAATGGCTTTGTCTGCCGTGATTTTGTAGGGTTGGTTCTTCTTATCGAGGCTTTCGAATTCGGGGTTCAGGAGTTCGTTGCGTGCGATTTTTTGCTGGGTGATTTGTTCCTTGGGCTCGGGGGCAGGGGGCGGGGCGAAATTTTCCTTCTCCATGGCGTTCCAGAGAAACAGGGTTGCCACAATGCCAAGGGCGGCCATGGGAAGGATCAGGCGCATCAGGCGCACGAATTTACTGTAGCCTGCGTTATGGCGCACGTATTTCCGGCGGCTCAGGCGGTCCAGGCGCTGGGCGGAGCTGTCTTCAGGGGCTGGTTGTGGTGTGGGCAGCGATTCCATGCCTGTCAGGATATGTCAGGCAATACCGGCTTGTAAACAATCCTGGAGGCGAATCATGCCGCAGGCTTTTCCATCGTCGCCTGTTACGATCAGGCTGGTGATATAGCGGCCCGGGGTTTTCGTCATGATGTCGAGGGCTTCTACGGCCAGCGCATTTTGGGAAATTGTTTTGGGGGATGTGGTCATGATTTCGGCGGCCGGCTTCTGCAACAGGTCCGGGGACATGTGGCGTTTCAGGTCGCCGTCTGTGATCATGCCAAGCAGGTTTTTGTTCTCATCAAAAATCAGGACTGCCCCCATGTTTTTGCCTGTCAGGACCAGCAAAGCTTCATCCATGCGGGCGTCTTTGGCGACTGTCGGGAGGTTCTCTCCTGCGATCATCAGTTCCGAGACTTTCATCAGGCGCTGGCCGAGTTTGCCGCCGGGGTGGAAGACTTTGTACTGTTCCGGCGTTAAGCCCATACGTTCCAGCAAGGCAACGGCGAGGGCATCGCCGAGCGCGATCATCATTGTGGTTGATGTGGTGGGGGCCAGACCGTTGGGGCAGGCTTCCGGGACCTTCGGGAGCAGGAGCGTTGTGTCTGCGTGGCGGGCGAGGGTGCTTTCAGGTTTGCTTGTGATCGCGATCAGGGGGATGCCAAAGCGCCTTGTGTAGTGGATCAGGTCTGATAGTTCTGCATTTTCGCCGGAGTTCGAGAGTATCAAGACAACGTCGCGCTCTGTGATCATGCCCATGTCGCCGTGGCTGGCTTCGCCGGGGTGAACGAAATAGGAGGGGGTTCCGGTTGAGGCGAGCGTGGCTGCAATTTTGCGCGCCACGTGGCCGCTTTTGCCGATGCCGGCGATGATCAGGCGTCCTGCTCCGCTTTGCGCGGTTTTCATGGCGTGGACGGTTTCTACGGCGTTTGAAAAATTGTGGTCGATGCTGGCGGCAAGCTTTAAAAGAGCTTCGGCTTCGTCTTTCAGGACGCGCACGGCATGGTTTTTGTCTTCATTATCGTTCATGTGCGGGCGATCTTTTGTCTGTGCGCCCATCTTAATGCTCGAAAATATCTTGATCGGCCCAGCCGGACAGGTCGAGCTGCGCGCGGGCGCTGAGGAAGTTAAAGCAATCCTGTGCCAGATGTGTACGATTTTCGCGTTCGAGCATGACGTCGAGGCGCTCTTTGAGTTTGTGCAGATACAAGACATCATTTGCGGCGTAGCTGAGTTGCTCTGCTGTGAGTTCTGCGGCGCCCCAGTCTGAGCTTTGCTGCTGTTTGTTGAGTTCTATTCCGATCAGTTCGCGGCAGATATTGCTCAGGCCGTGTTTGTCTGTATAGGTTCGTACGAGTTTCGAAGCGATTTTGGTGCAGTAAATCGGTGTGGTTTCTACGCCGAGGAATTTTTTGATGACGGCGATATCAAAGCGCGCGAAATGGAAAATTTTCAGAATTTCGGGATTTGCCAGCGCGGCTTTCAGATTAGGGGCGTCGTATGACGGATCTGTGAACTGGACGAGGTGCGCTTTGCCGTCTCCTGTTGAGAGCTGGAGTACGCAAAGACGGTCGCGAACAGGGTTCAGGCCCATTGTTTCGCTGTCGACGGCAATAGACGTGCCTAAATCAAGGCCGTCCGGAAGATCGTTTTTATATAGCGAGATGCTCATAACGGCTTTTTGATTTCCGTTTTAAATGGTGCCCAGGAAAGGACTTGAACCTTCACTCCCTTGCGAGAACT
>JAGRHC010000066.1:4676-7854 GCA_020445145.1 Alphaproteobacteria bacterium
CTACCAATTCCGCCACCTGGGCACATTGTTTTTCCACAAATGTCCAAATTCTCTATCCCAGCGGAAGGGAATTGTCAAACGGTAGTGTGAAAATTCTTTCACAGCTTAATGGTTTATTTAGTAGTTTTTATTATAAAGAAAGCTGTTTTGCTCTTATAGTTTATGGCAAAATTGCACCGTGATCCTTGGGGGAAATATAATGAAAGCATTAATAATCGACCGTGACGAGATCGTTGCGCAGATGATTAAGGCACGGCTGGAGCCTGTTGGCCATAAGGTCTTTGAAGAGCAGGTCAAGAATAATGCTGTTGAGCGTCTGGCGAAAGAACAGTTCGATGTTATTTTCCTCGATCCTGCGCCGTTGATGAATGCACGGCCGCTTGTTTTGAATATTCGCCGGGCATCCGGTGCTTATCCCTATGTTGTTCTGACCGGTGGTGATGTCGGTTTACAAGGGGCGATTAAATCCGGTGCCAATGATTTTCTGGCCAAGCCGGTCGATCCTGAAAAGCTGGATAAGATTGTTGGCAATGCCAGGGATCTGACGGCTTTGATCCGCCGTATCGGGGATGATTCAGAGGATTTTCCAAGTGCCGGCGGGATTATTGCCAAGTCGGCGTTTAATCAGCTTTTCCTTTCTGCTATTGACCGTGCCGATCGTTACGGCGAGCAGACCTATATCGTTTTTATCCGGGTTTCGAATTATCAGGATATCTATGAGAAAGAAGGGCCTTATGCTGCGGATTATGCGGTTGCCAAGCTTTCCCAGTTTTTGGTTCGCCTTCGCCGTCAGTCCGATATTATTGCGCAGACAGATAATTGTGAGTATGCGCTTTTGTTGCAGCGTCCTCTTTATGAGACAGAGCCTTTTGATGCTGCGAACCGTTTTGCTGAAGCCATTGCCGGGTTTGAAGAGTTCTTCCATGTTGGCGCTGTGGCGCCTGAAGTTTGCGTCAAGTTGGTTGATTTGCCGATTGGTTCTACTATTCTCAAGCATGATTTGAAGAAGCAGGAATAGCGGCGGGGATACCCCAACGCGCTGGTTTATTCTTTTCATATTAATCTGTTCCTGTTAGATTTGATGTACTTCGTATTGTTTCATTAGGTGTATGACGGCTATGGGTAACACACTTGTTTATCTTGATATGCTTTCTTTTGTTGATGTAAGTGCTCATCAACCTGTGCCTAGGGGAATCTTGCATAGGTTGGCTGTTCAATTCGGTCTTTCTTCACGTGATAAAACAGTTTTTGCGGGTAAGTCAAAATCTTCTGACGTTGCTGCTTTTTTATCTGAATTACATCAAATTGTGCCTACAGGCAAAGGGTGGTGTTGTATTGCATGTTCAGATGTCAGTTTGACTGATGATAGCGGTTATGATCCTGTTATACCGGCATTTCGGGAAGCAACAGGATTTCATGGTCTTGTCGGTCATTTTTGCAATATTGGTTTGTTGCCTCATCCGAGGACGAACGAATTTCTTACGGATGAAGAGATTGAAAGGCTTATTAAACTTACAGATTCTGAATCAGAGTGGAGTGATGTGATTGTTATTTCGCATGACCAGGGACTTTTAGAACGAGCAGAAGATAAAAGGTTTCGGGTTATTTCTGTGGCTCATCAAAATTTTGAAGCTGCTTCTCATCAACTTAGACAATTTATCGGTGAAACGTCTTCTTTGCCCGGTTCGCGTTTTGAACCTTAGTATCCAAGTTCTTGATACAAAATTTTTAAAAATAAGTATGTTCGGCTTTTTTATCTTAGCAGTTTGACTGTCGGGGGGCCAATGTCTTCGACGTCATAGTTGGCGCAGTTGTTGCCTAATGAGGGGTTTCCTGAGAACGTTACGGTGCGCGCGATCAACTTGGTGCATGGCGCTTGTCCACCGGTTGACGAGCTGTTGCCTCCGAACCACAGGCCTTGTGAGGGGAAGTAGGCAACGCCGTTAAAGGTTAAATCGCTTGTTCCTGTGAGTTTGTTTTGAAGATTGTTGCCTTCTGGGGCGTCTCTGTCCTGGAAGAAGGTGATGCCTGACCAGTCTTCACCTGTTTCTGGTGCGGAGAACTCTATGTCTTTTCCCCCTGAAATATCCAGTTGAGAATAATCGTTTCCAGAGCCTGTTAAAATAAAAGTAACGCCTTCGCCAAACATTGAACCGGATCCGGTTACTTTAAAATCACCGCCATTGATAATGTATAGGCCGGGTTCAAACGTAACGTCGTTGTTTCCTGATATCTTTATTCCGCCGCAATAGACGCCTGGGGAGAGTGTTGTGGACGATGTTACTTTTTTGTTGTTGAAGTCGCAGCCCTCAAACTCCGGAACTTCAAGATCATCATAGGGATCTGAGAGTGGGGATTGTCCGGTTTTTAGAGAGTCGTAGGTGAAGTCTGCGGAGCAGCCGTTTATATCGTAATCGCCTGATACGCGTACATTGCTGACTTCAACTTCTACGTTTCCAGAGAGTTGTAAGGCTTCGTCGTCGCTTGAATTTACAGCTATTCCGCAGCTTGGAGCGCTGATGCTGACAGAACCGGAAGTCGTCAGTGCGCCATCATCTTCGTCTTCAAGGGCGAGGATGCAGAATTGGCCATCTACATCGCTTATTAAAGCTTCTGCATACGCGGAAACCCGGATGTCAGACTGAAATATGATTTTTGAAAAAAATGTTTCCGCACTTTGTGATACGGTTACCGCAATTCTGGCACCTTCTTCATCTTGGGCTAGAATTTCTATTTCAAGTCGACCATCTGCAGTCGGATTGTATCCGTTGCGTTGCGCTTCGCGTACTGCGGCCGCATCCATGTTGTCTGTCGTTCCCTGTGCTAATTCCCAGCCTGCGGCTATGACTGCAGCGTCTGCGGAAAATTGAATGTTTCTTTTGCTTGCCATCCATAGGCTTGCATCTGTGCCCAGGCCGACTAAACCCAGAATAACGGGGAGCGATAGCGCGACGATCGGTAAAACCGAGCCGTTTTCATTTTTTATGAGTTTAATAAGATTCTTTTTTATGGAATCTGAAGAGCTTGCCCCTCTCATCCCCGCCTCCCTTTATTTTTTATCCTTATATATTATGTTAATTTTATTAAATTTGGCCTAATGCGCGGGCTTTATTATGGCGATTTATGAATATATTCCTTGACGGGGCGTTTTTTTTGCTGTAGTTGTGCGTTTATATAC
>JAGRHC010000067.1 GCA_020445145.1 Alphaproteobacteria bacterium
CTGGAAGTGTAAAGTTCAGTCCCGGAAAATTTCGGGCGTTTGTTGCATTCTGAAATCCGCAATAGACTGCATCCGCGCCAGCATCTACGGCAGTGCGCAGGGAGGCAGGTGTTCCCGCCGGACATACAAGTTCCCCCACAGGTTCAGTGATTTCGACCATGATTCCTCGCCTTTCTTAAAATCTTCAAAGCATTTCGTCCGGAAAACCCGAATAAATTTGCAGTGTCCTCGGCAATGCTGCCCTCTATGTCGTCAATCGCATTGCGCAGGCAGACAACCGCTTCGGTATCGCCCTCCACCACAAGATCGCGTGTGAAGAACAAGGCATCCCCGTCCAGCTGTCCATCCACCATATCCAGCAAGGTTAAAAACGTTCCGGCAATGCGGGCTTCGACCTGAGGCAGATTACGCCGCCGGTAGGCACGAAAGGAAAGTCTGTCCGGATTGGGTCTTAATGCAAAGGCAAAGGGTAAATTTATCGGATCAATCAAGAACAGCTTGTCTTTGTGTGGCCCGATACGGTCAAATAACCCCGGTCGTTTCTGTGCTATTTGATGAACGATTTTGTGTAAAACAGGTTGGATGGCAAAAAGTGGCACAGGCGCAAGTATAAGGCGCAGTAGCCTTGGTAAATACCTGTACTCCTGCTTTTCAGTTTCTGATCTGTAATCGGCCTGCGCTGTCATCATAACCCGACAATAAGCGCTGGGTATGCTTTGGGGATTGATCCAGATCAAGTTATAGCCTGGATATCTTGATTATGATTTACGCTTGAAGCATCCAAAGACAGGGAACGTATTGTGAACAATAAACGCGCACCGATTAAAACTCCGCCAAAAATAGAACAGAAGCTTTCCCCGGATAACCAGAACAGGCAAATATCGCAGGAGCGTATTTTAACGTCTCATAACAGGCCGTTTATGCTGAATAAAAAAGAGCGAGCGGCTTGCGATCAGGCTACGGACTGATAAGATTACGCTCATGATTTCTTTTGAAAGTGCACAGAAAATTATTCGGGAACGGGCAAGCAAATATCGTCTGGATACAGAGGTAATTGCGCTGCAGGGGGCTGCGGGGCGTGTCTGTGCAGAAGAGGTACTGGCCCCGCTTACCATCCAGCCCTTTGATAATTCTGCGATGGACGGTTTTGCCGTTCGTATAGGCGATCTGGAGGGCGCTAGTGAGGGCACTCCGGTTGTTCTTGAAAAATCCGGCGTTATCGCTGCTGGGGATCCTGTGCCTGAAAAGGCGCTGATGGCTGGAAAATGTATTCATATTATGACGGGGGCGCCCGTGCCAAAAGGTTCTGATGCTGTGGTGCCTATTGAAAATGTTGATGTGCAGGATTCGAAAATCACGTTCAGATTCGTTCCAAAGCCTATGGCGAATATTCGCTGTGCGGGGGAAGATTTCCAGAAAGGCGATGAAATCTTAAAATCCGGTGATGCTTTGGAGGTAACACATATACTGCCTTTGGCGACATTGGGCGTTTCCCGGCTACGTGTTTTTAAAAAACCAAAAGCGGCTTTCATGGCAACCGGTCGGGAGATTGTTGATGACTTATCGGTTCCACTGGAATCCGGGCAAATTTATAATTCAAACAGCCCCTATGCGCTGACCATGCTGGATGCGCTAGGGTGTGATGTGTTGCCTTGCGATACGGTGCGCGATGATTTGGACGTTTTTTGTAAAAAGCTGGAAAATCTGATGAGCGAAAAATGCGATATCATCATTTCAAGCGGCGCTGTTTCGGCCGGTGAATTTGATTTTGTAAAAGAAGGGCTGGAAAAGATAGGGGCTGACATCCTCTTTCACAAGGTAAAGCTCAAACCGGGGAAACCCAATTTATTTGCAATCTTGCCCAATGGAGCATTTTATTTCGGGCTGCCTGGAAATCCGGTTGCGAGCGCAGTGGGATTACGCTTTTTTGTCGTTTCGGCTTTGCGTGCGATGATGGGACAGGAGCCGGAAAAACCGCTTCATGCACGCGCCATGACAAAGTTTGTTAAAAAATCAGGGCTGCATATGATTTTAAAAGGTAAAAGCGAAAGCTGGGAGGATGGAACGCGCAGTGTAGACATTCTGGATGGTCAAGCCTCCTTTATGGTCAGCCCGTTTTTGAAGATGAATTGCTGGCTGCATGTTCCTGAAGCCTTGCAAATCATCAAGCCCGGAGACGTGGTTGAGTTTTATCCGTTGCTGCCCCGCACTTGAATATGAGGAAGTTTTAGTGTAGCGGGCATTTTTCGCATTCGGGCTGATCGTGCCTTGAGCATAAAGAAGCGGTATCAGAATCGCAGAAATGACAGAGCGCAAACGAATCCCGCATCCTGATGGTATCTTCTTCCACTTTGATGCCCATATCTTTCATTTGTTTCAGCGTTCTGGAGAAGGTTTCCGGTGTCATTCCCAAATAATTCGCAACGACCTGTTTTTTAAAAGGGAGTTTAAAGTCCAGATTTTCATGCCCTTGCTCAATATGTTTGAGCAGAAAATAATACCCCACGCGCTGTAGCGGTGATTTTATATTCATGGCCTCAATCTGATGCATGGCATTTTTATAATGGCGGGAGACAATACGCAAAAGATTGACGGCAAAAGCAGGATCCTCAAGAACATGTTTTTTTACAACTGAATCCGGGATTTTAAGAATTTTGGCGGCGCTCATGGCTTGCACGTTTATCGGCGAAGGAATTCCCATAAAAAGAACGGCTTCCATACATGTGTCACCAGCCT
>JAGRHC010000068.1 GCA_020445145.1 Alphaproteobacteria bacterium
TCGCACTTCACTTTGAACTCTCACACCCCAATGCCCGGCACACAAAACCAAAAACGCATGCCCGTCCTGTTCTTTGGCCATGGCAGCCCGATGAATGCGCTGGAAGAAAACAGTTACACACAAACATGGAAAAAAATCGGAGAATCCGTCCCCCGGCCACGGGCCGTTCTGGTCATATCGGCACACTGGTACATCGGCGCGACAGCAATCACCGCAATGCAAAACCCGCGTACCATCCACGACTTCTACGGCTTCCCCCAGGAACTTTTCGATATTGAATATCCTGCGCCGGGCCTCCCCGATCTCGCTGGAGAAATCGCCGAACTTGTCAAACCGATGTGGGTCGGCGCAGATCACGATCAATGGGGCCTCGATCACGGCACCTGGAGCGTCCTGAAACATATGTTCCCCAAAGCCGACGTTCCCGTTGTACAAATATCTATCAATGCGCTCAAACCAATGGAATACCATCTTGAGCTTGCCGGGCGTCTCTCTGAATTAAGGAACAAAGGCGTCCTCATTCTATCGAGCGGAAATGTCGTTCATAACTTGCGACGCATAGACTGGTCAGCGCAGGATACCGGAACAGATTGGGCGCACCGGTTTGACAAAGAGGTAATACGTCAAATGTCCGATAATCCGGCCGATATACTAAAAACGCTGGAACACCCGGACTATAACCTGGCCGTCCCGACACCGGATCATTTCATCCCCCTCCTCTACACCGCAGGACTAGCCGCAGCAACAGAAGGACATGCCGAAACATTGATCGAAGGATATTCTCTGGGGTCACTATCCATGACCTGCTACGGCGCAGGCATAAACAATATGCCGTGCATTCAGGGCTGCAATGCGGCATCCCTCCCCAAAGACATCCCCTGCGACCAGACAAATACATAAAACAACCTTTTCTGCCCCATAAGAAGGAATAGAAATTAAAGACAAAGCGATAACACAATCGCTCCCTCTTGACTTCTAACCATAACTAAACCCTAATACAGGGTCTCGACGGAATCCTCCAAAGCAAGAAAAAAACCATGACCACAACCCTCCCGTTTTTCCTATCAAAGCCAAAATCCATCCACCTCCCGGTACATCTCGTATCAGAAAAAAATTTCGATTCATGGGTAAAAAAACAAGCAGCAGCCCTTAAAAACGCCATCACGCAATCCGGCTTTGGCCCCAAGGGAAAACAAACCCTGATCCTTCAGGATAAAAACGGCACCGTTGAAAAAATCTACACCGCCGTAAGCACGCCGGTAGACATCTACGACCTCTCAAAAACCGTCACCGACATCAAAAAATACTTTTCCTCTGACTTCCTGAAAAACGCTAGCTTCGAGCTTCAAGCCGCAGGCACATTAACGGAAAGCGAAATGGAACGCGCCCATATCGGCTGGGGCCTGACCTGCTACGTCTTCGACCGCTACAAAAATAGCAGCGCGACATTTCCCGCGCTCGTCATCGCCAAAGATTCAGACAAAAAGCGCATAGAAGCCTTCGTACAAGCCGTCCACATGATCCGCGATCTGGTCAACACGCCCGCCAACGATTTCGGCCCCGAAGAACTGGAAAAAGCAGCGCAGGACTTCTCAAAAAAACACAAAACAACCTTCTCGGTCATCCGGGACAAAGAACTCCTCAAACAAAACTTCCCCATGATCTACAACGTCGGCAAAGCCAGCCCGCGCCGCCCGCGCCTGATCGACCTGCGCTGGGGAAATGAAAAACATCCGAAAGTCACACTCGTCGGCAAAGGCGTATGTTTCGACACAGGCGGCCTTGACATCAAGCCATCAGAATTCATGATCACCATGAAAAAAGACATGGGCGGCGCCGCGCACGTCCTTGCTCTCGCGCATCTTGTCATCACCCAAAAACTCCCGATCAACCTGCGCGTATTGATCCCGACTGTTGAAAACTCAATTTCCGGCGAAGCCTACCGCGCATCTGACGTCTTGCCGACACGCAAGGGCCTCACCGTCGAAATCGGAAACACCGACGCCGAGGGACGCCTGATCCTCTCCGACGCCCTCACCCTCGCCTGCGAAGAAAAACCCGAACTCATCATCGACTTCGCAACCCTGACCGGAGCCGCCCGCGTTGCCCTCGGCTACGACCTCCCGGCTCTGTTCACAAACAACGACGATCTAGGCGACGAAATCAAAAAGCTCTCCGCCACCCCCGACGTCTGTGACCCGGTCTGGCCCCTGCCCCTCTGGAAACCCTACCGCAAAGACATGGACAGCAACATCGCCGACATCAGCAGCACCGGCAAAGGCAAAGCCGGCGCCACAACCGCAGCCCTCTACCTCAATGAATTCATCGAAGGCAACATCGACTGGGTCCACATGGATGTGTTTTCCTGGTCCCAAACAGCAAAACCCGGTCGCCCGCAAGGCGGCGCAGACACAGGCATGCGCGCAATTTTCGGCTACCTCGAAAAACGCTACGGCAAAACGAAAAAGAAAGCCTAGGGTTCATACTCAGAGCTTTTATAAAGTCAGCGAAAACAATGGTTTTCGAGAACCGGAACGGAATATACACCAAAGTATTTGAGTACCGGAAGCGCAGAAAACCATTGTTTGCAGGTTGTTAGAAAAGCTATAAGTTTGGACCCTAAAACAAATCGAGAAGTTGGCGCGCGAACACATGAAGCGTATCATCGCGCGCCCCCATCACGACAACTCGGTCACCGGCTTTTGCCTGCCGCTGAATAAAGGCCGGAATTTCCGCCCGCGTCTCAAACCAATGCGCATGAGCAATCTTTCCCTGCGCCGCTTCGATTAAATCCTTCGCCGTAACGCTGCGGTCCACAGTCCCACCGGCATAATAAGCCTCCGGCATCAACAAATAATCCTCCGGCCCGAGATATGCGGCAAAAACCTCCATTATCTCCCGCCCCATCAAACGCAAAGGCCCAAACCCATGCGGCTGGAACATAACAATCAAACGCCCGTCAAAATCCTTCAACGTCCGGAGTGACGCCGCAATCTTATCCGGGTTATGTCCAAAATCATCAAGAACCGTAACCCCGGCTTTCGTCCCGACCAACTCCATACGCCGGTGAATACCGCGAAACGCCTCGAGCCCTTTTGCGCAATCCTCCAGCGCCAGCCCCAACGACAGCCCTGCCCCGATCGATGCAAGCGCGTTCGCAATATTATGCCGCCCCGGCACAAAAAGCTGAACGGGACATCGCTCTTCACGGTCACGCAAAACAGCCGTAAACGAACACCCGTCAGGCCGCATCACAAAATCTTCCGCCGTCAAAACAGCATCTGCATTCTCAAACCCAAACCCGAGAACATCACAATCCGTCCTGCGCTCCACCAGAGAAACAACGCGCTGATCATCAAAATTCGCAACAACCGCCCGCGAGGCCCGCGCCAGGAAATCTCCGAACAAAACCTCCAGTTCATCCATCCCCTTATGATCCAGAGCAATATTATTCAACACCGAAACCGTAGGATTATAATGCGCTATCGACCCGTCACTCTCATCCATCTCAGATACAATGACAGCCCCGGCCCCAACGCGAACAGCCTTGGAACCGGCCTCCCCTTCAATACGAATCTGCCCGCCATTGATAAAAGCAGGGTCCAAACCACAAGAAAGCAACATTGTCGCAATCATCCCAGTAGTCGTACTCTTCCCGCTTGTCCCAGCCACGGCCACCCGCTCACGCACCCGGTGAAACACCTCGGCCAGCAAAGCACCCCGCTTCACAATCGGCAACCCAAGAGAGAGCGCCGCACGTACATCCGGGATACTCTCCTCAACCGCGCTCGACACAACAAGAGTACCGCTCTGCGCCGTAACACCACGCCCGTCCTGAGAAAAAAGCTGAATACCGGCATCTTTCAAAAATTGAAATTTTTCCGGCGTCGCGCCCTGATCATATGACCTGTCCGAACCGCAAACAAACGCCCCCTTCCCGGAAAGATACAGCGCAAGCGGCATCATACCGCTCCCCCCGATTCCACAGAAAAAATAGCGTTCCCCCTGCCCCGCCATCATCGCCAATAGGCCTTACTGCCCGGGATAAAGAGGAATAGGCTCTGAAAGCGCCGGAACCTCTACCGGAGCAGGCCCCAAATCATGCAAATCAGATGGTGCAGCCTCTACAGGCGCCTGAATAGGAGCAGGAGCAGGCACATCACTCACATCCCCGGCCTGAGGCTCGGGAACTTCCTGCAACTGATCAATAACACTCATCAAATGCCCCTTATCAGCCCTCTGAACAGCTTCCTGCGAAGGCAATTCACCCAAACTTTCCTCAAACTCGACATCATCCCGCCGACGAATAGGCAACTCTTTTTGATTTCTGTCCTCATTCAAAATCGGCTGCGCAGGAGAAATCTCATCAAGCTGATGCTCCTCAGGCTGTGCAATATCTTTACTGTTATGCTTTGGCTGGGCAAACGGCTCTACAGGAACATCCGTGAAATCCACCTCAACCATATTCGGATAATGGAACAGAGCTTTAGACGCATAATCCCAAGCCATCCCCGGAGGGCCGCCCCAAATTGCCCGCGCGGAAAAGATAGGCTTAACAAAAATTTCCTTATCCCTGTTCCCCGGCGCTTTACAATCAATTCTCATCTTGTTTTCAGACTTCATTATATTAATCGTCTGCGGCGGATAAGCCTGATATTTGATTTTATCAATATACACAAAACAAAACGCATTCTCCGCCCCTGGCGTCTTAATCGTAAAATCCTGATAAGAGTCATCGACCATCGCCGCGCAAGAAGACAAAAACAAAGTCGAAGCAACAAGAGTAAAAGCAGAAAATCTGGAGAGCATCATTTAATCCGGCAATATAGTTCACGTGATATTTTACAAAACAGCACATAATCTAAAGGAATTACAACAATTTGGCAATGCAGGAAAAATTCAAACCAGCTTATGCGCAAGCAATTGGTTCATCATTGGCGACTGTAGAGAATCCGGGACCGGCTCTTTCCCGGTAATCCAGTTATAAAGATCAGGATCATTATTCCCCAAAAGATCCTCATACGCGGCAAGCTCTTCTTGAGAAAAGCCCGGCACATAGGCTTTGGCAAACGACCCCATAATCAAGTCCATTTCCTTTGTTCCGCGGTGCCCGGAACGAAAAATCAGCCGCTTACGAAGATTTTCAAGTGCATCATCCATTTTCGCGTTTTAGCATCAAGACATATCGGAATAAAGCCTGTATTTTAAATTCATGACCACACGCCAGCGCCCATTCGAACTCGATCCGCTCTTCCGGGCCCTCACAGCCCTGCCCGGTGTCGGCCCCAAACATGCAAAATTAATGGAAAAACTACTCGGCGGCTCAAAAATCCTTGACCTGCTCTTCCACGCCCCCGTCGATGTCATAGACCGCAGCTTTTCCGCCGCCATCGCAGACATCCCGAACAACAAAACCGTCACCCTCGAAGTCACAATCGACAAACATTCGCCAAACGCCCGCAAATCGCACCCATACCGCGTCTCATGCCACGACAACAGCGGAAGCATAAACCTCGTCTTCTTCCACGCTAACAAAGCATGGATAGAAAAACAGCTCCCCATTGGACAAAATCTCGTCATAAGCGGCAAAGTAGAGTATTTCCAAGGAATTCCCCAAATCGTCCATCCTGATTCGATCGTCTCCCCGCAAGACCGCGACACAATAGAAACAATCGAGCCCGTTTACCCGCTCACGCAAGGCATCACCAATAAAATCCTGCGAAAAGCCATGCTCAGCGCCCTGAAAGATGTGCCGACCCTGCCGGATTGGCTCGACGCGGCCCATAAACACAAAAATCAATGGCCCGAATGGCAGGCAGCAATAAAAGCGCTCCACACGCCCGCAAGCGAGAAAGAACTTGCCCCTCTCTCCCCCGCAAAAGCGCGCCTCGCCTACGATGAACTCCTCGCCAACCAGCTCACCCTCGCCCTGATGCGCGAACGTCAAAAACGCATCAATGGCCGCGCATTTACAATCTCCCAAACCTTGCGCGAAAAAGTACTGGCCGCCGTACCTTTCAACCTGACAAACGCCCAAAAACGCTCCATCGAAGAAATTGACACAGACATGCGCGAATCCGCCCGCATGACACGCCTGCTCCAGGGCGACGTCGGCAGCGGAAAAACAATCGTCGCCTGCATGGCCATGCTGAACGCCGTAGAATCTGGAACGCAGGCCGCCATGATGGCCCCCACAGAAATCCTCGCCCGCCAGCACGAGCAAAGCCTGAAACCATGGCTCACCGCAGCAGGCCTGCGCTGCGTAACCCTGACAGGCCGCAACAAAGGAAAAGAACGCGAATTAATCCTCCATCAAATCAAAGAAGGCACCGCCCAGATCATCATCGGCACCCACGCCATATTTCAAGATGACGTCTTATACAAAGACCTCGGCCTCGCCGTCATCGACGAACAGCACCGCTTCGGTGTCGATCAACGCCTCGCCCTCGCCGGCAAAAACAAGGGCACCGATATCCTGATGACCACCGCTACCCCCATACCGCGCACATTGGCCCTCACAGCTTACGGCGATATGGAAGTCAGCCGCCTCGACGAAAAACCACCCGGACGCAAACCTGTCGAAACCCTGCTCATCCCGAATGAAAAACTGGACGCCATGATCGCCGGCCTTCAGCGCAAAATCAACGAAGGCGCCCGCATCTACTGGGTCTGCCCCCTCGTCGAAGAATCTGAAATCCTCGATCTCGCCGCCGCCGAAGAACGCTTCGACATACTGCAAAGCATCTTCGGCTCAAAAGTCGGACTCATCCATGGCCGTATGAAGCCGCCAGAAAAAGACGCTATAATGGAAAAATTCGCCAAAGGCGACATCAGCATCCTCGTCGCCACCACCGTCATCGAGGTCGGCGTCAACGTCCCCGAAGCCACCATCATGATCATCGAGCACGCCGAACGCTTCGGCCTATCCCAGCTTCACCAGCTCAGAGGTCGCGTCGGCCGCGGCGCCGATCACTCTTATTGCTTCCTGATCTACAGCGGCCCCCTCGGCGAAACCGCCAAAGAGCGGCTTAGCATCATGCGCGAAACCGAAGACGGCTTCC
>JAGRHC010000069.1 GCA_020445145.1 Alphaproteobacteria bacterium
GTGATGCCTGTTACGCTTTTACCCTCATGCATATTGCGCACCGTGCCGATAAACGTATCAATGGCCCCATGCGCCGGATCGACAACGCTTTGCACTGCCGTTTCTAGGCTTAAGGGATCAGCGCTGACAAAAACCTGGATGCTCATTCCTCACCCCCCACAGACCGGCGGTAAAATGGAAAGAGGCGTTTCTTCCTGCAGAATATAAGCATTTGGCAAAATTGCATTGTCGTTGGCCAGAACAGACTCTTCCACCAGTGTTTTATGCTGCTCGCCCAATTGCTGCACCAAGGCTGCCTTAATTTGCTGCACAGAAGATCCGGCATCAACAGTAACGCAGAGCGTATCGCCAAATTGTCTGAAAACACCAAAACATTTGATAGAGTAATTTATCATCACTACGCCTTCTCATACCCTTGTTTTTTAATCTTGTTCAGCGCATCATCGATAAAAGGAGCGATAATATCCCAGCATTCCTTGACAGCCTTGGGAGAGCCCGGAAAAGCGATGACAAGTGTTGAGCTAACCATGCCCGCCGTCATACGGGACAGCCATGCGGTATCCGTGAAATGAAGGCTTTCAGTGCGCAGCACATCGCCTAGCCCCTCAAGCATCCGGTCGCTTATTTTTTGCAAAACGTCAGGAGTCACATCGCGCGGCCCGGGCCCCGTACCGCCAGAAGCAATCAGGATATCCGGCTTATGCTGCGCAGAAATATCTTTAATCGCTGCAGCGATTTTATCCGCTTCGTCAGGGATGACCTCACAGCATTTGATATCGGCTCCCGCAGCGCTCAGAAGTTCCTTTAAAACGGGACCGGATTTGTCTTCATACTCGCCTTTTGATGCGCGGTCGCTCATAACCAGAATGGCGGCGGATTTACCGACGAGATTTTTTTCATCGGGCAATTGCTCAGCCAGCCAGTCAGGTATGCCGTTCGGATTGATCCAGACACCGCTTTTTCCGCCGGTTTTCACAAGCAGGCGCACAGCCTCAATTGAAAGGTTAGGATCGGTACCTTTGGTTAAATCCCAGATTGTCAGAAGCGCAGCATTCGCACCCGCCAAGGCTTCCATCTCGACACCTGTTTTCGCAAAAGCAACGGCCTGTGCATAGACTGTAATGCTGTGATCCTCCTCATTCATGGCGCAATGGATGGTGACCTGATCCAGCGGCAATGTGTGGCACATAGGGATAAGATCCGGTGTTTTTTTTGCGCCTGTGATGCCTGCCGCTTCAGCGAGTGCCAAAACATTGCCTTTAGGCAACTTGCCATTTTTGATCGCTTCAAAGGCTTCCGCGTTCATATGAATAGTGCCGCAAGCTACAGCGCGCCTGCGCGTTGGTCTTTTGCGTCCGACATCAATCATTTTGAAATTGGGCTGCGCCGCCGTGGGAAAGGCAATAACTTCTTCTGGTTTTGACATGGTTTTATCCTCCAATACTTGCTAAATGGTCGCGAACACCACTGTTATTATCATGCAAGAAATGCGCTGATTTCTTGAAATTCATCAAGGCCATTATTTTTTCTTGCAGTTCTTCCTGTTGGTCGTCCGATTGCAGGAGATGTCTTACAGAGTAGCCACCCTCACCAAACAGGCAAAGGTGGAGCGCCCCCTTGGCGGACATACGCAGGCGGTTACAGCTTTTACAAAAATCTTTTGAATAGGGAGCGATAAGGCCGATTGAGCCCATACTGTCCTTATGTGCAAATTCCTGCGCTGGACCCGCCCCCTCTTCACGGGGTTTGAGATGCCATCCGCGCGCGAGCAATCTTTCTGTAACGGCGGTACCTGGCAAATGATGCTCTTCAAAATATTTTTGATTGTCCCGCGTACGCATCAATTCGATAAACCGTAAAGAAAGCGCTTTATCCTGTACGAAATCAATAAAGCTCTCCAGCTCCGCATCGTTCAATCCCTTGAGCAGGACTGTATTGATTTTAACGGATTTAAATCCCGCATCATAACACGCGTCAATACCATCCAGAATTTCTTCCAGACGATCATGTCCTGTAATAGCTTTAAATTGATCAGGTCTTAAGGAATCAATACTTATATTGATTGCCCGAAGTCCCGCGTCGTAATAGCTTTGCGCCCGCTCGGGCAATTTATAGCCATTGGTCGTAAAGGCCAGTTTTTTAATGCCTTGTACTGAGGCAACGCGCTGCGCGATTTGAATGAAATCAGGGCGCACAGTTGGCTCCCCTCCTGTCAGTCTGATTTTCCAAACACCAAGCGCGGCGAATGCCCTTACCAGCCTTACAATTTCTTTTTGCTCCAGGAAGCTCTCACATCCTGTTTTTTTATATCCATCGGGCAAACAATAGGAACAGCTGAAATTACACACATCCGTTACGGACAGGCGCAAATAAGGAAACCGGCGACCAAAATTATCCGCAAGATGCGGCTCGGTTATCATATCAATAGACTCCTTTCC
>JAGRHC010000011.1 GCA_020445145.1 Alphaproteobacteria bacterium
GATTTACCGATTACGGCCTGCGTTGTCTGATGTATCTGGCCGCACGCCCTGATAAGTTATCCAGTGTAAAAGAGATTTCCGAATATTATAAAATCTCCCGCAACCATCTGGTTAAAATAGTTCACCGCCTGTCACAGCTTGGATATATTGAGACAAGCAAGGGCAAGGGCGGCGGCATTCGGCTTGCCGAAGGGGCACAAGACCTGCGTCTTGGCGATATTGTAAAGCAGCTGGAGCCGAATATGTTCATGGTGGAGTGCTTTGACGCCGCAACAAATACCTGCCGTGTGACGCAGACCTGTAATCTGAAGCATTATCTGTTCGATGCCAGCAATGAATTTATAAACACCCTCAACCAACATACGCTTGGTGATACGGTTACATAAAAAATCAACCGTTTTAAAAGTTGCGAAATTCTAATGTGAAATTTGCAGGAACATAAAGCGCGCCCGTATTCAATACACGCTCTTGTTTACGCATAAAGCCAAGCGTTGGGCGATCATCGCTATGGGTAAAATTCTGTATGGCGTGCTGGCCTTGATAACCACGATTTTCAAGATCATGAATAATAGCATTGACATCATCCTCATCCATCAGATCCGTGTGAACGGTGGTGCGCACCTCAAAGGGTACGGCTTTTTGCCCGCATAAAAGATCAAGCGTTTTGGTAAATTCGCCAAATTTATCAACACCTGTGACTTTCTTAAATTTATGGGGCGGGGCTTTGTAATCCAGCGCAATGTAATTCAAAAATCCCTGACGCAAAAAATCGTCAATAATATCCGGCTTCAGGCCGTTCGTATCGAGTTTGACGGCATAGCCCAGTTTTTTCACCTGTTTGATGAAATCGGGTAATCCGGGATAGGCGGAGGCCTCACCGCCGGAGAGAACGACTCCATCCAGAAGTCCGGCGCGTTTTTTCAGGAAATCGAAAACCTGACCCACATCTCCTCGCCCCTTGCCTTTGACGATTTGAGGATTGTGACAGTAAGGACAGCGCATGTTGCATCCGGAAAACCAGACAATACATGATGTTTTCCCCGGAAAATCGAGCATGGTAAAGGGAGTGACAGAGTATATAGGAAGTGCCCCCTGTTTTTTGACAGGGGGCTTTGTTTCCGGTTTAT
>JAGRHC010000070.1 GCA_020445145.1 Alphaproteobacteria bacterium
TTGGTCTGATGAATGATTATCTCAACGTCTGGACAAGCTGTTTCATGTTGCTTTTCGCGTTGGTTGCGATTGCGTTCCTATGGATGCACGTTTCCATACGTCTGATGGAAAGAGAGCGCCATCCGGATTTGGCAAAACCCGCTTTCTTCACCGAAATGGAGAAAAAGCATGTGTTGAAAGTCTGGAAGCCCGAAGAGGATAGTTTCTGGCGCTCAGAAGGACAAAAAATTGCCCGCCGTAATCTCTGGCTTTCTGTTCCGGCACTTTTCCTTGCTTTTGCTTTATGGATGGTGTGGAGCGTTGTTGTGGTAAATCTCCCCAGAGTGGGTTTTGATTTTACGACGGAGCAGCTTTTCTGGCTTACGGCTTTGCCGGGACTGTCAGGCGCAACCTTGCGTATTTTCTATGCCTTCATGATTCCTGTGTTCGGAGGACGCCGCTGGACGGCGCTCAGTACGGCTTCGCTTCTTATACCGGCCTTTGGTATCGGAATGGCGGTGCAGGATCCTTCGACGCCTTATTCAGTATTCCTGATTTTGGCGTTGCTCTGTGGTTTTGGCGGTGGAAACTTCGCCTCCAGTATGGCCAATATTGCCTATTTCTTCCCCAAGAAGGAAAAGGGTAATGCGCTGGCTTTAAACGCTGGTCTTGGCAATCTGGGGGTCAGCGCTGTTCAGTTCCTTGTGCCGCTGGTGATTACGGTTGGTCTTTTTGGTGCTGTCGGCGGCGCCCCGCAACTGGCGGATGGAACAAGTCTTTGGATTCAAAATGCTGCTTATATATGGATCCCGTTTATCGCCGCTTCCGCAATCCTATCATGGTTTTACATGAATGATATTGCGGACGCTAAAGCTTCTTTATCCAGCCAGATGGCTATTTTCCAGAGGAAACATAACTGGGTTATGTGCATTCTTTATGTTGGAACATTCGGCTCTTTTATTGGGTTTTCTGCAGGTTTCCCCTTGCTGGCGAAGTCACAATTTCCGGAGGTAAACTCCCTCCAGCTTGCCTTTATAGGCCCGCTTCTTGGTGCACTGTCACGTGCGGGGAGTGGATGGATTTCAGATAAATTCGGCGGCGGACGTGTTACGCTTTGGGTGTTTGTAGCCATGATTGTTGGGGCGCTTGGTGTGTATTACTTCCTGACCATCAAGGATCATCCCATGGCATTCTACGGATTTTTTGGCATGTTCCTCGCCCTGTTTATTACGACAGGCGTAGGGAATGCTTCCACCTTCCAGATGATTCCATCCATTTTCTGGCAGGACAGAAAAAAAGCCCTGAAAGGCCAGCCGGAGGAAGACATCCGCAAGACCGCAGAAA
>JAGRHC010000071.1 GCA_020445145.1 Alphaproteobacteria bacterium
GGTTCAAGTCCCTCCGGGCCCACCACAAAACCGCAGAAAACCGCCATTTCGGGCGGTTTTGTTTTCTCCAGAAATCGCTGTGCTTCCCTCGTGCTCTCCAACACGGGATGCACGGTAATGCATCTGTGGTGTTAATTTCTTTAATATAGTGTATAATTCTGCTTTCTTTAAGTTATGGTTGAGAATACGCGCTATCCGCGTTTGGAGAGTTTTTATGTATTATTCCGCTTTTCGGATACAGAATTTTAAGGGTATCAAAGACACAACTATTACCCTGTCTGACCAGACCAAGATGGGGGTCTTTGCTTTTGTCGGCTTGAACGAAAGCGGGAAGACGACAATTTTGGAGGCCATTCATAGTTTTTCACCTGATAAAGCTACAAGTGAGCTTGTTGGAGGAGATGCAACATCGGGGGTCCCCGTAAAACAGAGAGTACCTAGGCATTTGATTTCCAGTTTCACTGGTGATGTTTCGGTCGCAGCGACTGTTTGCCTTGAGGAAGAAGATAAAGATGATCTTAGCAACACGCTAAAAAACGATCATGGTATATTGCTTGATTTAGAAACGCTTCCAGACAAGATTATTCTTGAGCGCCAGCAACGATTTAAAAATGGCGACTTTGTAAAAAGTTATTTCACTCTTAGAACAGATGTAAAAATTAAAACCGGGCGACAAAAAAACTGGCGTGCACCCTCTGTTGATGAGAAAGAAACAATCAAAAACACAATTTACAATAACACCCCTGATATTGCGCATTTTCCCACCTTTGTGTTTGACTTTCCTAAACAAATCTTTCTTACAAAAGAGAGAGGAGACAAAATAAGTCAGTTTTACAGACGTGTTTTTCAGGACATTTTGGACTACGACGGGCGCGGGCATACGATCGAGGATTCAATCGTAAGAAGAGTCCGTAGTGAGGACAAAATCGTACCATGGATTGATTTTTTTAACATATGGGGCACCTCCGATGATAGAGAGAAAATCCAACATGTCATGGATCGTGCAAGTGCCGTAGTTACAGAAGTTGTTTTTGGTCGGTGGAATAAAATTTTTGGAGAAGACACTGCCGGAAAAGAGATCAACATTTCTTTTGAAACGCTTCAAGGTGAGCGTAAAGATGAAAACGGCACACTACACAATACAAATGAGCATGATGTTTTTATTAAATTTCAGATAAAAGACGGCACCAGACGTTTTGACGTCAATGACCGTTCTTTAGGGTTCAGGTGGTTTTTTGCTTTCATGTTATTTACTCAATTTAGGGTCGCGCGTGAATCAACCAGACCCGTTCTGTTTTTGTTTGATGAGCCTGCGTCAAACTTACATGCTGCCGCGCAGCAGAAATTAATCGACAGTTTTCCCGAAATTGCGCGAGATAATTATACTCTTGCCTATACCACTCATAGCCACTACATGATTGAGCCCAAGTGGCTTGAGCAGACGTTTATTGTCTCGAACCGTGCTGATGCTCCAAGTTCTTCTATGATGGATGCGTTATCATTGGATGATGAATCTCTTGATATTCAAGCAACACGTTATAGAACTTTTGTAAACAAGCACCCCGGCCAAACAAGTTATTTTCAGCCAATTCTGGATCGGTTAAGGGTAGTACCGTCGCGTTTCGATATTGATCGACAATCCGTTGTTGTTGAAGGGAAATCAGATTACTATATCTTGCGTTATGCCCTTCGACTGCTTGAACAAGATGACCTTCCCATTCTTCCAGCCTTGGGAGCAGGGACTTTCTCATCACTCATTGCGCTACACATAGGTTGGAATTTAAAAATGCTTTTCATCTTGGACGGGGATGATAAAGGCAAAGAAGAACGTGAAAAATACACAAAGGAATATGGTCTAACACCTTCTCATGCAGTGACTATGGACGAACTTGTACCGGGGGTTAAAGAAATTGAAGATTTTCTCGATCAAGAAGCGTTAGACACTATTTCTAAGGACTTAGAACTTGATAAAAAGCCTACAAAAAATCAAATTCGCAGGTTTTTTCAGGAGCGTCTGGCTCGTGATGAAATTTTAGATCTCGGAGACGGTTTTAAAACAAATGCCCAAACTGTCGTTGAGGAAATTAAAAAGAGGCTGCAATCCGATGAACAAGAATCAATGGCGAACGCAGCATAATCATTAGCATTATATTTTTGCCTTATCTGCATTCATAAACGCGTTGAGGCAAAGCACCAGAAAGGCCCTTGCGGCGCTCAATGACAGGCACAGGGTTTTTGCCATACTGGTTGCAGTGTTGGGTCGCAATTTCATCGGCTTTCTGCTCACTGCTCAACAAGGGGTCATATGTAATCGTGATGGTCTCCGGGTTTTCAAGCGACACAGAATGAGAGCCTCCCCAGCCGACGGGCGCACCTGCACAGGCAGCCAGTAAAAGCGTCGAGAATAGAAACAGACTACTTTTCTTCATTTGTTGTTCCTTCTTTTTTGGTGTCAGTGTTTTTAGTGCTTTTTGTCCAGACGGATTGAACTGCGATGAAAGAGACGATTGCCATGGTGATAAGCCCGCCTTTGAGCGACCAGTTATAAAGTGGCATTGTGCCTAAAACGGCGGCGGGGCCAGCCAGAAGGCCCAATAGAGAAAGCAGAATTTTCTTAGCCATTTTTCTGCTTCCCGGATTCGAGTTTTTCAATCCAGTGATGGGCAAGTATCGCTGGAGAAAGTGTGATGAGCATCACAATGTAATTGACGACATTAAAAGGGCTGAAAATATATTGGACCTTTTGCCACCCCTCTAAAAAGCTGTCTGCCCCCAAAAACATACCAATAATGCTTATAACAATAAGAATGACAAAGGCTGACAGCCAGATTGCTCTAAACGCCTTTAGAATTTTTAGCTTCATTCAAACCTCCTATGGGTATTTCCTCACTATAGTTACGTATAAAATTGAGCGCAAGTGCCTGATTATCCTTATCTATGAGAGACAAGGAGTCAGAGAAACTTGCGGCGAAGATTGTCTCCGAACTAATGGCGGTTCGGAAAGAGCGTGGCGTGTCGCATGACAAACTGGCAGAGATGACGGGATTGAGCCGTGCGACGATCAGCTTTGTAGAAAACCACAAGCGCAACCCGACCCTGATTACCTGCCTGAAAATCGCAAAGGCGCTGGACGTTGATCTGGCCGATATTATGCGTAAGGGCCGGAAATAATCCCTTTGGAATATCTTTACACCGTCAGCGCAACTCATAAACCGGTGGGGGATAATTCCCGCTGTCAAAAAGTCATATCGCGCTGGCCGGGTCGTGGGTCCCGCGAACAGGTCTTTCATATCCATGTCTCCTTTCGACACGCGTCCAGATCGCGTTCCAGCAGTTCCAGATAGATATTGCCGTATTCGTCCTTGAGCTTTCCGGCCTCGAAGATAAGGTCGCGTTGTTCGTACCTACTGATATAGTGGGCATGGTGCTCAAGGCACTCCGTGGCCTTTTCCTGACAAGAAAAAACACCAAGGATGGTCTTATCCATGGTGTCCGGCTGGGGCATATCGGGCCCTTCGATCAGGATATAGATTTTCATGTTCGTAACCTCTTTCCGGATGAAAATGGAATGCACATTGGAGAGCACAGGCATTTCCGGTGTCCAGAGGTCGCGTTCTTCGCCGGGTTTCTCATAGCTGAACCCCCGACTGTTTATCGGTTTCAGGTTTTTCAAGCCCGTAAGCGGCGGTGAGTTCATCCATCAATCCGTCATGTTCTCGAACGGCGTGTGTGTAATAGCGCAGGGTTACTTGTGGGTTGGCATGGCCCGCGATTTTGGCGACAAGACCAACTTCCATACCTCGCGCCTGCAGGAAGGAAATAGCCATGTGCCGCGCTGCATAAATTGAGATGTGCGGGAGTTCCAGCTTGTCCAGCATGGGATACCAAACCCGCATTCTGTAATTATACAGGGATAAGGGACGTCCGGCCTTAACAGGCTCTCCGTTTTTGGTTTCAAAGCCCTGTCCGGGAAAGACCCGGTGCAGCTCTCCGTCCAGCCGGGGGCATCGTTCCTGCCACGCAATCAGCATTTCGCGCAAAATCTCATTGATCGGCACTTCCCGCATTCCGGCGCTGGTTTTGGTAAACGCCTTTAATTCCCCGTCCGGTTTTTGTGTCCGGCAGATACGGATGCGCCCGCGTTTCAGATCAACATCTTCCCAGAGCAAGCCCAACATCTCGCTGGGGCGTGTCCCGGTCAGGAAGGGAAACGCATAATATACGCCCCATTTGGGATCGGCCAGTGCCGCCTCAATAACCTGCCGTACCTGATCTTCATTCAGAAGTTTTCGTTCGGAACGACGATAGGCCGGACCGGGGCGGGATGGCATTCTGGCCAGACGGACTTCAAAATCCTCCTCGATCAAACGGAAGATGGACGACAGGTCACGCTTAGCGCATTTGGCGACATAGGGCGTAGATACCTCCATCACTTTCAAAAACCACATGCGGATTTCAGCGGTGGTTATGTTTTCTATTTTTGTGTCCGCGCCCAGCATGGGAATGAGTTTGGCCTTAGGGGGCAGCTTACCCGTCATGCCATAACGTCGCCGTTCTTCCAGCGTACCGTCAAAAGCGGGGCCAATGATGTAATCCCGTGAAATTTGCGTGTAGGCCCGGTGCGTCTGCTCGGCCACTACACCCTTTTTGCTTTTGAGCCAATACTCAACTGCTTCCTTCAAAGTCGGGGGTTTTTTGCCCTTGCAGCGGGCCATGCGCTCTGCGTTTTTAATCAGATCGTTCCGCGCCGCCTCGGCTTCTTTGCGCGTGTCGAAACGCCGTTGCCGCCGTTTGCCCGTGGCCGGGTCTTTATAATGCAGAAGATACCGATCATATTCAAAGACCTTTCCGTCCCGGTTTTTCTGCCGCATCCGGCGCTTGGTGATGTTCGTGCGCGTGCTCATGTTCGTTCTAAGGGGTTGATATTAAACATAATTTCCATTAAAACACAGGATTGTATTCCTGCGCAATATTTCCGCGATTGGGCTTTATGCGCGGGGCCTGTGACGCTGTGCCGTGACTGTGACCGCTTATAGGGGCCCGGAGACCAGAGAGGGGGGAGGGATTATCCCCGCCTCCCCGGCGACCGATCAATATAAACGGCACGTCACGCCGTCACGTCACTCCTCATCGCTGTTGAGCACGGCCTCTTCTGGAAGGAAGACGCAGCGCACGGCCTGCCCACCGGAAAACCGGACCCGGAATTCATCTCCCGATTTTGCGCCCGGAAGTCGTTTGAGCGCAGTCTTCCAAGCACCGTTTTCCCAGAGCGTACCTTGGAAGACCTTGTTCAGTCCCCGGTGCTTGTTGGCAATCAGGAAGCCCTGATGAATCGGTTTAATCCCGTGCCGCGTCAGCATGGTTTCGTCCTTGGTGCCCTTCGCAAATCTGGGCACTGAGCAGGCTTCGCGCAGCAGCTTGCCGAGGGTGACTTCACCCAATTCATCGGGCTTAACCGGGTAACACAGCAGGTGATTGAGGCAATCGAAGGAGTCATCCTCTTCATGCACCAACGCCAGCGACGTAATCATCGCTTCGTGTTTGTCAATCCATGGCTGGGCTTCTTCCGGCGTTGCGACTTTGCCAGTAAGCGCGACATAGGACGCACCGAGCAGGTTCGCCATGTTGAGGTTATGGCGACTGTCACCCGGCGGCATCAGCCTTTCAAAGACCTTGATACTGTCCGTAATCGGCTCGATCAGAGCGATCATCTGGTGACACCATGAAGAACGCCTGTTCAGGAGATAGGTGATGCCGTCATCAATCTTCTGTTTCGTATCGCGGTTGCTGTCGTGCTTGGCAAGTTCGACTTCCACGATGCGCGAGGCATCCGCCGCCGTCCCCGGTATCGGGATGATCGCCCCGAACAGGAAGCTCGAATGCACCTGAAACTGGAGCGCCTTGCCTTCAGGCGTGCCCCTTGCAATCGGTGCCGCGCCGGAGGAGGCACTACGGGCCAGCTTTAGGATGCTTCTCATCCTGTTTGTGTTACCGTCGCTCTCAAACTCGTCCAGAACGACAGGGCGACTATCGGCCCCAATGGATTGACGAATTCCTGCTTCGGAGCTTGTCCCGTCCAGCGTTACGGCCATCGGCTCTAAAATCGAGGATAAAACCCGTATCAGGGTCGTTTTTCCCGTGTTCTTAGGCCCGTGTATAAACATGTGTGTTCGCCAGCCGAGCGCCCCACATATTGGTGCCAAGGCCGTCCAGCCAAGCAGGAGATTGACGTACCCCGGGTCCGTCCAGTTGAACAGCCGGAACCAGTCCTGCAGCTTTTTGGGCTCTATCTTTTCTTCCGTTTCAAAATCCGGCAGCGATTCAAACCGAATATATGTGTTTTTTCCCTGCGGAAGGCTACCCCTCAGGTTCTGGATGATCGTTTCGCCTTCACGCCAGATACCGCACCCCCTGACGCGGGACGTGATGAATGGACCAACCTTCCGGCATTCCTGCATCATATAATCCCCCAGTTTATAAGGATCTATCTGGTTTACAGGCTCACCGTCTTTGTTGTATTTCGGACATATGCCCAGCCAGAATTCCTGTGGTGCGAGATCACAAAGACCGGGCATGGACATGAGGCCTCCGGGTGAGGCAACGCTCAATACCTTTTTCACCTGATGCAAAAACACATAGTTGCCATTGTCCGTGTATCCCATAGGGATGGGGCCAATCTCGCCCGGTTCATAAATGAAATCACCGAGTTTTCCGAGTCCTTTTGCCTGAGCCGAGCGTATCATCTCTGGCAGTTCATCGCGGATGTTGCCTTTATAGCTCTCGGGTAGAAAAGAGGTGAGGAAATTGACGATCATATCTTCATCAAAGCGTACTGCGATGCGTGCCGTCAGGCTTAGGGCTGGGTCGTGGGTTGCTTCGCCCGCTAAAAATGCAGTGTGATCCGGATCTTCGATCACCGCTTTGAGCAGGTCGATTTCCTGTTTTGTAACAACCTTGAACTCGTCCGCTTCGCATTCGTACAGAGGCTTTCCCCTCCATTCGTACGGTTGCCCGGTTACCGGGTGTATGGTGGGCGGCAGCACACAGCATTTACGCACCAGCACGTCGATGATCCGTTTTTTTCCGAGGTTAATCGTTGTGTTTTTGACCTCTGGCTCGGCCAAGACAAAAAGCGTGATTCCTTTTTGTCCTTTTTTGCCGGAGACTATGGGTCCAAAAATTCGTACAACAGCATCGACGTAGCGGTCATCGTCCACATCTATAGCGATTAACTTCAGGCCGTTCATGACGTCTTTCCCGGTCAAAAGCCCGATACCATGATCGCCGTATTTTTCAAGCCACTCCTTTTGCCTTGCGGCGCTGGGCACTTGGTCGATAAAGTGGGGCCAGTTCTGAATGCCGCGTTTCGTTCCCGGTGGGATTGGTGTGACGGTTTCGTTTTTACCCCAGTACAACGAGGCGTTCGTTTCAAAGATGTTTTTATCTGTAGTCATTGTGATTTCTCCTTAAATTTCAGATTGGTTGTTTTTCATGATTGCGATAACCTCGGATACGGACACGAGCTTCCGCCCCCGCCGTAACTGGTAAAAAGGCACGACGCCTTCGTTTACCGCGCTTAATAACTGGCGATATTCCAAGTTCAGCTGTTTGGCCGCTTCTTTTATCGTCAG
>JAGRHC010000072.1 GCA_020445145.1 Alphaproteobacteria bacterium
CGTGTTCGCCGTAGGTGATGAAGATTTTCTGGCCGGTGATTTTGTAGGTTCCGTCCGCCTGCTTTTCAGCCTTTGTTTTGAGAAGGCCGAGGTCTGAGCCGGCCTGACTTTCGGTCAGGTTCATGGTCCCGGTCCATTCACCCTCGATCAGTTTGGGAAGGTAGATTTCCTTTTGCTCCGGCGCGCCGTGGGTAGAAATTGCCTCGATGGCGCCCTGATTGAGCAACGGGCACAGACCGAACGCCATGTTGGCGCCCTGCCACATTTCCTGCAAGGGGAAGGTCAAGGCCCACGGCAAACCCTGCCCACCGAACTCGGGATCGAAGGGGACGGCGTTCCATCCGCCTTCGCAATATTGTTTGTAGGCTTCACGGAATCCGGGGGCAGTTTTTACGCTTCCGTCTTTGAGGGTACAGCCGTTTGCGTCCCCTATTTTGTTCAGAGGGGCCAGAACGTCCGAGGCCAGCTTTGCCGCCTCATCCAGCACGACCACGGCTGTTTCACGGTCCAGTTCCGGGTGATCAAAACCCAGAACATCATAGAGAAGGAAAGCCATTTCCTGAACGGGGGGACGGTAGTCGCTCATGCACACCTCTTTCTTGTTTTTTACATTTGGCACGTTGGTTGCAAAGTGTTTTTGCGTAAACCGTTGATGATGGCCAAACCGTAATGAAAAACGACTTTTATATTGTATCATGAGTAGCACACTAAATACATTACAAATCAAAACCTTAGGCTCGCTTTCTCAGCAGGCTTCGCCGTCGGTTTTGAAGGCAATTCAAAGCGCGAGCACGCAGTCGGGGGTCGATTTTTCCTACCTGCTGCAGCAAGCCAGTGTGGAAAGCGGTTTTAACCCGTCGGCGAAAGCCGGGACAAGTTCGGCGACAGGTTTGTACCAGTTTATCGACAGTACATGGCTGCAGATGGTTGAGCGGTATGGCGATGATTACGGGTTGAATACGGATGGTATGAGCAAGCAGGAGATCTTGAAAATGCGCAATGATCCACAAGCGTCCTCCTTTATGGCGGCAGCTTTTGCCTCAGAGAATGAAAGAACTCTCGCGCAGAACTGGGGCGGCGATGTCGGCGCGACCGAGCTGTATATGGCGCACTTCCTCGGAGCGGGCGGGGCGTCGTCTTTCCTGCGGGCGATGGACTCCAATCCTTTGCGCAGCGCGGCGGACTTGTTCCCGGCGGCAGCGCGCAACAATTACAATGTTTTTTACGATTCCTCCACAGGGCGGGCCAGGACGCTGGCACAGGTTTATAATTTCTTTGACCGGAAGTTTTCGGCCTCTGACGATCAATCTGTGCCCGTCCCCCCTTCTTTGCCGATGGCGCGGCAAAATAGTATCGTGGACAGCCCGGAGGCGATTGTTGCGCGTGATCTTGTGCCGCGCGAGCAGTCTAACAGTTTGATCATGGCGCGTTCGCAAAGAATGCGCGCGGCGCAGGAGGCGGCTTACGGTCAGATTGCCGGGGCTCAGATGCTTAATGTTGCCAATTTTGAAGGTGGCCTCACGAACCGGGCCGGTCTTTTTAAGTCGCAGGTGAATGACGAGACGCTCTTTCACAGGCGCGCGGCGATGCAGAAGAAACCGCTTCCTTCGAACAGCCTGATGACGCGGCCCGTTGATTTGATGCTGCTCAGTCAGGATGTCAAAGATACTGCGGACACAAAAGATAGTAAGGCAGGGTAAATTCTTTCTTTTCCTGTCATTTTCCTTTATATAGCAGGGCATGAGCGACCTTAGACTCTTACATATTATTGCCGGAGCGGCGCATGGCGGGGCGGAGACGTTTTGTCTCGATGCGATTTGCGCGCTGCATGACGCCGGGGCGAAGCAATTTGTGATTTGCAGACCACATGACAATTACATCAAGGCGCTTGAAGCGCGTGGCATTCCTTATAAGACGATGTCTTTTAGCCGGCTGAATAGATTTTTACGCGGTTCGGCCATGATCCGGGAGACAGTTGCGGCGTTTAAACCTGATGTTGTCCATGCGTGGATGGGGCGCGCATCTTCGTTTGTGCCCAAGGGGCTTGGCGTTCCGGTGCTTGGCTGGTTTGGCGGCTATTATGATCTCAAGCGCTTTCAGGCTTGCGACTATTATATGGGCGTAACGCGGGATATTGTCCGGCATATTGACGCGCAAAGCGGCAAGCCGGAGAAAAGTTTTGTCGTTCACACATTCGGGACGCTTGAGAAGGATGCAAAGCCGGCAGACCGGGCCAGTCTTGAAACACCGGATGATGCACGGATCGTGCTTTTGCTCTCGCGGATGCATCAGAAGAAGGGTGTGGACACACTCTTGAACGCCGCTAAAACCATGCCGGAGGATGTTTATTTCTGGCTGGCGGGAGACGGGCCGGAGATTGACGATTACAAGGCTTTGTGCACGCAACTTGGGCTGGATGGTCGGGTGCGGTTTTTGGGGTGGCGCGATGACCGCTCGGCATTGTTGCAGGCGGCTGATGTCTGCACCCTGCCCTCGCGCTATGAGCCGTTTGGGACGGTGATGGCGGAGGCTTGGTTTGCCGGGGTTCCGCTGGTGGCGGCAAAGGCGGCAGGGCCGAAGGCTTATGTCGAGCACGGGGTGAATGGCCTGCTCTGCGAGATTGATGACGTCGAGGGGCTTCGGACCTGCTTGATGGATTCTCTGGACGATGCTGCGCTTCGGGAGACGCTTATCGCGAACGGGCATTTGACCTGCGAGACGTTGTTCAGCCGGGATGGTACCGTTAAAGCTCTCTATGACGCCTACGAGACAATGCGGCAAGGCGGGAAGAACGCGGCGCGCGCGGCGTGATCTCTATGGGCGAATATCTGATCCATGTTCTTGATCAACGGGTGCAGCTTTATCAGCCGGCCGAGGGATTTCGTACCTCTCTTGATTCGGTGATGCTGGCGGCGGCTTGTCCGGTGCGGGATGGGCAAAGCGTTCTGGACCTTGGTTGCGGTGTCGGGAGTGCCGGGCTTTGCGTGATGGTGCGCGTTACGAATATTTCCTTAAGCGGCGCGGATATTCAGGGCGATCATATTGCGCTGGCTGAGAAAAATGCTGCGGCGAACGGGGTGCAGGCGCGCTGCCGGTTTTTGTGCGCGGATGTGCGGGATCTTGATCTCGACGCACATGATCATGTGATCTGTAATCCGCCGTATCTGGATTCGGGGGCGCATACGCCTTCCCCGCGAGATGCAAAAGCTTTGGCGATGGGGCATCAGGATGCAGAGCTTTCGCTTCAGGATTGGGTTGATTGTGCGTTTCGTCATATCAAGGGGCGCGGTAGTTTGACGATGATCCATGAGGCCGGGCGGGTCGACGAGATTATACTAGCGCTCGGCAAGCGGTTCGGGGCTACCGAGATTATTCCGTTATGGCCGCGCGCAGGCGTTCCGGCAAAGCGTGTGATCGTGCGAAGCTGGAAGCACCGGAAATCGCCTGCAACGATCCATCCGGGGCTTGTTTTGCATGAGACTGACAGTGCGTATACGCCTGCGGCGGAGAGTGTTTTGCGAAACGCACGTGCTTTGTTTTTATTGTGACAAGCTTTTCTGCCTCACCGAATATGGCGCGTATTTGTCCTTCAGGCGCAAAATCGGTTTTTCAAAGAATTTATAGCTGAGCCACGCGATTGCATAGGAAATCACTCCACCGACGACAAGCGTGATCAGATGTGAAAGAAAGAAACTTTTAAATAAGACTGTTACTTTCTCCGCAACTATTTGCATGACTGGGCTATGTATTATGTAAAGTCCGTAGCTTATATTACCTGTCTTTTGTAAAAAATTATTTCTTAACACAGGCACTCCTCCCTGCTCTTCTTTGTTCAGGACATATGTGATGGTAAAAAAATAGAATATTGTTGGCAGCGTTACCAAGTGTCCTGCTTCGAAGCTAAAATATTTTTTTAAAAACAAAGTGTAGCATAGAATTATTGCGAATATCACCATGTACATATTAAATATAGACCACTTTCCCAGCTTCACCAAAATTTCTTTTTTATTTTTAATAATAACTGCAAGCAGCGCGCCGAAGAGCAGAGCATCTATTCTGGTCATCGTCCATGTGTAGGGCATTTGCCAGAAATAATTAGAAACCATGTATGTTCGTAGGCAGGCGGACAAGAGGATGATGGTCATCATTATCTTCATACAGGTACTGATGCTATATTTACGGTAAATAAAAAGGAAGGTTATGGGCCAGATCAGATAGAATTGCTCTTCAACCGCTAAAGACCAATAATGATTGAATCCTGCATATGTGGGATTGTCAAAAATGGCATAATTTTCTTTAAAAACCATAATCCAGTTCTGGATATAGAACAGGTAGAAAATAATTCCGGTTCCCGCAGGATCGCTCTCACTTAAAATCGGATAAAGTATCAGGATTATTAACGTCCCCAGATAATAGGCTGGAAAAATTCGCAATGCGCGGCGGATGTAGAATTTTTTTAACGCGCTCTGTTCGTTGACCGAATCTATTAATATGCCTGTAATTAAAAAACCTGAAATTATGAAAAACAATACAACTCCTGTGGCTCCAAGAAGAGAAAACCCCAGATAAAATAAATCCCATTTATTCATTGATAAATACCCTGCTGGTTCCAGAGCAGAATGAAGCCAAATGACCAGCAGGATTGCTATGCCCCGCAATCCGTTTATTTCTGGGTAGTATCTCCCGATAACAACGTTTTTATTTTTGTCTTGTTCCAACACTTTATCTGATTCTGTCCTTTACAAATTCCTTGACCTTATCCATGTGGATGCGGTTCTGGGCCATGGTGTTACGGTCGCGGACGGTGACGGTCTGGTCAGAGATCGTGTCGTTGTCGACGGTGAAGCAATATGGTGTGCCGATTTCATCCTGCCGTGCGTAGCGTTTGCCGATATTTTGCTTGATGTCGAGATCGACGGCGAAGTCCTCGCGCAGGTCCATGTAGAGTTTTTGTGCGAGGGGGACGTGCTCTTCCTTGGCGGTTAAGGGCAGGATGGCCGCTTTTTTCGGGGCCATGCCGGGCTGGAAGTTCAGGTAAACGCCAGAAGGGCGGCTCTCATCAACCGTATAGGCCTGGCAGATCAGGGCCAATACACCGCGGGTCAGGCCGGTTGACGGCTCAATCACATGCGGCGTGAAGCGCTTGTTGGCGGCCTGATCGAAATATTCGAGTTTCGTGCCGGAGAATTGCTCGTGCTGCGTCAGGTCGAAGCTGCCACGGTGGGCGATGCCTTCAAGTTCATCAAAGCCGGGGGCAGCAAAGGGGAAACGGTACTCGACGTCGATGGTGCGGCTTGAATAGTGTGCAAGGTCTTCTTTTGCGACGTCGAGGAAATGTAGTTCCGCTTTTGGTATGCCAACGGCTTCCCAGAATTTTGTGCGTTGCTCGACCCAGAAATCGAACCACATCGGAACTTCTTCTTCCTCGCAGAACCATTCCAGCTCCATTTGCTCGAATTCGCGGGAGCGGAAGATGAAGTTGCGCGGGGTGACCTCGTTGCGGAAGGCTTTGCCGATTTGGGCGATGCCGAAGGGAACGCGGGTGCGGCTCGAATCGACGACGTTTTTGAAGTTCAGAAAGATCCCGGCGCAGGTTTCCGGGCGTAGGTAGGCTTTGTTTTCATCGCCAGCCGCTGCGCCGACATAAGTGTGGAACATCATGTTAAACTGGCGCGGTTCGGTCAGGGTGCCGGGCTCTTTTGCGTCCGGGCCTATAATAGAGGCGAACATTTTGGCCGGGACCTTGTCCAGCATCTCTTTTTCGAAGTCGCTTGCGGATTTTCCCTTGGCAAATTTTTTCAGGCGGGATTCGATGTCCGATTGTTCGGCGTCCTTATCAAAGGCGAAACTAGTGCCCTGCCCGTCTTTTGGGATGAGAACAAAAACATGGTCGGCGCGGTAGCGTTTTTTGCTTTCCTTGCAATCGACCATCGGGTCATTGAAGCCGCCGACATGGCCCGAGGCTTCCCAGCAGCGCGGGTTCTGGATAATGGACGAATCGACACCGACGATCTCGATCGGCGCACCATCGGGACCGATGGGCGGGGTGACGACCATGTCTTTCCACCAGCGGTCGCGCAGGTTGTTTTTCAGTTCGACACCGAGTGGACCGTAATCCCAGAATCCGTTGATCCCGCCGTAAATATCCGACGCCGGGAAAATAAATCCCCGTCGTTTGCACAATGCTACGATGTCTTTCATTGTATCCGCGCTCATCTTTTCCACCTTTTTTGTCGAAGCCGCATCATGGCCGAAAGCTTTGCTGTGCGCAAGGGGGCGGGCGTTATTTTGGCTTGTGAGGTCGGTGTTTTTACCTTAATTTAAAAAAAATCAAAATCGAGATTAAAAAAACAAAAACCGGAACTATCCCTATTTTTATTTATTATATATAAGCATATGTTTTATTTTTACTTATATTTATTCAGAAACAATCTGTGTATTTGTTGTTTTTAAAGTAATTCTTTTTTTG
>JAGRHC010000073.1 GCA_020445145.1 Alphaproteobacteria bacterium
AAAACAACTCTTGCCGACATCCTACGCATGGTCGAAAAACGTCAGTCCGTCGGACAGGATGGCGTTCAGGATTTTTCGATTGCCTACGGCACAAAGACTATCACTCCCGCTAACATTGCGACCGATACATCCCCGCCATCAATCCGCGTATTTAATCGCGCTTTTGTGGATAACAACGTGTTTTCAGAAAGCGGCGCTTCACCGATTTTCTTTATCGGCGAAGAAAATATTGAAAAGCAGAAAGAACTGGAAAAACAGAGAAAAGAGCTTGAGAAGTTAAAGACCGATACCGATGCCAAGAAGAAAGACAAAGAGCAAAAGGAAAAAGAGTTAGATAATTTCTGCACCGGGAACGCTACAGCAACACGCGGTTGGCTGAGTATTACTAACACCCAATCCTATAATAAGTCGCATTTCAAAGCCGATTGCGAGGGCCTTATTTCTGCTGGTAATGCCGCGCAGCACGCTAAAACGGATGATGAACTCACGGCGCTTAAAAAAACAATCGCCAGTACCGTCCAGCCAGAAATTATCCCTGTTGCGTTGACGTTGCCGGAATTGACCGCACTTACTGGGGAAGTAAAAACGCTTTTACAAAAAACTGTTGTTTCTCAAACTATTGAATCTCTGGCAAAGGACACTGAAACATCCGAATGGGTCAAGCAGGGCTTGCAATTGCACAAAGACCATAAGTCTGAAAACTGTAAATTCTGTGAGCAACGCATCCCTGCCGAAAGAATTAAGGCTCTGGAAGGGCATTTCAATGATGAGTTTAAGGCGCTTGATGCTGCCCTTACGTCAAAAATTGCGGCAATCACCCAAACCACATCCGCGCTGGGTTCTGTGCAAATGCCCGCACCTGAAAAGTTTTATGATGATTTGAAGACAAAATATAATGTGTCGTGTCAAAAGCTGAATGAGCAAATATCCGCCTGCGTTGATTTTCTCGGCCAATTGAAGGCGGCCCTGGAAAGCAAGAAAGGCTCGCCTTTTTCTCCGATCACGTTTGATACCGATCCCGCAGACCATAGCGCAGCACAGCTTGATGCTGTGAATGCTATCGTTGCGGAACACAATAATAAGACAAAAAACTTCACCCAAGGGATCGAAGTCGCAAAGAAAGCTATAAAATCTGCCCTTGCAGCGGCAGCTATCGCCGAATATCAGGGGTTAAAGACTGCTTTTGATGATTTAGAAAGGGAGCATCGCGGTCTAGCCGATAAAATCACGGCAGATAGCGCCAAGGTCAATGCGCTTGAACAGGAAATTATCAATCATAAGAAGCCAGCGGAAGATATTAATCGAGATTTAGAAAGCTACCTTGGGCATAGCGAAATCCGTTTTGCTACCGCAGATGGGGAAACGGGCTATACTATTATGCGCGGTGATAAACCTGCTCATGCCTTAAGCGAGGGCGAAAAGACCGCCATTGCGCTACTGCATTTCCTAAAATCACTGGAAGACACGAAATTTGATCTGGCATCCGGTATTGTCGTTATTGATGACCCTGTTTGTAGCATGGACGATACAGCCATGTTCCATGCCTTCAGTTATATCAAAGAAAGGACAAACGCTGCAAATCAGCTTTTCGTTCTGACGCATAACTTCATGTTCTTCCGGCAGGTAAAGAACTGGTTCTGGTATATAAATAAGCACAAAAAGAAACTTGGAAAAAGTGCATCTTTCTATCAAACAGTTTGTGTATCAGAAAATGGAGTGCGCGTGAGCAGGCTTCGTCAGTTGGATAAGCTGTTGCATGAGTATAATTCTGAATACCAGTATCTGTTTGACCTCACATATAAAGCATCTGAATCTACAAATGCCTCTACGTCTCTTGAGCTGTATTATCACATGCCTAACGTCGCGCGGCGGTTGCTTGAAAACTTCCTAGCGTTCAGGATGCCAAATGTGAGCGGGGAGCTGCATAAAAAAGTTGAAGAATCTACTTTCGATACGACAAAGAAAACAAGCATTTTACGTTTCCTCCACACGCATTCGCACGAAGACCAGATTGGTCACGGGGAACACGATAGTTCCATCCTTGCTGAAGCTCCTCAAATAATGAAGCATGTTTTGGAACTGATAGAGCATGAGGATAAGAAACATTATGATCGGATGATTGCGCTTGTGGTTCCTCCGGTACCCGCAAGCATAAATCAAGCAGGAAACGTGGTAAACGCATGACCAAACTCACAGAATCCGACATTGAAGACGTAACGCTGGATTGGCTATCTGGCCTTGGCTGGGCCGTTGCTCATGGTCCCGATATGGCCCCTGAGGGGAAAGCGCCGGAACGCGCCAGCTATGGCGATATATTGTTGCTAGGCCGCCTACGCGCGGCTCTGACTCGCATCAATCCGCAAATGCCTGCCGATGCCATCGATGATATCGTACGTAAGGTCACGGCAACAGAAATGCCGTCCCTGATCGAAGAAAATCGCCGCCTGCATAAACTGCTGGTTGACGGTATCTCTGTTCAATACATGCAGGAAGATGGAACGATCAAAAATGATATTGCTTGGTTAATCGATTGGACAAACCAAAAGAACGATTGGCTTGCGGTCAATCAATTTACCATCATCGAGGAGCGGAATAACCGTCGCCCTGACGTGATGCTGTTTATAAATGGCCTGCCGCTTGGGCTGATTGAGCTGAAAAACGCCGGGGATGAAAACGCCACCATTGAAGGCGCCTTTCGTCAGGTGCAGGCCTATAAACAACTTATTCCGTCTATCTTCCGCACGAATGCCGTGTTGTTGATCTCGGATGGATTAAAAGCCCGAATTGGTAGCCTGACTGCTGATTTCGAGCGTTTTATGCCCTGGCGCACTGTGGATGGCACCAACATTGCCGCAAAAGGAACGCCAGAACTACAAACCATTATTCATGGTGTTTGTAATCAGCAGTTTTTCCTGGAAATGATCCGCCGTTTTACGGTCTTCCAGAGCAACGGCAAAGATACATTCAAGATTATCGCGGGCTACCACCAATTCCACGCCGTCCGCCATGCTGTTGATTGCACTGTCACGGCGACGTCTTCGGGCGGTGATCGCAAGGTCGGTGTGATTTGGCATACCCAAGGCTCTGGCAAGAGTCTTTTGATGGCGTTTTATGCTGGGGCAGTTATTGCGACGCCTGCCATGGAAAACCCAACCCTGATCGTTTTGACAGACCGGAACGATCTGGATGACCAGCTTTTCGGCACGTTCAGCCTCTGCCACGACCTGATCCGGCAAAAGCCGATGCAAGCAGATAACCGCGAAGAATTGCGTAAGTTGCTGTCTGTGGCGTCGGGCGGGGTTATTTTCACGACCATTCAGAAATTCCTGCCTGCGGATGGCGAAGAAACCTTCCCGTTGCTGACAGACCGCAAAAACGTGGTTGTCATCGCCGATGAGGCGCACCGCAGCCAGTATGGTTTCAGAGCCAAACTGGATAAAAAAACGGGTGAGCTGGCTTATGGCTTCGCAAAACACCTGCGGGATGCCTTGCCCAACGCCTCCTTCATTGGCTTCACCGGGACGCCGATTGAATCGGTTGATGTGAACACACCTGCCGTGTTCGGAGACTATATCGATGTTTACGACATCCAGCGGGCGGTTGAGGATGGCGCAACCGTCCCAATTTATTACGAAAGCCGCTTGGCCAAGCTCCAGCTTGACGACGACGAGGTAAAAAATCTTGATACAGAAGTCGATGAGCTGACGGAAGATGAAGAGTCTGGCGAACGAGAGCGCAAGAAGAGCAAATGGTCACGGGTTGAGGCGATTGTCGGGGCGGAAACACGCCTGCAACAGGTGGCCGCCGATATTGTGGAGCATTTCGAGAACCGGATCAGCGCCCTTGATGGTAAGGGCATGATTGTTTGTATGAGCCGCCGTATCTGCGTCGCACTTTACGATGAAATCATTAAATTGCGCCCAGATTGGCATTCCACGGACGATACGGAAGGCGCTATCAAAATCGTGATGACGGGTAATATCGCCAATGATCCGCCCGAATGGTTGCAACATACGGGCAGCAAGGCGCGCCGTGACCTTCTTGCCAAACGCGCCCGCGATCCCAAGGACAAGCTGAAACTGGTTATCGTCCGCGACATGTGGCTGACGGGCTTTGATGCGCCCTGCATGCACACCATGTATATTGATAAACCGATGCATGGCCACGGCCTGATGCAGGCGATTGCCCG
>JAGRHC010000012.1:0-42163 GCA_020445145.1 Alphaproteobacteria bacterium
CCGCCGGAGTTGAACTGAATCTGACGGTCTGAGCCGGCAGGGGTGGCGTCTGTGAGATTGGCCCAGCTTGCGTTTTCGTAGCCTTCGAATTTGCCCGTGGTGGAGTTGTAGCGGATCATACCGTTGATGGCGGATGAGGGGCGCTGGGCCGTTGTGCCGCGTGGGACGATAACTGAATCAGTTGAAGAAATGTCGAGGGTTGCCTCTGGTGCGGTTGTACCAATACCAACGAGCGGGGTGCCGGAATTGTAGTAGATGGCGTCGCCGGAGCCAGCCGTCCATTTGGAACCGCCAGAAGATGTCGCGATTGTTTTCCAGCTTGCGCCGTCGCACAGGTCAAAGCGGGTGTTGCCACTGTCGTAGCGGATCGCGCCCTGGATGGTGCTGTCGCAGGTGGTGCTGTCGTAGTCCATTTTGATGGCGCCGGCGACATCAAGGGCGGTAGTTGCTGTGGATTGCCTAATTCCGACGTAACCTGTTAGGCGATCCATGGAGATAGCGAGTTTATTTGCACTTGATGCAGGGGAGGGGCTTCCGACGCTGATGTTTAAGTCACCAAGAGATTGAATATAAGTATCTACTGTCCCGTCTACTCCTGCTATGTAAAGCATTGGACTTGCGCTGTAATTGTCCAGTGTAATTTGTGCAGAGTTTCCGGATGGTTGGAATTTCAAGGCATCACCGACGACATGGAGGCTAGATGTTGGCGTTGTGGTGCCAATCCCGACGAGCGGGGTGCCTGAGTTGTAGTAGATGGCGTCGCCTGTGCCGGCAGACCATTTTCCGCCGGATGTGGTGATGAGGTCCTGCCAGCTGCCGGCTTGGTAGCCTTCAAATTTACCGGAGGCCGAGTTGTAGCGGATCATACCGTCGATCGGAGAAGACGGGCGGTTGCCTGTGTCGCCGATTGGCATGATGAGAGCGTCTGTGGCTGCACCCAGATCAAGGACGCCGCGGGCGTTGAGCTGTGTTGCCGGGGTATTCGGGTCGATGACCATTTTGCCGCCGAAGAAACCTATGGTGCTGGAGCTTGTTAAATCAACACCACCTTGATCTCCAGAAAAAACAGCATAGGAATTTGTGCCCGAAATCTGTGGGTATGCACCGGTGGGTGCGCCGAGGCCAATGGCCATTGAATATGTTCCTGATGCTGTTACTTTCGCTCTGTTTCCGAGAGCAATGCTATTTGCACCGGATGTTGTAAGTAATGATCCGATTGCAACAAACGATGATGTGTTGTCTTTTCCGATTGCGATAGCGTCGTTTCCATTTGCAATGCTGCGTAATCCTATTGCAACACTGTTACTGCCGAGTGCTTGAGCATTAGTTCCTACTGCAAAACTGTTTGTACCTACATTGGCATCGTCCCATTCTGTTCCTTGTGCTTTACCAGCTCTGAAGGCTCCTTTGGAGACGTCGAAGAACATGCGGTTGTCTTCGGAGCCGGTGCCGGTGTCGTCGAGTTGAGACGAGCCGACGATGAAATCACCAACTGATGTGTAAGTGAAGTTTGCGTCAGCGGCGAAGGACCCGCCGGAATTGAACTGGACGCCGCGGTCTGGTGCGCCGGGCGGAGTGGAGCCGCCTGTGGAGAGGACATCCCAGCTTCCGGCTGTGGCGCAGACGTAGAAGGCGTCAGCGGCGCTGTCGTAGTGGATTGCGCCTTCGCGGGAGGCGTCGCAGGCTTCGCCGCCATAGGCCATTTTGATGGTGCCGTCGACTTCGAGGGCTGTGTCTGCGATGAGGTTTGTGGCAGGGTCGGCCGGGTCTATGACCATTTTCCCACCAAAGAGGCCCATGGTTTTTGAGGCTGTGAAGTCAACATTTTCGTGACCTCCCATAAAGATTCCTAGAGACTGAGTTCCTGAAACTTTAGCAAAACTAGTGCTTCCAATATCGGCTAGGCCTAGAGCTATGGATTGTAGTCCTGCTGCTTCTACTTCAGATCCGATTGCTATTGCTCTTGTATTTGAAGCTACAACTTGTCCTCCAATTGCAACACTTGTATTTCCAGAGGATGTTAAGATGTTTCCCAGCGAGATGCTGTAAGGACCACTGGAGGTTACTGAGTTTCCTATTGCGAAGGATGGGCCGATTGTTGAGGTTGCGGCGGCAGCATTTCCTAAAGCGATATTGCCTTTTGCAAGAATGCCACCTTTTGCTATTGCATTGTGGCCCATTGCTATGCTGCCATCACCGATATTTGTGCTGTTCCATTCAGTTCCTGTTGCTGTTCCAGCTCTAAATGCACCTTTGGAGACATCGAAGAACATGCGGTTGTCTTCGGAGCCGGTGCCGGTGTCGTCGAGTTGAGATGAGCCGACGATGAAGTCACCAACGGAGGTGTAGGTGAAGTTTGCATCAGCGGCGAAGGACCCGCCGGAGTTGAACTGCACCCCGCGGTCTGGTGCGCCGGGCGGGGTGGAGCCTCCGGTTGAGAGGACATCCCAGCTTCCGGCGGTGGCACAGACATAGAAGGCATCGGTGGCGCTGTCGTAGTAGATGGCGCCTTCGCGGGAGGCATCGCAGGCTTCGCCGCCATAGCCCATTTTGATGGTGCCGTTGACGTCTAATAGTGTTTGTGGGCTAGTTGTATTTATGCCGAGTGCACCGGCGGGGCTCAGGCGCATGCGTTCTGCGAAAGAGCCTGCATTCGCTGTCGCGAATAGCATGGCCGCGCTGTTGTCTGCCCCGCTGCGGTAAGCTTGCACTGCGCCAACAGGATTTATTCCGTTATAGAAAGCCAGATTTCCGATTGACGCATCTGATCCTGTGATGGCACCGGTAATTTCAACGCCGGCATCTTGGCCAGGGGTGAATGTGCCTACGGTCAATGCTCTGTCAAAGTTGGATTGATTTGCTGTAGCGCTACCGAGATTTAAGTGGCCAGCCGATGTGAAGATGAAGCTGGCATCTGCCGCGAAGTCACCATTTGAGTTGAATTGTATCCCTCTGTTGGGGGAGGAGGCACCACCGGAAACAGCAGATGTGAGAATGTCTTGCCATGCGCCGGCTTGGTAGCCTTCGAATTTATCTGACTGGCTGTTGTAGCGGATCATGCCTTCGACGGCTGAGGCCGGACGGTCTGCTGTTGCACCGACCGGCATGACGAGGGCATCGTTGGCGGCGCCGAGGTCGAGGACCCCGCGGGCGGTCAGCTGAGTGGCCGGGACGGCTGGGTCGATGACCATTTTACCGCCGAAGAGGCCCATGGTGTTGGCGGCTGACATGACTAATCCGTCCTGATCGCCCATGAATATACCCATGGATTGGATGCCGGTTACTTTGGATGGTGTTGTAATTGTTACGGCGTCATCAATTAGGCCGATTGCCATAGATCCATCACCCAAACCATTTGCGGCGGTACCATTTCCGGCAGTTACTTTGTTTCCTAGTGCTATGCTTGCAATACCAGAAGCGCTTGTCGTTGGGCCGAATGCAAGGCTGTTTGCTCCGGATGCAGTTGCTACCGTACCCATCGCGAGGGAAGCTTGTCCACTTGCCGTAGAGAATGCACCTCCTGAAACACTGTAGTTTCCGCTTGCTGTATTACCGAAGCCTGTTGCGGTACTGTATTGTCCACTGGCAATTGTTGAACCACCAAGTGCAGTTGCATATGAATTACTTGCTGTTGTGCTGTAACCAAGGGCAAGGCCATAAGTTCCCGTTGCCTGATTTGATTGTCCTATTGCAACAGCCCCTAAGCCAGATGCCGTTGAAGATGCGCCTATTGCAACGGTATTTGTGCCCGATGCCTTAACAGCATAGCCTAACGCCGTACTGTTTGCGCCAATGTTTGCGTTATTCCACTCAGTCCCTGTTACTTGTCCTGCGCGGAAAGCGCTCTTGGATTTGTCGAATAACATGCGGGCATCGTGATTGGCGTCACCGTCATCATCTAGTTGTGGGGAGCCGAAGACGAAGTCTGCGGTGGTCCATGGGGCGGAGGCGTCTTTTGTGCGTACAACGCCGGAATTGTTTTCCCACAGGCCGGTTGCGCCGCTGGCGACGTCGGCGGGGGCGAAGCAGTTTGCGCCTGTTTCATCGCAGAAGTTGATCGCGCCGACGTTTCCTTCGACATCAACTGTCAGGCCGCCGTCTGCGGCGAGGTGTGTTGCCGGAATGGCGGGGTCGATGACCATTGTGCCGCCGAATATTCCAAATGAATTGGATGAAGCGAAGACGACATCATCTTGTACTCCCATGAAATAGCCTACAGACTGCTGACCTGTTACTTGCGGGTAGTGTCCAAAGGTCGCATTTCCAAGGCCATATGCGAAAGAAGAATCTCCATAACCGCTACCGGCTGTTCCATCACCGGCCACGACGAATTTACCCATGGCAACACTGTCGTTTCCACTGGCTTTTGTGTAATAGCCCATAGCCGTACTTTGGACACCACTGGCTGTTGTTGCCAGCCCCAAAGCCGTACTGGCGACGCCGCTTGCGAGTGACCATTCTCCGAGGGCTGTACTGTACTGTCCGCTAGCCGTTGTGTTTGTGCCCATGGCAATACTGTACTTACCTATATTTGCGTTATCCCATTGGGTGCCAGTCACAAACCCTGCTCGGAATGCGGCTTTTGTGGGGTCAAAGAACATGCGTGTGCCGGTGCCTGTGGCTGGCGGCGCGCCGGTTCCTGTGTATGTCCCCGCGACCATGAAAGCGCCTTGAGGGGAGTAAATAACATTGCTGCTTGCGGCAAAAGCGCCACCGCTATTGAACTGGATGCCGCGGTCGGGGGTGGCGGCGCCGGTGTTGCTTGTCAGGAAGTTTTGCCACTCGTCTGACTGGTAGCCTTCGAAACGGTCGGAGGTGCTGTTGTAGCGGATCATGCCGTTGGCGGCGGTCGCTGGTCTTTCGCTGGTTATGCCGCGTGGGATGACAAGCGCGTCTGTGCCGGCAAAGTCTGCGCTAGCCTTTGGATCAGAGGTGCCGACGCCGAGGCGTCCGGTGGAGGTATATATAAAGGTTGAATCTGCTGCGAAGTCGCCGCCGGAGTTGAACTGGATGCCGCGGTCCGGGTTGGCTGCGCCGCCGGAAAGGGCGGAGGTGAGGATGTCTTGCCATGCGCCGGCCTGATAGCCTTCGAATTTGTCGGAGGCGCTGTTGTAGCGGATCATGCCGTTGATCGGGGTTGTCGGGCGGTTGCCTGTGTCACCGATTGGCATGATCAGGGCATCTGTTGCTGCGCCGAGGTCGAGAACGCCGCGTGCGTAAAGTTGTGTTGCCGGGATGGCTGGGTCGATTACAAAGGAGCCACCAAAAAGGCCCATTGTGTTTGATGAGGCCATAACCAGACCGTCTTGGTCGCCCATGAAAATGCCGAGAGACTGGATACCGGTGACTTGGGATGGGGTGGTGATGGTAACAGCATCATCAATCAGGCCGATTGCCATGGAACCATCGCCGTAGCCACTTCCTGTGGTTCCGTTGCCCGCTACAGCAGAGTATCCCATCGCTGTACTGGCGAAGCCGCTGGCCGTTGTGGAAAATCCCATGGCGGTACTGCTCTGGCCTTTGGCTGCTGTCCCATATCCTAGCGCGGTGCTACTGTGGGCACTGGCCGTTGTGTTGCTTCCCATGGCGGTGCTGCTGTTACCGCTGGCTGTTGTGACTTGCCCCATCGCCGTGCTGTAGCCACCGCTGGCTGTTGAGCCGCTTCCCATTGCGGTGCTTGATATACCGCTGGCTGTTGTGCCGTTTCCTAGGGCAGTGCTATAGTTTCCGATACTGGCGTTATCCCACTGTGTTCCCGAAACTGTTCCAGCACGGAATGCGCCTTTGGTTTTGTCGAAGAACATACGAGCGTCGTGGTTGGTGTCTCCATCATCATCTGTTTGCGGGGAGCCCACGACGAAGTCGTCATTTGTGTAGTCTCCGGCTGATGATTTGACGCGGATGACATTTCCAACGATTTCGAAAATACCGAGATTTGATCCTGCCGCACAGGCGCCGTTTTCCCACTGGCCGCCGGAGCTGTTGTAGACGAGGCAATCGCCGTCTCCGGGCGTGGGGACGACGACGTCGGTCAGATCATCGAGGGATGGCGCTCCGCCTCCGGAGCCGCCCTGAAGGTCGGTGGCGCAGGACCAGCCCGAGCCGTTGGTCCATTTTAGTTTTTCTGTTGCCGAACAGCCGAGAGGGGGCCCGAGTTGATCGCCGTTGACCGAGATGGTCGTGCCGGCGGCGATGGCTGATGTTGCTGTGATGTTTGTTCCGCTGATGCTTCCGGTTACTGAGAGGTCGTCGGCGATGGTGACTGCGCTGTTTGAGTCGGAAATGTCGCCGTCAACATTCAAAGTCGATCCGAAGTCTACAGCGCCACTGGCATCCAATGTGGTTACCGTTGTTGCGCCGGTGACATCTAACGTGTAGCCGAGTGTGGCGGCGCCATCGACATTTAGTGTTGAATCAAAATCAACAGCGCCTGTTGCATTCAGGGTAGTGACGGTGCTAGCACCTGTGACATCGAGTGTTCCGCCTAATGTCGTTGCTCCGTCTGCATTCAATGTTGAATCAAAGTCTGCGGCGCCTGTTGCATTCACGGTTGACAGTGTTGTTGCGCCGGTTACGCCCAGCGTGCCACCGACAGAGGCATTGCCGCTGGTGGCGACGCCCGCAGCGCTTACGTTACCGCTGGCGGCAATGTTGCCGACGACATCAAGGGCTTCACCGGGGTTGGTTTTACCAATCCCGACATGCGGGGTGCCTGAGTTGTAATAGATGTCGCTTCCTGTTCCGGCTTGCCACAAAGAGACGCCCGGGGCGCCGAGTGCAACAGAAACCCATCCGGTTGGATCGTCGCAGACCTCGAGGAAGTCCGGGTCGCCTGTTTTGTTCAAACGAAGCAGGCCATCGTTCGCGGGATTACAGACTGTTAATGTTGTGTCGTCCGGGAACAGCATTGACGCTGCTCCGAGCTGGAGGGCAGAGGCGCTGGCCGTCAGGTTAATTCCGTTACTGAAGGATGCGCCGCCGGTGACTTCGAGGTTCTTGCTGATTTCCGCAACGGATGGGTCGCCGCTTTTGATATTCCATAGGCCGTTTGTTTCTGCAACCGCCCCTGAGTATGTGTAGGTGGTGAGAATGTCGTCTCCGCCTTTGGTTGCTCCGGGGGAGGCGCCACCAGAACAAATGGTTTGGAATACGCCGTCAGGACCGGCGGAGATCAGGGCGATGACCGTGTAGGTTTCATCGGTCGGGGAGCCGTTTCCGTTCAGGCGGTTGTAATTTCCATCAGAGTCTTCGTCGCAGGTTAGAGCATCAATCGTTCCACCGGCATCCCAGGCGCAGTATCCGTATTCTGTTCCCCAAGGGTCGATGTGGGAGGAGCCGACTGCTGCGGGCAGGAAACCCCCGCCATCAGAGCCAAACACGCCGTCGGGACCTGCGCCGCTGGCGTCAACCCATTCGAGCGGCTCGACAAAACCGTCCGAGTCACAATCGCCATTTGCGGCTGATTCCGTTGCTTCCAGCAAGGTCAGGCGGGAGGCGATGGTCATTTCGCTTTCGGCTTTGGCGCGGTTATTGACCTCGACCATTGTGGTCAGGGGACCGCGCATGGTGGCCATGACGCCGGCACCAATCAAACCAACAATCGCTATGGCAGCAAAAAGGGTGAAGAAAATATTCCCCCTCTGGTTGCCCAGAAATTCTCTGCTCCCATTCGCTTTTTGGTCTTTTATGGCTTTTTTGCCCATAACCTAGTTTAATCCCCGGATCACGCGGAAAACGTGCATCCCTATGTAAAGTACAAAAGCGCCCCGATGGAGAAACAGTTCTCCTTTCCCCATTATGAGGAATAAACGTTTACAAACCCTTACAAAATCGGGTTTGAGGCATATCTTTTCTGGGGATAAACGAATCGGTTTTTTGTTCGCGGACTCCGATTCGGCTTAAAAGGCAACCGTTTTTGAGGCTAAGCGGGGATTTTGAATTTTTCGAGCGCAGCGTCCTGTTTTTGCTGTATTTTTTTTACGTCAAATCCGGAAATCAGTTCGTTGAAGACGCGGTGCCAGTTGATTTGTGATTTAAGATGTAAAAATACCGATCCCAGACCAAGAGCGGCGCGGTCCATGAATACAAATTCTCTGGGGACTTGAATGGTTCCGGTTTTTCTGAGCTGCGTGTGGACTTTTTCCACGGTCTCCTTGCCGTAGATGCCGTTTGTTACTTCCCCTATTGGGCGGATTTTATCTTCCAGAACAGGGGCGTAAAGGAAGTGCGCCCATATGTTCAGGGTTTCGACCTGTTCTTTGTTCAGGTTTTTAAAACCCCATGTTTCGTAGGCGTGGACAGACAGGGCCGTGTCGTTGGTGCGGAGGGCGTTATAGAGGTCTATGACGCCGCCGATGAATTTTGGCGGAAAGACCCGGATGCAGCCGAAATCAAGGAGATTTACGGAGAGGTCCGGGCGGACGGTGTAGTTGCCCGGATGCGGGTCTCCGTGGATGATGCCGTAGCCATAAAGCGGGACGTACCATGCGCGGAACATGTTCATAGCGAGCGTGTTTCGAGTTTTGGTGTCTGCTTCCTTGAAGTCCAGAATTTTTTTGCCTTCAAGCCAAGTCGCAGTCAGGAGGCGGTCGGTTGAGAGCTCGTCGATGACTTCGGGGACGTGAACATTTGTTTCATCCTGAAGCATGTGTGCGTAGAGTTTGCAGTGTTTTGCTTCCCTTGCGTAGTCAAGCTCCTCGCGCAGGCGTTCAGCGAGTTCTGTATGGATCTGGCTTGTCTGGATTGTTTTGTCGTAGGTTTCATAGATGGAGAAGATCATTCTCAGCTGGTTCAGATCAGCGTCAATCGCGGCCTGCATGTCGGGGTATTGCAGTTTACAGGCGACGTCTTTTCCATCGAGTGTCACGGCTTTATGGACTTGCCCAAGGCTGGCTGCGGCTGCGGCTTCGTGACCGAATGATTTAAATCTTTTCTCCCAGTCCGGTCCGAGCTCGGCTCTCATCCGGCGGCGCACAAAGGGCCACCCCATCGCGGGTGCGTTTGATTGCAATTCTTGCATGGCTTGCGCGTATTCGGGGGGGAGGGCTTCGGGGATGGTTGCGAGGATCTGACCGACTTTCATCAGGGGGCCTTTGAGGTTTCCGAGCGCCATAACCAGTTTTTGGGCGTGTTCCTCGCGTTCTATTTTGATGCCGAGATAGCGCTCTCCCGCCAGTTTTGCGGCGAGGCCTGCCATGGTTCCTGATACGCGGCTATAGCGCGAGATACGCCCGCCGAGCGTATTTTTTTCGAGGCTGTCTTTTTCCTGCTTTTCGTTCATGGGCGTATCATACAGCCTGTTTTTTTTGTGTACAGCGCGACACTTGTTTTTTTGAATTTTTTAATTTTTGTGTGGTCAAATAGCGTTGTTATACTTATATCGGCGCCGAATAATATGATAGACTTTGTTTGTGGAGGAAACATAATGAAGTTTAAGCGTTTATGTCTTGTTTTGAGTTTGTTTTGTGTGGGTTCGATTGCGCTTCCGTCTGAGGCTCGCGCTGGGAGCTGGCTTGAATTTTTCTTCCCTTCTATGCAGAAAAGGGGCCCTGATCCTGCGGAGACGCTGAAGGCGCCTTTTGCCGATCCCGATGCGGTTATTGATGATACTGTGGCAGATGAGACGCCTGAAAACTCTTTGCCACTGGATATGTCTCATCGCTCTGATGCTATTATTGCGGCGTGGGCGCAGCAGAATGTCTCAGAGTTGCTTTCATACAACGCGGATACCTATCAAAAGGAATATAAGCGTAAGAGCTTGCTTCTGGATAAACATGGTAATTCCGAGTATGTGAAGTTTTTGCAATCCAAGAATATTCTCAAGACCTTAGGGACTGGAAAGTATGATGTGCGTTGTTTTGTTGAGGATGTTCCACTGTTGATGAATGAAGGACCGGTTACGGGTCGTTATCGCTGGTTGTTTCAGGTCAAGGTCATGCTTAGTTATGTGCCGAAGGGGATAACTGACTATAAGGTTACCAAGGAAGATGACAGTATTACGCAAGAAATGGTGGTTAATCTGCAAGTTGGCCGCGTCGCCGGCGTTAAGAACGAGCATGGCATTTTGATTGAATCATGGGATGGCAAGGTTGTGCGTAAGGGAGGTGCTGCCCCTTAATCTTCTTTGCTTATTGTTTTCTGAGCAGCGCGACGACATGTTGCGCTGTTTTTTCATCCGGCGTGTTGAGGCTTTTGCGGATGTTATTCCAGATCAGTTTTCTCAGCGGGTGGATTTCGCCCGTGAAGAGCCTGTTATGGGTTAGTTTTTTGTAGAGCTCTTCTCCTTTTACCGGGCTTCTGAAGAACTTTATTTCAAGAATATCGACCGGAATTCCTGATTGTTCTATTTGCCTACGCAGGAGGGCAGGGTCGTAGTGTCTGTAGTGCTTTTTATATAGGGGCAGGTTGATGCTCGGGACGCTGATGTAAATGTGTCCTCCTGCGTTTGTCCGGCTGGCGAGGATGTTCAGGAAGCTGCTGACTTCCTGATCCGGTATGTGTTCAAGGACTTCTACGGCCATGACGGCGTCGAAGGTTTCGGTCATTTCCTTTGCGTCTTTGACCATAAATTCGATATGGGGGAAGAAGGCTTGTGCAAAGGGGATGGCTTTTTCTGAAAGATCGACACCGACCAGACGCGGGATTTCTGTATTAAAGGCGCCAATAATTGCGCCGTCACCGCACCCGACTTCGAGGACGGACGCAGGGGAGAGCTTTTCTATTGTTTCTTTTGCATGGAGCAGGCAGCTCATGTAATCAAAGCCCCAGTCGAGGTGTTGTGTTCTTGATGCGGTCTTATCCCGCATGAGGCTGGGGATATGGTGGTAGGGGAATTTGTATTGCCTGTCTTGCTCTTTGAAGATTTCGAGGTCTTCTTTTCTTTTTTCCTGTGCCACCAGAGTCTCCTTGTGTTTCTTAAATTCTAGATAGCACAGATTTTGCAGAATTGTTCGTCAGATTGTTTCTTGCACGGGTTTTTTTGTGGGAAAGCGTAAAAAGCACTTAGGGGCGGGAGATAATCCGTTACAATCGGGGGGTATCCGAATCATAACCTGAATCCTTTTTCGAGGACCTAGCCAAGGAGTTTATCATGACTGAGAATGTCGCCGCTTTTCCATCACCCTCTGATGTTTCCGATGAATCACAAGCTGGGGAAGAGGCTCGTGATGTTGGTGGTGTTGCCGGTGCACGTCTGAAGTCGTTTATCGAGCGCATTGAGCGTCTGGAAGAAGAAAAAGCGGCTTTGATGGAAGATATCAAGGAAGTTTACGCCGAAGCCAAGGGCGTTGGTTTTGATACCAAGACGATGCGCAAGATTATCTCTTTGCGTAAGATGGATGTTGAGAAGCGCCGTGAGGCCGATGAGCTGCTTGAGCTTTATAAATCGGCTGTCGGTATGGCTGCTTAGAGCAGGGCGGTATGGCAGAGGCTTTGAAACCCTTTTCATACAGTCAATTGCTTATGCAAGGCTTAGGGGCAGGGCTTTTTTTGCTTAGCTTTATTACCGGCATTTTTTTTAATGGCACGGACAGTTTTTTGTTTATGCCTTGTATCGGCGGTCTGATCGGGCTGTGCGTTTTGATGTTATGGCCGGGGATAGGCCGTGAATTTTCGGTTCCCCGTTCATGGCTTTTGATCTTTGTGCTGCTTTATTTATCACTGGTCTGGGCCAATATTTTCTGGTCTTTGGTGCCTTATAACAGCATTCTGTTCGCCTTTATTTTTAGTATTTTTCCTGTTCTGTTTCTTGTTTTTTCTATGGCGCCGGAGCGGCAAAACTGGCTGGTTGTCTTGGGTAGTGTCATTGCGGCAGGTGTTGCGGCATTATCCGTCTGGGCGCTGGTTCAATTCTTCTTTCTTTTTGATACTTACGGGCCGCGGATCCATCATCCGATGCTTAATCCGAATAATCTGGCTGTTATTTTTAATATGTGCCTTTTTCCTGCTTTTGCGCTCTATGCCCAGCAAAAATCATTGGTGCGGGTTGTTTTGTGCTTTGTTTTGATCGTTCTTTATATGGCGGCATTGCTGGTAACCCAAAGCCGGGGGGCGTTTTTGTCGCTCTTGATCGCTGCGGTGCCGTTTTTTGTGTTTACCTGGAAACATCAAGGCATTCAATGGCGCCGGGTTTTGCCTGTTTTGCTTTGTGGGGTTCTGCTATTTGGCGTTGTTAATCACGGGAATTCCGGCAAACTCGGCAAAAGCATCACGACCTTACCTCAGGATAAGCGGAGCGTGGTTGAACGCCAGTTGATCTGGGGATCGACCTGGGAGATCATTCAGCAGGATATATGGCTCGGGAAAGGGCTTGGGACTTTTGTCTATTACTATCCGCGTTATCGCTCTCCGCTTGATCGTAGCGACGGCTATTTCGTCCATATGGACCCGTTACAGTTCTGGGTCGAGGGCGGCGTGTTTTTACCGCTCCTGTTTTATTCCATTCTGGTTACGGTTCTGGTCTTGAGTATCAAGGCTACGCGGCATTCAGAGCCGGGTTCTTCAGAGCGGTTATGGCTGTGGGCTTGTTTGTGCGGGCTTATGGTTCTGGCTTTGCATTCTCATATATCGTTTCATTTATACATGCCGGCTCCTTTGATTATGGCGGCGGTTTTGATGGGGATCTGGTTTGCGTATACCCAGCGGACCCTGAAGCTTGAGATTATGCCTTTACGTGTTCCTTCTGGATGGCAACGGGGGCTTGCAAGGGGCGGGCTTGTTGTGATTGCTGTTCTTCCGATGCTTTGGCTGATAAGCGCAGCTGTCGGGGTTTATTATGCCCAGAAAATTCCTGCGTTGATTAATGATGCGGCTTATGATGACGCGCGGCGAGAAATCGATCTCCTTGAGCGATGGTCGCCTTCGAACTGGCAAAAGCCTTATGATTTCGAGTTACAATACAGAATTGCTCTTTTACAGGATCGAAACAGGGTCAGTGACCCGGTTCAACGGGCCAAGCTTTTTGAAGAGGCTTTGGGGTTTGCGGCGAAGTCCCGGTCCTTGAATCCGGCGTTTACAAATTTGTGGAACCGTGAGGCGTGGCTTCATTATTTGTCCTGGCCTGATCTAGACGCGCAGGGGCGTGAGAAGGCGGTTGTCCTGCTTCAGGAGGCTTTAGAGGCTAATCCTCTGCTGGTGACAGCCAGAGTGGGGCTGGCGCGCATTTATGAGACTATGGGGCAGGATGCGCAGGCTGAGGCTGTCCTGGAGCAGGGGATGCGTTATCCGATGCCTATTGGTCCTTCGGCGCTTGATGTTTATCGCGATCTGGCGCGGCTTAAAATGAAGGCCGGCAAGAAGGCTGAGGCTATCACGGTCTTGAATGAGGCCCAAAAAGCGGCGGACCGTATTGCCGCCCGGGCCAACAAAAAATAACTGTTTATTCCGGGCTTATTTTTCTTGTTTTATTTTCCAGATATTTGTAATTTGCGCCTGCCTTTTGGTCACGGAAAAGGGAGTGGTTATGGAGAACGGGCTTGTCTTGCCGATTGTCACGGATCGGCTTTACTTACGCCAGCCTTTGCTTGCTGGTATGTTTCGAGATATTTTGCTTTATGATGATTTTTATTCGTATATGGGCGCTCATCCCGAGGCTTTCCAGCTTTTTGAGCGAGATACGGATACTGTCCGAATTTTTGATATTACGCGAAAAGAGGGTTTTTATTTTTCGCGGATCAAAAGATCAGATGTTTCATCGAGCGGGGCCAGGCGCCCCTCTTTTTTTGATGTGAGCGAATTTATATGGACGCTATGCCGCGAGGCCGAGATGTCCCCATACAAAAGCATCGGGCTTATGGTTGTTCGTAAGGGGGAGGTTGCGCCTTGTGGCCATGTTCGTCTTTGTGACATTGACTGGGAGCGAGGCACAGCGCTGCGTTCTGTGTTCACAGATCCGGATTTACAGCGTCAGGGGATTGCCAAGGAAGCGCTGATGGAACTTACGTACGGAGGCTTTACCAAACTTGGGCTCCGTGAGGTTTTAATTCGTGTGGATCCCAATAATACGCGGTCTATTTCGAATATTCTTAAGAATTTCAGTGCGCGCTTTGTCGGCGAAACGCAGGCCCGCGTTGCGGCGGAAGAGGGGCTTCACAGGCGACATTTATATTCTTTGGACCGCGATCATTTTCTGCAGTTTATTTATCCGCGGTTTGTTTCTGCGCAGAAAATTCGTGCGAGTTTGTCTCATCAATTTCAGGGGCATGCAGAGGATGGTGCTGATTATCATCATTTCCCTTCCTGTACACCCGATCATTAGGGTCCAAGCTCATAGCTTTTCTAAAGACCTGCAAACAATGGTTTTCTGCGCTTCCGGTACTCAAATACTTTGGTGTATATTCCGTTCCGGTTCTCGAAAACCATTGTTTTCGCTGACTTTATAAAAGCTGTGATTATGAACTCTAGGCCTCGCTGAGTGTCATATGCGTCCCGTCGCAAAACGGGATGTTTTGGGAGTGTTTACAGCGGCAGAGCCTATAGGTTCCGCTTTTTTCAGGCGTGAATTTGTGGGAGCGCAGTGTGGTATCTGCGGTTTTGTGGGTTCCATCGCAAAATGGTTCGGTTTCCGTTAATCCGCACGTGCAAAATGAGTACTTAGTGCCTGCCTCAAGCTCAACGATCGAAGGCGAGCGCGCTGCGATTTTCGGGGTGTCGTTCATGCTGTAATGATGTCCTGTCTATATTTAATACTGATAACTTTTTAATGTGAATTTTTTTTAAAAAGAAGCCTTTTTCTTTTGCAACCGATTTCTTTGGGCGAGTTTGTCTAAGTTTCTTTATGCATTTAGCTGTGACAGCGGGTTGTTGGCAGGGGCAGCGGCGATGGGGCCGGTTGGTGCTTGCTGCAGGTCACCGGGTATTCCAGATGCGCTGGCAGTAAACGGGGCTGTGATGACAGGGCTGCTGCCTATATTCAGGCTAATTTTTCCTGCTTTCGAGGCTGGTGGTTCAAATTTCAGATCTATGTTTTGTTCTGTTACTTTGCTTTCTGCAGGGAGAGAGGCTGCAAAAGTTCTGAAGTCCTCTTTGCGCATGCTAATTAGACGAACGTATTCTTCCCCTCTATAATTTGTGCCGGTTAGCGGTTCGGATGTTCCGTCTGGATTGCGGGTGGACAGTTCCATTAGTATCAAGTTTTTTTCTGTCGGATGTGGCATGAATTTGATCTGGTTGAAGTCCACTGCAAGATCGGGATTCTTCCAATTCAAAGCTTCTGGTAATGTTGTTACTTGCCTGACATCTACAGGTGTTTCTTGCGCAATCAATATGTTCGCAAGTATTCGGTCGTCAATCTTTGAGGCCATTACAGGTAACTGAATCGTTCCTTTTACTGGGAGATGATTTATTGAAAATGCGTTTTGTGCTCTTTGATCTTGTTGCTCAGCCATGGTTATCACCCGTATTTATCATTGTATGTAAATACTATCATATCTTTTTTCAATGGGTCAAAAAATTATTCTTTTGGCACACGTCCCTTGATCAGAGCAGTGACCACGTCTGGCTCTGCCAGTGTTGATATATCACCAAGATGCTCTTCTTCATAGGCTGCAATTTTTCGCAAAATTCTGCGCATAATCTTGCCTGAACGCGTTTTGGGAAGGGCTTTTGCGAACTGGATGGTGTCTGGAGATGCGACCGGACCGATCACTTTGCGTACGGTCTGGATGATTTCCTTGCGCAGTTCGTCGCTTTCCTCGCAGCCTTTCATCAAGGTTACATAGGCGTATATGCCTTGTCCCTTGATTTCGTGAGGGACGCCGACGACAGCGCTTTCTGCAACCTTTTTGCAGGTGTCTATGGCGTCTTCGACTTCGGCGGTTCCGATGCGGTGGCCGGACACGTTGATGACGTCGTCGACGCGGCCTGTGATCCAGTAGTAGCCGTCAGCGTCGCGGCGGGCACCGTCGCCGGTCTCATACAGGCCGGGGAAGTGCTTGAAGTATGTGTCTTCAAAGCGTTGATGGTCGCCGTAGACTGTACGCATTTGTCCGGGCCATGAGTCCGCAATGCAAAGCAGTCCTTCGGTCTCGCCTTTGAGCACTTGTCCCTCTCTGTCTACGAGGAGCGGTTTGATGCCGAGGAAGGGGAGGCTTGCCGAGCCGGGCTTCAGGTCGAAGCTGACGAGCGGGGTGATCATGTGGCCGCCGGTTTCGGTTTGCCACCATGTGTCGATAATTGCGCAGCGCTTGTCGCCGACAACTTCGTAGTACCAGTGCCAGGCTTCCTTGTTGATCGGTTCGCCGACTGTGCCCAGGACCCGCAGGGATTTGCGGCTGGTTTTTTTGACGAACTCATCGCCGCCGGCGATCAGCGCCCGAAGGGCGGTGGGGGCGGTGTAGAAGATGTTGACTTTGTGTTTGTCGACCACTTGCCAGAATCTTGAGGCGTCAGGGTAGCTTGGGACCCCTTCGTATATGAGTGATATGGCGCCGTTTGCCAGAGGGCCATACACGATGTACGAGTGGCCTGTGATCCAGCCTACATCAGCGGTACACCAGTAGACTTCGCCGGGGTGATAGTCGAACACATACTCGTGCGTCAGGCTGGTGTAGACCATGTAGCCGCCTGTGGTGTGGAGTACGCCTTTGGGGGCGCCTGTAGAGCCTGATGTATAGAGAATGAAGAGGGGATCCTCGGCATTCATTTCTTCACATGGGCATTCCGGTTCCTGTATGTCGACCAGATCGTGCCACCAGATGTCGGTTTCTTCATTCCAGTTGATGTCATTTCCGGTGCATTTCAGGACCAATACCGTGTCAACATTGATGCAGTTTCTTACGGCCTCGTCGACGTTTTCTTTCAGCGGTATTAGTTTGTTCCCGCGTCGTCCCTGATCGGCAGTGATCACAATGTTGGAGCGACAATCCAGTATACGGTTTTTGAGTGCTTCCGGGGAGAAGCCGCCGAATACAACTGAGTGAACGGCGCCAATGCGGGCGCAGGCCAGCATGGCATAGACGGCTTCCGGGACCATCGGCATGTAAATAGTGACGCGGTCACCTTTTTTCACGCCGCGGCTTTTCAGAGCGTTTGCGAGTTTGCAGACTTCCTCTTTTAACTCGCCATAGGTGATTTTTTTACTCTCATTTGGGTCGTTTCCTTCCCAAATCAGGGCTGTACTTGCGATTTTTTCCGGTAAATGCCGGTCAACGCAGTTATAGCAGGCGTTGAGCGTGCCATCTTCGTACCATTTGATGGATACAGGCTTTTTAAAGGACGTGTTTTTGATTTTTGTCGGTTTTTTGAACCAGTCAATGCGCTGGGCCATATCTTTCCAGAAGCCGTTCGGGTCTTCTACAGATTGCTTGTAAAGCGCGTCGAATTCTTCGCGCTTAAGGTGGGCGCGGCGGGTCATGTCCGGGGTCGGGGGGTAGAGGTCCTGTAAGTCTTGCATGGTGAAACCTTGCCTTTGTTATGCTGTACGGGTAATTCTCTTATTGTAAAGCAACAAGGTTACTATTTTACTACAAAACGTGTCCCATTTCACAAATGATTCGCCATTCTTTGTCCGTAAGAGGCATCACAGACAGGCGAGACTGGCGGACAAGCGCGATATTCTGCAGGTCCGGGTGTGATTTTATGTCTGCCAAGGTTACAGGAGCAGTCATCGATTTTTTTGGTTTGACGCCAACCGTTACGAATTTTCCGGTCTCATCGTCCGGGTCGGGGTAGGCTTTTTGGGTGATTTCGAGGATGCCGACAACTTCTTTGCCCTCGTTTGAGTGATAGAAGAAGGCCTGGTCTCCCGGGGTCATGGCTGAGAGGTTGTTGCGGGCCTGATAGTTGCGTACGCGTTTTTCCCAGCGGCCTTCGCCTTTTTTAAGCTGGTCTTCCCATGAGAATTTGTAGGGTTCGGATTTTAAAAGCCAGTGTGCCATTGATTCTTCCTGCTATTCGTATTCTTTGCCTAGGGGGCGATTCAACATTTCCTTGAGGGCCGCGTCAATAGGCAGGGCTTCGTTCAGGCATTTGTGCACAGCGGTGCATATGGGCATGTCGATCTTATTCTTTTGGGCGAGGTTGTGCGCGGCGCGGGCGGTGTGGACACCTTCGGTGACGGCCCGGCGCGATTCGAGAATGGCGGCCAGGGTTTCTCCTTGTCCGAGGGCCGCGCCGAGGGAGAAATTTCTGGACTGGATGGAGGAGCAGGTGAGCATCAGGTCGCCGATGCCTGATAGCCCCATAAAGGTTTCCGGGCGCGCACCAAGCACCGCCCCTAATCGGACTATTTCGGCTAACCCTCTTGTTACCAAGCTCGCGCGGGCGCTTTCTCCGAGGGATAGGCCGTGTGCGATGCCACAGGCAATCGCGATGACGTTCTTCAGAGCGCCTGCCAGTTGGGCTCCGATGAGGTCGTCGGTGAGGTAGGGGCGGAATGTTTTCGATGCAATCGCGATTTGTAATTTTTCAGATACCGCTTCATCCGCGCAGGCGAGCGTCGTTGCTGCTGGGAGGCCGCGTGCAATTTCGTGTGCGAAGTTGGGGCCGGTCAGGATGGCGCAGGGGGTCTGAGGGAGTATTTCTTGGCTAATATCGGATATAAATTTCCCGCTATCCAGCTCTATGCCTTTGGAGCAATGGATCAGGCATTGCTCGGGCGTGAGGTGGGGTTTGAGGGATTCAAGCGTACTGCGTACGGCCTGGGCCGGGGTGACGATCAGCAGAATAGGGCTTTTTGCGGCGTCGGGGAGGTTTGTGGTGGCGGTTATGTTCTTGCTTAAGGTTACGCCGGGCAGGCATGCGGGGTTTTCTCCTGCGCTGTTGATGATGTCCGCTTGTTCGAGGCTGCGGGTCCACAGTATGACGGGCGTCCCTTTGGACGATATGGCCTGTGCGAGGGCTGTGCCCCAGCTTCCTGCGCCGATGATGCTGATTTGGTTGGTCATGCTTTTACTCCTGCGCCGGGGCGGGTTTCAGCGGTTGGGGCGAGGGGCCAGCGTGGGCGGGCTTTGAAATCCAGCGGGCTGGTGTGGCCTAGGCGCAAGTGCTCGAGGCCGGCCCAGGCAATCATGGCTGCATTATCGCCGCACAGGTTTAGCGGCGGGGCGATCAGGTGCATGTTTTCTTTGGTTGTCAGCTCCTCAAGCCTGTTTCGTATGGCTTTGTTTGCGGATACGCCGCCGCAGACGACGAGTGCCGGGGATGTTGTTCCGGCGTGATATGATTGCTTGAATTCACGAATGGCGTTTTGGCTTCTATTGGCTAATATGTCAGCTATGGCGGTTTCGCAGGCATAGGCGAGGGCGGCAATGTCTTGTCTGTTCAGGGGGCCTTCGGGTAATGACTGGACGTGTGTGCGCACGGCGGTTTTGAGACCCGAGAAGGAGAAGTCGCATCCTTTGCGTCCCTTCATGGGTCTGGGGAGCGGGAAGCGATTCAGGGCGGCTTCGTGGTCCGTGCATTCGCGGGCGATTTTTTCGAGATTGGGGCCGCCGGGATGCGGGAGGCCCATCAGTTTGGCTGATTTGTCGAAGCATTCGCCTGCTGCGTCGTCCAGTGTGGTTCCGAGGCGTTTGTATATTCCAACATCTTCAGCAACGAGGATCTGCGTATGGCCGCCGGAGACGAGCAGGAGGAGGTATGGGAATTCGATGTTGTCTGTCAGGCGCGCCGTCAGGGCGTGACCCTCGAGGTGATTGACGGCGATGAAGGGCAGTTTCCTTGCGGCGGCGATGGCTTTGGCGCTCATCATGCCGATCATCAGGCCGCCGATCAGGCCGGGGCCGCAGGTGGCGGCGATGCCGTCTATCTCGTCCCAGTCCATATTCGCGTCGTGGAGGGCGGCGCGAATGATGCTGTCCAGGTGATCAAGGTGCGCGCGCGCGGCGATTTCCGGGACGACGCCGCCATATATTTCATGCTCTTGCAGTTGACTAAGCACGACATTGGAGCGTATCTCTCTTTTGTCGGTCACAATTGCGGCGGCTGTTTCGTCACAGCTCGTTTCAAGGCCCAGAATGTTCATAACACCTAGAGGTAAAGGCGAAAATCATGGCTGTAAAGTCTGAAAAGATAAAACTGGGAACGCGTGGTTCGCCGCTGGCGTTGTTTCAGACGCGGACAGTGCAGGCTGAGCTGGCAAAGCGTTTTCCGGCGCTGGAGACGGAGATTGTTGTTATTAAAACTTCGGGGGATTGGTCTCCGGCGGATGGTGAGGTGCGCTTGCTGGATGCTGGAGGGCGTAAGGGGCAGTTTTCCAAGGAGATTGAGGCGGCGTTGCTTGAGGGACGTGTCGATGCGGCTGTGCATTCGATGAAGGATATGGAGACGGATTTGCCGGAAGGGCTGGTGCTTCCCTTTATGTTGCCGCGTGAAGATGTGCGCGATGCGTTTTTGTCCAATAAAGCCCAAAAACTTGACGATCTTCCAGATGGATGCGTTGTTGGTACGGCGAGTGTTCGCCGAGCGGCTTTCTTGCTATCAAAACGCCCCGGATTGAAAGTAGTTCCTTTTCGCGGGAATGTGCAGACCCGGATCGATAAAATGCGTACAGGGCAAGTGGATGCAACCTTTCTGGCCTGTGCCGGTTTGAACCGTCTAGGTCTGGCGCACGAGATTTCTTCTGTGCTGGCGCCTGAGGAGATGATGCCTGCGAGTGGGCAGGGGGCCGTCGGTATAGAGGTGCGTGCCGGGGATGAACGTGTCTCATCCTATATTAGCCAAATAAGTGATTTTGATACAGTTATTTGTGTTACCGCTGAGCGTGCAGTTCTTGCAACCCTGGATGGCTCTTGCCATACCCCTGTCGGGGCATATGCGCGACTGGAGGGTGGAGAGATGTGGTTGCGGGCACAGGTGGTTTCTCCGGATGGGCGGCAGAGCTTCTATGAGGAGGGTCGCCGGGCGGTTGGTGATGTGGCGGAGGCTGCTTTGTTTGGGGATGAGATCGGGTGCAAACTGAAACAGGTTGTTCCGCAAGATATATTGTCCTTTTTTATCCAAAAATAACTATTTTTTACAGCTAGATAATATGAATTATTTCGTTATTACACGTCCACTGGAGCAGGAGCGCATTTTTGTGGAAAGGCTATTGGCGCAGGCTGCTCAAGGCGGTGTTACCGCTTTGGATCATTCCCGGTTCATCTTTTCGCCGATGCTTGAGATTGCATATTTGTGTTTTGAGCTTCCGGCTCTTGGTGGTTTTTCCGGTGTTCTGCTTTCAAGTGCTCAAGCGGTTGAGGCTTTGTGCGCGATGGACCGTGACGATGATGTTTCTTCTGGCGATCCTCGTTTTACCGCTCTGTTTGCGCTGCCGGTTTATGTTGTCGGGCAGCGTACGGCGGAGAAGGCAAAGGCGGCAGGGTTTTCGAATGTTGTTTGTGTTGCCGAGACGGCTTCGGATCTGGACCAGTCTTTGCCCGACGGGCATTTTTTGTATTTGAGCGGGCAGGATATCCGTCATGATTTTCATGGTGATGCGCGGCGGCGGGTTACGCGGCTCGTGGTTTATGAGGCAAGGCTTGCAGAGGATTTGTCGCCGCCGCTGTTGGCTGCCTTGCGTGCGAACGAAGTTGGCGCTGTTTCTTTTTTTTCGGTGCGCAGTGCCCGGAATTTTGTTGAACTGGTGGCAAAAAATGGTCTTACATACAGTTTGGCTTCTGTCGGTGCCTTGTGTATCAGCGAAGCCGTGCTAGAGTGCATTCGGCCTGACTGGTCAGGGCCATGTTTTGTGTCTGATACTCCTGATTCTGAGGGGATGATAGACCTTTTGCTTGGTAGCAACGCCGAGCGTGACACGTAATTTAGAGGGAAAATAATGAGTGATTCGCGTAACATGCCGATTGAAAATGCTGCTCAGGTGATAGAGCGTTTTGGCGGTATCAGGCCCATGTCTTCTAAAATTAATGTTCCGGTGACGACGATTCAGGGCTGGAAGAAGCGCGGTGTTATTCCAGCCAATCGCAGGGATGATTTGCTGGAGGCGGCGAATGAGAACGAGATTGATCTTTCCGATCTTGTTGACGGTGCGAAGGTTCTTCAGAAGAGTGATGATGCCGTTGCCGAGGATGTTGCAGCCGACGAGCCGGATGTTTCGGATGCCGAGGAGAAGGCGGATGAACCTGAGGAGGCTGATGATGCTTCTGAGGATGATGAGGCTGGCGATACTGATACTGATGGTCAAGATGACGAGGACGAGGATGAGGACGAGGACGATTCCGTTGAGGCAGAGGTCGCGGTTATTCCTGTACCGTCTTTCGTTCGTCCCGAGGCTGTTGGGACTAAAGACGATGTTGCTGCTGAGGCTCCGTCGGCGACGGCTTTGGCGCTGGAGGCAGAGAACAAGTCTTTTTATAAAAGCGTTTTGATTGGTTTGCTTATTATTGTTCTTGGTGGCGGTCTTGTCGGGGCGTTTTTGTGGTCTCAGGGGCGCGAGGATACTGATGAGACACGTATCTCCGATCTTGAGGGCGCTTTGTCCGAGGTTCGTAAGCAGCAGACGAGTTTTAAAGGGCTTGTGCCTGAGGATTGGGCCGGACAGGTTGCCGAGCTCAAGAAGGAAGTTGCGAAGGCCAAGGAGGCTGTCGGGACGGCTGCGGTTCAGGCCCGGGACGTTTCCGGAGAGATCATCAATCAGGCCGGACATCTTGAGGATCATCTGAGCAAGCTCGAGTCGTATGTGAACGATATTACCAAGTCCAATGCGGTTGCCGGAGTCTGGGCGCGTATTCAGATGATGAAGGAAAGCGTTCCCGGTCGTGATACGTTGGAGCAGGCTTCGCATTCCCTTTATGGTCTTGTGATGACTCAGGAAGGGGATGAGGAGTCCGGTGATACGGATATTTCTTCCTTGCTTATGCAGGCGCGGACGCAGAGCGATGCTTTGGGCAAGACGTTCAAGGATGTTCCACAGGAAGACTTGAAGGCTGCGGCGATGTTGCTGGCGATGGCGCAGATGCGCGATTCGCTGAACCGGAATGACAAGCCTTTTGCGGATGATCTTAAACTTCTACAGAAGATTGCCGGTAAGGATAATCCAGAGTTACAGGCTTCTCTTTTGAAACTTGCTCCTTATGCGGAGAGCGGCGTTTTGACGCCATCAGGGTTGTCGGATGAGTTTCGCGGATTGGCCGGCGATGTTGTTGTTTCTTCCTTGAACGGGGAAGATGTTTCGATTGCCGATAAGGCCAAGGCCCGCATGAATGATTTGTTTCAGGTTGAGAAGGATGGCGAGCTTCTGACCGGGACCCCGACGCAGGCTGTGGTTAACAGAGCCCAGAACAGGCTGGATGAAGGTGATATTGCCGGTGCGCTGGAGGCTTTGCAGTCCCTTGATCCGCAAGATGCCAGTGTGCTTGGTTCGTGGATGGAGCAAGCGGAAGGGACGATGGCCGGGATGAATGCGATGAGAATGATTCGTCAGGCGATCGGGATGACTGTCGGGAACGGTTATCTTGGTGGTTCAGAGTTGTTGGACCAAGGCGGCCTTGAGGTCCAGAGAAAATAGATTTTCTGTTGCTCTCGCATTGAGAGAGTAGGTCAGGATATCCAGTTAGGAAGAGGGGAAGCAATGATTCGCGCGTTATTGGTTTTGATTAAAATCGGCGTGCTTGTGGCCGTCGTTGTCTGGCTTGCGGAGCGTCCCGGCACGGTGACGCTTGACTGGATGGATTATCATATTACGGCGCAGCTTGGTTTGTTCCTTATCGGTTTGCTTGGCGTTGTGATGCTCGGGATGGTCATTTTCGGGATTATCAAGGGGACGCTTGATATGCCGCAGACCTTCCGGCGTTACCGGGAATTTCAGGGACGCGAGAAGGGCTTGCGAGCGCTTGGGATCGGGCTTGCGGCGGTTGCGGCGGGGGATGCGAAGAATGCCGCTTATCAGGCGCATCGCGCGCGCAAGTTTATGCCGAACGATGCGGCTTTACCGCTTTTGCTGGAGGCGCAGGCGGCGCGGTTGCAAGGACGCGAGGCGGATGCCTGCCAGATTTATGCGGGATTGTTGCAGGATAAGGATGCCGGATTTCTGGGGCTTCGGGGGTTGTTGCAGGCGGCGCTGGATGCCGGAGACGATCAGAGCGCTCTGGAGCTTGGGTATAAGGCGCTGGAGACCCATCCCAAGCAGGGATGGATTTTGCGTGTTGTGTATGATCTGGAGATCCGGATGCGGGATTGGGCTGCGGCGCGGACGATTTTGTATCGCGCGGAGAAGGCTGGCGCGATTCCGGTGAACAAGGCGAATAGCGACCGGGTTGCGATGTATCTGGCGCAGGCGGATCAGGCGCAGGAGACAGGCTATGAAGAGGGTTTGTTCCGGGCGCTGGTGAAGGCTTATAAGCTGGATAAGCATTTTGTGCCGACGGTTGAGCGGCTTGGGAAGCTTTATCTTGCGCGCGGGAAGCGGAAGGCTGCGCTTTCGATGATCGAGGAAGCGTGGCGGATTTGTCCGCATCCGGCGCTTGTGGAGCTTTGGGAACTGGCGATGCCGAAGGCGAAGAGCGGCGATACGATGGCGCGTGTGCGCTGGTATGAGAAGCTGGCGGCGTTGCATCCGGAGAGTACCGAAGGGTTGGTTGCGCTGGCCGGTGTTCTGGTGACGGAAGGGCTTTGGGGCGAGGCGCGCAAGGCTTTGGAAACAGCAGAAGCTATTCATCCGGGCGTTTCTTTGTATAAAACCTGGGCGCGGCTTGAGGAGCGGGCGACGCAGGATGAGGCTTCGGTGCGTGAGTGGCTTGGCAAGGCGGCGGATGCGCCGCGCGACAAGGTCTGGATTTGCTCGGAGACGGGCCGCATTTACGAGCGCTGGGTCGCGGTGTCGGATCAGGGGTTGTTTAACACGATCGTCTGGGATTATCCAACGGGGCGTTATGCGCCGTATGCACCGATTTCCGGGGGATTTGGCGGGGATGTGCTGATGATCGGGCGGCGGGCCCAGGGTTAAAACTCACAGCTTTTCTAAAGTGCTGCAAACGCAGTTTTTCTGCGCTTACGGTACTCAAATACTTTTACGTATGTTCCGTTCCGGTTCTCGGGAACCTGCGTTTTCGCCTTGTCACAAAATTAATTCAAGAGATTCTAACATCTTGTTCTGTAATGTTTTTTGGCATTTTCTTCTTTTTGTTTTCCGATTTTGAGGGCGGGGGGCTTCGGGGCGTCGTTTTTGCTAGAAATACTCCTTTACCTTTCTGTAATATAAGGGTTTTTAGAGTTACTCAGTTCGTTTGACGGTTTTGGCGTGAGGGCTTATTTTTGACGGGGAGCAGACGGATTTCGGGTGTTGCCTGCCTATTGTAGGAATTTATTCTGCCTCTGTCAATTTTTGCGTTTAAAATTTCAGGATTTGTTTGCGCCAGAGGGTGAAGAGGGCGAGGCCGCCGAGGAAGCCGCCGAGGTGGGCTTGCCAGGCGATGTTGCCGCCGAGGAGCATGCCTGTGCCGACGATCAGGGCAATCCAGAGAAGAATGAAGGGGAGCGGTTTGCGGAAAGTGCCTGTGCCGAGGACGCCGCGTTCGTTCAGCATGAGGAAGGTCACGCCGAAAATGCCGCTGATGGCGCCGGATGCGCCGATGACGGGTTCGGCGGATGAGGGGCTGAAGGCGAGGCAGGTCAGGCACCCGGCAAGGCCGCTGGCGAAATAGAAGATGGCGGTGCGGCGGGTGCCGAAGTTGCGCTCGAAATTGGTTCCCATGGCGAGCAGCATGACAAGGTTAAAGGCGATATGCATCCAGCTTCCGTGCAGGAAGAGGCTGGTGAGGGGGGCGATCCATGCGGCATTGTCCCATGGAACGGCGCCTGTGTACTGGCCGGGGGTGAAGCCGAGCAGGGAAAAGATTTCCATGCGTTGCGGCTCGCTTGTGAGGACTGTTAAAAGGATTTGTATCAGCAGGAGCGCGCCGACCATGGTTTTGGTGAAGGGCGGGATGTGGCCGAAATTAAAGAAGGGTTGTTTTCCACCCTGGGCTGCGGCGGCGCGGGCGCCGGCTTCTTGCTGGCGGTTGCGGTACATGGTGCGCCATTGTTCTTCCTGACGGGTGCGCTTTTTCTCTTCGGCGCGGGCCTGTTTTTCGGCTTCTTTTTTCTCTTTTTGGATGCGGGCGCGTTCGCTTGCTTCGGGGAAGCTGACGATTTTATCGTTGTTATTGTTTTCGTTTTTCTGGTCGCTCACGGTTTTTGATCCTTCAGGCGTTTATGGCGGCGAGGAAGGCGGCGGCGTAGCGGTCGATTTTGGATTGGCCGACGCCGCTGATCTGTTTCATGTCTTCCCGTGTTTGCGGGCGGGAGACGGCCATGTCACGAAGCGTCTTGTCGTGGAAGATGACGTACGGGGGGACGTTGTGCTCTTTGGCCAGTTCGAGGCGCAGGGCTTTGAGCGTTGCAAAAAGTTCTTTGTCTTCCTCGTTTTCCAGTTCTATGGCGTGGGTGGTTTTGGCGGTGCGCGCGCTGGCGGTGGTTTTGGGGTCGAGGCGCAGTTCGATGGTTTGTTTTTCTTTTAAGAACCGTACGCCTTCGGGGGAGATTTTCAGGCCGCCATGTTCGTCCATGTCGACGCGCAGGAGGTCGCGGGAGATAAGCTGGCGGATCAGGCTTTGCCATTCTTTTTTGGTGTGTTCCTTGCCGATGCCGAAGGTGCTCTGGCGGTCGTGGCCGAATTGCTTGATGCGCGGTGTATCGTGGCCCAGTAGCACATCGATGATGTAAGCGGCGCCAAAGCGTTGCTCTGTGCGGTAGATGCAGGAGATGATTTTCTGGGCGGCGATGGTGCCGTCGATTGTTTTTGGCGGGCGCAGGCAGGTGTCGCAGTTGCCGCAAGGGGTGCTTGCGTCGCCGAAGTAGTTGAGGAGGATCTGGCGGCGGCAGGTGGCGGCTTCGCAGTAGCCGAGGAGGGCGCTGAGTTTCTGGTGCTCGATTCGTTTTTGTTCGTCGGGGCTTTCGCCGTTTTCGATCATCTGGCGCTGGAGGGCGATGTCTTGCTGGCCGTAGACCATCCAGGCGATGGCGGGGAGGCCGTCGCGTCCGGCGCGGCCGGTTTCCTGGTAGTAGGCTTCGATGTTTTTGGGCAGGTCGAGGTGGGCGACGAAGCGCACGTCCGGTTTGTTGATGCCCATGCCAAAGGCGATGGTGGCGACGATGATGATGCCTTCTTCCTTGATGAAGCGTTCCTGATTGCGGGCGCGGACGTCCTTGTCGAGGCTGGCGTGGTAGGGAAGGGCGTTGTAGCCTTGTTCGGCCAGCCAGTTTGCGGTTTCCTCGACCTTGCGGCGGGAGAGGCAGTAGATGATGCCGCTTTCGTCCTTTTCGCGGGTTTTGAGGAAGGAAAGGAGCTGTTTGCGCGGGGTGTCCTTGACTTCGACCTCGTAGAGGATGTTGGGGCGGTCGAAGCCGCCGGTGAAAAGCTGGGGCAGGGACAGTTTTTCGATGATGTCCTTGCGGGTGCGGTCGTCCGCGGTGGCGGTGACGGCGATGCAGGGGACGTGCGGGTAGCGGGTGCGCAAGAGCGACAACTGGCGGTATTCGGGGCGGAAGTCGTGGCCCCATTGTGAAATACAGTGGGCTTCGTCGATGGCGAAGAGGGAAATCTCTACGCGGTCGAGGAGGTCGAGGAATTCGTCGGTGACGAGACGCTCGGGGGCGATGTAGGCGAGGTCGAGGTCGCCTGATTCGAGGGCGCGCAGGGCGGCGTTTCTCTGGGCGTAGTCCATCCCTGAGTTGATTGCGGCGGCGCGGATTCCGAGTTCATTCAGGGCGGCAACCTGATCCTGCATCAAGGCGATCAGGGGGGAGACGACGATGCCTGTGCCCTGGCGGCAGATGGCCGGGATTTGGTAGCAGAGGGATTTGCCGCTGCCGGTGGGCATCAGGACGCAGCAGCTCTGGCCGGAGAGGACTGTGCGGATGATTTTTTCCTGCTGGCCGCGGAAGGTGTCGTAGCCGAAGATCCTTGAGAGGATGTCTTCGGGAGGGGATTTCGGATTTGCTGAATTCAGGGCCGCGGTGCCGTGCAAGGGGTGTTCTCCACTTCGTTCTTTCGGGATAAACGAAGTTGCCTGCGCGGTCAATACGCCAAGTCGTTCCACTTCGGCTCTGTCCTGATCCGAAGTAGAACGACTTTCATTTATATCGGTCAGGGATTATCCGAGGCCGGGGCTGAAGCCGATGTCGGCGTTGCGTTCGCGGTCGTATTTGTATTGCGCGGTTTCATCGCCTTTGGGCTTTAAGAAAGCGGGAGGCTGGACGCGGGTGACGACGTTGCCGGCTTTGGCCAGAAGATCGGTGGCCGAGATGCGGGCGTGTTTCATTTGTTCTGCGAGTTGTGTGAAGACCGTTTCATAGGCTTCTTTTGCGACTTTCATGCCCATGACCATCATGTCGACGATTTCGCCGAGCTCAGGGACTTTGCCTTTGACGCTGTCGCCGAAGCGGGAGGCGATCATTTCAATGTCTTCGAGTTTTTTGGGTTTTGCGGGCTTTTTGCCGCCGCCGCCGCTTTTGCCTTTGGAGGATTTGCCTTCTTCGTCTTCATCCTCGTCTTCTTCGTTGTCGTTTGTGACTTTGATTTCAACGTAGGTCGGGCTTTGGAAGCAGACCGGGTAATCTTTCAGCTCTTTGGGCTCCATTTTTTTGCCGGTGAGGCCGGCTTTGATATCGATTCGGACTTTGCCGGGATCGCGCCAGTCGAGGACTGCGCAATGGCTTTTAAAGGAACCGGGTTGTTTGTATGGTTTTACAATTCTTTTTCCCGGATAGAACGCGTCTTCTACGCCTGCATTTTCAAGGAATTTCTGGACGCTCACCTTCATTTTTTTACTCTCCGCCGCCGTATGTTGCGCTGGTTATTTTTCTAGTTACGTAAAAACAAGTGTATCATCGCCTGAAAACTTTAAAAATGAATTAACATAATAATAACTGTGTGAGATTAGTTCTTTGCAGGAGCGTTATTAAATCTGCTAGAGTGAGAGAAGGGCGCAATATATATGGGAAAGGGCCTTGTTATGATTCGTTTCTTTGTCTTCCTGATGTCGGTTTTTGTTCTTTCCTTTTCGTTGGCGCATGTGGCGCAGGCGCAGGATTTGTTTAACGGGGATGATGATTCGTCTTCGTCGTCTTCCAGTGACGATAGCGGCGCCAGTACTGATCTTTTTAATAAGGGGAAGCCTACTTATTATAAGAAGCCGACATCGTCGACGGATCTTTATAATAGCGGCGATGGCCGGGGGAGTAAGTCTTCGAAGAGCCTGAAGGAGCTTAGTGATGATGCAAGGGCAAACAGGATGGCTGATATTAACAAGGCGGTCAGTGATTCGAAAGCGATTGATAAACGTGTTTCTGCTGAGCAGGACAAGCGTACGGCGGAGAAGGAAAAGCGACGGGCTGAGGAAGCTTTGAAGGCAGATCAGGATAGTCAAAAATTAACGGAAGCGCGTGATATCGCCAAAAATAAGGATTCTTCCAAACAGAAAACGGAAAAGAAGTCATCCGTTGTTGTGCGGGATAAAAAGAAGAGCCAGAGCAGTTCCGGTAGTAGTGGCGGAAACAGACTGTTTAATACGCCTTTGTAGGGTCTGGTTGTTTCTGTTTTAAGGCGGTCAAACGCGGTTGTGGTTTTTCAGGGGCTTTTCGCACGCGGCGCTTTTATTCTTGCTTCAGTATGATACTTAATCGGGTATGGATTTTTTCTTTGCCGTACCTTTAGGGGATTTGCTGCTTTTTGCGGCGTTTCTGGCTGCGCTTGGCGTGGTTGCCGGGTTTTTGGCCGGGCTTCTGGGCGTTGGGGGCGGTATTGTTCTGGTTCCCGGTCTTTCCTTTATTTTTGCGATGATGAGTGAGCGGCTTGGCCTTGAGGGGGTTGATCTGATGCATTTGTCTGTGGGGACGTCGCTGGCGGTGATTGTGCCGACGGGGTTGTCTTCGGCGCTGGCGCATTACCGGCGCGGGGCGGTCGATTTTACGCTGGTGGGGGGAATCGGCGCCGGCGTTCTGGTGGGGGTTGCGATTGCGACCTTTATTGCGCGGGATTTGAGCGGCGATACGATGAAGATGATTTTTGCGACGGCGATTGTCGGGCTGGCCGGGATTATGTTGATTAATCCGGCGCGGTTCAAGCTGGCGGAGGCGATGCCGGGGCGGCCGATGCAGGCTTTGGCCGGGCTTGTGATCGGCGGGCTGTCGAGTTTGATCGGGATTGGTGGGGCGACGCTGAGCGTGCCTTATATGAGTTTGCACAATACGCCGATGCATCGCGCGGTGGGGACGGCTTCGGCGCTGGGGCTGGTGATTGCGGTGCCGGCGGCGATCGGGTTTATGATTATTGGCCGGGGCGCCGATCATTTGCCGCCATTCTCGGTGGGGTATGTGAATTTTCTGGCGTGGGTTTGCATTATTCCGATCAGTGTTTCGATTGCGCCTTTGGGGGTGCGGGTGGCGCATAAGGTCAGTGTTTCGAAGCTTCGCAAGGTTTTTGCTGTGTTTATGATTCTGGTGGCCCTGAATATGTGGCGCAAAATTCTGTTTTAAGAGGGGCTTGTCGCAGTATGGGAGAGGTGGGGCTTTCCAGAGAAGGGCGGCGGTTTGCGGATTTGATGCCTTCGCGGGCGGATCTGGCGCTGGACCGGAATGATTTTCGGGCGGTGTGTTTGTTTGCGGCCTGTTTTGTCTATGCTTTGTTTGGATCGCCGACGCCGGACCGCTTTGGGTGGGCGGAGATTTTGACGGGCGGGTTGCTTGCGCTGGGGGGTGGCGCGGGGCGGTTTCGTGAGGTTTTTGTTTCTTTCGGGCGGCGCTCTTTCTGGCGGGGGAGCGGGCAGGTTTTTCTTCTTTACGGCTTGAGCGTGCCGGTGATCGGCGCGGCGTTTGCCGGGGCGAATATGGTCACGGTTTTGCGGGATATGGTGCCGTTCTTGTTTTTGTTTTTGCCGCTTTTTTATGTGCGATTGTTTGAGGACAGGCCGGGATATTACCGCACGATATTATTCGCGGTTTTGATGGTCGGGCTGATTTTTTCCCTGCGATCGCTGGTGATGGTTGATTCTTCATTGTGCTGGTTTTGGTGTACGGAGGAGCTTCTCTATCTGGAGAATATGCCGACGGTGTTGTTTACGGCCTTATTTCTTTGCGGGGCGGCTTGTGCGCGGGTGATGCGGCGGGCGGGATTTGTCGATTTAACATGGTTTGGCCTTCTGGCGGCTCTGGCCTGTGTGCCGTTGGCCGCGATGGCGCTGACGTTGCAGCGGGCGAGTCTGGGGGCGTTTGTCTTTTATATGGGGATGGTCTTTGCCTATCTTTTTTATAAGAGGCCTTACAGGGCGCTTGTCTTGCTGGTGTGCGGGGCGGTCGCGGCGAGTTTTGTCTGGGCGCTGTTTTCGCATATCTTCGTGACGCTATCCGATAAAACAGCGTTGGTTGGGTTGAACCAGAGGCCGCAGGAGTGGGCGGCGGTGTGGGATGTGGTGACGTCTTCGCCCTGGCGGTTTTTGTTCGGCCTTGGGTGGGGCGGTGAGTTTAATTCTCCGGCGGTGGGGGAGCTTCGGGTGAATTTTACACATAATTTTTTCTCGACGATGCTTTTGAAGGCCGGGGTGTGTGGATTGTTTTTGTCTTTGGGCTATATCCTTGGGTTTGCAGAAATTCTGGGACGGCTTTTATTGAAAAATCCGGTGCTGGGGCTGGCTCTGGCGGCGCCGGTTTTGATTGATTTGACGCTTTATGCGAGTTTTAAGTCGCTTGATTTCGGTCTTGTGCTTTTGATGATTCCGGCGTCTTTGATATACTCTAAGCATTCCGAATCGACAGTTTGAACCGAAGAGACTTTTATGCGCCGTCCGAGCATTCTTTTCATGAATCGTGTTTATCCGCCTGTGCGCGGGGCGACGGGGCGTGTGCTTCAGGAGCTTGCGCAGTCTTTTGCGCAGGAGGGCTGGCATGTCACGGTGGTGACGACGGGAAAGACGGCGCGTAAGGAGCTGGACGGCAGTGTCCGGGTGGTTCGGGTGAAGGGGCCTGAGAAGCCTTCGAATGTTTTTGCTTATTTCTGGATATGGGTGAAGATGCTGGTCACGGCGCTGCGGCTGAAGCACCGGCATTTGATCGTGACGATGAGCGATCCGCCTCTGGTTGTTGTTGCAGGGCAGATTGTGGCGCGGGTCAAGAAGAGCCGGCATATTAACTGGTGCCATGATCTTTATCCGGATGTGATGCCGTCGCTGGACTACAAATTGCCGGGGTTTGTGATGGATGCTCTGCATGGGCTTAGTCGGCGGGCGATGAAGAGTTGCGAGAAGGTGATTGTGCCGGGGCGCTGTATGGCGCGGCATTTGTCGATGGAGGATTTAAGCCCGCGGCAGGTGACGATGATTCCAAACTGGCCGGATCTTGCTCTGGTGAGTGGGGCGGGGGCTGCGAATACGAACAAGGTGGCCTATCCCTTTCATCCGCCGCCTGATTCGGGGGTGCGGTCTTATGACGAGCTTTTGAAGGAAGGGCAGCGGTTCCGGGTTCTTTATGCCGGGAATATCGGGCGGGCGCATCCGATTGATACGATTTTGGATGCTGCGGAGATTCTTGAGCGGGAAAAGAGCGATATTGAATTTGTATTTGTCGGGGACGGCAAGCGGTTTGATTATATCGCGCAACAGAGGACCGAGCGGGGGCTTGATAATATCAGGCTTTTGCCGTGGCAGCCGTCGGGGCGTTTGCGGGAGATGATGGAGAGCGGGGATGTTCATCTGGTTTCGATGAAGGAAGAGGCGGCCGGGTTTTTGGTGCCGAGCAAGCTTTATGCGGCTTTGGCGGTGGCGCGGCCTTGTATTTTTATCGGGCCGGCGCAATGTGAGACGGCCAAGGTTATCAATGATTTTCATCTGGGGAGTGTGATCGCGCCGGGGCAAGCGAAGGAACTGGCGGCGACGATCCGGGATTACAGGATGAGCTGCGAGGTCTGGTTCTCGGCGCAAGGGGGGGCGGCTCATGCGCGGGATGTCTTTACGCCGAATGCTTCGTTTGAGGCTTGGAAAGAGCGGGCGTGGGATGCGGTTCATGACGATTTTAAAGTAGCAAGCTAGCGATGCAGGGACAGGAAAAGACGCTTTATGACGTGCTGGCCGATTTGTGGGCAGCACGTTTTTTTATGGCTGTGGGGGCTGTGGTGGCGCTGGTGGCGGCGTTTTTGTTTATGGGTGCGGCGCAGCCTCATTACAGGGCGGCGATGATTTTGGGGCCGGCCAATCCGATGCATGGGAGCGGGATGATGTCCGGTGGTGCGGGGCTTTCGGTGGGGGAGGCCGAGAATCTGGGGGACTTTACCCGGTTTGTGCAGATTTTCAGAGGGCCTTCGGTGGCGGCGGTTTTGCTGAAGGATGAGAAGGTTCGAGAGGGGCTTTTGAAGGACGGGGCTTTTTTCTTTTCGGGGGGGAAGGAATCCTGGAGCGCAGCTGAGCTGGCGCGGTATCTGGAGGGGCGGGTCAGTGTGGAGCCGGTGGCGGGGACGTCCTTGCGGCGGGTGTTTTATCTGCATCCGCAGAAGGAGTTTGCGACGTATCTGATCGGGCGGATGACGCAGGTGGCGGACGGGATGATCCGGGCTGCGATTCGCGGGGAGACGCAGGGGCGGATCGATTATCTTCAGGAGGCGATTGCGAAGACGGTTAATCCCGATCATCGGCGGGCTTTGACGGATTTGCTGATGGTGGAGGAGCGGATGAAGATGATGGTCTCGACCCCGCAGCCGTATAGTGCGGTGGTGGTCGAGCCGCCTGCGTTTTCGGCGCGGGCTGTGTGGCCGGATTCGTATCTGGTTTATCTGCTGTTTGTTTTTGGTGGTCTTTTACTGGGGTTTGTCGGATATGGGTTTAGCGCGCGAAAAGAGTGAAGAGAAGATACCGGTCAGTGTGGTTGTGACCACGAAGGACGAGGCGGCGAATATCGGGCGCTGTGTTGCGGCGCTTTCGGATTTTGAGCAGGTGGTGGTGGTGGATTCGCATAGTGGCGACGGGACGGCTGATCTGGCGCAGGAGGCCGGGGCCGAGGTGGTTTTGTATGAATGGGACGGGCAGTATCCGAAGAAGCGGCAATGGTGTCTGGACAAGCTTTCGTTGCGGCATGCGTGGGTGTTTTTTGTCGATGCGGATGAGGTGGTTACGCCAGCCTTGGTGGCGGAGCTGCGCGAGCTGTTTCGGCGGCGGCGGCAGGCGGCTTATGCGGGGCTGTTTGTGCGGGGGCAGTATGTCTGGAACGGCAAGGCTTTGCGGTTCGGGATGGTGAATAACAAGCTGGCGCTGATTGACCGGCGCAAGATGTTTTTCCCGCCGGTGGATGATCTGGATATTGCGGCGATGGGGGAAATCGAGGGGCATTACCAGCCGATTGTGCGCAAGGCTTTTTTGGGCGAGCGTCTGGGGCAGGTGGAGGCGCCTTTGTTGCATTATGCTTATGAGGACGGAGAGCGCTGGGTCGGGCGGCATGCGCGGTATGCGCACTGGGAGGCGGAGATGACGCGGCGCGGCGTGTGGCCGAAGGACCCGGTGGAATGGCGCGAAAATGCGAAGGTTTTTTTAAGGACGTCGCCTTTGCGACCGTATGCGATGTTCGCTTATTCCTTTGTGTGGAAGGGGGGCGCGCTGGACGGGGCGCCGGGGCTGGCGTTTGCGAAGAGCCGGTTTGATTATGCGCGGGACGTTTTGCGGGATCTGGCGAACAAGTAAATTATCTCGTGAACGTTGCTTTTACACGTTTTGATACGAGCATGTAGGGAACCCATATTAATGCCGGGACTATGCTTCGTGCCAGATTGTCTAAGGTTTCCGGGTCTAAAACGGGTTCTTCCGGCATGACCAGTGTTATTGCAAGTGAATCGGCCAGAATGAACACAGGTGAGAAAAGAGTCATGCAGATGTAGAGTATTGGGAATTTCTTTTTTTTGGCAAAGAAGAGAAATGCGATGACGCACCATATTAAAATCAGAGCTATGTTTATCGCGAGTTCCGTGATCAGGATTGTTTGCCATAGCGGGTGATAGTGCGGGGATTCGGGAGATGTGAGTTTTTCCCACGTGTTTTGCGTGAATATCTCGTAGTAGAAAGGAAAAATGGTAAATCCTATGCTAAAAGGCGCGATGATGACGCCTAATCCAACGAGGATCAGCCATCCTTTTAATCCGTCGAGATTTTTTTCTTCGCTCACTTTATTTTCTTTTTGCGGATTTTGCGAAGCGGTAGAGGAACGGAAAGGTTTTTCTCAGTTGCCATTTGAGAGTCTGGGTTAAGAAAATCCAGACGTTTTCGGGTTGGGAGACCATTTCGAGTTTTTCACGGATCAAGTATTGTTCGCGCCTGCCGTCGAAGGCGTTTTGCTGGGACAGGCCGCCGCTTTCGAAAATGCAGATGGGGTGCGGGAAATAGGCGATTTTTTCGCATTTTTTCAAGAAGCGGGCGGTGAAATCATAGTCGGCGGCGATGGGGTAGATCAGGCTGTAGTGCTGGTTGGTTTCGCTGATTTTTGAGCGTTTGTAGAGCATGGCCTGATGGTGGGTGAACATGCCGGAGGGGAGGTCTTTGTAGCGACCTGCTTGTTTGTAGAAGGGTTTTGCAGGCTTTGTTTCAAGAGGGGCATCCGATACCCTCCCCCTGCCCCCTCCCTGAAGGGAGGGGGATGATGACCGGGTGGTCTCTAATGCGTCGCCATAGATGAAGTCGGGTTGTTTTTCGGTGTGGGCGGCGATTTTTTCCAAGGTGGTCGGGGCGGCGAGCCTGTCGCCGGCGTTGAGGAAGAGGAGGTAGGTGCCTTTGGCTTTGGTGAGCCCCTTGTTCATGGCGTCGTAGAGGCCGGTGTCCTGCTCGCTGGTCCAGTTGGCGTTTGTGGTTGCAAGGTCTTCTTGCGTGCCGTCGGTGGAGCCGCCGTCGATGATGATCCATTCGAAATTGTTGAATACTTGCGATTCTACGGAGGCGCGCGTGCTTTGTAATCCTGCCCGGTTGTTCAGGGTTACGGTGATGAGGCTGAAGAGCGGGGCCGGCTCAGGCATTTTGGCCCTCTCCCACTTTGCTATGCGCTTCTGATGAAGCGCAAGCGCCGTTGCCCTCTCCCTGAAGGGAGAGGGTGGGGGGGATGTGCGATGTATTACGGTTAAACATACTTCTTTAATTCCTGAGGTCGTCGATGAAGATTGAGGTTATTGCGAGGTTGCTTAAGATCTGGCTGACGTCGCGGGCGCTTTCGATGAAGTCGAAGGGTTTGGGGTCGCGCGGGACGATGATGGTCGAGCCGGGCGGGATGAGGGCCGGCTTGTGGTTCCATGTGTTGACTTGCAGAGGTTGGGCGCTGCCGTCGGGGTAGAGGACGAAGGTGCGGTCCTTGTCGGCGTTGTAGGTGAAGCTGCCGGCCTCGTGGATGTAGTCGAGCGGGTCTTTGCCGGAGCGGAATTGCAGGCTGGCGGGGGAGAGAACTTCGCCGCTGACGCGCACGGTGAGCGGTCGCTTGGGGATGTAGAGGCGGTCGCCCGGTTCGAGCAGCATGTCGAGTTCCGGTTTTATCTCGAGCTTTGCGGGGTCGGTTTCGACGGTGATGCGGCCTACGGCCTGAATGGCGCCGAGTTCGGCGGCGAGGCCGCGGACCATTTCGATCTGGGCGGCGCCGGGCGGGTTTTTATCGCGTTCAATCGCGGCGGCAAGGCTGCGCTGCATATCCTGCGCGGCGGCGCGGAAGCGGAGTTGTTCGGATTTTCGCTCTGATTCGCGGCTGAAGATTGCGCCGAAGGGGTAGGCTTGAGGGGTCAAGCCGCCTGCGCGTTTGAGGAGGTCGGAGACTTTGTCGCCGGGGAGGAGGTCGTATTGGCCGGGGCTTGTGACTTCGCCGCTGATGAGGACGGTTTTTTCTTCTGCTCTTTGGGTTTTGCCGTTGATGCGCACGGCGTCTCCGGCGCGGATGTCGATGTCGGCGGGGTTGGTTTCCTGCAGGTTGATTTTGCGGCGAGGGGCGGAGGCCTGTGCGCCGGGGAGGAGGGCGGTGATTTCGATGTTTGATGTGTCGGCTTCAAGGGCGGGGCCACCGCTGGCGGCGAGGAGGCCTTCGAGGGTTTCGCCGGGGCCGACGGGGTAGAGGCCGGGGTTGCGGACGGCGCCGCGCAGGTAGGCGGCGTGTTCACTTAAGAAGGCGGTGAGCTCGGGGGGGAGGTCTTCGGTGTCTTTGTCCGGGGATTTGAGGGATACCGGTTTCGCGCGCGTTTCCGGCGTTCGATCTTGAAGGGATTCGATGTCGGTTTTGGAGAGCAGGCGGATGGTGTCACCTTCTTGCAGGTTTTGGTCGTAGCGTTTGGTCAGGACGAGGCGGACCGGGAAAGCGAGGTAGCGTTTGCTCATCAGGTCCGGATCGTAGCGTTCGATGATTCCGGCGAGCGGGTAGGTGTCCGGGCCGAGGGCTTGATCGTTGTTGAGGAGGGCGCTTAAGGATTTATTGCGGGAGAGGTCGTGGAGGCCGGGGCGGCGGGTGTTGCCGGTGAGTTCAATCATGCCGGCGCGTTTTTCCTGTCCGCGGGCGACGCCGAGGATGGCGCCGTCGGAGAATTGCGGGGCGCTCCGGTCTTGTACCTCTTCGACGGTTTCTTCGCCGTCTTTGGTGAGCGTGAATTTCATGAAGCGGTTCTGGCCGGGGGCGAGGATGCCGCCGGAGAGGGCCAGCATGTCGCTGAGGCTCAGTTTTTCGGCGCCGCCGCTGAAGGTCTTGCGGATTTCGTAGATGCCGGGGCGTTTGACGGCGCCGGAGATGGCAAGTGTCGGGCCGAGCGGCGGGACGATCAGCCGGTCGCCGTCGCGCAGGTTCATGTCTATGTCGGTTTGCGGGGCGGTGTCCGGGCGAATCAGGATGTTGTAGAGGTCGATGGGGTGGCTGTGACCGTTGCGGATCAGGCGGACTTGTCTTAAGGAGCCGTCTTTGCTGATGCCGCCGGCGGCGCTGAGGGCGTCGATGATGGTCTGGAAGGCGCTCAGGCGTTTGAGGCCGGGATTTGAGACATTGCCGATGACCAGAACGCCGATCTGGCGGACGGCGGCGAGGGACATATAGATCTGGGTGTTGGGGAGGTTTTTGGCCTGCGTTATCAGGATATGGCGCAGGCTTTCGATGGATTGTCCGGCCGCCGGGATGGGCGGGAAGTCGTCGATGAGGATCTGGCCGTCTGAGTCTATTTTATAGAGGGCTGTGCCGGTGCGCTGGCCGGTGAAGGTGATGCGCAGGGTGTCGCCGGTGCCGAGGATGAAGCTGTCCTGTACGGTGCCGAGGGGGGCGGTTGATTTCTCCGATGCGGGCGGCTGGTCTTCGAAGAGGTCGTAGCCGAATTGTTTGAGGTCTTCGACGGCGCGGTGGGCGTAGAGGGCTTCGATGGGGGAGGCCGGGTGTCTTTCTTCCAGCGCGTCTGTGGCCAGAGGTAATTCTTCCGCGGTGCCTGGCAGGGCGTTTTCTGCGGCCGGGGTGTCAGTGGGGAGGAGGTCGTCCCGGTAGGTTTGCTCCGGGGCTTTTGCGGCTTGTGCGTAGGTGAACTGGTTGTAGCTTTTGTTGGCCAGCCATGCGTCTTGCGGGTCGTTTTGGGCGGAGGCCGGGACGCAGAGTGTCCCTATTGCGAGCAGCAGGGCGGCGGTGAATATTATTGTTGTTTGCGTTTTCATACACAGTCCGCGGCAAGGGGCTATTCAGGCTGTGATATTTTACGGTTTTTGGCGGCAGATGTTAATTGTTGCGGCGGATTAATCCCCGGATTTGTTCCCGGGTTTCTTAGTGATTTGCTTCTTTGCGGCGCGAGGATTTCTTGCCGGGATTGTTCAGGATGCTGTAAGCGACGGTGGTGACGTAGCTGTTGATACGGCGGTAGTCGCGGATGATGTCGGTGTGGAGGGCGCTGGTGGAGATGGTTTCCGGCAGGCCTTCGCGCAGGCGTTTGAAGTGCTGGACCGAGCTTTGCCATTCGGCTTCGCGGATGGTTTTTTTGCCTTCGACGAGCTGGCGGGCGAGTTTGGGGTCTTCGGAAATGAAGATGGTTTGCGCCATTTTCATGTTTTCGAGGATGGTTTTGTGGAAGTTTTGAATTTCCTGAAATCCGGCAGTTGAAAAGCGGTGGCGGCTGTTGATCTTGGTTTCGGTGATTTCCAGCAGGCTGTTTTCGATGATGTCGCCGATGTATTCGAGATTGGTCGAGTAGCTCAGGATTTGCAGGAAGCGGTCTGATTCGCGAGGGTCGAGCATTTCTTCGCTGACGCGGGAGAGGTAGAGTTTGATCTGGTCGTGCAGGCTATCGACGGTTTTATCGCGTTTGCGGATGCTCTCGATCAGGGCGCTGTCTTCTTTTTTGAGGGCGATCATGGAATCTTCGAACATTTTCTCGACGATTTCAGCAATGCGCAGGGTTTCTCGGGCCGCACCGGCGAGGGCGATGGTCGGAGAGTCGAGGGCGTTGGGGTCCAGGTATTGCGGCGTGTCGGTTTTCTTGCGTTCTTTTTTCTCATCCGGGACGATGGTCATGCAGAGTTTTTCGAGCGGCGTGATCAGCGGCATGAAGAGGACCGCCAAGGCGACGTTGAAGAATGTGTGGAAGTGGACGATTTCACGGCTGTATTCGGTTCCTTCCTTGACGAGGAACTGGGCGAACTCATTTGTCAGCGGGACCATGAGCAAGACGGTCGTGATGCGCATCAGCAGGTTGCCGACGGTGATGCGGCGGGCTTCGGGCGGCATTTTCAGGGTGATGATAAAGGGGACCAGTGCGCCGCCGAGGTTAGCGCCTAGCACGAGCAGCATTCCCAGGTGCAGGTTTACGGTGTCGCTTGCGGCGAGGGAGGCGATGATCAGGACGGCGGCCAGAGAAGAGTGGAGGAGCCATGTCATTAATGCGGCGACGATGAGCGCGAGGAGGGGTTCTCTTTCTAGTGGCTGTAGAAGGATTGGCAGCACGGATGAGTTTTCAAGATGCAGAGCGTTTTGCTTAATGATGCTCAGAGATAGAAGGATCAGACCCAGACCGATCAGGGCGCGGGCGAGGTGGCGTTCGCGGCCAACATGCTCGAAGAAGTGATTGATGACGACGCCGCTCAGGATCAGGCAGGGCATGAGCCATGAGAGGTCGAAGGTCAGGATTTGCGCGACGAGGGTGGTGCTGATGTCGGCGCCGATCATGACGGCGAGGCCGGCGGCTGTTCCAATCATGCCTTTTTCTGCGAAGGAGGCGGCGACTAATGCGGTTGCGGTTGAGCTTTGCAGGACCGCGGTGACGCCGAGGCCGGAGAGGAATGCCTTAAAACGGTTGCCGGTGTTTACGGCGATAATCCTGCGCAGGGACGTTGCGTAGGCGCGGGTGAAGCCGTTCTTTACCATGCGCGTTCCCCAAAGCAGCAGCGCGACGGCTCCTATAATGTGCACGAGGATCATGGTAATAGAAATGGTTTTCTCCTATTTATTGGTATTACTGTTATGCCAAATTCTAAACGACCTTCCGCTCGATCTTTTTTAGAAGCTTTGTGGACGTCAAATGTATTCTTACGGGATATGGGGTAAAGACCGTTCACGTTAGGCGGTTTCTTTTTTACCTTTTTTTATGACTTTGTAAAAAGATTTTTTTAGGATTTTAAAGGATTTTATGAAAGGCTTGATATAAATCTGTTGAAGCGAGCTCATTCTTTCGTTGTTTTTGCCGAGGCCGAACGTTATTTCTTCACGACTGTCTGTAATGTAGGCTGTTTTGAAGAGGTAATCCCATAAAGACAGATCGTTTCCAAAGTTTTTGTCGAAGTGTTTTACTTGTGTGCTGTGGTGAATTTGATGCTGAGCGGGACTCATCATGAATTTTTCGATTGTCGGGCCGAAGGATATCCATATGTGTGAGTGTCTCAGGTTCGCGGTTGTGGCGTTAAAAAACAGCCAGAAGATGCTGACGCCTGCTACTGTTGCCAGGCTTTCGATGTTTGGGTAAATGTACAGGAAGATGCCGCTCACGAGGCTATAGGCCAGTACCCGGAAGCTTGCGCTGATGCACAGGTCGAGAGGGTGTGCGCGGTATAGCGTCAGAGGTGTCATGATTTCCGCCGAATGATGAACTTTGTGAAACTCCCACAGCCAAGGGAATTGGTGCATTATTCTGTGTGCCCAGTAGGACATGAAATCGGAAACGACAAAAGATACTGTTGTATACAGGATTATTATTTCCATACCAGGTTTTTCGGAGGACGGATCGAGTGGCAGAAGTTTTAAAAGGTTCTGGATGGTGTCTACGACGACGCTTGATGGCAGTATAAAAATTGGCAAGATGATCAGGGTTAACATCATGTTGATGATAATGATTGTGTAATCGCTTTTTGCCGAAGGATGTAGCCAGATATCCGGTGAAAAAAGGAAAGATGATATTTTCTGTTTTTTTTCTTTATGTGTTCTTTGCCAGCCAATCGTATAAATAACAGCGGCGATGATATATGTGGTTATCATAAATGGCAGAAATGTTCTGGAGTCTACTCTGTATCCTGTGCAGGCCAGCGAGGCGATAAAAATAAGGGCGGTAAGAAGGCGACTAAATGAGCCTTTGGGGAAGTTGGTGCTGGTTTTCATTTTCTGATACGATTTTTTCTCTGGTAATATTTTGTATGGTAGCATTTATGATCAGGTGGTGCCAGTTCTAAAGATCGGGTGCGAGGCCAGGGAAACTGCCGCTTTTTTTGAAAAGTGAAAAAAATATTAAAAAAATGCAAAAACATGTTTGACAGGTCGAAAAGTAGCCTGTATAACCCGTCCACACTCAGAGACGAACGAAGTTTGTCAGCGAGGACAACGCACTGAAAAACATATTTTTTTCATCTGCGTGTTGACGGCGGGGGCCCTTTGTGGGATAGTCCGCAAATCAACGGAATTAAATACTGGTCGGATGAATTTTCGGCCTTCGCGGTCCCCGAAGTCGGTTTTCGGGTTTTGGGGTACGCAGGTTCTTGGACATCGTGAATAGGAAAAAAGAGATACGCAGGCAGCAGTGTTTGTTTTGCATTGAATGCACATACAAAAGGAACTGTTTGCTTTGTGTATCTTATGACGCACAATGTGACTTCTTCGGAAGTCACGAACAGCAAGAAAACGTAATGTTTTAACGAACATTACATGCAAGCAAGCAGGTCTTTGAAGATATTTATATACTTCAATACCAAAGATTCTTTGAGATTGATGGATTCAAACATGAGAGTTTGATCCTGGCTCAGAACGAACGCTGGCGGCAGGC
>JAGRHC010000012.1:42175-42407 GCA_020445145.1 Alphaproteobacteria bacterium
GCTTAACACATGCAAGTCGAACGGATCCTTCGGGATTAGTGGCGCACGGGTGAGTAACGCGTGGGAACGTGCCTCTGGGTAGGGAATAATGTCTGGAAACGGACACTAATACCTTATAATGACTTCGGTCCAAAGATTTATCGCCCAGAGATCGGCCCGCGTCTGATTAGTTTGTTGGTGGGGTAACGGCCTACCAAGACTACGATCAGTAGCTGGTCTGAGAGGATGATCA
>JAGRHC010000013.1 GCA_020445145.1 Alphaproteobacteria bacterium
CTGCCATGGCGAATCCGATGGTGTAAGTATCGATATGGCTTCCGAGTGCCGACATCATTGTGCGTGTCATGCTTGCAGCGGTGCTCGCGCTTGAAAGTTGTGTGATGTTATAAAGCGTATCTGCAAGAATGCTCCCGCTGATTTGTGTCTTTTGAGTTTCTGTGATGCTATTTATCGTGCTTTTAAATAACGTTGCGTTTCCGCTCAAGGAGGCGTTCAGCAGGTTTTGCTCAATTTCAGCTAGTGTAGCCATTGTACTTTCCCTTCAGTGTGTTGCTAATGTTGAAAAGTGTAAAAAAAACGGTTTCTCCTTATGCATGGTAAGGGGATTACTATCGCTTTTTTTGCATCCTTATTTTTTATGTTGGCAGATTTTTTTTTTTTTGTGCAAGAAAAAAACAATACTTCTGGAAAAATAAAAGGATTGTGTTTTGGAAACTAAGTCTTTATAGATCCGTTTTTTCTTCCATGATATCTCCAGTTAGAGAGTTTTCGAAGCCTTCCGATATTTTTACATAGATAATATGGCCGATGAGGCGTTCGTTGGCTTGCGCGTAGACGGACTGGTTGTAGGGGCTGCGACCTGAAATCTGGCCGGGTTTTTTGCCTTTTTTATCGAACAGTATCGGCATGGTCAGGCCGGCGCAGTTTTTGTTAAAGGCGTATTGTTGTTCGTTGATGAGGCTCTGGAAGCGGGTCAGGCGCTCTGAGGCGATATGGTCGGCGACGAGGCCCTGCATGTTTGCAGCCGGAGTGCCGGGGCGGGCACTGTACTTGAAGGAGTAGCAGGAGGCATAGCCGATATCGCGGGCGAGTTGCATGGTGGCTTCGAAGTCTTCTTCCGTTTCGCCGGGGAATCCGATGATGTAGTCCGAGGAAAAGGCCAGATCCGGGCGGGCTTTGCGCAGGCGTGCGACGACATCGCGATAGAGGTCGGCTTTGTGTTTGCGGTTCATGAGTTTCAGTATTTTATCCGAGCCGCTTTGCACGGGCAGGTGCAGGAAGGGCATCAGTTTTTCGATTTCCCCGTGGGCGGCGATCAGGTCATCGTCCATGTCACGCGGGTGGGATGTGGTGTAGCGGATGCGCTTGACGCCGTCTATTTCGGCGACGGCGCGAATTAGCTCCGCAAGGCCCCATGTGCTGCCGTCCGGACCTGTTCCGTGGAAGGCGTTGACGTTTTGGCCGAGGAGGGTGATTTCGAGGGCTCCTGCTTCGACGAGGCGGTGGGCTTCGTCGAGGATTTCTTTGACGGAGCGTGAATATTCAGCGCCGCGGGTGTAAGGGACGACGCAGAAGGTGCAGAATTTATCACAGCCTTCCTGTATCGAGAGAAACGCGGCGGCGCCCTCGATGGTGTGTTCTTTGGGCAGGTGGTCGAATTTTGAGATATCCGGGAATTCTGTATTGATGATGCGTTGCGCTCCGTCGGCTTTTAGCACCATTTCCGGGAGTTCGTGGTAGGTCTGGGGGCCGAAGACCATGTCGACGTAGGGGGCGCGCTGGAGGATGAAGTCGCCTTCGGCCTGGGCGACGCAACCGGCGACGGCGACGAGGACTTTTCCGCCTTGCTCTTTTTCTTTTTTGTCTTTGTGTTCGCGCAGGCGGCCAAGTTCGGAGAAGACTTTATCGGTTGCCTTTTCACGGATGTGGCAGGTGTTCAGGATCATCATATCCGCGTCTTCCGGGGTGTCGGTCGTCTGGTAGCCCAGCCCGGACAGGATATCGGTCATGCGGTTGCTGTCGTAGACATTCATCTGACAACCCCATGTTTTGATAAAGAGCTTCTTGTGTGTTTGCGTCATAATGCGTACATTTTATTATATGTGTTTGTGAGTGTCATAAACCATAAAACGATCAAGGAAATCAAGGGTTATGAAACAGACTATACTGGCGATCCAGAGTGTTTTGCCTGCGGAGATGGCGTCTTTGGAGGAGAAATTCAATGTTATCCGGTTGTGGGAGCAGCGTGATCCGGAGCAGGTGATACAGGATCAGCGGGAGAATATTACAGGGATACTTTCGACTTATGACAGTAAAGGTGTGAGTGCGCGGTTGATCGAGGCTTTGCCAAATCTTGAGATTATTGCGCAGTTCGGGGCCGGGTATGACAATATTGATCTTACGGCGGCAAAGCGGCGCGGGGTTTCTGTTGCGAATACGCCGGATGTTCTGACGGACGATACCGCGGATGTCGCTTTGTTTTTGATGTTGAATGTGGCGCGGCGGGCTGTGGAAGGGGATTTGTTTGTTCGTGTCGGGAAGTGGCAGAGCGGGGCGCGGATGCCTCTCAGTACGTCTTTGTCTGGCAAAACCGTCGGTGTTTTTGGTTTGGGGAAAATCGGGCGGGCGATCGCGCGGCGGGCTGCGGCATTCAATATGAAAATAATTTATTGCAGCCGGGCTCCTAAAAATGATACACCGTATGTGTTTTATGACAACATTACAGATATGGCGCGTGATTGTGATTTTCTCGTTCTGGCTTGTGCCGGGGGCGAGGGGACCAAAAATGTTGTGGATTACAAGGTTTTGTCCGCCTTGGGCCCGAAAGGTTTTCTGATCAACATTGCGCGCGGTTCGGTCATAAAAGAGGACGACCTGCTGATTGCTCTGAGAAACAGGGAAATCGCAGGGGCTGGGCTGGATGTGTTTGCGCAGGAGCCCCATGTGCCGGAAGAGATGATAAAGATGGATAATGTGGTATTATCTCCTCATGTCGGTTCGGCTACAGTGGAAACGCGCGCAAAGATGGGGCAGTTGGTTGTGCAGAATTTGCTTGCGCATTTTAACGGTGAGCCGTTACTAACGCCTGTTGCAGCCTGATTGGGTGAATGCTTAGATTATAATAAGGAAAAAGAAAGCAATGAAGAAACTGGTTGGTGTTTTTGTTTGTCTTGCGGTTGTCGGTTTCGGGTGGTCGGCCGCTCAGGCTGCCGGGGCGCAGGTTCAAAAGGCGAGTGGCGCGGCAATGGGGTGCTATTCTCCGCGTGAAGCCGAGGCGGAGCAAGGTATCCGGATTCATAGCGAGCTTATGGTGATCGGTCTTAATTGCTCTTTTATGAAGGATTCAAAAGGTAATAATCTTTATGCCGAGCACCGTAAGTTTACGGCGAAGTATGCTGATTTATTCGCGGCGTATGAAAAAATCCTTATGTCTTATATGGCGCGTAACGGGGATAAGAATCCTGAGTCTTCTTTGAATACGCTTCGGACGAGTTTTGCGAACAAGATTTCTACGGATGCGGCGCATATGCGTCCGGATATTTTCTGTCGTCAATATGCACCGCGTATCGAGCAGGTCGTTAAAATGGACAAAATGCAACTTCGGAAATGGGCTGCGACGCCGTTCCCAGGGCATCCTGTGTCAAAGCCGTATTGTGCTTCTGCGCAGGGTAAGCAAGGGTAATTTGTTCTGATTTCCGCTTTATCTGCGTTGCGTTCACTCACAGGATAAATTTATTTTTCTTTGGGGCAGGCTTCCCTTGGGGCGGCTTGCGCTGTAGGCTTGTGGGCAAGAATATTTATAACAGGGACATTGTGAGATGAGTGCACGCAGCATTGATGCGACGATTAATGATTTTTTCGAGCCTATTGCTCATCGCGCGAATGAGATTGTTTTTTATAGCGTGCATCTTGGGGAAGGCGCAGATCTCAAGCTTATTCTTGCCTGGTTGGTTGCCGCGGGGGTGTTTTTTACCTTTTATCTCAGCTTTATTAATGTTCGATATTTTAAACATGCGGTTTCTGTTGTCTTGCGTAAAGAGAAGGAAACGGCGCATGAAGACGGGCAGATTAGCAGTTTTCAGGCTTTGATGGCTGTTTTGTCCGGGACGGTCGGGCTCGGGAATATCGGCGGGGTGGCGATTGCTGTTTCGCTTGGTGGTCCGGGGGCTGTTTTCTGGATGATTATGATGGGGTTTTTGGGGATGTCCTCCAAGTTTGCGGAGACGATGCTTGGTGTAAAGTACAGGGTTCATCCTGATCCGGAGCGGCCGGAGGAGATATCGGGCGGGCCGATGTATTATCTTCGTCAGGCTTTTGATCGTATGGATCTCCATTATGCCGGCGTTTTTTTTGCGGCGATGTTTGCGCTGTTTTGTATCGGGGCGAGTGTTTCCGGTGGGAATATGTTCCAGATTAACCAGTCTTACAGGCAGTTTGTTGATGTTACCGGCGGAGAGGCCAGTTTTCTGAATGAGTATGGCTGGGGCTTCGGGCTTTGTGTGGCGGTGCTTGTCGGGCTGGTTATTTTTGGCGGGATCAAGTCTATTGCGTCTGTGGCAGCACGGTTGGTGCCGCTTATGGCTGTTATATATGTTACGGCTGGTTTGATCGTGATTTTGATGAATGCGCCGCAACTTCCCGGCGCGCTTTACGATATTGTGACGCAGGCTTTTACGCCGGCTGCCGGGTATGGCGGGTTTATCGGGGTTTTGCTTGTCGGTGCGCAGCGGGCGTTCTTTTCGAATGAGGCCGGGCTTGGGTCGGCGCCGATTGTTCATGCGACAGTGAAGACCAATAGTCCGGTGGCGCAGGGCATGGTCGGGATGCTGGGGCCGTTTATTGACACGATTGTGATTTGTACGGTGACGGCGCTGGTGATTGTGGTGACCGGGGCTTATCATCAGTCGGAAGGGATGGAAGGGGTGGAACTTACTTCTCGGGCGTTTGAGAGTACTATTCCGGGGTTTAAGTATGTTCTGGCTGTGGCTGTGTTCCTGTTTGCGTTTTCAACTGTGATTACCTGGTTTTACTACGGGATGAAATGTCTGACGTATCTCTTCGGTCAGAAAAGCTCGGTTGAGATGGCGTTTAAGATATTCTTCTGTCTTTGTGTGGTTGTCGGGGCGTCTTCGGATATTTCGCATGTCGTTGATTTTACCGATGCGATGTTCTTTGCTCTGGCTATTCCCAATGTGATCGGGCTGTATATTTTTGCGCCTGAAATCAAGCGAGATGTTCAGGAATACATTCAGCGATTGCAAAAATAACTGCTTTCTCTTTACCTTTTGTAAAAGGGGTGTTGATTACACTCGAATATATGCCCATAATCGAGGCGTCGGGCATATTGTAGAAACCAAAAAAGTGTAGAGGGTGGCACGTGCAAGGACCCAGCAGTATTATGAATACGAAGTTCTGCCAAGGGATTTCGGATATTTCAGATAGTTATTCCGGTTTTATCATCGATCAGTGGGGTGTCCTTCATGACGGGAACACGGCTTATGACGGTGTTGTAGATTGCCTGAAGGAGCTTCAGGGGCGCGGGAAGTATGTCATTATTCTTTCCAACTCCGGGAAGCGTGCGGAGCAAAACCGTGTCCGGATGGAGGAGCTTGGTATTTCTTCCAACCTGTATCAGCAGATTATTACGTCCGGCGAGGTTACGTGGCAGGGGCTGCATAATCAGGATGACGGTTTTTTTAAGAATATCGGTAAGAAATGCGTGATTATCAGCCGTGGCGGGGATCGTTCTATTGTTGATGGTCTTGGTAATATCGAGATTGTCGAGTCACCGAAAGAAGCTGATTTTCTGATTATTAGCGGTGTTGACGCTCCTGATAAGACGCTGGAGGATTATGAGCCGATCCTTCGTGATTCTGCGCGATATCGTTTGAAAGCGATTTGTGCGAACCCGGATAGCCTCGGGGTTATGGGGAGCCAGAACATTATGGGGCCGGGGACGCTGGCCGCGCGTTATAAGGATTTTGGCGGGGTTGTTCATTATATTGGCAAGCCGCATCAGCCGATTTTCCAGCATTGTATTCGCATTTTACAGCAGCATGATATTTATCCCGGAGAGACTGTGGTGATCGGGGATACGATGGCACATGACATTCTGGGCGGATCTTTGGTGAATATTGATACGTGCCTTGTGAAGCAGGGGCTGCATAGTCATAAGTTCAAGACGGCGACGAACCCTGCGGAGGTTGATAAGACGCTCGATATTCTTGTACGCCAGTATAATAATATTCGGCCCAAATATCTTGTCGAAAGTCTTGTCTGGGGTAAGGCCTTGCCTGATCGCAAGCACAAGAAACGCGCCGGCAAGCGTGCTCAGGGGTAAAGCCTCGTTTCCTTTTTCCTAGAACGTGAAGTCCTTCTGATCCGTCAGGAGGACGTGCATGGCTGCCTTGATTTCCGGGATCAGTTTGACTGTGGCTTCCTCTCCGGCGGCGATGAGTTCGTCGGCGCGCTCGAATTCCAGAAGGCCGATATGGCCGATGGCCGGTTTGATATGGATGTCCGGCGGTTCTCCGGCTAGGCGGGAGCGGGTCAAGCGATCTTGTAGAATGCCGAGAGCTGATACCATTACGCCAAAGAGGCTCGGGTTATTGTCTTCGCGGCGGAAGAGGCGCCGGGAGAGGGATGAGCTCTGGAATTGTTTCTGGTCCTCCTTCGGGACGTCCTGTGTGTTGAAAACATCGAAGCCGGTTATGGTCTGGTAGGATGTTCCGGGTTTTGCGGCTTTACCGATAAGGTCGGAGTTCAGATCAACGGCGATGGTCATCCGTGCGCCGAGGGCCTGGCAGGGGGAAATCGGGCAGGGGTTTACCAAGGCCCCGTCAACGAGGAACCTGTTTTCACGCTCAACGGGCGGAAATACGCCGGGAAGGGCAAAGGAGGCAAACATAGCGTCCATCAGGTTTCCCTTACGCAGCCAGACTTCGTGGCCTGACGCGAGGTCGGTTGCGATGCAGACCATTTTATGCGGCAGGTCTTCGAAGGTCATGTTTTCGAAATGCGGGGCGAGTGTATCTCTGACGCGTTTTCCGCCGACGAGACCGGCACTGCGGACACGGAAATCGAGATAGCTGAAAACTTTGAAGCGGTTGAGGCCACGGGCCCATTCTTCGATTTTATCGAGCTTGTCTGCCAGATAGCAGCCACCGACAACAGCGCCGATTGATGTGCCGGCAATTAATGTGGGATAAATTCCATGGCGGTTCAGGGCGCGGAGGACTCCGATGTGTGCAAATCCGCGAGCCATTCCTCCGCCGAGGGCCAAGCCAAGTTCCGGTTGGCCGTTTTCCATACTCAGTTTCACCGTTCTTTTTTCCTTTCTTTTTCCCGTGTTACAACCGATTTCTCTCTTTTCATTGTACCACAGTCCATGTAGGTTGAGGTACTATGAAGCCTGCTGCAGCGCCACAATCAAAACAAGCCAGAAAGAGCTCTTTTCCACTGGTAAAAAGGCTTGCTCGTGCTTATATCCGCCCTTATGCCGGGTCGCTTGTTGTCGCGATGTTTTTTATGATGCTGGACGGGGCGATGACAGCGGGTGTGGCCAAGCTTATGCAGCCTGTTCTGGATGACGTGCTTTCCGGGAATAAGGAGGACATGATTGTTCCTGTGGCGATGGCCGTTTTTGCATGTTTTGTATTTCGCGGCGTTGCGACTTATGCGCATACGGTCCTGATGAACAGGGTCGGGCATTTTATTGTTTCGGATATTCAGTCTGATCTTTTTACGCATTTTATGCGGCTTGATCTCTCCTTCTTTCATGCGAACCCGAGCGGTCAGTTGATTTCGCGGGTGGTGAATGATGTGAATGTTATGCGCGGGGCTGTGTCTGATACATTGACCAGCTTGGGGAAGAGCGCGGTGACGCTGGTTTTTCTTATTGGCGTTATGTTCTGGCAGGACTGGGTTTTGACGTTGGCGGCGTTTGTTGTTTTTCCGTTTTTGTCCTTTTTTGTTGTCTATCTCGGGCGGAAGCTGCGGAAGGTTTCGGGCTCTATTCAGCATGAGCTTGGCGGGTTGTCGGATTTGTTGTCGCAAACATTCCAGAGTGTCAGGAATGTTAAGGCCTATAATCTTGAGGATGCGATGGATGCGAAGGTGCGAAGCGGGATCGCACAGGTTCGTGACTTGAATATCAAGGCTGTTCGGCTTAGTACACTTTCGACGCCGGTGAACGAGGTTCTGGTCGGAATGATCCTGGGCGGGATTATTGTTTATGGCGGGTATCAGGTTTTATCCGGGCAGACGACGGCCGGGGGGCTTGGGTCATTTCTGGCGGCGTTTATTATGGCGTATGAGCCGATGAAAAAGCTGGCCAAGCTCAATAACAGTTTGCAGATGGGGCTTGGGGCGGCGGACCGCGTGTTTTCGATGATGGATATTATGCCTGAGATTTCGTCCAAGGAGGATGCGGTGGAGCTTGAGGCGCGGAATCCTGATGTGGTGTTCAGGGATGTTGCCTTCCAATATGAGGGGCAGGACAAGGCTGCTTTGAACGGGATTGGTTTTACGGCAGCTTCTGGGAAAGTGACGGCGCTTGTCGGGCCTTCGGGGGGCGGGAAGAGTACGCTTTTGAATATGATTCCGCGTTTTTATGATGCTGAGGGCGGGGCGGTTCTGGTTGGCGGTGTCGATGTGCGGGATATGACGTTATCCAGTTTGCGCAGTCATATTGCGCTGGTGTCACAGGATATTACGGTTTTTAACGATAGTGTTTTTGAAAATATCCGGTATGGCGATTTGAATGCCGGGAGGGATGCTGTGATTGATGCGGCGAAGGCGGCGGCGGCGCATGATTTTATCGAAGCTTTTCCGGAAGGGTATGAGACGATTGTCGGGGAAAATGGCGTGAAGTTATCCGGGGGGCAGCGGCAGAGGATTGCGATCGCTCGTGCAATTTTGCGCAATGCACCAATTCTTTTGCTCGATGAAGCCACTTCTGCACTTGATAATGAGTCCGAAAAAATTATACAACAGGCATTAAGGAAATTAGAAAAGGGACGGACGACGATTGTTATCGCACACCGTCTTACAACTGTAAGGGCGGCTGACCAGATATTGGTTTTAGAGGGAGGCCGCATAGTAGAAAGCGGAACACATGATAGCTTGATGGAAAATCGGGCCGGGGTGTATGCGCGGATGTATGAAACAGGGTTGAAATCATGATGATGATTTTAAAAGACATCGTCTTTTTTGTATTGGGTGTTTATTTGCTGGTGGTCGGGTATCTTTATTATGCCCAGCGCACTTTGATGTATTTTCCTGATAAGAAGGCTGCAGAAGTTCCTTATGGTCTGCAAACCGTAACGGTTAGTACCTCTGACGGGGTTTTGCTGACGAGCTGGTATATGCCTCCGACATCGAAGGATAAGCCTGTCCTTTTGTATTTCCATGGGAATGGCGGGAAGGCTTCTGATCGGTATCAGAAAATCCAGACTTATACGAAGGCGGGGTATGGGGTTTTGCTTGCCGAGTATCGCGGGTTTGGTGGGAATGCGGGGCATATTACCGAGCAAGGTTTGTATCTTGATGGCCGGGCGTGGATGCATTGGTTGATGGATGGTAAAAATATTCCTGCGTCGAAGATAGTTCTCTATGGAGAGTCTCTGGGGAGCGGGGTTGCGGTACAACTTGCGACCGAGTTTTCTGTTTCCGGGCTTGTTCTGGAGGTGCCATATTTAAGTATGCTTGATATGGCAAAGCATTCTTATCCTTATGTGCCGGTTAATCTGATGTTGAAGGATCGTTTTATGAATTCGGAGAAGATTGCTAATATCAATATGCCGCTTCTTGTTATGCATGGTGGTGAGGACGAGATTATTCCATTGGCTCAAGCTGAGGCGCTTTATGCGCTGGCAAAAGAGCCGAAGACTTTTGTCGGGTTCCCTAAAGGTCACCATACGGATCTTTATCAGTATGGCGCAGCGGACAGTGTTCTTACGTTCATTGGGCAGCTTGATAAGCCTGCGGGTTCAGAGTAGAATGCCCCCTTGTTTTGTGGGGAGAGATCTATGCCTTGTCATGTTGCCGTTGTAGACAAATTGATTACCGTTTCACCGCGGGACAGCGTTGAGAGCGTTTTGAAAATCATGAAGAAAAACAAGATTGGCGCCGTTCCTGTCGTTGATGATAAGGGAGTGCTTCAGGGCGTTTTTTCCATGAAGATTTTGCTGAAGAACCTGATCCCGGTCTCTGTTGTGATGAATGACGGCGTGCAGATGGATATTAAAGTCGGAGCGGCACCTGGCGTTGCAAAGCGGCTGCGGAAGGTTAAGCCTTTGGCTGTTGAAGAGCTGATGGATCGTAAGGTTCATAGTGTGGGGCCGGATGCACCGATTTGGGAAGGGGTTAGTTTGATGACCAGTCATGGTGGTCCGCTGGCCGTTGTTGATGCCACTCATAAGCTGATTGGTATAATTACTTACGATTCCCTGGTTGAGGCTTTGGAGTCAATTCAGGATACAGGCGAATAGTTCGCGGTTTGGTGTTTACCGCACAGGGATTTTTATGAAGTTTCTTAAAGATTATTTTTTGCCTCTTTTGATGCTCTGTGGTTTTGCTGCATTGATTTTTCTCGTTGTTAGCAATCCGAATGTTCCGCTTACAAAGCCGCCTCCTGTCGCACCGCCTGAGGGGCAGGAGAGGGTTGGGATCAAGCTACAGGATGGCAGGACGCTCGCGTATTTTGTTGAGTTAGCTTTGACGCCTGAGGAGCAAGGGAAGGGGCTTATGGACCGTGAGCATCTTGCGGATCAAAGCGGGATGCTGTTTTTGTTTACGGGTGACGCCGAGCGGAATTTCTGGATGAAGAATACGCTTATACCGCTGGATATTATATTTATTGAGGCTGACGGCCGTATTCACAGTATTTACCCGATGGCAACGCCGCTGGATGAGACTTTAATTTCGTCGAATGGTCCGGTTCGGGCGGTGCTGGAAGTTAAAGGCGGGCAGGCGGATCAGTATGGCATACAGCCGGGCGATATTATTCTTAATCCGTTTTTTGGTAATACGCCTTAGAGGAAGATGGTCGCACCTCTCGGTTACACCGCGACCTATGCACGCTTAACGCGTTGAACGATAAGGAAAATCAGAAAGGCTGGTCGGAGCGGAGGGATTCGAACCCCCGGCCCTCTGTTCCCAAAACAGATGCGCTACCAGGCTGCGCTACGCTCCGGACCGTGCGGTGTTTTTATATCAATGTTTGGTGAATGGCAAGCACTCCTTGATACTTCTCTTCATTTCCTTCAAAAAAAGTTGCGTTTTATTTGTTCGCTTGCCTGTTTCCCACGGTAAGGGTACAAAAGCGGTATGGATTTTTCAGGGGATGAGGATATCTGGAAAGATTTGGCTGTGCGGGCGCAGAGCGGGGATGCTCGCGCGTTTACAGAGCTGTTGCGTTCGATTACGCCTTATGTACGCGGGGTGGCCGGGCGGGGGCTTGCGAATGCGGAGTGGGTAGAGGATGTGACGCAGGATGTCCTTGTTTCCGTTTATAAATCATTGGGGACTTATAGTTCTGACAGGCCCTTTAAGCCTTGGCTGGGGGCTATTATCAGTTTTCGGCGGACGGATTTTTTACGGCGGTATTATAAGGATCGTGCTCATAAGCAGACGTCTTTGGATAGCCCGGAATTTATCGAGAAGCATGTAACCGATTCCCGTTTTTCCGGCGAATGGAAGGATATAGAGGCTGCGCTTGATACGCTTCCTGAAAAACAGCGTAAAGTGTTTGTTATGTTGAAGATTGAAGGCTATAGCGCTAAAGAAGTTGCGAAAGCTACAGGGATGAGTATTCCTGCGGTGAAGGTTTCGGCGCACAGGACGCTAGGCAAGTTAAAGGGATTGCTCAAATGAACCGGGGTTCACAGAAGCAAAATACGGATCAGTTGATTGAGGCGCTTGCGACGAAGCTGGCGCCTGTTCGTGTTTTGCCGCATCCTTTGTGGCGTTTGTTGCGGTGGGCTTTCGTTGCGCTTTGTTATATTGCTTTGGTTGTTTATTTCGTTGGTTTTCGTCCTGACCTGACGGTGAAACTTCAAAATCCGTTTTTCCTGTTTGAACTGGCGATGGCGGCGGCGATGTCTTTGAGCGGAGCGTTTGCGGGGTTTTGGCTTTGTGTACCGGATATGCGCGGGCAGGAATGGATGATTGTGCCGCCTTTGGTGCTGTTCAGTGTGTTTATGGTGCGAGCGGGGCTTCATATTGTTTTGGATGACGGGATGGTCATGCCGGATCATCTTTGGAGCCATTGTACAACCGGTGCGGTTTTGTTTGGCGTGGTTCCGGCGTCTGCGATTTTTTACTTATCTATACGCGGGCGAACGACGCATATTCATATGTTACCGATGATGAATGCTTTTGCTGTGGGGGGGCTTGGGTATATTGCGCTCAGGATTGTTTGCACCTCTGATGATATCGGGCATGATTTTGTTTATCATATGTTGCCTTATGTGGCTTTTGGGGTGTTGCTTTCACTGTCGGGGCGGTATATTTATCGCTGGTGAGGGCGCCTGATATGTTTACGGTGCTTTTGGGTGCAATTTGGCAAGTGATATCAAGATGAATGTTAGAATTTACAAACCTTCGAAGAATGTGATGCAATCCGGCCGCGCGAAGACGGCGCTTTGGGTTCTGGAGTTTGAGCGGGATAGTATTCGCCGTCCGGAGCCTTTGATGGGCTGGACGGAGTCCGGAGATACGCTCAATCAGGTGCGCCTGAAATTTTCCAGCCGTGAAGAGGCGGAGGAGTATGCGCGTACGAATGGGTGGGACTATACGGTTCTGCCGGATCGTGAACGTCGGATCAAGCCTCGCAATTATACGGATAATTTCAAGTATGTTCCTCCTGAGGCTTCGGAGAAGCGTTAGTCGGAATTTATTGGATTGTTTACGTTTTTCTGATAACTGGTAACATTCTGTTTCCGGTTTTGCGGTCCCGTAGCTCAATCGGATAGAGCAACTGCCTTCTAAGCAGTAGGTTGCAGGTTCGAGTCCTGCCGGGATCGCCAGTTTTTTCAATGGGTTAGGAAAACTTGATTCTTCTTGGTTTTCTCGAAAGGTACCACCGGGGTACTCCCGTTTCAAAAACGGCGGATTCTTTTTTCCCTTTATTCTCCATTGCCCTTTCTTCTGTTTCTCTTTAGAAACAAGGCATGTCTGTCCTTCTTTTGGGATGGGCTGGGGCTTTTTCAACCCCGCTATGAACGGTGGCGTGTCCGTCATCACGTCGCTTCTCGGTTTTTGACCGGGGAGCGGCGATGTATGTCCAAGACCCCGGTCTAAAGATCGTCGCGGTCGTTTCATAGCGGCTTGAAAATCTCCGGTCACCAGAGCAGGACAACTCTGGTGATTTTTTTATGGGAGATGGATATGAGATTTTTTATCATACATTTTCTAACTTTTTTGACGCCACTTCACGCTACAGCATCCACAATAGGCTGTGATGATGAAGATTATTTCCCCAGAATTATGGTCACTGGTTGGTTCGCTGATTGCCCCGAAAATGTTCAAGGAAATATTGAATCTTTAGTCAATATATTTCTGGAAAATCTTCCACGCTTATCACCATCGGAAGAAAAATGGCTTTCAGATGAAATGGGTTCTCATAACGTCGATAGAATGACAAAAGCAGAATATTCCGAAGAGGGCATTAGGGCTTTTTATCTCAGAAGGGTTGAAAGGCTCAAAGACAGAAAGGCTTTTTATGTGGATTTGTACAAGGGTATGTCCGATCAACTCGTGTAGGTAGAATATTACGCCTCGCTTATGGAAATATTACATGAGATGGAAGAGAGAGCCAAAGATGATGATAAATTGTTCACAGATGGAAGAATTGTGAACAATTTTAAGGTGTTGCTTGAGAAAAATCCCGATTTCAAAAGTAAACTATGCAGCTATTTAAAATGTGATTTGGTTCAGGGGGATGTTGATTATGCTTTTTTGGTTCTTCTTGACGCTATGCAAGATCGGCTATTAAAAGCAATCAAAGACAATGTGGGAGATTTCAATGTACAAACTTTTGTAAAGAAACAAATACCAAGTGAAAAATAGTGACAGATGAAAGTACCCAAAAGATCGTTTTCTTAAGCCAGTTTAATTAGTTTTTTGGTAGCGCAGCGATGAAAATTAAATTGATTGTGTATATTTTGCCTTTCTTTGTTTTGAATTTGACCTTGGGGGCCAGTGCTTTGGCGCGTGAGTTTAAAAACAACGCATTGCCGAATTTTATACCGAAACCGATGGGTTTGCCGTGGGAGGACTATCGTTCATCCGCATCGGATTCTTTTGCCGCGTCCGCGGGCCTGTCATATGACACGTATGGTTTAACGCAATGGCTTTTGCGTGGACATATGGGAGCATCTGAATACGGACTTGCAAATACGATTAGAAATTTCACAGGAAACCAAAGCCCGTATGTTTCTATGGACGAAGCAAACAAGGAGGCCGAAGGGCTTGGTTTGACCTTTAATCGCCCGGTACGCCGCAATTCTCTGGACATTCTCATAGAAGCGAAGAGAAAGGAAATTGCACGGGAGGATATTCTCCGGCGTTCAAATCATCCTTTGGCGTCTTTGTCCGGGGCGCTGCTTGGAAAAATCTTTGATCCGATAATGTTATTCATGGCAGCCGCTATTATTTATGTTTTTCGCAGGCGCATGAAAGCTCTGCGCGATGGGGATGAAAAAGCAATACGGGATTGAACGATTATGGAGCAACATTCATGCGGGCAGGAAAAAATATGCGAATTGAAAGAACCGCCGTACAAAAACATAGTCAGGTAAAAAATCCTGTAAAATCAATGAAAATACCCCTGCGGAGGCTAGCGTGATTTTACCGCATACAATCTTCAAACGCCGCCGCCTCGGCATCCTGCCGGGATAGCCCACCGTCAAATTCCATGATCGCGGCGCGTTCTTCGTAAGTTTCCAAAAAATCCACCAGCGCCGCCTTGTGTTGCCGGATGGTGGCGCGTATGGACACAGTTATTCTCTCACGGGGCCGGACATGCAGATTACCGTCTATTGCTTGAACATCCAGCCCGTGATTTTTGATTTCGGATAAGAGAGTGAGCGTTTCCATTAGAACACCTCCGTATCGCCATAAACCTTATTTTGCGTTGGAAGGTGCTCAAATTTGTCGAAGGTGTTCACGTTTTTTTCATGGGCATCTTCGGATTTTTGAGCATCTTCCAAATCAGGAAGCCGCCATACCCAAGGGCCGCTTTGTCCGTCTTTTTTAGGTTTAATGCCCAAGCTGTCTTTAGCCCTTCTCAGTGTTGCAGGTGATATTCCTGCTTCCTCAGCCTGCGCTTTTACGTTTTTTGCCGTTCTTCCTATAACGCAAAGTTCCCGGAGAAATTCCTTTGCCTCTTCCAGCGCATTCCGCTCTTCTGTATCGCCTTCACAGGCTAGAATTTCATCGGCGCGCTCGGTTATCAGGTCAGGCTCAAACACAACCCGGCTTGTGCTGATCTCACCGGACAAAGCCACGCCTTCAATCGAAAAGGCAAAGCCCGTCTTGTCATCGCCGATATTGTTTTTGATCGGCAATAAAAGGCGGCGCTCCGGTTCGCCTTGATCCTTGGCCACGATATAGGCGGCGCGCGCGGCGGCGACAAAAGCCAGTGATCCGGTTACGCGCTGCAAAGCCTGTTTGGATTGCCCTTTATTGAGGTGCGTCACGCCCAAAATGGCCGCTCCATGCTTTGCCGCCAGATCGGACAGAGGCGAAAGAAGGGCGCGAATATCGGCGTTCTTGTGGCTGTCCGTGCCGCCCAGATAGGCGCTGATCGGGTCGATCACGACAAGGACGGCCCCACCGATTTCTTTGAGCATGGTATCCAGATTTTGAATGTCCTGCTTCAAATCAAATCCGCGCTCGCTTTCTTTTCCGTCATCGTCCCTGTGTTTTACCGCATCCAGAATAAAAACCTTTGGCAGGTTTGCACCCACGGCTTCCAGCCTTGGCCGGATGGTATCGGCGGCATCATCCTCCGCAGACAGGAACACGACATTGCCTTGCGGGCATGGGGCGTTTTCTATTGGCCAGCGTTTGCCGTTTGTTACCATCGCCGCCATGAAAGCGGTAAGCTGGGATTTGCCAAGGCCGGGATCACCTGCAAGGATCGTGATTTTTCCTCTGGCGATACGTTTATCCCAGAGCCATTTGATCGGCTCGGCCTTTATATCGGATAAACGGCGATAGGCGATATTGCAGGGCTGTTGTGCGCGGGCTTGTGAAAGAGGGATCGTGTCACTCATACTCGCCCTCCATGTGCAGGAACACTCAGGCGCGGCATGTTCTTGAGATAATAAAGGCTCAAACCCTCCTCAATACGTGTGCCGTGCGCAATATCTTCGCAAACAACGTCTTTCAAACCATACAGGTGATTAAGGCCGTGCTGATCCAAAAGAACGCAGCCCTTGCAGCCTGCGCGCAGCCAATTAAACGGTGTACTGTGCAGCGTTAAGGATTCTTGAAAAATCCTGGCATCAAACAACGCTCTCTCACCCAGAATCAGGCCCGGCTCACCACGGTAAAAATACCATTGCTTCGGCTTTTGGGGATGCCATGCGATAACGTCAATAAGCAAAGGTTCTTCCACGGGATTATGCAGCGAAGGGGGATCATACCAAACCGCCTGTGCAACAAAGAAATCGCCGTCTTCATCGAGTTCAAAATATCGCCCTGTTATGCGCGCATAGATGCCGCCCAGATCGCCATGTGCAATCCAGTTGTGGCAATATTGATAGTTTTCGAGAAGATCGTAAGCTTGTGTTCTTGCATTGCACTGGTGCAGCCAGAACGAAATAAGATTGTCTTGTCGTTTGCGTTTCGCATTGCTACACTCACCACGCATGTAATTTTCAGACCCCTTTGGCCCGCCAGCCTCTGGGGTTTTCTTTTGCTCCAGCATGTCACACCTCCGGTTCCGAGGTGCTCAGCCGCTTCAGGCCTTCGAGCCATGCGTCCAGATCGGCCTTGTCATACAAAACCCTGCCCAGCGTTTTGATAAAACGCGGACCGGTGCCGTGTGCCCGGTAGCGTTGCAAGGTTTTTGCGGATAATCCTGTGTATTCGGACGTGTCATTTTCAGAAAGATATTTTTGGGTCATGCGCGTACTCCTTTCGTCTTGCATGTTTATTGCAAGCCGATGGTACTTGTGCGGTATGATTAAAAGCCAGCTATGGAGCGGGTTAGGGGGCAATACCCAAGAAAAAAAGAATTATCCGGGAATTACCCAAGGAAAAAAGAAAGTTGTTTTTTCCCAGTACGAAACTCTGAAACGATGTCACCGAATCTTTTTTTCGTTATTGTGCTTTCCTGCCCAGAAGCTTGTTTGTGCCAAATAACCGCTTCTCCTTTGCTGTTTTTGTCTTCTTTTACAAAAAACGGGTATTCATGACCATTGATTTTCATTTCTTTTAAAACGTCAGTCGAAGATGGCAGTTGACCATTTTCTTTTTTTAATTTTTCTATGGCCTCGCCTATATCTGAATGAAACGGGGTTATACGTCCCCTTTTGTTTGTTTTGGGTATATTTTGATTGGCAGTTTCCTGTTCTTCTGGTTCTTGCTCCAAAACTTGCAAAAGGATGGGAACTGGCTTGTAAACGGTTATTTTTTGCAAGGCATCTGTAATCTGCTTTGGCTGGAAGCGTCCTTTTTTTGTCGGCGTCAGTTGACTGTCGGGGGCATCAATTAAAACTTCCAGACGTTCTTCAAGGATGCCGTACTGTCCATGCATATTAGGCTGATGGACAATCGTTCTTCCTTTTTCGGCGAATCCAAGAAACCGGGGCGGCTGTCGCAGGTCTGTGAAAAGGTATTCTTTGCTATCAGGGTCACGTCCCTTATACAGATTTACCGCTTCATCCAGACTCCATGTTTCTATTGCGGCCCAAGCTTGGTATCGCTTTAGCCTTTTATTATCGGCTGGGTAATGAAGCTTGCAGTCGTTTGCATTTAGAAAGGCCATTACTTCATCACGAAAAAGGTATCCAGATTCATACACGCACTGGGCAAAATCTTTAAAGTTATCGTGCCACAAGCCTGCCTTCATTTTATTGTGGATGTTGCAAAGATCGTCTGCGCCCGTTCTTTTCCAGTAGTAATCCCAAACGAAGTCTGAATATTCCTTTACAAAGCCTTCGTCTTGTCGTTTTCCATGCCAACGGTCTTTTTTAAATTTTAGAAAAGGGCTAGGTTCAAGCCCCAGCAATATGCAGGCGGCGGTGTCGGCGTCCGTGATTTGATCGAGCCTCCAGTTTTCCGGATTTAGCGCATATTTTTCCGTGCCGCGCGCCCGGCCTTTGGTTTTATCGCCGCGCAGATAATCAAGGGCGTCCTGCGCACCTTGGAGTATTTCATTCTCTGCCGTGCTCATATTTTGCTCCTTTATTCCTGCAAAGCCTGCAAAACCGCTTTCGGATTCCGGTCTATAATCTTCATGAGGGTGGAGGCCGCGCCCGTCAGGCCCGTATCCTGCATGTCCCATTTCTCCACCGTGCGCTTGGGCAGGTGAAAGGTTTCCGCAAATTCGCGCACGCTCATATTCAGCTTGCTACGGATACGCCGCACTTCGGAAATCTCATGCTTTTTGACCCCATCGGGGTTTTGGGATGCTTCTTTCAGGGAAGCGATTAATCTTTCGCCAAGTTCGGACATTTTCTCTTCTCCTATTTCTTTAAAAGTTCGACATATTTCTTGATGGCGTTCTTTTCCGCATCGCTCAAATTTTCCTTCATGTTCTTCTCGAATATATCGAGAAGGTGAACACAGCCCTTTTCGTCGACCACCAGATAAATAATCCGGCTTGCGCCGCTTTTGCCTTTTCCGGTCTGGTGCGCATAGCGGATTTTGCGAACGCCGCCCGTTCCGGCCATAACCGCGCCCTTGTCATAGTTGACGCTTATATAGTCGATCAGGTCCGCATATTGCTCCGCTGTCAGGATTTTCTTCGCTTCTCTTTCAAATAGAGCGTGTTCGATAACAGTGAGCATATGGCCTCATCTTTCCTCAAGTGTACCCAATATGGGTATGTTTGTCAAGCTTATGATTTGGGCAGGGAAACAACATTATTCGCGCCCGGCCTTTGCATCATGGTGTCCGCAATCCGCTTGCCGATCATCTCATTGGCCGTTTGCAGGGGATCGTTGGCAAGATGGGCGTAGCGCTCGGTGGTTTTAATCTGGCTGTGCCCCAGAAGGGTGCCGATCACTTTCAGGTGAAGCCCCGAAGCCAGCCCGATGCTGGCGAAGTTATGCCGCAAATCGTGCAGGCGCACATCTTCCAGCCCGGCGGTTTTGCGGATTTTGCCCCAAGGGTCTTTGATATTGACCAGATGCTCCCCGTCATTCTTGCCGCAGATCACATAGGGGTTTCCTACTATGCGCGGGATTTCGGAGAGAAGTTGCAGGGCCGGGGCGCTTAAATGAATAACCTTTTCGCCCGTCTTGGATTCCGGCAAGCGGAGTTGCCTGCGCTCAAAATCAACAAACTCCCATTTCAGGGTGAGGATTTCATTTTTGCGCGCGCCTGTCAGGATCAAGAGCCGTATCGCCGCCGTAACATAAGGCGTCACGGTATTGAGTTCCGGCACGTCCGGCTTTTTCTGGTGCTTCATGGGTTTGATATATTTTTGCTCTTCCTCATAGGCCAGCAGGGCCGCGCCAAGGCGCTGGAGTTCTTCTTCCGAAAGGTAGCGTTCGCGGGTTTTTTCTTTATGTTTGTTGATCCCGCTGCAAGGGTTCGTGTGTATATCACGGTGCTTTTCCTGCTCGCACCAGTTAAAGAAGGCGCGGAGCATTTGTAAAAGCCTGTTGGCTTGTATAGGGGAAGCGGAAAGCCGGGTCAGTATCCTTTGAATGTCCTGTTTGTTCACATCCCCGATCCGGTATCCGCCAATATCCTTTTTCAGGTATTTTTCAAACATGCGGTGATATTCGTTTCTGGTGCGATCTGTGCGCTTACCGTTGCTTTCTTCCAGAAACTGCGAAAATGCGTGGCCAATATCCGAGGCCGTCTTTTCCCGCTTGCGGCCAGCGGCGGGATTCTTTCCTTGTGCAATTTGTCCCAGAAGACGCTTTGCCTCTTCTCTTGCGCTGTCAGGTGTCCACGGTGATCCGAGTTTGCCGATGGTGAATTTATATTGCCGCGCGCCGCGCCCGGTGCCGATCCGGTATTTCAGAATGAAAGAGCGAACATCTCGACTCCTCCTGCATCCAAAGCCTTTAACCTCGGTATCCCAGAGCGTTTCACCGGAGAGCATATTTTTAACGCTGTTGATCGTGATTTTCTTGATCGGCATGACTTATTCTCTTTCCGTAAAGTGTGGTACCTTTTTCGCTTTTTCGTCCAAAAAGGTACCACCGGGGTACCACGGTGATGATAATTCATGAGTGCCCTTGTCCGCAAGTGTCTTTTAACTACATGATAATTAAGTATTTTTGGGAAACGGTGAGGAGGGGTGTATTTCCTTGCCCGCTGCCTTCTAAGCAGTGGGTTACAGGTTGAGTCCTGTCGGGATCGCCATTTATTTCAATGGCTTGTGTTTCTTTCTAGTTTGGATCGACGTTCTGGACACTTCTGCTTGTATTTATTCTACAAAAGCGATGCTACTTTTTTCGTGCGATCTATTTTTCCGTTATAAATCCGCCGGATTGCATGGTCCATAGTTTGGCGTAGTGGCCGTTTGGTGTGGTGATGAGCTGCTCATGGGTGCCGTCTTCGATGATTTTGCCGTTGTCCATGACAATGATGCGGTCCATCTGGCGCAGGGTGGACAGTCGGTGGGCGATGGCGATGACGGTTTTGCCGCCCATGATGCTTTCCAGCGCTTTCTGGATGGCTTGTTCGCTTTCGCTGTCGAGGGCGGAGGTGGCTTCGTCCAAAATCAGGATCGGGGCGTCTTTGAGGATGGCGCGGGCGATGCTGATGCGTTGTTTCTGGCCGCCGGAGAGTTTGACGCCGCGCTCGCCGACATGGGCTTCGTAGGCTGTGCGCTCCTTGTTGTCGGCGAGGTTCTGGATGAAGTCGTGGGCGCTGGCGCGGGTAGCGGCTTCGATGACGTCCTCCATTTTTGCGCCGGGCTGGCCGTAGCGGATGTTCTCCAGCACCGAGCGGTGGAACAGGTAACTGTCCTGTGTGACAACGGTGATGTGTTTGCGCAGGCTTTCCTGCTGAATGTCTGCGATGTTCTGGGCGCTGATGGCGATTTCTCCGGCGGCGATGTCGTGGGCGCGGACGAGCAGGCTGGTGATGGTAGATTTTCCTGCGCCGCTGCGCCCGACAAGTCCGACTTTCTGGCCTGCGGGGATGGTGAGGTTGAAGTTCTCGAGGACAGGCTTTCCGGCTTGGCCGTAGTTGAAGGATACGTTTTTGAAGGTGATGTCGGCTTTGCCTTTGGGGATGACCAGAGGCTTCGCGCCGGGTTTGTCGGTGACGGTGAGGGGCTTGGTCAGGGCTTCGATGCCTTCTTGTACGCGTCCGATATTTTCGAATATGCCGGAAATTTCGAACATGATCCAGTTGGACTGGAACGTGGCCTGAAGCGCCATGGGGAGGGCCATGGCGAGGGCGGCCAGTCCGGGATTGCCTTCGGTGCCGGCGAGCCATAGGCCTGCGGCGCAGACGCTGAAGAGCAGACTGACGTTGAGGGTTTCGATGATGACGTTGAGGGTCCAGATGTTTCGGGTGACATCTTTGAATGTGCGGCTATGTTCCTCCAGAAGGGCTTTGGCGCGGGTATCCTCGTCGTGGGTGCGGGCGAAGTATTTGGTCGGCAAGAAGTTTGTGAAGCTGTCGACGATCTGGCCGGTCAGGTTGCTCATGACATGGCTGTGGATTGAGGCGTATTTCTTGATACGCGGGACGAAGATCCTGAGAGCGATCCCGTAGAGGACGAGCCAGCACAGCAGAGGAACGGCCAGAAGGACGTGTACATGTGCCATGAGCCAAAGGTTGCTGATGGTGAAGATGGCGGCGAACCAGACGGCGCCGATGGTCGATTTTACGGCGTCACGCAGGCTGGGGGCGGATTGCAGGAGTTTGTTGGCGATTCTTCCGGCGAAGTCATCCTGGAAAAAGGACAGAGACTGGCGGGCGGTGTACCAGTAGAGCTGGCGGCGGATCAGGTTGCCGAAATATGGTGTGTAGATCAGGTGGTAGAGGCCTTCTGTGATGGCGACGCTGACGAAACGTGCGAGCAGGAGCGCTATGCCGGCCATGATCATGGCACCGGAATAGTTTTCCTGCTTTACGAGTTCTCCGACGTACCAGAAGGCGAGCGAGATCTGGATGGCGACGATGCATTCGAACAAGGTCATTGCTGCGATCAGGCCTTTGATCTGACGGATGAAGAACCACATGAACGGCCAGAGTTTTGTCGGCATATTATCGATGCCTTCGGGGGGCAACGTGTCGACCTGAATGGCGAGTTTTTCGGTCCAGTGTGTTTTTGCCCAGTCTATAATATTTTTCATTTTTATGGCTTTGAACTGGCGGAGGAGGTGGGATTCGAACCCACGGTGGGCGTAAACCCACGACGGTTTTCAAGACCGTTGCATTCAACCGCTCTGCCACTCCTCCGTCGGAAATATAGGCATAAATTTTTGCGGTTCGCTTTAATCGCTTCATTTTTTATCCGGTTTCCGGTATCCCTGTCTAGAGGGGATCTGCAAAAAACGTCGTTATGTTTTTAAGTGAGCTTGTCATTGGTACGATTATGATCTGCGCGACTGTGGTGATTCACGCGGTGGCTCTTGATCGGCTTATTACTGTTATCGAAAAATGGAAAAATCATATTCGTCTGGCTTTTAAGAGGTACTGGAAGATTCCGGTGCTGGTTTTTGCTGTTTTGGGTACTTTTCTTGCGCATGTGGTGCAAATCTGGATGTGGGCGGTTTTTTATCTGAAGGTGGGGGCGTTGCCGGAACTTGAGGATGCTTTGTATTTTTCTACGTCTACTTTTACGACGGTGGGATATGGTGATGTGGTTCTTGGCGAGAAGTGGCGGCTTATCAGTTCATTTCAGGCTGCGAACGGTTTTATGTTGTTTGGCTGGAGTACGGCTTTTATTTTTGAGATCATGTCGAGACTTTATGAGGGGGAAAGTCGTGCGTCCTAGTTTGTATTTGTGTTTCTTTTTTGCCGTTGTTTTTTTTACAGCAGGATTTTCTTTGTCGGGCATGGCGCAGGATTTTGATTCCTGGGTGAAGGATTTTAAGAAAGAGGCGCTGGCGAAGGGGATCAAACAGGATGTTCTTGATCTTGCTTTTGAGGGTGTTGAGCCCAAGTCCCGGATTATCGAGCTTGATCGCAAGCAACCTGAGGGAACCTTGACGTTTGCACGTTATGCGGAGAAGGCGCTGAACAAGACTCGTATTGCGCAAGGGCGACGCCTTTATGCCGAGCACAGGGGGGAGCTTGAAAAGGTGGCCAAGGCTTATGGGGTGCCGGCGCCTTATATTGTGGCGCTGTGGGGGATTGAGACGTCTTACGGGAACAATACGGGCGGATTTGACGTTGTGACGGCGCTTGCGACTCTCGCGTATGACGGGCGGCGGAGCGAGTTTTTCCGCGGAGAGCTTCTGGAAGCGCTGCGGATTTTGCAGGAAGGGCATATCACGAAGAAACAGATGGAAGGTTCGTGGGCCGGGGCGATGGGGCAGAACCAGTTTATGCCCTCCAGTTTTTTCAAGTTTGCGGTTGATGGGGATCAAGACGGGCGGCGGGATATCTGGACGAGTTTGCCGGATGTGTTTTCGTCTACGGCGAATTATCTTCATACGAGCGGCTGGAAAAAAGATGAGCGCTGGGGGCGGGAAGTTGTTTTGCCTGATGGGTTTGATCAGAAACTGGTCGGGCTGGAGGTTCAATACCCGTTGCGAGCATGGAATGATATGGGACTACGTTTGCCCGGAGGCGGCTTTTTGCCTGTTGCCGGGATGAGCGGGTCGGTGGTCTTGCCGGATGGTCCCGGTGGTCGGGCATTTCTTGTCTATGATAATTACCGCGTCATCATGAAATGGAACAGGTCCTTTTATTTTGCAACGGTTGTCGGGCTGCTTGCCGACCAGATTGCACAGTAGTTTTTGATTTTAATGCTCGATGTTTGAAAGGGTTGGCATGTCATTTTATTCCCGTTTTTTAGGTTTGTTTGTTTTGTGCGCGGCGCTGACGGGGTGTGCGCAGATTCAGCTTGGGTCGCATTTTGCCAAGAAGATGTCGGGGGAACAAAGCAAGGGGGCGTACAAGGTCGGGTCGCCTTATAAGGTCAATGGTGTTTGGTACCGGCCTGTTGTTGATTACGGGTATGATGAGACAGGGATTGCGTCGTGGTACGGGCCGGGGTTTCATGGCAAGAAGACGGCGAATGGCGAGACGTTTGATGAAAATGAGTTGACGGCGGCGCATAAGACCCTGCCTCTTCCGACGCTGGTGCGGGTGACGAACCTTGATAATGGGCGGTCTTTGGTCGTGCGGGTGAATGATCGTGGGCCGTACGCGAAGTCCAGGATTATCGATTTATCGAAGCGGTCGGCAGAGCTTCTCGGGTTCAAGGGAAGGGGGACGGCGAAGGTCCGGGTGCAGGTTATGGAGAAGGAGAGCCGGATTATTGCGGATGCGGCGCGGCGCGGAGAAGATACGCGCGGGGCTGAAGTTCCGTTGAACGACAAGCGCTATGCGGCGACGAATTCACCTTATACGCCTCGGCCTGGTGTTCAGCAGGCTTCTTATTCTCAGGGGCCGGGGGCGCAGCCTGTGCCTATTGTGAATCAGGAATCCCTTCCGCCTGCGGATGTGTCCGGTCATGTGCGTAACGGTGCTTTTTATCCTGATCCGGTGGTCCAGCAGTTGCCGGTTCATCCGACCCGTATATATGTGCAGGCCGGATCGTTTTCGGTTCAGGAGAATGCTTTGAAATTTGCGGATAAACTTAAGGCGGTTTCATCCGATGCGGGGGTTTATCCGGCTATGGTGGATAATACGATGTATTACCGTGTCCGTATTCCGGCGCAGGATGTCGCGCAGGCGGATTCTCTTTTGGCTGAGGTGTTGCGAAGCGGTGATGAGAATGCCATCATTGTCGTCGATGAGATTCCCCGCCCATAGGACATGATTTTAAACAGGAGGCTTTTGTTTTCGTTATGAGACACTCAACCGCATATTTTCGCCGGGTGATTTTTGTTTTTACCGTTTTGGTGTTTGCTTTGCCGTTTGGCGCGCAGGCTGAGACTGTGGAGACGAAGGCTCAGCAGGCCTTTATGATCGATTTTGATACAGGCACAGTCTTGTTTGAGAAAAATGCGGATGAGAAGATGCCGACGTCGTCGATGAGTAAGGTTATGACGATGTATCTGGTGTTCGATGCGCTGAAGAAGGGAAAAATTTCGCTTGATGATGAGTTTACGGTTAGCGAAAAGGCCTGGAAGATGGGCGGATCGAAGATGTTTGTTCCTGTGGGCAAGAAGGTTCGTGTCGGCGATCTTGTGCAGGGGGTGATTGTTCAATCCGGGAACGATGCGACGATTGTTCTGGCGGAAGGGCTTGCCGGGAGCGAGGTGTCGTGGGCGGCGGCTTTGAATACCAAGGCGCAGGAGCTGGGGATGAAAAACAGTCATTTTATGAACGCGAGTGGCTGGCCGGACCCGGATCATTATTCGACGGCGCGCGATCTGGCGATGTTGTCGTGGTATATGATCAATGACTTTCCTGAATATTATCCGTATTTCTCCGAGAAGGATTTTACTTATAACGATATCAAGCAGGGGAACCGGAATCCGCTTTTGTATCGCGGGATTGGCGCGGATGGGATCAAGACCGGCCATACAGAGGATGGTGGTTATGGCTTGATGGCGAGCGGCATTCAGGACGGGCGGCGTGTTATTTTGGTTGCGAACGGTATGGCGAGCCAGCAGGAACGCGCGGATGAATCTGCAAAATTGCTTCAGTGGGGGATGAGTGGTTTTCAGAATTTGAAACTTGTTAAGGCCGGGCAGATTGTTGAGGAGGCTCCTGTTGCTATGGGGGGGCTGGAGACGGTTCCGCTGGCTGTGTCCGAGGATGTTGTCGTTACTGTGCCGAAGCTTTCTTCGGATGAAGCGAAGGCAGAGATTTCATATAATTCTCCTTTGATTGCGCCGGTCAAGAAGGGGGATAAGGTTGGGACGTTGTTTATAACGCTTCCCGGGGGCGGAGAGGCGATCAGTATTCCTTTGCTTGCAGATAAAGACGTTGCTGAGTTAGGATTTTTTCCGAAGACTTTTGCGAAAATCAGCTATTTTCTTTCTTCGCGGAAGGATGAGGTGAAACAGGATGGTGAGTGATGCCGGATTTGCGTCTTGAGGGCGGACTTTTTATTAGTTTTGAAGGCGGTGAAGGGGCTGGTAAGACAAGCCAGATTAACCGTCTGGGCCAATTTCTGGCCTCAAAAGGTTACCGGGTTGTGACAACCCGTGAGCCGGGCGGAACGCCTGAGGGGGAAGCGCTGCGTTCTCTTTTGGTACAGCGGGGTGGCGGGAGTTGGAACCCTATGGCTGAGACGTTGTTGATGCTGGCGGGGCGGGGGATGCATGTCGAGAAAGTTATCAAGCCTGCGCTTGATCATGGAAAAATTGTTATCAGCGACCGCTTCTCGGATTCGACATTGGCCTATCAGGGATATGGGCGCGGGCTTGATAGAGCGAAGCTTGAGGCTCTCACGGATATGGTGCTTGAGGGGTTTGCGCCTGATCTTACCTTTGTTCTTGATATTGCGGTGGTGGAAGGGTTGTCGCGTTCGACCAAGCGGATTGCCGCCGAAGCACATGATAACGATGAGAGTGAAGACCGGTTTGAGCGGATGGGCATAGAGTTTCATGAGCGTATTCGTCAGGGATTTCTGGATATCGCCAAAGCTTCGCCCGGTCGGTGTAATGTTCTTGATGCTTCGAGGCGTATGGATGAGATTGCCGGGCAGATTGAGGCGGTCGTGATGAGTAAAATCGGGGCGCTATGAGCCTGTTTGATGATGACGATGATTTTGTAGAGGATGCGGTTGATGCGGCTGTGCCTTCGTTGGGGTTAGTTGCGCCGCGGCAGATGGATTTTTGTCTGGGACACAGTGTGCAGGAGAAGCTGTTTCTTGACCTTCATGCGCGCGGAGCGATGCCTCATGCAATGATTTTTTCCGGGACGCAAGGGATTGGCAAGGCGACGATGGCGTTTCGTCTGGCGCGGTTTTTGTTCAAGTACGGCAAGGATAACGTTGCAGACGGCGGTTTGTTTGGGGATGCAGCGCCTGCAATACTTCCCGAGGTACTGGATGTTGCTGCCGATGACCCGGTTTTTCGGCGCGTGGCTTCGGGCGGGCATGCGGACTTGCTTTATGTCGAGCGGGCTTACGATGAGAAAAAGGGGCGGTCCAAGGCTGCGCTGGATGTTGAGAGTGTTCGCAAGATCGAACAGTTTTTGCGCAAGACGGCTTCGGAGGGCGGGTGGCGCGTTGTGATTGTGGATGACGCGGATACGATGAACCGTAGTGCACAGAATGCCATATTGAAGATTCTTGAAGAGCCGCCGGCTAATGTTCTGATGATTTTGATTGCGCACAGGGCGGGGCGGTTGATTCCGACTATTCATTCGCGGTGCCGCAACGTTGATTTTCAGTCTCTGGACGCTCCGGTTATGGAGGAGTTGTTTGCTCGGCAGGGTGTGTTGTTTCGTCCGGAAGAGCTGGATACGGTTTTGACTTTTGCCGGTGGGAGTATCGGGCGGGCGTTGCAGTTTGTCGAGGAGGGCGGGCTTGATACGCTGTCCCTGATTTTCTCGACGCTTGCGTATATGCCGGAATGGGACAGGGTAAAGGTCTTTGAACTTGGGGAGATGTTATCTCCGCCGTCTCAGGATAAAGCTTACCGGATGTTTGCTGATTTGTTGCAGTGGGTGTTCCGGCAGGTTTTGTTTGCCAAGGCGCGAGGGGCGCAGAACTTGCCGCCTTGTCTGGCGCGGAGCGGGCTGGAGGGGTTTTTGCGTAAATCGTCTCTGGAGAAGCTGGTGGGGATTTGCGATTCTTTGAAAAATCACTTTGAGAGCGTGGAATTTTCAAATCTGGATCGGCGCGATGCTGTACGCGGGGCTTTTGTTGTGCTAAGTCAATAGACCGTTGGGTTTTTATTGATGAGGTCTGGGGCCGTGGGCGAGAAAAATAAATTTTATATCACGACAGCAATTTCTTATGTGAACGGGGTGCCGCATCTGGGGCATGCTTATGAGTTGATTTTGACTGATGCGATGGCGCGGTTCAAGCGGCTGGACGGGTATGATGTTATGTTCCTGACCGGGACGGACGAGCATGGCGAGAAAGTTGCCAAGACGGCGGCGAAGAACGGCATGGAGCCTCGCGCGTTTGCGGATCAGAATGCGGCGGAGTTTATTGCGTTGACGCAAAAGCTAGGGGTGTCGAATGACGATTTTATTCGCACGACGCAAGAGCGGCATTATGCTGCTTCGCAGGCGATTTGGGAAAAGCTTCAAGAGAAGGGTGAAATTTATCTCGGGAAGTATGAGGGCTGGTATTCGGTTCGTGAAGAGGCTTATTTTACGGAGGATGAGCTTCGTGAAGATGAGAGCGGTCAGAAATTTACGCCGCTTGGGACCGAGGTGGAGTGGGTCGAGGAGCCGAGTTATTTCTTCAAGCTTTCCAATTATACCGAAGTATTGATCAAGCTTTATACCGAGCAGACGGATATGATTATGCCGGATGCACGCCGGAACGAGATTATGAGTTTCCTCAAGCAAGAGGGCGGGTTACGTGATTTGTCTGTCTCGCGGCATAAGAGCCGGTTGAAATGGGGGATTCCCGTTCCGGGGGATGGGGATCATGTGATGTATGTCTGGCTGGATGCGCTGACTAACTATATTACGGGGGTTGGGTATCCGGATGTCGACAGTGAGTCTTTCAAGACATACTGGCCTGCGGATTACCATGTGATCGGGAAAGATATTATTCGTTTTCACGCGGTTTACTGGCCAGCATTTTTGATGGCCGCCGGTGTCGACTTGCCGAAGCGGATTTTTGCGCACGGGTTCATTAATATTGACGGGGCGAAGATGTCCAAGTCTTTGGGGAACGTGCTCTCGCCGGATGATATGGTTCAGACGTACGGGCTGGATCAGACCCGTTATTTCCTGCTTCGCGAGATTCCGCACGGGCAGGACGGGAATTTCTCTCATGATAAGGCGGTGGCGCGGATTAACGCGGATCTGGCGAACGGCCTTGGAAACCTTGCGCAGCGTACCTTGTCGATGATTTACAAGAACTGCGAAGAGATGGTGCCGCAACCGGGCGCGTACACGCCGGAAGATACAGCGCTTCTGGGCAAGATTTATAACGAGATGATCCCGGGGGTGCGAGGGCATGTCGGGGCGTTGCGGTTCAATGATGTTCTGGCAGGGATATGGGAGTGCATTTCGTTATGTGATTCCTATATTGATGCACAGGCCCCGTGGAAGCTCAAGAAGGAAGATCCAGCGCGGATGGGGACCGTTTTGTATGTGTTGGCCGAGGCGATCCGTTGTCTTGGTATTGCGGTGCAATTCGCGATGCCTGCTTCGGCGGCGAAGGTTCTGGAGCAGCTTCAGGTTCATGAAGACAAGCGACTGTTTTCACATATAAACGGTGATTATGCTCTTGTGCCGGGGACGGTTATTGATAAGCCGGAGGGGGTTTTCCCGCGGATTGTTACCGAGGAGGAGGCGGCGTAGCCAGATGTGGATCGACTCGCATTGCCATTTGAACCACGCCAATATCCGTGAGGCCGGGATGCCGGCCGATCTTGCGGCGCGGGCTCAGGAGGCCGGGGTCGACGGGATGGTCTCGGTTTGTTGCCGTATTGCTGACGAGTTTCCTGATCTGCTTCAGATGGCAGGTTTTCTTGATAATGTCTGGTGTACGGTCGGGACGCATCCGCATGAAGCCGGGAAGTCTGCGGAGAAGACTGTGACGCTTGAGGCGTTAGTCAATTTGGCGAATTCCAGCCCCAAGGTGGTCGGGATCGGGGAGAGCGGACTTGATTACTATTATGATTATGCGCCGCGCCTTGATCAGGGAGAGAGCTTTCGCAAGCATATAAGGGCTTGTATCGAGACGGATTTGCCGCTGGTTGTGCATAGCCGGGATGCCGAGGCTGACACGGCGCGGATACTTCGGGAGGAGGGGGCTGGTAAAGGTTTGCGCGGCGTTATGCATTGTTTCAGTTCCGGGCCACAGCTTGCCGAGGATGCGCTTGATCTTGGATTTTATATTTCGTTTTCGGGGATTGTGACTTTTAATAAGTCGGATGAGCTGCGCGCTATTGCCAGAACTGTGCCATTGGACCGGGTGCTGGTTGAGACGGATGCGCCTTATCTTGCGCCGATGCCGTTTCGTGGGCGGGTGAACGAGCCTGCGATGGTCGCACACACGGGGGCTTTTCTTGCGGACTTGTACGGGATGGAGCTTGAGGCCTTTGCAGCGCAGACGAGCCGGAATTTTTTTGATCTCTTTACGCGGGCGGCGTTGGTATGACCCTGACGTGCACGATTTTGGGGTGTGGTAATTCTTCGGGGGTTCCGGCGGTCGGGAATTACTGGGGCGCCTGCGATCCGCATGATACGCGTAATCGGCGTACGCGCTGTTCTTTGGCTGTACAAAGTGAGACGACGACGATTATTGTTGATACGGGGCCTGATTTCAGGGAGCAGCTTAATCGAGAGAATATTGCCGGGCCTTCGGTGAGCGCTGTGCTTTATACGCATGCTCATAGCGATCATGTGCATGGGATTGATGATCTGCGGTCGATTTATTATCAGAATGGGCGTAATCAGATTGATGTTTATGGCAAGGGGTGCACTCTTTCAGAGATTAGCGGTCGGTTTAATTACCTTTTCGAGGGCGGAAATGACGAAGAGTATCCTGCGGTTCTGCGGGCTCATGTTATTCCAGAGGATGCGTATGGTCAGCCTTTTGTCGTTGGTGATATTCCCGTTGTTCCGATTGAGATGGATCATGGTACATGTCTGGCTTCGGGTTACAGGTTTGGTGATTTTGCTTATTGTGTGGATGTGAAAAGGCTGGATCACAAGGCTCTGGATTTACTGGCAGGTGTCAAGACTTGGGTTGTTGATGGCGCGGCTTACAAGAACCCAAACAAAATCATGCATGCGCATTTGCAGGCCATCTATGATTACAACCGTCATATTAAAGCTGAGGCGGTTTATGTGACGAGTTTGTCGGCGCAGATGGACTATAAGACTCTGGAAGCTGAAATGCCTGAGGGCGTTTATCCGGCTTTTGACGGGCTTGTGCTTGAGGCGTTCTACGGCTCATAAAAAAATGCGCACCGGGTGATGGTGCGCATTCTTCGTGTTTCTTTATATTCGCTTATTCAGCAGCCATTGGCAGCTGTTTTTCTTCGCGTGGCCATGATGTGAAGGTCATGACGCTCTCGTCTACGCCACATACTGTTGCGCTGATACGTGCGGCAACGAGGTATGGGTCAGCGTTTGCGCCCGGGCGGCGGTCTTCGAAGTAACCATAGCCTTTTTGCGCAACCGGCTGCGGAATACGGATCGAACAACCACGGTCGGCTGTGCCGGCCTTGAAGGTGTTGATGTCGCATGTTTCATGCAGACCTGTGAGGCGGTCAGAAAGACCTGCGCCGTACAAGGCAATGTGCTGTTTGTGTTTTTTGCTCAATGCATCAACAGCTGCATCGATTGCCGCGCGGCCTTTTGATTTGTCGCGGGTGTCGTTGGTCGAGAAGTTGGTGTGCATCCCGGCACCGTTCCAGTCACCCTTAACAGGCTTGTTGTCGAAGGATACAGTGATACCGAACTCTTCGCCAACACGGCACAGGAGCCAGCGGCCAATCCATGTCTGGTCAGCGGCTTTCAGAACACCGGCTGTTTCTTTTGGATCGCCACGGAAGCCAATCTGGAATTCCCATTGACCGGGCATGACTTCTGCGTTCATACCGTAGTACAGGAGGCCTGCTTCGAGGCAAAGCTCTGCATGTGCTTCAGCGACTTCACGGCCGAAAGCTTCGTCAGCGCCAACACCGCAGTAGTAGGGGCCTTGTGGGCCAGGGAAACCCTGGTCCGGCCACCCAAGCGGTGTGCGGTTTTTGAACAGTGTATATTCTTGCTCGAAACCTGCCCATGGGTCTTGTTTTGCTGCACCAGCGTCAAGGACAGCGCGCAGTTGTGCGCGGGAGTTTGATTTGTGTGGTGTGCCATCTGGGTTGTAGACTTCGCACATGACCAGAAAGTTGCCTTCACCGCGGATTGGGTCGGGGACATAGTAAACAGGCTGCAAGGTGCAGTCTGAATCATGGCCTTCAGCCTGATTTGTAGATGACCCGTCGAAGCTCCACTCAGGGAAGTCTTCAATCGAAGGGTTTGCGCCGACATTTACAACACGTGCTTTCGAGCGCATGAAACGTGTAGGTACTGCACCATCAAGCCAGATATATTCAGCCAGGGTAAAATTGGACATAATTTTGATCTCCTCAGTTCTAAAATTGCACCTGTTTTGGTGCAATGCAGAATTTAGAATCATTCTCAGGGAAAAAGCAACAGTTTTCCTTGGAAAGGCGCAAGAAATCTGGTTTTTTGAGGCATTGGAATGAAATTTTTGTAAAACCCCAATATTGTGCGTTATGCAAAATCTAATATAATCAATTTGTTAACTATTCCCTGTTAAAAATGGAACCTGAAGTCGCTGGGTAGGTTTTCTTAAAAATTATTCGTTTGGTCGTTTTTATACGCCGGGTTTTTGATATGGATATTAATAATATTAACGAGAGTGAAGCTGAGGTTACGCCATCTGCTTCTGATCATCTTGATACTGATGTTCCTTCAGTTGAGGGAGAGGTTGAATTTTTCATTGTTTCAGACGATGTTTCCTCTCATGATGAAGAGATATTGAATAATGATGATATTCCTTTTGTTGAAGAAAGTGTTTCTGAGTGGCGCGATGTGAATGTTTCTCAGCAGCTTCCGGCAGTTTTTATGCCACAGATACATGAGCAAAAGCATGACGATGCGGGCAATGGGACTGATGTCGTTCGTACGTCGTCTACCGTGTCAAACGTAAAAGGCTCAACCGAAGATGATGCCGATGGCGGTAAAGGGCGTATGGGGGAGCGTCTGGTTGCTAAGGGATTGATATCTGAAGATCAGTTGCATGTTGCGCTTCAGGAAAAACGTATTACCGGTAAAATGCTTGGTGAGGTTCTTGTTGATCTTGGTTTTATTAACGAAGATACAATGACCGTATTTCTGGCCGAGATGTCAGGTGTTGGTGTTTTCGATCCGCAGGGGACTATTTTTGACGGTAGTGCGCTCGAGCTTATCGATAAGGCAACGGCGCTTAAGCACAAGGTTCTGCCTATTTCGTTTGATCAGCATAGTGCTCAGGTTGCTATGGCTGACCCTTATGACGTTGTCGCTATGGATACGTTGCGGCGGTTTTTACCGAAAGGTACACAGATTAAGCCTTTGGTTACAACCGCAGCTATTTTGGCTGATGCTATTGATGCTGCCTACGGGTATGCGAGCTCTATTAATGATATTTTGAAAGAGCTTGAAGAAAGCAAAGAGCAGAAGGACGTCACTTCTCTAAAAGAAAGTGAAATTTTTTCACACCCGATCGTTCGTCTTGTGAACGCGCTTGTTTTTGACGCTGTGAAAATTGGTGCGTCTGACCTTCACTTTGAACCTGAAGAGAATTTTGTCAGGCTCCGTTATCGTCTGGACGGGGTTTTGTTTACGGCTCAGATCCTTCACAAGCAGTATTGGAGTGCGATTTCTCAGCGCCTCAAGATTATGTCCGAACTGAATATTGCGGATAAACTCAGCCCGCAGGACGGTCGTTTTAATTTGAATATCGGGGGGCGTGAGGCTGATTTCCGTGTATCGTCTTTGCCTACAGTCCATGGCGAAAACATTGTTCTTCGTGTTCTAGATAAAAGCGCGAGCATTATGCCTTTGAGCGCTCTTGGTTTCAGTCAGGAGAATCTTGGTCGGATTAATAGGGCTATGGATAAGCCGGAAGGCATTATTATTGTTACAGGCCCTACGGGGAGCGGTAAAACGACATCACTTTATTCTATGTTGAATGAGATTAATGATGTTGAGGTCAATATCCAGACATTGGAAGATCCTGTTGAATATTCTTTGCCGATGATTCGGCAAACCCACGTGCGAGAAGGCGTCTTGGAGTTTGCTGACGGTATTAAGGCTCTTTTGCGTCAAGACCCTGACATCATCTTTATCGGGGAGATACGCGATAAGACGACAGCAGAGATGGCCCTTAAAGCGGCGATGACCGGGCACCAAGTTTTTACTTCTTTGCACACAAACGATTCGTTTGGGGCTATTCCGCGTCTTTTGGATTTGGGGATGAAGCCGGGGATGCTTGCCGGTGCGATTATTGCTGTGTTTGCCCAGCGTTTGGCGCGTAGGCTTTGCGGCTCATGCAAGGTTCCTCATACGCCAACTTCGGAGGAAATGGAAATCCTGGGTCTTGATCCAGGTGGAGAGGTTCCAACGATCTATACAGGCAAGCAGGGTGGTTGTGATGCTTGTAAAGGGCAGGGATACAAGGGGCGCGTGGCTGTTGTCGAGATTCTTCTTTTTGATGAAGAACTGGATGAAGTTGTCGCTAGAAATGAAAGTAAAGCGGAATTAAAGACGACGGCAGTGAAAAAAGGCTTCAAAAGTATGAAAGACGATGGCATTCTAAAGATACTTGAAGGAGTCACGAGTATCGAGGCTCTGGCCAAGGTTGTCGATCTCAGGAGATAGTCATTTTCTCGTCTGTCTCCTTTTCCGGATTTAAGCTGTTTGTCTTCGAAGGGGACTTACCATCGAACGTTATAAATACAGAGCGATAAACAGGAAGGGCCGTCCTGTCCGTGGGACGCTTACTGCTATTAACGAGGTCGATCTCTATAATCAACTTCAGTCCGGTGGTCTTGAGTTGGTGCAGTGCGGTCTTCTGAGTAAGAAGAATGCTCGTCTTAAAGTAAATATGAACCGCGTGAAGGTTCGTGACCTGATCCAGTTTTTTGTTCAAATGGAGCAGATGCAGAGTGCCGGTGTGCCGATGCTGGATGCGCTGGCTGATATTCGTGATGCGACGGGGAATGATCAGCTTCGGGATATGCTCAGCGAGATTCATAAGGACGTTCGCGATGGTTCATCGTTGTCCGAGGCGATGGAAAAGCATCCCAAGATTTTCAAGCCGCTTTATATTTCTCTGATCCGTGCCGGTGAGGATACCGGGGATCTGACGGCTTCCTATCTTCAGTTGGAGAAGTATCTGAAATGGGTCGACGCGATGCAGTCGAAGATCAAGAAGGCTACTCGCTATCCAATGATTGTTTCTGTGGTTGTTCTTGCGACGATCATCTTTATGATGAGCTATGTGGTGCCGCAGATTGTCGGGTTTTTGAAGTATCTTGATATTGAGCTTCCATGGTTTTCTGTCTGGCTTATTGCGACATCGAATTTCTTTGTGCAGCCACAGTTTACGCTTATTGGGGTTCCATTCTATGGGACGGCTATTGTTGTGCTTGTTCCTATTCTGGTTTTTTCTTTTGTATTTTCGATCCGGCGGTTGTCTGACGATATTAAATATCAGATTGATTCGTTGTTGCTTCGGATGCCGGTTGTCGGAAATCTTATCAGAAAGATAACAATTGCACGTTATGCACAAACTTTTGCATCGTTGTTTGCAAGCGGTATTGATGTGATCAATGCTCTTAAATCTGCCCGGAATACTGTGCGAAATCTTGTTTTGCTCGAGGCTATGGAGGCTGTCGAGTTGTATGTTAAGTCGGGTAGCCCTCTTTCTGACGCCTTTAATGCATCTGGAGAATTTCCTAGTATGGTTGTCAGGATGGTTCGTATTGGCGAAGAGTCTGGTAATTTATCTGGTGTTCTTGAGCAGGTTTCGGAGTTTTATACCAAGGATGTTGATGAGGCGATTGAAGGGTTGATTGAATTGATTCAGCCGATGCTTACTCTGATACTCGCTTCGGTTATTGTTTGGATTGCAGCTGGGACGCTTGGTCCGATTTATATGAATCTTGGTACTATGGTTGATATGTAAGGTTTTTGTTTTTGAGTGTTTGATCTATGTCACTTTCTTTTCTAGCGCCATCTCGGACCGTTCTGATTACTTCGGATGAGGCTCTGTATATCTATGATGCAGGGGCGCGGCGCGTTACGCTCGTTGATACCGTGCCGTGGACAACCGAGCGTTTTGATGAAAACGTTGCCGCTATTATAGCGCGCGAGTGTGGCGGCAAGCCTGTTTTGATTCTTAATGACATGGTTGAGCAGCATTATCGTAAGGAGAAGGTTCCTCGCGTTAGTGTTATGGACAAGTCCAATGTTTTGCAGCGTAAGCTGAAGGTTGCTTTTCCGCATTATCCAGTGCGCGCTGCTTTGCCGTTGAATGAAAAGGTGGCGAAGACCGATAAGTCTATCGCTGGCGATGTTTATATTTTTGCTGCTGTTCCAGCAACAGAGGCTTTTGCAAAGACTATGGCTGCTGTTCGTCGGTCTTTGGCTCCCGTTACAGGTCTGTATCTTTTGCCTGTTGAAGCATGCGATATGATTAGTGCTTTGGCCGAGAAGCTGGCCAAGAGGGATCGTCGTAAAGAGAAAGCCAAGTGGACTGTGTTTATTGGGCAGCACCATGGTGGCGGTCTTCGTCAGATTGTCACGCGTAACGGTAAGCTTGCACTTACGCGTATGACGCCGGTTATTGATAATGATGATGATCCGGCGCAGTGGGCGAATGAGATTAATCAGGAATTCAAGGCGACGATGAGTTATCTCTCTCGCTTCGGGTATAATGCCGGCGATACGATGGATATTATTCTGATTTCCAATTCGTCGCCCGGCGAGATGATGCGCGAAATGATTGAAGTGCAGTGCAACTTCTATTCGATGACACCGCGTGAGGCAGCATCTATTCTCGGGTTTAACCTCGGGTCTCAGGATCTTGGGCATTATGCAGATTCTTTGCATGCCGGCTGGAACGGGCGCAAGGCAACCTTTATTTTGCCGATGAAGGCAAAAGAAATTGACCGTGTCTCAAAGCCTCGGCAACTTGCGACTTTGTTGTCCGTGTTGTTGCTTTTGGGTGGGGCGTTTCAGGCGTATCAGCTTTTTGATAATTTCCAGATTATGAGCGAACATCAGACTGAGATTGATGATACTTTGCAGAAAAAAGCTCAACTGGATCTTCAATATCAAAAAGAGGTCAAGCGTAAAGAGGATCTAGGCTTTGATATTCAGTTGATCCAAAGTGCCTTGGGTGTTTACGAGGGGCTGGAGAAACAGCGTGTAAAGCCTTTGGATCTGTTTTATTATGTCGGTTCGGCTCTGGGGCGCGATATGCGTATTGATCGTATTCAGGTTGATAAGGCTGTGGCTCCTGTCATTTCACGGTTTGTTAGAAAGAAAGATATTAAAAAGGGTCCGGTTTTTACTGCTGCCATGCAAATGACTTTCCCGAGTTCTACGGATGCCGAGAAGGGTAATGCAGAGGTTCAGGCCCTGCAGGGCAGAATACAGGCTCTTATTCCTGATCATATTGTTAAAGTTACGAAGTTGCTTGAAGATTATGAGTACAGCGAAGGGATCGTTGTTGAGACGGGCGATGTGAAAAATAAAAAGGTTTCTCAGGATTTCGTCGCTGAGATCAAGATAGAGGGGCCGCCACAAGAATGATACGTGTCATTGGTGTTAAGAAAACTATTCTTATTTTCCTCTTGGCTTTGGCTAATGCGCTTTTTGCCGGGCTTATTTATAGTTATATGATTCCTGAAAATATGCGTTTGTCTAAAGAGGAAAAGAAATTGTCAGGGCAGGTTAATACTGTTCGTTCTGATATTGATCGTATGCAGGTTGAGTTTGAGCAACTGGATAAGCAGCAGGGGTTGTTTGATGCTTTGAAGGCTGACGGGTTTTTTAATGCTCAGGGGCGTACGATTGCCAAGGATGTTTTTAAAAAGATACAGGATCAATCGAAAGTTATTTCTGCGGTCGCAACTGTTGATCCGGGTACGATTGAAGAGAATAAGGAAGCGCAGAAGTCTAAACACAAAGTTCTTGTGAGCCCTGTTAAGGTCAAGATCAAGGCTTTTGATGATGCCGATATATACCGTTATATCGAAATTATGGACAAAACTTTTCCCGGGCACATTTCAATCGATCACCTTACGATTACCCGGTCAAAGGATGTTTCAGCAGCTGTTCTCAGGGCGATTGCGACCGGGGTTAATCCTGAGTTGTTAGAGGCTGATATGGAGTTATCTTGGCGGACAATGATCCCCGAGGATCAGGTTATCACAGAGGAAGAGAAGTAAGTGCTTAAGATGCCATCTTGTGATCAAGAAAAGATGTTCGTGCGAAAAGGTGTTATTTCGCTGCGTGGCTTTGTCTTTTTCTTATCTGCGTTTATTTTTCTTCCGTTGAGCGTGAATGCGCAAGACACTTCTCTTGGGGAACCTCCAGCATTTGAAATTGCTCCTGATCCTGTTGTTGTCGTTGAAAGTGATACGAGCGATGAGGGCGGGGTCGTGTATTCCTCCTCAGGTGGAGTTGATTCTGTTTCTGAGGCTGGTGGGGCTGAGGTTACGGTGAAGAAAAAGGGGCCACCTTTTGGGGCTACTGATATTCAATCCTTGTTCTTTACGTACTGGCAGCATCAGGCCATTTTGGATGCTAAGAATTCTCGCGGTACAGCGCGTGCTCCGACCGCGGCAGAGTTGAATGCGCTTCCCGGCGAAGAGAAGGTTAAGCCTAAACCTGAGGATCGTGAAATTAAGTTGTCGGGGATCGTCTATGCTGATCATGATGACTGGACGATCTGGCTGAATGGTAAACGTATTACGCCGAATGCAATTCCGAAAGAAGTTCTCGATCTTCGGGTTTTCAAAGATTATATCGAGGTAAAGTGGCTTGATGATTATACCAATCAGATATTCCCTTTGCGTCTTCGTTCGCATCAGCGTTTTAATATGGATATGCGGATTTTCCTTCCTGGGGATTAGCTTTACTTTTTAACTTTCTTGTATTGTGATTTTATGTCTGAGCAATCTCTTCTGATTGATAATGTTAGTGTTGCCTATGCCGGAAAGACGGCAATTGATGGTATTTCCCTCGATATTCGTAAAGGGGAAGTCTTTGGTCTCATGGGGCTTAATGGGGCCGGGAAGACTACTTTGATCAAGGTTTTGCTCGGGTTGCGTAATGCTGATGCCGGCCAGGTTTCTATTTATGGAAGTCCGCGCACGAGTAAAGAAAGTAAGGAAAAACTTGCTTTTTTACCGGAGAAGTTTGAGCCGCCCTGGTTTTTAAGCGGGATGGAGTTTTTGCGTTTTTCGCTCAAGCTATATCGTCAGTCGTTTCACGAAGATAACGTTATAGAAGCTGCACGTGCGTTGGCGCTTGATACAGATGCTCTGGGTCGCCGTGTTCATACTTATTCAAAAGGGATGCGACAGAAGCTTGGGTTGCTCGGGACGATGCTTACTGATTGCCCGCTTTTTATCCTTGATGAGCCGATGAGTGGTCTTGATCCTCTTGCGCGCTCACTTGTGAAGAAAATGATCGCCAGTATGAGGAATGAGAATCGTACGATTTTTCTTAGTTCTCATATTCTTGCTGATATGGATGAGATTTGTGACAGGGTTGCTGTGCTTCATAATTCAAAAATTCGGTATGTCGGGGCACCGGCAGAGTTAAAGAAAATGACTGGTTCACAGAAGCTGGAAAGTGCATTTCTAGAATTCATTGAGAAAAATGAAGCGGCGTGATATAAAAGAATGGAGTTGTCCCTCGACTCGTCCTTCTGATTCGTTTTTCGATCCTTGAGAGTTTGTCTTATGTCTTTTTTATCACTCCGTAAAACTCTGCTTCTTTCTGCTTGCGTGATGTTTTTTCCGGTGGCTGGATTATCGGCTGTTGCCCTTGCTCAAGATGATGTGGCTGTTCATGATATTTCAGTTGTCATTGATGAGATTAGTGAAGCCGCTCAGCCTGATGATGCTACTCTTGTTGATTCAGACGATGCTTCCTCTGGGGTAGATGATGCAAGTCCTGCATCAAGAGGGGATGGTGATGTTTTTTCTGCCGATGACTCGCCCTCAATCGCAGGGCCTTCGGGAGTTAGCTCTGATGAGTTTTTTGATGCTGAATCGTTGGTTCCTCAAGGCGAGATGGCTAAGAGTACGCCGCATAAAGTTAATCCGAGGCTACAGCCTGCATCGAAGTATGTTTTGGTTCGTAAGGATTTCGCGCAGGATACATATTCGGCGAAGCTTGTCGCTGCTGACAGGGCTATGAAGCTCGGTCGGTACGATTCTGCCGTCGATATTCTGGACTCTCTTGTGAAGTCGAATAGTCGTGATCCGCGTGCTTTGATGTCTCGCGCCGTTGCGCTTCAGAAACTTGGCCGTTTTGATGAGGCTATGGCTGATTACGAGAAAACGGAAAAGCTTGATCCCAATAATATTGAAGTCAAGGTCAATATGCTTGGTTTGCTTGGGACCAAGTTTCCTGCTGTCGCATTAAGGCGTTTGCTTGATCTTCATGAAAGTCATCAGGATCATGTCGGGATCGTTGCCCAGATTGCCGTTGTTGAGGCGCAGCTTGGTGATTTTCAAAATGCTATGAAATATCTTGGTATGGCTGCGAGTATGGACCCGGATAATGCCAGTCATTTTTTCAATATGGGCGTTATTGCTGATCGGGCTGGCGAGACGAAGGTGGCTGTGAGCTACTATGAGAAGGCCTTGGAACTTGATTCGATTTATGGTGCTGGTAAAACTATTCCGCGTGATGCCGTCTATGAGAGGCTCGCGCAGATCCGGTGATCGATTCCCTTGTGTTTGCACTTATACCCTTTTTAGGGCTTTTGCTTGGTAGTTTCACAACAGCATTGGTTTACCGTGTGCCTCGCGGTATGAACTGGGTTTCCGAGCGGTCGATTTGTACATCCTGTGGGCGCAATCTTGGGGTTCTAGATCTTGTACCTGTTTTTTCGTGGTTGTCTTCGCATGGTGCGTGCAGGACCTGTCATGCCAAGGTTTCTGCTCGTTATCCTTTGATTGAATTGTCTGTTGCTGTTTTATGCATCGCCGGATATTCGCTCCTTGGCGGTGGCTTTGAAGGGTGGCTTTTTATTTTTGCTGTTCCTGCTTTGGTGGCTCTGTTTGTAATTGATTTTGATACGATGACTTTACCGAACGTGCTTGTTATTTTTTTGGCTGTTCTGGGTGTTGGGCGTCTTGCAGGACTTGCTTACTTTGGTCACTCTTTCCAGGTTTTTGATCTTTTGCTTCCCTATGTCCTTGGTGCTTTTGTTTTCTGTTTTGTCTCCTGGTTTTGTGCCTTTGTCCTTATGCGGGTTCTTAAGAAAAATATGATGGGGATGGGCGATGTGAAGTTTTTTGCCGTTGCGGGATTGTGGCTCGGGCTCGCTCAATTACCGTGGTTCTACGTTCTTTCGGGACTTTCAGGTGTTCTGCTTGCTCTTATCTGGCGTAAGCTAGGGAAGGGGGAGGTTTTTCCTTTCGGGCCTGCTTTGATTTTTTCCTTTGTCGTTTTGCTTTTGTGGCAAGGGCCGATTTTGAGGTAGGGACAAAATGGTCGGATTTCTTGATAAAAGTTCGAAATTTTTACTTTCCCTTTATAAAGATAGGGTACAACTAATCCACGGGGATTGTTCATTAAAAGGAGTTCACCTTTGGATCTGACACAGCTTCTTGCTTTTACCATGCAAAACAAGGCTTCTGACCTTCATTTAAGTGCGGGGAGCCCTCCGATTATTCGTGTTCATGGTCAGATGAAACGTGTTAAAGCGGACCCTCTGGGGAGCGATGATATTCGTACTATGCTTTATTCTGTGATGACGGAAGAGCAGCGTGCTGAATATGAAAAAAATATGGAGCTTGATTTTGCTATTGCCTTGGGTGAGAAGGCGCGTTTTCGTGTGAATGGTTTTACGATGCGTCTTGGCGCTGCGGCGGTTTTTCGGACAATTCCAACTGATATTCCGACAATGGAGCAGCTTGATTTGCCTCCGGTTATGCGGCGGTTTGCAGAGCTTGAAAACGGTATTGTTCTTGTGACGGGGCCTACAGGGTCCGGTAAATCGACTACTCTGGCGTCGATGATCAACCATATTAACATTCATGATTCAAAGCATATTCTGACTGTTGAAGATCCGGTTGAATTTTTTCATAGTTCGAAGAAATCTCTGATCAATCACCGTGAGGTTGGTCAGGATACCAAATCTTTTGCCCGTGCTCTTAAGAGCGCGCTGCGTGAAGACCCTGATGTTATTCTGGTTGGGGAGATGCGTGACTATGAAACGATTTCTCTTGCGCTGACGGCTGCAGAAACTGGGCACCTTGTGTTTGGTACTTTGCACGCGAACTCTGCTTCGAAAACAATTGATCGTATTATCGACGTTTTCCCAACGGGCGATAAGGGGATGGTTCGCGCGATGCTTGCCAGTTCTTTGCAGGGGGTCGTTGCTCAGACTCTTCTTAAGCGTGCGGATGGCGGGGGGCGCGTTGGTGCATTCGAGATTTTGGTCGGGACAAATGCCGTGCGTAACCTTATCCGTGAAAATCAGGTTCCACAGATGTATTCCATGATGCAGACCGGTTCTCGTTACGGGATGGTGACGATGGAGGAGGCGATTAAAAACCTTCTTGAAGGCGGTATTATTGATAAGGATGAAGCGCGGCGCGCTACGCTTAAAACGACAGATGAAGATGAATCACGTGATGATGATTATGCTTCCGGTGCGCTTGGTGGCGGTCGTATGAACGATGATTACGATGACACGGCCTATGAGGTGCCAGTTTCTTCAGGAAATCAATCTGATGAGGGGTATTCGTTTTGAGCGCGCCAGTTGTTTTTAACTATTTAAGTGCCATGGGCGAGCATAAGGCGAGCGACATGTATCTTACAGTCGGCTTTCCTCCTACGTTGCGTGGTGACAAGACCCTTATCAAATTGTCGGATTCGCCGCTTGGGCCAGAGGATATCAATGAGATTTTGAATTCTATGCTGACCAGCCGTCAGAAGCGAGATTTTGAGGCTCATATGGAGCTGAATACAGCACTTGATATGGGGGAGCATGGCCGTTTTCGTGTGAATGTTATGCGCCAGCGCCAGTTTCCAGCTCTTGTTATTCGCCGGATTGTTTCTGAAATCCCGAGTTTTCAGGAGTTGCGGTTACCTAAGATTCTCGAGAAGCTTGCGATGGAAAAGCGTGGCCTTGTTCTCGTCACAGGGATGACCGGGTCCGGTAAATCGACAACATTGGCTGCGATGATTGATCAGCGGAATCGTGAGAGCAACGGTCATATTATTACGATTGAAGATCCAATCGAATTTTTCCATGAGCATAAGGGTTGTGTTGTTACACAGCGTGAAATCGGTGTTGATACAGAGTCTTTTGCAACGGCGATGAAAAACTCTTTGCGTCAGAGGCCGGATGTTATTCTGGTTGGGGAGATTCGTGATCGTGAGGTTATGGAGCAAGCGCTTGCGATTGCAGAAACGGGGCATTTGTGTCTGGCGACGATACACACGAATAACTCTTATCAGGCGATTGAGCGTATTGTGAACCTCTTCCCTGAGGACTTTCATAACCAGATTCGTTTGAACTTATCTATGAACCTGAAGGGTATTATTTCTCAGCGCCTTTTGCCTAGTACAGGTAAGGGGCTTGCGCCTGCAATTGAGGTTATGATCAATCAGGGGTTGGTGCGGGAATTGATTCTGAAAGGTGAGATCGGCAAGATCCATGATGTCATGGAGCAGAATAATTCGATCGGGATGTGTACATTTGACCAGTCCCTTATGCGCCTTTTTATAGAAGGGCTTATTACAGAGGATACGGCTATCTCGAACTCTGATAAGCCTTCCGATATGAAGATTAAGGTTCAGCAATCCAAACTTGTTCGTGAGTCTCGAAGCGGCATGAATGCGTTAGACGCTGTTGACACCTCGCTTCTTTCTTTCAGTGAATAATCCCTATCTTTATCCTAAGAGTTATTCACATATCGCTCAGATTTTGGTAGATTAGGATTCGTATACGTTGCGGCATTTGTCGTGATGTGTTGTAGTTAGAATCATCGGCGCTTTTCTGCGTCATCTAGTCCAAATTCAGTTTTCTTACTTCCCACCTTCTGGAGTAGTTCATACCATGTCTGGTTTTCCTTTTAGTGTATCTCTCGGGTTCAAGAGAGTCCTTCATGTCTCTTTGTTGCTTGTGTCCTGCGCGATGTTTTCATCTTGCGATATGGCAAAAAATTACCAAAAGGTAGATCGGGCCTCCAATATGGAGATGCAAGATTTCCGTGATGGGATGGCGGAACGTCTTCCTGAGCTTGACGAGAAAAAAGCTGGAGGAGGAATGTCTTCTATTCCGTCTTTGCAGCCTTATGTTTCTGCGAACGGTGTTGAGAGCATGAAGCCGATGCCGTTGGTTTCTGTTTCTGTAAACCAGTCCGTTCCTCTTCGAGATGTTCTTTTTGAACTGGCAGAGCAAGCCGATTATGATCTTGAGCTGGATCCACGTATTCACGGTTCTATTATCTTTACGGCAAGAAATAAGCCGTTTGATGTTGTTGTTGATCGGATTTCCGATATTGCAGGGCTTCGTTATAAGTTTGATGGGACCTCCCTTCGTGTTGAAGTTGATGAGCCTTATCTGCAGACGTACAAGTTGGACTATCTGAGCTATGTGCGCTCGAATAAGAGTTCTGTCGCTACCAACGTTTCTGTTGTGACAGGAGAAGGTGCCGACACAGGGTCTGCGTTTTCCTCTAGCTCAGAGAGTATCTCTGATTTTTGGGCTGAGCTTGAGGTTAACCTGGATCAAATTCTTGGTGGGGCTTCTTCCGGGGCGCTGAAGACTGATAAGGATCCTCGTATTAGTGCGGTTGAACAGAACCCTGATGTTCAGGCTGTTTCTCCTAGTCCTGCGACGGGGGATAAGGCTGCTGACGGTTCTACTTCTGTTGCAGTTACGCCGCCTGAGGCTGTTCTTAAAGTGGAATCTCTCCCTGTTACGGATGATAGCAGTAAATCTAAAAAGACTGCCAAAGATAAAAATGCCGGTTTGCCAACGTTCTCTTTGAACAAGCAAGCCGGTTTGATCAATGTTTTTGCTAATGAAAAGACGCAGAAACAGGTTAAGAAGTATCTCGATGATCTGCGTCGTTCGGTGACATCTCAGGTCCTTGTCGAAGCCAAGATTTTTGAGGTTGATCTTAGTGACGAGTACATTACGGGTATTGACTGGAGCGCGCTTAATCTGTTTGGAAACAAAGGGTTTGCAGGTTATATGAACACCTCCGGGACTACTTTGATTAATACCATGGTTTCTGCGCCCGGGACCGGTGTCTTTACAGGGCCGACCGGCTCTGCGTTGGATGCTACGTCTAATGTGGTTGTTGGTTATGCTGGTGGTGACATACAAGCGTTTTTGCAGGCGATGTCGGCTTTCGGGACTGTGCGCGCCTTAGCTAGTCCGCGCCTCACTGTGCTGAATAACCAGTCTGCTGTTTTGAATGTGGCGACAAATCGGGTTTATTTTGAGCTCGAAGTTGACTCCGAGCCGGTTACGGTTGGATCGGGGACGGGCACCAAGACAACTGTTTCTTCGACGATTAAGAGTGTTCCTGAAGGGGTTCTTGTGAATGTAATCCCGTCCATTAATCTTGAGGACCGCACGATTTCTATGGCTCTTCGCCCGACTGTTACGCGGATTGTAGGATCCAAGGATGATCCGGGTGTCACGTATGTTGCGTCTTTGAGTTCCTCTACGGCTGATCTTGTCTCGTCCATTCCTGAAGTGAATGTGCAGGAGATTGATACTGTTGTGAAGGTGCGATCAGGGCAACCGATTGTGATGGGTGGTTTGCTTCAAGACCGTGCGTCAACTTCACAAGAAGGTGTACCGGTCTTGGATGAGGTTCCTGTCGTTGGTAGCTTGTTCCGTAAGCATAATGACCTTGTTCAGAAGACCGAGCTTGTTATTTTTCTGAAGGCTACGTTGCTTGATATGCCTGAAGACTCAATCCACAATACGGATCGTGATCTTTACAAGGCTTTCTCTGGTGATCGTAGACCTTTTGATCTTTAAAATCTGTGAAGGCAGGGATTTGCTGTGTCAGGTGTTCTAGTTAAGTATGTCGTTATGGCTGCGGTGCGTGATCGCCTTGTCCTTTCCCTGCTTCTCCTTCTTGTTCTTGGCAGTTCGCTCTCTCTATTTTTAGGTAGTTCGGCTGTTATCGAGAAAAGTCAGTTCGCCGCGGTGTTTACCGCTGGTGGATTGCGTATTGCCAGCGTCCTTGGTCTTATTCTTTTTGTCGTTTTTTTTGTGAGGCGCTCTTTTGAAAGTAAGGATGTCGAGTTTTTGCTTTCTCGTCCCGTCGGCCGGCTGCAGCTTTTAATTTCTTATTCCGTTGCCTTTGCATTTTTGGGCGCAGTGATGGGGCTTGCCGAGCTTTTGTGTGTTTATAGTGTTGCTCCCCAAATGTTTGGTCAGGGGCATATCTTGTGGGGCGTCAGTATCATTGCCGAGAATATTATTATGGTCATTACGGCCTTGTTTTTTTCTATGTATCTGTCCAGTGCGGCGACGTCTGCCATGGCTGTTATGGGCTTTTATGTTTTGGCACGTATGATGGGGCAACTCCTCGGTATTTCCGATTCCAACATGGTTGATGACTACGGTCCGGTTGCTATGATTTTGCAACTTGTTTCTGTGATTACGCCTCGGCTTGATTTGCTCGGGCAAACTTCTTGGCTCGTTTATGGGGTCAGTGGTGATTACGGTGTCGGTTATGCTGTTTTGCAGGGGACTGTATTTTGCGCACTTGTTTTTATGGGAGCGCTTTTTGACTTTATTCGCAGGCAATTCTGATGGATGCTCAGGTGATAAAAGCGGATAGGGCCGTTCGTTTTTTTCTTTCTCTCGCGTTATTTTGTAACATTGCTTTTTGGTTCCTTGTACGTGGCGAGCAAGCTCGCTGGACGAATATTCCGCCTGCGCCGGATAAGCATTTTGCTGCCTCGTATGCTTTGGGTGATGCTGAGCTTTCATATCGTATAATTGGTTTGATGATCCAGAATATGGGTGATTACGGTGGCCGGACGACCTCTCTTGCGGATTACGATTATCATGCTCTGGCAAAATGGTTGTTTCTTGAGGATTTCCTTGACCCTCATTCGGACTATGTTCCTTACCTTGCCGGATATTATTTTGGCAGTGTACAGAAACCCGAAGAATTTAGACCTGTTCTTGGTTATCTGGAGACTATTGGGCGGAGGCCGGAAGGTGAAAAATGGCGTTGGCTGTTGCAGGCGATATGGATTACCCGTTTTAAGTTAGGTGATCTGGATAGAGCTATTGAGCTTTCGTATGAGTTGGCCAGAGTTAATAATCCTAATTTGCCTGAATGGGCGCATCAGATGCCTGCTTTTGTTATGAATGCAAAGGGGGAGAAGGAGGCGGCTTATGCATTGATGCTCCAACTTCTCAAAACGCGAGGCGATCGGATGGACCCTACGGAAGTGAATGCGATGCGCGGGTATATTTGTGAGCAGATTTTAAGTAAGCAAGAAGCTGAGCTTAACCCGCTTTGTAAGAAACTCCCTTAATTTTTTGTGTGAATCAGGCTAGTGTTTAGGGATGGACCAGCTGCGCTTTACTATTCCGGAAATGCTTTCCCTGCTTGGGGTATGCCAGTGTGTCTATATCTTGGTTTATATTCTTTTTCGTGCGTCCGGCCATCTCAAGCGTGTCGTTCTGCCTGTTGTTTATTTTTCTGTGCTCGGCGCGGCTTTTTTTATGGATTTTGCGCAGGGGCATATTCGTGAGTTGACGCCCTATTACGATTTCATCTGCTGGTTGCTTTGGGCTTATGGTCCTCCGCTTAGTGCGCTTTTGATTATTCAGATGGCGCGAATTGCAAAATTGCCGCCTTGGCCAGCCTGGAGTGTGTTGGTTTTTGTACCGCTTGCTTATTTTTTCTCCCGTAATATGGTTTTAAGTGATGGTGTTTGTACTGTTTTCCGTACGTGTCCCGAGTTTTGGGAATGGCAAAATCTTTCGGGGTTGGTTGCGGGGGCGCTTAGTTTGCTTGTTATTTGGGCTCATCGGGGGGTGTTTTCGGAAATGTATCAGCAAAAGGCCGGGCAGGAGCGCTACTGGCTGGTACTTGCTCTAATATTTGTAAATATTTCTTTTTTAGGGGCGATGCTCGTTCAGCTCGATGGCGGGCTTTTTGATGTGAATGCGGTTCTTGTTCGAACTATTTTGGGGCTTAGTTTTATTTATCTGGTAACGACCAGCTTGTTTCGAATCTACCCGCAAGCCCTTGCTCTGACGGTTGTCCGAGAAGAAAATAGTGAACTGGGCGTGGATGAGGTTGCTCTTGCTCAAAAAATAGAAGGCTTGTTGCAGCTTGAGAAAATTTATCAGGAGGCGAATTATTCCCGTTCAGACCTTGCGCGTGAAATTGAAGCGCCTGAGGCTGTTGTTTCCCGCGTTATAAATCTGCATTTTGGTAAGTCTTTTCCTAAGCTTTTAAACGAATATCGGGTTGAGGATGCCAAGCGGCTTCTTCTCGAGACGGATGCCGGGATTAAAATTGTGGCAGAGGAGGTGGGCTTTAACTCCTTGCCGTCATTTAATCGTGTTTTTAAGGATGCAATTGGGCAGAGTCCCAGTGAATATCGTAAGAATATGATTAAGTAAGTCTTAAAATTTCGGCACAAATGTCCGTTTGCGATTCTATAAGTTATCATTTTGTCTTTTTATGAATCAGCGGCCGTTTTTTTAAGCATTTTTTTAGAAAAATCAAACATTCTGTTCAAATTGGGACTGTTATCAACAGAAAAATGAGTGTATGATTCGCTCTGTGCTGTTCGGCACGTTCTTCTTGTTTTTAACAAAACGACATCTTTAAACTTAACGACGACCAAGATCTTAGGAGACTTTAGTATGGAAAAACTACGTATGGAAGATATTCGCGGGGAGAAGGGCTTTACGCTCGTGGAACTTGCGATTGTGATGGTTATTATTGGCTTGCTTATTGGCGGGATCCTGAAAGGTCAGGAAATGATCGCGAATGCTCAGGTTACTTCGACAGTGGCTCAGGCCAAGGCGCTTGATGCTGCAACGTCAACATTCCGGGATCAGTATAATGCTTTCCCTGGTGACATGGCGACGGCTGATACACGTCTGAGAGATTGTGACGGTTCTGTTACTGCGGCTTGTGACGCTGGTGATGGTGATGGCCGTGTGAATATTACAGTTGGTGGTGTGAATGCTAACAACGATGAGGGTGGTTATTTCTTCAACCAGCTTCGTGTTGCTGATCTGATTTCAGGCTTTGATGGTACCGCGACCGATACTTTCGGTACAGCTTTCCCCGCTGCTCCTGTTGGCGGTGGTTTCATGGTTGGTAGCTCAATTGAGGGGGCGACTGGCTTTGATGCGGCTAATCTTCGTACTGGTCACTATATTGTCCTGACAGGCCAGATTGCTGATGTCGCCGATGATACAGGTCAGTTGACACCTTCACAAGCTGCTCGTATTGACCGTAAAATGGACGATGGTAATCCTGCAACAGGTAGTGTGGTTGGTGACAACACAGCGGACAACTGTCGTGCAGCTGCTACAGATACTGAATATCAAGAAGGTAGCACGGACGGGGTTTGCAACATTGCGATCCGTATCCAAGGTTAATTTCGGATAGAGATTGACACAGTCAGAGAAAAGAGCCTGAGATTTCAGGCTCTTTTTTTATGCTCTCATTTTGCTTTTATTTTTTGGTCGTTGCGCCGGCGATGGATTTCAGGCTACTGATGAGGTCGAGCGGGATGGGGAGTATGATCGTGTTGCCCTTGGCGTTTACGAATTCGTTCATCGTGCCGAGATAGCGGAGTTGCATGGTTTCGGGGCGACGCGCCAGAATGGTTGCGGCTTCGTCGAGTTGTTGAGCTGCTTGCAATTCCCCTTCGGCGTTGATGATCTTGGCACGGCGTTCGCGTTCGGCTTCGGCCTGTTTGGCGATGGCACGGATCATGGTCTGGTCGATATCGACGTTTTTGATTTCAACATTGGTGACCTTGATGCCCCAGCCTTCGGTCTGGTGATCGAGGATGCTCTGGATGTCTTCGTTGAGTTTTTCGCGTTTGCTGAGCATTTCGTCGAGGTCGTGTTTGCCGAGGACGGAGCGCAGCGTGGTTTGTGCGAGCTGGCTGGTGGCGGTGATGAAGTCTTCGACCTTGTTGACGGCCATGCCAGGATCGACGACGCGGTAGTAGAGGACGGCGTTGACCTT
>JAGRHC010000074.1 GCA_020445145.1 Alphaproteobacteria bacterium
GAGCAACTGACTTTTAATCAGTAGGCCCCGGGTTCGAATCCCGGCGCGATCACCATTTTTCTCCAATAATCACAATAAATTAACTGATCTTCCTTCTTGCTGTTATTTTGCCCCTTTTGGTTTTGGTGCACTTTTGGTGCAATTCATCTGGACTAAGAACGATATTTTCACTACGCTTTAAGCTATTCAAACCATTGGAAATGAAGGTTGAGAATGGCTTATATTCAACCACGTGAAGGCAAAGACGGAAAGAAAAGTTACCGGGTGCAAATCCGGCGGCGTGGTCAGCCTATTCAATCAGCGACTTTCACCACAAAGACCGCAGCCCAGAAATGGGCAAGAAAGATCGAGTCCCAGATTGATGAAGGAAAGCACTTCAAAACCTCTCTTGCCAAGCAAAAAACCGTTGCCGATATGATAGATCGGTATATTGAAAACTATATCTCGAATAAGGCAAAAACGACGCAAAGAGATCAAAGATACCAACTGTCTTTCTGGAAAGAGCAGATTGGCGATCTCAGGTTGTCAGTGCTTCAAACTTCAGTGATTTTAGAGCACCGGGAAAAAATGGTGGCTAAAAGGAAAATTGATAAGGAAACAGGGGAGAATACTCCTTACTACGCTAATGCCTCTATCAACCGATATATCGCTGCTTTATCTGCTGCCCTCACGGCTGCGATTGATTGGGACTGGCTGGACTCACACCCTGTGAGAGGCAAGATTAAGGCGCTAGAAGAAAACAAGCGGACTCGTTTCTTGAATGATGAAGAGCGTAAAGCCCTTCTATTCGCATGTAAAAAAGCTCCAAACCCGATGTTGTACGACATTGTGATGATGGGGCTTTGCACAGGAATGCGGAGCAGCGAGATTACAAACCTGACATGGGAGCATGTTGATCTTAAAAACCGCTGGCTCTTCGTTGATAAGAGCAAAAACAAGGAAAAACGCGGCATTTACATCACGGACGAAGCATACGATGTTTTAAACAAAAGATTTGAAAAACGTGATCCTGAAAAAAAATGGGTCTTCCCCAGCGAGAACGTGGACAAGCCCTATGAATTCAGAAAGTTATGGAATAAAGCTCTTGGAGAAGCCGGAGTGCAAGACTTTCAGTTCCATGATCTCCGGCATACATTCGCCTCTTACATGGCAATTGATGGTGTATCTCCCCTCATTATTAAAAAAATCACTGGACATAAACAGCTTTCCTCTCTGCAACGGTACACGCACTTGATGAAAGACCATACCGCAGAAGCAATCAGCAACATGACCAAAAAATATATTGGTGGTGCGGAAGAATGAAAATTGCTGATTGGAAAGATGTAGAAAGCTACAGCCATCTGTTAATACCGGATTTTGATGTTAACAGACATGTATGGGCGTGGGAATTTTTACGCAGAAACAAAAAGTACCAAGAGGATTGGCTTAAATTTTCAGAGTTAAAGCAAGCCTATGAGCCTAAATACGGAAAAAATTGGGGGCGGCAAGAGCAAGCCAAGATATATGTTCCACCAAAACGTGATGGTGAAAATGTAACGCAGTGGAGTTTGCGGGTTATGAACGAGTCAGGCGCGGAACCGATGGACTGGGAGCCGGAAATTTTCTATCGCCATAAATGGCATGTCGTGCGCAAATTCTTGCCTGGCCCAACAGAAAATCTAATGGAAGATAGTATCTTTAACGTTTCTTACCGTGAGTTTCCTCAGGAGATTAAATACCCCTTCGATACCAAAAAATACACGCTTGTCGATGAGAGCAATGCAGACCTGTCGGATTTTCAATTCCTTCCAACAGACGAGCTACAGAACGATAAACTGATCTTGGTTTTTGATTTGAATGGACAAATGAACCAGCAGTTAAAAGCCGCAAAGAAACTTTTTAAGAAAAGATACACAAAAACGAAGGGGCATCACAATGAAGAGGCTATGTTTTTAACATATATAAGACTCCTTGATGCGCAGGATGCTTTTATTCCCCAAACAATAGAATGGGGAAAAGTTGCAGAAATCTTATGCCCAAATGAAGAAAACGAACATCCAGATTATCTTGTCTCAGGTCGCCTACAAGATAATCTGGTAAAAGCAAAAAGCTTGTCCTTAAATCCCTATTCCCTTTTGTCAGGGGGGATATAAGTAGAACATATAGTCCCCTTATACCTTTCTCGGAATATCCTCCATAGTCCTGTCTGTTGAAACAATTTCATGGATTATGGAGAGAAAAATGATCGTGAACACCAAAAAACAAAAACGGCTCGCAACCGTTAACGAGGTTGCGGCTATGCCTGAATATCCTTTTTCAAAATCGTCATTGCGGCATTTAATATTTCAAGCGGAGGATCGGTTGTCCAGCAAAGGCGATACCATTCCCGGCAACGGCTTGAAGGAAGCGGGGGCCATCATCCGTATCGGCAAGAAAATCCTCGTGGACCTCGACAGGTTCGATGCGTGGATTGAAAACCAACGCGCAGGGTAAGGAGGATCAAGCTATGACGAACAAAACCCCAAAGGATATTTTGAAAGAAGCTGCAAAAGATTTCGAAGACCTCAAGTTTTGTGCTCTTGCCGGTATGGAGGTTTGCGAAATGTTATCTCAGGAGGACGATGTGGCGTTTGACGAACCTGAGACTTTGGAAGCGGTTCTAGACATTTTTGCGGGCCTAAATGGTGTGCATGACATGTTGGTTTGCCGGTTTCTAGAATTTTTTGCCGCCAGACAACCCCAGAATTCAAAAGGACCAACACCATGAACGACAAGAGATTGATGTCTGTTTGCATGGAAATGTTGGGCGGGAAAGCACGAGATGCAATCTTATTTGCTGAGATCACGGCTTTCTACGCAAATACAAAGGTCAGACACAGAGGCTGCGATGTCATCATTCAGACGGACCAACAGCTTGCTGACCGAACAGGTCTATCGCTACCGCAGGTGCGCAGAGCTAAAAAGTACCTGCTGGATAACGGCTATATCCAGACGGTGGTGAAGAAAAGCAGGACGTATCACGGCGGTAATAATGCCACGCATATTCACGTGCCCGATACCGTGATGCAGCTTCTGAAGGATATTCAAAAACGCCATGTGCAAATCTGCACAACCGGGACTGAACAGAACTGCATAACCCGGATTATACCGGAGTGCACACTTCCTCTTTATATAGAGAAAATAAAGAGTAAAGGACTTCCTCCCAAAACAGGAAAGATTTTTACCCAGCAGGAAAGCAAGGGAATTGTTGATGACGAGCAAACCCTGAACATGTTGAAAGGATTGTAATATGAATAAATCACAGATTTACGATGCCGGATGTCTGTATCCTGAAAAACATCAGGTTTTGGTCGATGACCTGTACAAATACGCTGCTCAGGCGGGTTTGAGTGGAAATGAAGATTTTATCTGGAAATCGGTTGAGCCGTATAAGCTTTCGGAGATCGAAAAGCTTTTCCTGCAAAAGCTGGATAAAATTCCGAAAGAAAAAGGGAAATACGGGCTTCTCTATTGCGAACAGGATAGCGAGGACATCGCGGAAAGGCTGATGGCGATCACAGGGCTTCTGGTCAGGAATTTTATTGATGCCCGCTATATGACGTTGCAAGACTTTTTGGGTCATTTCAAAGAGCATGGCGGGGTTCAGTCTAAAGTTTTATGCATCCCCAATCTTTATGTTGCTGACGCACCTTTGAACAAATGGGATACGAACCCGTTTTACGATGCGCTCCTCCACCATATGAGCGAGGCAAAGCTGATTATCGGGTATATCGAGAGCCTTGCCTCTATGAGAAAAGACTACCCTGCTGCCGTATGCAATCACTTTGAAAACAAGTTTCTGAGGATCGGGGGTAGGTAGCATGATCGACAAGGAAGAAAATCTAAAAAAACAAGTCGGGAAACTCTTTATAGCGGCTATCCTCGAAGACGGCGATGTACAGGATTTTTATAAGCTTGGTTCATGCCAATATCTGTTTGAGAATGCAAAAAATGAAGCGGAGTGGTTTGAATTTGTAGAACACTATCTTAGAGATTACGGTGTGTTGCCGAGTAAATCTACTTTTGAAGAAATGGTTAAGGAGAAACTGCCGGAAGCATCGGAGCCTTCCTCATTTTATCGGGACTTGCTGTATGAACGGCATGTCCACAGAAGCATCGTGGTTTCAAGTGACGAGGCTAATTTGTTCCTGAATAACAAGGAACCAATAAAGGCTTTAGAAAAATTTTCCGAGGTTATCAAAAAGCTGGAAAGACAGAAAATAGCCCCGGACGTGCATGATTTCCGGTACTCCCACGACATTATGATGCAAAATATAACGGAGAAAATCGCCGGAAGCGAAGGTTTGCATCTGGGCTGGCCCACGTTTGACAGTATGTCTGGTGGGATAAAAGGCGGAGACATATTGTCTGCTGTCGGAAGGCCCGGTGGCGGAAAAACGTATTGCCTTCTCCATGCCGCCTTGCATGGCTGGTATGAGCAGAAAGTCCCGATTTTATTTGTAAGCATGGAGATGACCGCTGTGCAGATATTCGAACGGCTTTCCGCCATGCAAACGCATATGCCTTTTGACTGGATTAAAAAGGGAGAATTTACAACGTTGCATACGGATTACAAAAAGAAATACTCGGACTCTTTGCTGGAGTTGGAAGCGCACGACGTGCCTTTTTATGTTCTGGATGGAGAACTGGCCGCGTCTGTCAGCAACATACAAACTTTTTGTGCCCAGTTTCAGCCGGGGGCCGTATTTGTTGACGGGGCATATCTACTGACGGCGCAGGGCTATTACAAAAGCAAATACGAAAAATATGGTGAGGTATGCCGGGAATTGAAACAGCATATCGCCAGAGGTTTCGATGTGCCTGTGATTGCGTCTTGGCAACTGAACCGCGAGGCCAAAAAGGTTAAAAAGGATAGTGCGGTTGGTCTTGAGCATATCGCTGGGAGTGATGAAATCGGTCAGTTGTCCAGCATTGTTCTGGGGTTGACGGAAGAAGATACTATCCAGAACGCAAAGGTCAGAAAGATCGAAATCCTGAAAGGACGAAATGGTGAAAAGGGCCAGTTTTTCATCAACTGGGATTTTCGGCATATGAATTTCTCTGAAACCGAAGACGTATATGAGGTTGAGATCGTATAATGACCGACACGACAAACAAATCCCTGACCCATTTTGCCCTGATGCCGCAAACGCGGGCGGCGAAGACGCTCTCGAAGCTGATGGAGCCTGTGGCGTGTTTAGAAAGCGGGGATGTTGCTCTGGCGGACATAAACGACATCATCATGGAGTTGCTGGAAGATACCAAAAAACTCCGCCGGAACAACATGCACAAGGCAGAAGACATGCTCGCCGCACAGGCTCAAGTGCTCGATGCCCTGTTTCATAAGCTGACGGGCATAGCATTGGATGCCCAATATATCGAGCACATGAAGACTTATCTTCTTCTGGCCCTCAAAGCCCAATCGCAAAGCCGTAGCACGGCGGAGACGCTCTCGGAGATCAAGAACCCGCGTCCCGTCTTCCAGCAGAACAACATGGCCCATAACCAGCAGGTGAATAACCGGGTCGAAGCCTCCGCGTGCGGGAAAAAACGAAAACCGACGAACGAACTATTAACCGATGGGAGGGATGAGCATGAGACATTGGACTTCGGAAGAGCGAAAGCGGCAGTCTGCACTGATTAGAAGATGGAAACCGTGGAAGTCCTCCACCGGGCCGAAGACGGAAGACGGTAAGGAAATATCCAAGATGAACGCCCATAAACACGGTCTGCGGGGGCAGGAAATCAAACGGATGCGGGATTTGCTCAAGGCACAACTGGATGTACTGTACGAGATGCAGCGGCAAAAAGGCGGGAAATAGGGCAGGAAAGGTGTTTTTTTCTTTATTTTGAATACCTTAAGGGTACGCTTCCAATAACAACAAAACACAAGGATGTGGTTGATGTTATTTGATTTTCTCTGCCCCGAAACTGCTCTTCTGGATGGTCTGTCACAGTTCAAACCCGAATATGATTTTACGGTTTGTTCTGATGTTCTGCTTGATAAATATATCGCCGCCAGTGCCTTGCAGAAGGCTCTCCGGCGTAAAAACCTGAAACAAGCCATGTTTGCGGCGGCGGTGTTAAAGCGGATCGACGAGGGGTATTTGTTCCGGCGGTTGAAATGTTGTGCGTTGGAAGATGTTGGTCCCGCCGATCTCGATACGGTTTCTCAGGTACTTTGGGTCAGCGGCAAGCGGGACTGGATGTCAAGGCACGGGGGGAGCGATTTTGTGCTGGCCTATCTTCTCCACCGCCTGTGTCAATCAAAGGCTCTGAGAACGACAGATAATCTGATCTATACGGCTTGCAAAAGTCCCCTTTACGCCGGACAGCGTGAAGTGTTCTCCGGCATGACGTTAGGCGAGCTTGCCGATGCGTTCATGGAGGAAGACCGCGATGCGGCGGAGCTGACCTTACTGGCGTATTTTATGTGCGGGACGCGATACCCGTGCGATGATCTGGACTTGAAAAAAGGCAGCCCCGATCATCTGCTGGATACGTGCTACAGCTTTGGCGTTCCTGCGTTTTTGACGGACATGTTGAAACTCTCCCGCTCTTATGAATTTTTTGTCTCGCTTGTTCCGGCGTGGATACAGCTTGAGCGAGCCGATACTATCCGCATCGTCAACGAAGCCCTGGCTTCTTCCGTGATGATTGGCTCTTGGCCTTCGGAGGCATTGGATCGTCATACCGCCGCCGGGAAGCGGAGCTACCGCCTGTTTTTGAAATCCTGTCCCCCCGTGTCCGGCTTTATAGCCAAACATCTGCCGAAAGCCGATGCTGTCGATCTGATCGCGTGGGCCGTGTTCGTGTTGGAGGGGCAGTGTCTCAATAACAAAATCGAATATGACGAAGCGAACCGCTTGCAGGAATTGACGGAAGACGCATGGATGTCGTCCAAAGATATGACGGCTGAAGTCCAAACGGAATTATTGGCACTGGTCAAGGATAACATGGAGACCCTCCACGACTCAAGACAACAAATAATGAGTAATATCAATAATTTGCACTTGAGTGCACGGTGAAAAATATGAGCGATATTCTTATCCATCATGAAACGCTGTTACCGGGACGGGCTGAAAACATTCGCCGTTATCTGGAAGAGAGTTTATCGAAAAATACGAGAGTCGCTTACAGGGCAGATCTTGACCATTTCAGAGCATGGGGCGGGAGCATTCCCTGTTCTCCGGAGGTGCTGGCGGCGTATCTCACCGACCATGCGGAGAGCCTTTCAATAGCAACGCTTTCCCGGCGGGTGATCGCGATTTCCAAAGCCCATACGATGAAAGGCTATTCCGATCCAAGGAATGATCTGGTCAAGCTGACCCTGAAAGGTATTAAACGCACTCACGGTAAACCACAGCGGCAAGCGGCTCCGATCTTGAAAGACGACCTCACCGTGATGCTGTCTCACGCCCCGGAGAATTTGAAGGGGTGCCGGGATAAGGCTTTGTTGATCCTTGGTTTCTGTGCGGCCCTGCGTCGGAGCGAATTGGTGAATGTCAAAGTCGAGGATTTGGACTTCAACACGCAAGGGCTGGTTTTGACGCTCCCCCGCAGCAAAACAGATCAGAACGGACAGGGCCGAAAAATCGGTATTCCCTTCGGGCGGGGGCGTATCTGTCCGGTGGGATTGGTGCGATTGTGGCTTGAACAATCTTTCATAGAAAACGGTTTTTTGTTCGTCTCCATCCGCAAAGGCGGTGTTTTGACCGGGGAGAGACTCACAGACCGTAGCGTTTCCAACATCATCAAAGATTACGCCGACAAAGCCGGACTGGATGCAGAAAAATACAGCGGTCACTCTTTACGCTCCGGCCTTTGCACCTCTGCGGCCCAGCACGGTGTGAGTTCATGGAAAATCCGAGCGCAAACCGGGCACCGTTCGGACTCCATGCTGGCCCGGTATATCCGCAGCGGTGATCTGTTCACCGACAACGCCGCCGGAGCGATCTTTTAACCGTTTCCTCTTTCCTTAGATACTTATTCCCGTTATCGTATCGCTAACTTCTCTCATATAGGGGGAAGCCGGGGCTTTCATCCCCATCAAGAGCGGCATTCTAGACACTGCCGAAAATGTGTCGCCCTCGGTCTATGACCGGGTGGCGATGCCATGTACAGGCGCAAGCTAAAATCATCGCGCCGTCTCTCTTGAGCGGATGAAACACCCGGTCACCAGCCCTAAAAAGCTGGTGGCTTTTTTCTTGTAATGAAAAAGGAGGTTGAGGCCGTGGAGAAGATCAAAAAAGAAGAGCATGTAAAAAAATCGGATGAGCTAAAAACCATTATGACGCCGATGTCCAAAGCCACGCTTTGTACAGGGCGTATTCTGGGCTGGGTATTCGGTGTATTACTAATCGTTCTGGCTCTCCCATTTCTGCTACCAAGCCCGATTGCTGCGTTTTCATTGATTTTATCGGCTCTGCTGATTTTACCGCCGCTGCATCAATATCTGTCCTTTATCCCGGTGTCCAAAAGGATCGGCCTTGCACTGGTTATCTTGGTTGTCGGCATCATGACCGCCAGCCTTGTCGGGATCAACCAAATGGAAGAGCAAGAGCGGCAGGAACAGGCTTTGGCGGCTGCACAGGAAAGGCAAAAGCGAGCGGATGAGTTCACCGCCATGCGGGGCGATATTCTGACCCGGCTTGAAGACCTCACCGGGCAGGAAAAATACGCCGAAGCCTTGAGCATAAGTAAACAATATGCCGATCTGGGAGATCAAGAACTGATGGGCTTTCACACACTGGCGGCACAGAAGGTTGAAGAGCAACGCAAAGCCGCAGAGCTTACGAAACTCAAAGCCGATTATAAACAAAACCGTGATGACTTGTTGTCCCGCATGGGAGAGTTCTTCGGTCAGAACGCAGCGGATTTACAAGCCGTGATGCGGGAGGCCGGACAATATCTGAACGTAGCCGATGATGCCTTTATCAAAGCCTATGAGAAGCTGGAAGACGAATACGATAAACGATACGCCGAAGAGCAAAAACGCGAAGGGCAGCGTCAAGCAGAAGAAAAACGGCGGCAGGAATTGATGTCGATGAATATCGGCAAAGCCAAACTGGAAGCCTTTACCCACTGCCAACTCCTTATGAAACAGTCGCTCAAAGCTCCAAGCAGTGCGAAATTCGCATGGTATGACGAGGACATGGTTAACATCAGCGACGATCATGAGATTTTCAAAGTCCGGGCGTATGTCGATGCCCAGAACAGCTTCGGTGCTATGCTCCGCACCAATTATGTCTGCAAACTACAATATAACGGCGGCGGTGCAAGCGGCTGGAACCTCGTCGAGTTCCACACGCGAGATTAAAAGAATGACTCGCCACATGGTGGTGTTGCTGCTAGCCTATGAAAATTCAAATAGCAAGGGGCATTTTTAGCTTCGGTAAGGAAGAAGTCCATGACGATTGATATACAAATACTTTGTAGGCAATTGAACCCAGAAGAAACGATCCTTTTGTTCGGTGCAGGGTCTTCTATTCCGTCAGGTGGTCTTCTCGGGGCGGATTTGGCTTTGGAAATTGCAAAGAACTTTAACCTCAACAATGCAGAATTGTTATCGCTGCAAGAAATATCAACGGTCGTTGAGAAAAAATATTCGCGTCAAGAACTAATCAATTTTTTAAGAAGCATAATCAACCCACTTAACCCTTCGGGCAGCTTGCTTAATATTCCTCTTTATCCGTGGAAGGCTATTTACACAACGAATTATGATACTTTAATCGAGCAAGCTTATCGCCATAAAAAGAAAGAGCTTACCGTATATCGTTCTAACTTTGATTTTACTCTGAGAGAAAGTACTGTAGGCACTAAATTATTCAAATTGCATGGCAGTATTGAACAAGACATTTCCGATGGTCATAAGTCCAGAATGATTTTATCCGCTGAGGATTATGATCTAACAGATCAATATAGAGAGCAACTTTTTGATAATTTTAGAATACAAAGCTCCTCAAGCCATATGCTTATTATTGGCCAGTCTTTATCAGACCCTGATCTCAAGTTGATTATTGATGAGGCTTTAAGAAGGAAACGTGAAGCAGGGGGGCAAGGCAAGATATTCCTGCTTTTGTATAGCCGCGATGATAACCGCGCACTTGTTTATGAAACGCGCGGGATTGAAATTTGTTTTGGCAGCTTGGATGATTTTTTTAATGAGTTTGTAAAAAAATTGCCAGAAACGCAGTTGGCTTTCTCTATATCTGATGACCCTCTCGACAGGACCCCAGCTTTAAGGCCTTGCACGATTGATGTTGCGCACGCAATAAAAACACAGGTGAAAAATGCAACAAAAATGTTTAACGGGGCACCAGCTTCTTATGCAGATATTGCCAGTGGTCTGACCTTTGAAAGAGAAATTTCCAATCAAATAGAGGCTCATTTCGCACAAGGCGAAATTCAGGTGGCCTATATATTAGGGGCATCGGGAGTAGGAAAATCAACTGCGGCCAAGCAAATACTTTATAGATTATCCCAGAGAGAATTTTTTTGTTGGCAGCATAATCCAGATTATCCGTTATCTGCAAATCAATGGATAACCATTGAAGCAGAACTTCGTAAAAGAAAACAGCAAGGGGTTCTTCTTATAGACGATTGTCATTCTGACATGTTGGAGGTGAACAAGTTAGTAGAGAGCATTACAGGAACAAGCCCATCTGCATTAAAACTGCTTTTAGTTTCTTCTAAACATGCGTGGAACCCTAGACAAAAGGCCTTGGGAATATTCTCCTTTGGCAAGGGGTTCGATCTTAGGAAACTTAGTAATTCTGAGATCAACTCGCTTATTGAATTGCTAGACAGGGAACAGGATATAAAATCATTAGTGGAAAATCGTTTCTTAGGATTTAGCAAGGCTGAGCGCATTAGAAGGCTTCAGGAAAGGTGTGGAGCGGATATGTTTGTGTGTCTCAAGAATATCTTTGCCTTTGATAGTATCGACCATATTATTTTGCGTGAATATGCTGACTTAAAAGAAGGCTATCAGGATATATATAGGACTGTATCTGCTATGGAAGCGGCTGGCGCAAAGGTTCATAGGCAATTGGTAATACGGACGCTTGGAATTAACGCGGAAGCTATCTCTTCAATATTGGATAATATGACAGATATTATTTCTGAGTTTCCTATTTCTGAAAAAGATGGGTTATATGCATGGCGTGTGCGTCATAGCGTGATAGCGGAGATACTTACGAAATATAAATATAGTGACCCCGATGAAGCCTTTTCGTTGTTTAGAAAAATCATAGATAACTTAAATCTTACCAATAATGTTGAGATTAGAACTTTGCGGGAGATGTGTGATATGAAATCAGGCATTGGGCGAGTCCCTGATAAAAATAAGCAAAACGAACTTTTCAGAAGAATGATTTCAATCGCACCGGGTGAGAGAGTACCGCGTCACAGACTAATATCCAATTTAATAGATCAGGAGGAGTTTGAACAAGCTGAAACCGAAATCCGGATTTTTGAGAAAGAGCTAAGATTAGACGCACCTATTCATAGGTATAAAATTAAACTTCAACTAAGAAAAGCTGAGCATACGAAAGGCTTAATGCCTGAAGATCGGGGAACGCTTATCATGGAAGCTGCAAATATTGCGCAACAATCAGTGTCACGCTACCCAGATGATAAAAATATGTATCGAGGCTATTGTGATGTAGGGCTGGCATATTTGAGGGTAACCGGAAAATGGGACATTTACGATGCGGCGATCGGACAGCTTAAGCATTTGGAAGATCGTATTCCTGACCCTGATATAACCCGGATTATTGGCAGGTTTGAGTCGATAGTTCATCGTTATAAAACTTCTGGTAATGAGCAGCACGTGGCTTGACAGTTATAGCACCCAGCCACCCGAACGGGAATATTCGGGTGGCAAAGGTGCGATTTTGGGCGAAAACATTTTATGATGTTTTCAGGCAAAAACCTTTGATGGCCCATGCCCCCTGATTTTTGACGGTTTCAAACCCCAGCCCTTCGAGCTTGCGTCTCAGAGTTTTGTCGAGGATGGGCTGCTTGGAAAATCCCTGTTTGGAAACCCAGCATTCAAAATATGACCGGAAATTCGGGAATTTAATCCGGCCCTTGGGATCGGCCTCAAGGCACTCATCAATAAAGCACCAAAGCGGATTACTGTGCGCCAGAAACTCATTCATAGCGATCATACAATCTTCGGGCGGGTTGAAATGTCCTCGTTTTATCAGCCGTTGCAATCCTGTCAAAGCCAGATTGATGACTCCCGGCATCTCCTGCGCCCAGATTGTCTCAAACAGCTTGGGGGCAGCTTCTTCCTCGGTGAATTGTCGCTTGAACGGGATAATGTTGATCCGCCTTAGCATCCCCTCTGAAAGATCATCGCACCCCGGATAATGGTTTCCGGCGATCACGGGCAGGGCCACGCTTTTGAAGCTGAACTTTTTCCTGCCATAAGGGTGCCGCGCACTGAGGGTCTTGGGTTCAGAGAGCTTCTTAATCATCCCATCCGCCAGAACAACCTTCGTATTGATGTCATCGTCAACGAACAGAAGCTTGCCATGCAAGGCCGCAACGTTGAAGCGGTCTTTCTGGAAAGTTGCCAGATTGTCATTCAGCACAGCATCCGGGCCGAGAGCTTTCTGGATTGTTTTCAGGTTTACCGATTTACCGTTTCGCCCGTGACCGATCATCATAAAGAAACAGGGTGTGGGCCTCCACGACTGAATGCCAAGACCGAAGAACTCGTACCAGTGGCGGCACATATCCACCGGGTTTGTTGCTGCGGCAAAAATATCCAGCATCGCTTGTTCATAGAGCGGAGCTTTGGCTTTGGGGTCGTAAATATACGGCAAGCAATGGAACAGGCGGCTTTCTGGTTTGTGAGAGCGTAGCTCAACGGACCCGTCCTGTGCGATCCAGAGCTCCCCGTTCAGGAAGTTCAGAACCGGGGGCGGGCCTTCTTCAAAGTTCAGCACGTCCTCGTCCGTGCCTAGAAAATCACACAAGGAAGCATAGGCATCATTTACAAGACTTTTCAGCGATACTTTGTCTTCGGCTTGGATCAAATATTCGCCTGCAATCTGTTGGATGTATGAGCGAACCTGATCCTGCGTCGTCATCCGCCAGTGCGTTTTGTCATAGACGTAGAAATTTCCGTCTGGATAACGTTTAAGGCTCTTCTTGCCATAGAACGTGTCGAGCGTTTTCTGGGCAATGATAAAGCCAAGATCAAGCGGGACAAGGTTCAGCTTTTTGAGCGTCATATTGTATTCTTGCCGGACGACCTTGATCCCGGCTCCGACCTGCCGCGCCAGCGCACGTATGAGCTTGTCGCGTTCAAGCGGCTGCGGCTGATAGTGGGCGACCGCCTCCATAACCTCTTGTATGGCGGCACTCTCACTTTGTTTGCTGAGCGTTTCGATCAGATTAAAAAGGGCTTTGAAGCCCTGAATGTTTGCAACCATTTTCTTCTCCTCTGGTTGTATGGTTTTGAAAAACCCCGAACTAAAAGGAGAAAGAGGATGGCTAAACACAAATGCCAAGGAGGGCAAAACAGACGGTCAAAACCATCCACTTTGCCCTCCTTGGCACTCGGGATATAATGGCTAAAACGTACGAAACGACGAAAGAAAGAGTCAAGGAGAAAACTTGAAAAAGTTTCAGGCGGGTATTTGAGAGGTGTTTCTATTGCCCATAATTCCCACTTATCGGTAATAAACAGGTGGTTGTGTGTGCATATTGAATCCTTTCTAAATCAGTTTTAACAGTGCTAAATGTGACCCAGCCCCCATGAAATCGGTCCATGTTTTCTTCTTCGAGTTGCTTCACTCGCTTCATTTTCGATGGCATCAGGCCACCGTATTTCTTGCGCCAGCGGGAATAGGTTTGCACTGAAATTCTCGCCTTTCGGCACACCTCGGCAATAGCCGTGCCTTCTTCGGCCTGGCGCAAAATAAACGCAATCTGGCTGTCTGTAAATTTGTTCTTTTTCATCAAAAATTCCTTTCTTCGTTGTTTAACAAATTAAAGAATTTTCCTCACCATAAATGGTCCGATTTCTAGGGGGCAGAACACTGGAAACAATTACAAGTTTTAACATATAAAAAATAATAAAAACAGCCTATCGTTGTATCTTTTTTCCCTGTAACGTCTCTATGGTTTGACTGTGGTATCCGAGTTTATTTTTTGTATACCCAAATATTAAAATTAAGTGTTCACAGGGAGGGTAATATGAAGAGGTTTACACTAGCTTCGCTGGTTTTAATGTTTACGCTCAGCGGATGGAGTTCGACAGGCTTTGCTGCCGAAAAAACTTTCACGAAATCTCAAGGCTCTAAATCCCACATCGAAATGCTTGATGAGGCAACTGTCAAAAAGCTGCACAAGGATGGTGCAGCCTCTGAGCGGAACTTTGTTTTGATGCCTATGCTCGGACGATGGGAGTTTGATCTGAAGTTCTGGTCTCAAAAAGATGCATCGCCTCAGCTTTCGACAGGTTATGTCGTCAACACGATGATTTTGGATAACCGTTTTATGTCGAGTGAAATGAACGTCATCCTGAATATTGGCGGACAAAACATCCCTTATGAAGGGCAGGGCTATATTGGCTTTGATACGGTTAAAAAGACGTTTACTTCCGTTTGGTTGGATACCACCAGCACAGGTATACGTTCCGGGACAGGGAAATATGACGAGAAGACCAATATACTAGAAGAAAAAGGTCGCTTCACGTTTCCGTTACTCGAAGGTGAGAGGGTGTATCGTTCAGAGCTCGATCTGACGGGTAGCGAGACATTCAAGATGACGATCTACATCGCAGATAAGGCTGGGAAAGAATACAAAGCTATAGAAATTGACTTTCATAGAAAATCGTAACCTTACTTTTTTGTACTGCGTATTTTCTGTATTCACAGAACCAAAATATAATCTGATTTGTTTCTCAGGGGAGGAGAACACAATATGAGAAGAATTCTTGGCAACATTATCTTTATTATTTTGTTTTTTTATTCCGCCCCGGCTTTTGCGCTTACGAGTGGGACAACGACATCAGGATCAATTAGTGCCGGCGGTACATCAAGCCAGAGTTTTTCAGGGACAGCCGGGCAAGGTGTTTTGCTTTACGCAGACGCGACATACACTGTCATTATAAAGGTTTATAAGCCCGATGGCACCTTCTGGGGCCAAGCCAACAATAGATTTAGCGGCACCCTCCCTGATAGCGGGGCATACAATGTTGAGCTTTCAGGCACGTACCCAACGGATAGCGGGTCGTATAGTCTTGATTATGTGAGGGGCTCGGACGGTGTTTCGAACGGATCGCTCACAAGCGGTGCAAGCTATAACGGCAACCTGTCCGAGAATGGCCTCGAGAGTTTTCAGATCACTGGCACAACAGGTCAAAGCATTTTGCTGTATAGTGACTCCACTTATACGACGAACATCTATGTCTATAACCCTGACGGCAGTTACTGGAGTGGAGCAGGTAATCGGTTTACAGGTACGCTCCCAAGTGACGGTACCTACACAGTTGTATTTACCGGCGCCTATCCAAACTACACCGGAAGCTATCGTTTTGATTATTTGCGCGGCGCAGACGGGGTTTCAAACGGAACAATATCCAGTGGTCAGAACTATAACGGCGATTTAGCTGAAAATGGTATTGAGAGTTTTCAGATAGCAGGTGTTGCTGGTCAAGACTTTTTAATCTTTGCTGATGCATCTTATACGACGCTCCTCCATGTTTATAACACTGACGGTAGTCTTTGGAGAACAACGCCAAACCGTTTTATTGATACATTTCCAAGCAGCGGAACCTATACGGTCGTCTTCACCGGCGCTTATCCAAATTATAGCGGAGACTATCGTGTTGATTATGTGCGTGCTTCCGGCAGCGTATCCTCTGGAACATTGGTGAGCGGGAGCACACGATCAAATTCCTTACAAGAAAATGGGCTGCAAAGTTATGTCTTTACAGGATCAACGAGTAACAGTCTGACGGTATCCAGCACGGGCGCATACACAAGAAAAATTCGGGTTTATAAACCTGATGGCAGCTATTGGACGATCGGGAATAATTCACTTTCTAAAACTTTGCCCAGCGATGGAGCTTATACTCTGGTTGTTTACGGCAATTACACCTCAAACGAGGGGCCCTATACGATTACCCTGACAACACCGCCCCAAACGGTTGCTGACACAGACGCAACCAAAGAAGGGTTGTGTAATCTATCTTGTGAAGAATTGCTTGCTCTCCCTAAAAAAGAGGTTAGTGATCCGATTAATTTTGATGTCGGATATTTAAGGAATACTGAGGTCGACTATAATGCCGGGGGGCTTAGGTTTTCCCGTATTTATCGCTCTGACAGCACGTGGACGGATAATACGCTCGGGGAGCGCTGGCGTCATAATTATGCCCGTACGCTGGATGTGACGAGCACGACGGTTGCCATTACAGACGGTACAGGTGCAACAACAAATTATACGTTGAGCGGTTCGGACTGGGTGCCGGACGATGATAATACGACGGCGACCTTTGAGGATGACGGTAGTGGCGGTTATATTTACACACTGCCAAACAATATCGTCGAAAAATATAACAGCTCCGAGCAACTGACGCGGATCGAGTATCTTGGCGGCGGGGCTTTGAACCTGTCCTATAACGGATCGGGGGAGTTGACCTCCGTGACCAATGAAAATGGTCGGCAGATCAGCCTGACTTATTCCAGCGGGCGGGTCACTACCATGACTTCACCGGATGGAACCTATAGCTATTCCTACGATACAAACGGCAATCTGGAGACGGTGACCAAGCCGGATACCAACACAATCGGGTATCATTACGAGGATACGAGCTATATCCATGCGTTGACTGGGGTTACGGATGAAAGCGGTGTTCGGTTTTCTTCGTTCGGGTACGATACGAACGGCAAGGCTATTCTTGCCGAGCGGGCCGGGAATGTCGAGAGCGTCGATATCAGTTATAATTCGGGGCAGACTTCTACGACAACCAACGAGCTTGGCAAGGACACGACCTATTACTACACGAACATATGGGATGTGCGGAAAATCGTGCAGATGGACGGGGCGGCTACGACGAACACCGCCGCAGCCAGTCGCTATTTCAATTACGATGACAAGGGCCGCCTGATCGGCAAGACGGACTGGGAAAACAATACGACGCGCTATCAATATGATGATCGCGGCAATATCACCAAGATCATCAAGGCTGCCGGGGAGACCGAGCAGCAAACGACGACGATTACCTACGATCCGACCTATAACCTGCCGGATCTGGTGACGGAAAGCGGCAAGACGACGGATTACGACTACGATACTTACGGACGCCTGACCTCGGTTACCGTTACGGACACGGCCACATCCGAGACCCGTATCACCACCTATAGCTACTATAGCAATTCAACGGATGGCAGCGGAAATACGATCCTCGGGCGGCTGGAGGAAGTGAACGGGCCGCGGACGGATGTCGCCGATACGACGACGTATGCCTATGACTCGAATTACAACCTGACGACCATCACCAATGCTCTCTCGCAGGTGACAACGATCACCGCGCGGGATTCCGCCGGACGTCCGACGACGGTCGAAGACCCGAACGGCGTGGAGACGGATTTTGTCTATGACACGAACGGACGCCTGCAAAGTTTGACCCGCGCGGTCGGCACGGCGCTGGAGGCGGAGACGACCTACGACTACGACGACAACGGCAATTTGACCAAGGTTACCCTGCCGAGCGGGGCGTATCTTCAAT
>JAGRHC010000075.1 GCA_020445145.1 Alphaproteobacteria bacterium
GGGGTGCGTGGATCTGTATCCCACGCCCCCTCCCTTTAGGGAGGGGCAATATATTCCACACTTCTATATTGTCTGTAATCCTCATAAAATATGGGCTTCAGGGAAGTTTACAAAGTTTTTAGAGAAGTTTTTATTTGTACACTTCTTCCCACCTTAACCCCTTCAAAAATAACAAAAGTGCCGTTCAAAAAGTTTTTAGTGTTTAGAAGTTTACAGCTCGGTTACGTCCCTGCCATCGGCATAGACCCACACATCCGGATCTTCCACTGGCAAGAGCGCGCCGGTCTGTTTGTCTTTGAAATGCGTTGGCTTGACTGGAATAAACTCTTCACACAGCTCTCCGGTTTCCTCGTCGACGGTTTCCGTTATCGGCCCCAGCCGCATGTCCGGCACACATAAATATCCACGGTCGGATCCCTGCGTGCTCTGCTGCGTGACCGGATGCGGCTCGTTAAAAAACTTGATGTCGCCCTTGGTCGCCAGAACATTGACACGGTTATAAATGCTGGAATAACTGCCCAGTCCGCTCTTGCCCTCAAAATTGCGGGCGAACTGCCGGGTGGTAAACAAAAACCCTTTTTCGGCCTGATCGTATAAGATCTGCAAAATAGCATCCTTGCGCCGCCTGCGCTCGCTCTCCAGCTTGCGGCTGTAATCCTGCCGCACGAGAGTGACACTATTCGAGTCCGCCTCAACCCAATGCCCATGTTCCTTGACCACATGCATATTCACAATGCCGGGCCCATTGCGCAATTCGAAATGCAGAGATCTAACGTCTTCAGCCTCATCGGGCCGGAAGATCAGCATGCCGCTGGTATAATAACTGCGCAGCGAACTGGCGCCGCTCAAGGCCTGAAACGGGTCATCCTTGAACATGGCCTTGCTGATTTTCTTTGTATGATGCACGAGGATGATCCCGGCGCGCGGATTGATCATATCGCGCAGCATTTCCACGCGTTGCTGCAGGAAAAACAGCATGGCGTTATTGTCGTTCTCGCCAAGATTGCCAAAGTCCGGCCCGCCGTCAAACACATTGCGGATAGGGTCAATGACGATAATATCCGGCGGCGCGTCAGGAAACTTCTCATGGATCAGATCTTTGATGATCTCCAGCCCGTCATCATTCAGCAGGAGCTTTAATTGTGGCGTGATATGGATGTTTTGCCCGGCTTTGAGGATGGCCTCCTCAGACAGCCCCATTTTCTGCAGACGTTCGCGCAGATAATCATACTGGATTTCTGCCTGCAGCACGAATACGCGCAGCGGTCTGGGCGGTGTGAACTTCAGGAACGGCTGCCCGGCGGCCATATGGGCCAGCAGCGAGAGCGTAAAATCACTCTTGCCGGATTTGGGCGCGCCGCCAATCACCAGCATGCCTGATGGCGTGAGCAGACGCGGAGCGATCAGATCGTCCGGCATCGGGCTTTTATCGGCGATCAGCTCCGCCAGAGAGAAGGCCTCGTATCGCTGGAGAGGAATTTTTGATTGTGGTACAGAATTCAAAAAGGCCTGAATGTTAAGACCGTCCTGCACCGCATCGGCGGCATCCCATTTCTCCGGCTTGTCGACGGGTGGGATGATAACCCGCAGACTTCTGGGCTTGATGGATTGCAGGCCGGTTTTAAGGCGCTCGACGTAACCTTGCCCAGCTTTGTCATTGTCCGGCCAGATGGTGATGTCCTTGCCAGCCAGAGGGCTGAAATCTGTTTTTGCAGGATCAAAATTTGCGCCGCCCATAACGGTCGTGGCCGGAATGCCGAGATCGATGAGAACTTGAGCGCACTTCTCACCCTCTGTGATAATGATACGATCACTGGCAGCGATATCAGGCAGATTATAGAGCGGCCTGATCTCCGGCATGGCATACTTTCCGGTGATATGATCATAGGGCAGAAAAGTCTTTTTGCCGTCTGCACCGTCTGTGCGTTTGACGGTGACCAGCGGTTTGCCGGAGGCATCCGTGTAAAGCCATTCCCTGCGCCCCAGTGATACTGGCGGCACAACTGGCAATAACCCCAGCCAGCCCGCGCAGGATCGCAACACAGCCGGAAAGTCGCGCTGTGTATCTAACCCATGCACCGCCGCCCACAGGTCGAAAATATCGCCGCCGTGACCACTCTCAAAATCCTGCCACAGCCCCGCTTTATCGCCAGACATGGTAATTTTCAGGCTTTGGCCTTTTTCACCCTGCAGGCTACCGATCTGGAATTCCCGCTTCAACTGCCTGCCATTGGGAAACAGATGCCGCAACACTTCCGGCAACCGGACCAGCATCGCAGCCTTGATCTCATCCCGCGACGGCAAATCAGGTTTGTTGTAATCCAGTGTTTTGAGGGGCATGAAATTTCCCCTCCTTTAGGAATACAGTGTGTTCGTATAATAAGCATGATCGACCAGCGTCACCTGCCGCCCTTGGCTGCGCCATCTTTCGGGCGTTTCGACCAACACATCCAGTTCTGGGATGCTATACAAAAAGGGACGGACGATATGAATGCGCTGTGCCAGCGGCAAGGGAGGAAGAATAATCTGGGCGATATCTCCAATCTCCGGAACGAGCCATATTGCGTTGCCTTCAATCTGATAGACGTGCATGGCGGTGAAAAAACATTCGCTGATGATCAGATCGGTGCCCGGCGGCGTCAGCCATATGGCGGCATGCTTTTTATCCATCTGGAATTGAGCGCTGCCAAAACCCTGTTCAGGTTTTTTGTTTTGCGGCATGTTCCAGAACCCGCCAGAATGGGCAGTGCCCATTTCATAGCCCAGCGCACACAAACCTTCACATATCTCTCTGCCAAGTTCCTGAGACGGCATGGTCTTTGGGTAATGCCGCAGCAATGACGGGATTTTGTGAAATTTATATTTCTGTTTCAGGGTACGCTCTGCGCGGGTTCCGGGCAGCGGAAGTGCAGCATCGTAATGCAGCTGGTGCAAACAGCACCGCTCGGCATCATGTTCAGGGTTCAATTTGGGGTAATCGTGAATCATTGTGCACCCCCATGCTGCTCATCCATGGTGGAGGTGAAGCTGCGGCCATTCTCGAACTCTTCAATGTCCGAAAGCCTGTAAACAACACGCCCGCCGATCTTGTGATAGCGCGGCCCATTGCCCAACCAGCGCCAGCGCTCCAGCGTGCGCGGCGATATTTTCCAGCGCTTGGACAGCTCGTATTGATTGAGAAATTCTTCCGCCTTTCGAGGTGTCTGTATGACCGGCGGTTTTGCCGCTCCGGGTTTTATAAATTGTTCGCTCATCTGTCTCTCCTTTCGCATGTGTTAGAACCGATGATGGGTTCAGTGTGCGAAAATGAGAAAATGCGCGCTACGTTGTCACGGCGGGAACCGTATGGGTGTCAGGGTATCACCCTAATATTTACGCCCACCGCCCTTGCGGGATTTCGGGGAACGAACGAAAGAGGCCATATAAGAGGCGTCATTGGCGCTGATGGCCTCGCCATTGATGGTCTGCTCAATGAACCAGGCTTCCAGCTCTTTTTTCAAAGGCTGGTTCTGATCAGTAATGCGGTGAACATCAATTGCTTTTTGCATCAGCTGAAGATACGGCGTTGAATAGCCGGACTGGCTTAAAGCATTATCATTTACTGAGCGTGGTTCCAGCCCCAGCTCCTCAAGCAATTGCGGCGGCGGGGCATAGCCCT
>JAGRHC010000076.1 GCA_020445145.1 Alphaproteobacteria bacterium
GCCAAAATCATAGACTGGTCGGTGGCAAACCAGTTTTTCGTTATGCTGGGCGCACTGGTATTGCTGGCGGCGGGTATTGTCTCCGTAACCAAAATACCGCTTGATGCTATTCCCGATTTATCCGATACGCAGGTTATTATTCGTACAGACTTCCCCGGACAGGCACCGCAAGTGATTGAGGATCAGGTCACCTATCCATTGTCTACACAGATGCTTTCTCTGCCAAAAACAAAAGTCGTGCGCGGCTTTTCGATGTTTGGAACGTCGTTTGTTTACATCGTCTTTGAAGATAATGTGGACATGTATTGGGCGCGCAGCCGCACGCTTGAATATCTCTCGCAGGCGCGTGGCATGTTGCCGGAGGGCGTGGAGCCGGAGCTAGGGCCGGACGCTACGGGCGTGGGCTGGGTCTTTCAGTATGCCTTGTTTGATAAAACAGGCCAGCACGATCTGGCGGAGCTGCGATCCTTGCAAGACTGGTTTGTCCGCTTTGAACTGGCGACGATTGACGGTGTGGCGGAAGTGGCGAGTGTCGGCGGATTCGTAAAAGAATATCAGGTATTGGTGGATCCCAACAAGCTACGCGCCTATGACATTCCGCTGCAAAAAGTGATCGAGGCCGTGCGCAGCGCCAATCAGGAAACAGGCGGGCGGACGCTGGAAATGGCGGAAACGGAATATCTGATCCGCTCGTTTGGCTATGTGAACAAGCCGGAAAATCTCGCGCAAGCTGTATTAAAAAGCGTGGACGGTACGCCAATCACAGTCGGTGATGTTGCCCGCGTTGTCGAAGGTCCTGCGATCCGGCGCGGCATTACCGAGCTAAACGGCGAAGGTGAGGCCGTCGGCGGCATTGTTGTGATGCGCCCCGGAGCCAATGCGCTGGATGTCATTCATAATGTCAAAGAGCGATTGGAAAGCGTAAAACAAGGTTTGCCAGACGGTGTCGAATTAAAAATCGTCTATGACCGCAGTGAATTGATCGAAGGCTCAGTTGAATATCTCAAAGACAAGCTGATTGAAGAAAGCCTGATGGTAGCGCTCATTACTTTCCTCTTCTTGCTCCATGCTCGCAGTGCTTTTGTGGCGATCATTACTATTCCACTTGGCATTCTGGCGGCCTTTATCATCATGAACGCACAGGGTATTACGGCAAATATCATGTCGCTGGGCGGGATTGCGATTGCGATTGGTGCAATGGTGGATGCGTCCATTGTCATGGTGGAGAACGCTCACAGGAAACTCTCCGGTATGGAGCCGGATACCGATAAGGCGGACAGACAAAAAGCATTGATACAGGCGGCCAAAGAAGTTGGGCCAGGGCTGTTTTTCTCCCTGCTGATTATCACTGTGTCCTTCTTCCCTGTTTTTGCCCTAACGGGCCAATCAGAACGCATGTTCACGCCGCTGGCTTTCACCAAGACCTATGCCATGGCCGCCGCTGCATTCTTATCTGTGACGGTGGTGCCGATACTCATGCTTTGGTTGATACGCGGGAAAATTCGGCGCGAGGATGAAAATCCGGTCAACCGCTTTTTCATTGCACTGTACCGCCCGTTCCTGAATGCGGC
>JAGRHC010000014.1 GCA_020445145.1 Alphaproteobacteria bacterium
CCCTCTCATCCCCGCCTCCCTTTATTTTTTATCCTTATATATTATGTTAATTTTATTAAATTTGGCCTAATGCGCGGGCTTTATTATGGCGATTTATGAATATATTCCTTGACGGGGCGTTTTTTTTGCTGTAGTTGTGCGTTTATATACGCCCGGATTCCCTTTTTGATGAGGCCTGCCGTTTTTGACGGCAGGTTTTTTGTTTTTTGCAGGAATTTGGGGTTCATTCCAGATACTGAAAAGGAGATTTTTATGACGACCTTGATTCCTCTTGATGCTAACGATACGCCTATTCCAGCGCTGCGCCTGAAGGACGGCGGGGCGCATCATATTGCGGCAAGCGCGACGGCTGCGCGCAATGCTACAGCCTTTGATGCCGGGACGCGGATTGTGAGTTTGTATGCCAGTGTGCCGGTCTATGTGAAGTTTGGCGGTTCAACCGTTACGGCGACGAGCAGCGATCATTATTTTCCGGAAGGGATTTATTACGATTTGGCGATCGGCGGAGAGCGGGCGGCGCATTACACGCATGTTTCCGTGCTGCGGGTGTCTTCTGATGGCGATGTCTATATTTCCGAGAAAGAATAGGCTTCTATCGTTTTTGCTTTTTCTCAGGCGGCGGCGCTGCGGGATTTGAGGGCGGTGGTGATGGTGCCATCGTCGAGATAGTCCAGCTCGCCGCCGACAGGGACGCCGTGGGCGAGGCGGGTGACGCTGATGCCGGAGCTCAGGAGGCGGTCGGCGATGTAGTGGGCTGTGGACTGGCCGTCGACTGTTGCGCTCAGGGCGAGGATGATTTCATCGGGGCGGGTTTGGGCGGTTTCTATGCGTGTGATGAGGCTTTCTATACGCAGGTCTTGCGGTCCGATGCCGTCCAGAGCCGAGAGGAGGCCGCCCAGAACATGGTAACGTCCGCGATACGCGCCAGTGCGTTCGATGGCCCAGACGTCGCTGACTTGAGCGACGATACAGATTTTGCTGTTGTCGCGCGTTTCATCGCGGCAGATGGCGCAAGGGTCGATGACGTCGAGATTGCCGCAGGTGCTGCAATCTTTGATATTTTCAGCGGCTTGTTGCAGGGCTGCGGCGAGCGGGACCATCAGGGCGCTTCGTTTGCTTAAGAGGTGCAGGGCGATGCGGCGGGCGGAGCGGTTGCCGAGGCCGGGGAGGCCGCCCAGAAGACGGATCAGGTGTTCAAGTGGGCCGTCCTGGCTGTTCAGGCGATCAGTCATTGTATCTCTTTTTGGGGTCTTTTTGGTTCGGATCAATGTAGACGAAGAGTTTGGGGTCAAGGTTGAGCCCGGTTTTCAGGTAGAAAAGCTCGACTTCGGTCATCGCGCCTTGCGGGTCGGTGACACGCCATTTTTTGAGCTGGAGCGTGTCTTCGGTGAAGGCGAAGGTTAATGACCCGGCTTCAGGTTCGTCGGTCTGGACGAGTTTTATCTGGATGAAGCCGCCGGCGCGTTTGGATTCGGCGACGGTGATGTCTCCGCCGAAGGAGAAATCCTTGCGCAGCAGGAAATTGGCCAAGGTGGCCTGAATGGGGGCGTTGGTCTGTTCTTTTAATTCTCCGTCGTAGAAATAGATGAAGACGCCGTCGGCAACGATGAAATCTTCTAACGGCGGGTCGTATTCGAAGCGGAGCTTGCCGGGCCGGGAGAGGTAGAAGGTGCCGACAAGCTGGGTGCCGTTGCCGGTGGTCTGGATGAAGCGCGCCTGCGCGGTGTGCAGGTTTTGTAGCCAGCTTTCGGCGCGTTTGATTTCATCGGGGGTGACGGTCTGGACGGTTTCTTCGGTCTTGCTGTTTTGTGTGAGGGCCTTGGCCTGTAACGGCAAAAGCGCCATAAAGGCGCAGGTCAGAAGTGTCAGGTAACGCATCTTTTCTCTCATTTGTTGTCAGTATAGCCGCTCTTGATACGTTAATCCAGCGGTGGATCCTGCGAAATTTTTAATATGGTTATGAGGCTTTTCTAAACATCACTGAAATCGCGGATGAGGACTTCGCGTTTGCCGACGGCGTTGGCTTTGGAGATGACGCCTTGTTTTTCCATTTCTTCGATGATGCGGGCGGCGCGGTTGTAGCCGATTTGCAGGTGGCGCTGGATGAAGCTGGTGGAGGCCTTGCCTTCGCGGGCAACGACGGCGACGGCGCGGTCGTAGAGCTCATCGCCGCTTCCGCCGTTTTCGCCGCCGGATGATCCGCCGAACATGGCGGCCATGACTTCGCTGTCGCCGAAATCGTCGTTGTCATCCGTGACGCCGTCGATGTAGGCCGGAGTGGCCTGGGCACGCAGGAAGGTTGTTGTTTTTTCTACGTCGCCGTCAGAAACAAACGGGCCATGGACGCGGGTGATGCGCCCGCCGGGGGCCATGTAGAGCATGTCTCCCATGCCGAGGAGCTGTTCGGCGCCGGAATCGCCGAGGATGGTGCGGCTGTCGATTTTGGAGGTGACCTGGAACGAAATCCGGGTCGGGAAGTTGGCTTTGATCACGCCGGTGATAACGTCGACGGACGGGCGCTGGGTGGCCATGATGAGGTGGAGGCCGGCGGCGCGGGCCATTTGCGCAAGGCGCTGGATGGCGTTTTCGACGTCTTTGCCCGCGACCAGCATGAGGTCGGCAAATTCGTCGACGATGATGACAATATAAGGGAGTTCGGCGAGTTCCAGCGGATGGTCTTCGAAGACCGGTTTGCCAGTATCGGGATCGAAACCGGTTTGCACCTTGTGCATGATTTGCTCGTTTTTCTTGAGAGCTTCGCGGATGCGCTGGTTGTAGCCCTCGATGTTCCGTACGCCGAGTTTGGACATGTTGCGGTAGCGGTTTTCCATTTCGTGCACCGCCCATTTGAGGGCGACGACGGCTTTGCCGGGTTCGGTGACGACGGGGGAGAGCAGGTGCGGGATATCGTCGTAGACCGAGAGTTCCAGCATTTTGGGGTCGATCATGATGAAACGGCATTGCTCGGGCGAGAGGCGGTAGAGCAGGGACATGATCATGGTGTTGACGGCGACCGATTTCCCGGAGCCGGTGGTTCCGGCGACGAGGAGGTGGGGCATTTTTGCCAGATCGGCGAGGATGGGCTGGCCGCCGATGTCCTTGCCGAGGATGAGCGGGAGTTTGGCGCTGGTTTTTTCGAAGAGGCGTGATTCCAGCATTTCTCTCATGTAGACGGTCTGGCGTACTTTGTTGGGGAGCTCGATCCCGATGACGTTGCGGCCCGGGACGACGGCACAACGTACGGAAATGGCGGACATCGAGCGGGCTATGTCGTCGCTGAGCGATATAACGCGCGAAGATTTTGTGCCGGGCGCGGGTTCGAGTTCGTAGAGCGTGACGACGGGGCCGGGGTGGATGCTGACGATTTCGCCTTTGATGTTGAAGTCGGCGAGGACGCTTTGCAGGAGCTCGGCGTTGCGGCGCAGGGCGTCTTCATTGGGTTTGTGGTCCAGAACTTCCGAGGGGACTTCCTCGATCATGGAGATTGGCGGGAATTCCCACTCTCCGTTGTTTTCGCTGAGGGCGAAGTGTGTCTGGGCGGTGTCTTTTGGTTTTTTGGCCGGGGCCTGCGGTTTTGCGGTCGCGGGGTTTATGACCGGAATGCTGGCTGTGAGGGTTGACGGGATGATGCTCTCTTCGGGCTCATCATTATCCTTTTGTTCCTGAGCGCCGACGACGGGGGCGCGTTTTTCCCGTGGCTTTTCTTCTTCGCGACGGGCACGGGCCTCTTCTTTTTCTGCCAGTTTTTCAGCCTGGCGGATTTTGAGGTGTTCGATCAGGCTAAAATTTGTTTTGGGCTCGGGCTTATAGGATTCGTCGTTGTAGTGCATCACCCAGTTTGTGAAGTTTTGGGCGAACGAGAAGATGCCGCTGATCAGTGTGAATACTGCGAGTTTGACGCGGAACCAGAAATTGCCGAGTTCGGTGGCCGGTACGGCGGCGGCGTAGAGGAAGGCTGTTATGCTGATGAAGCCGCATAAAATTGATGCTACAATGTCGATATATGGAACATTAAAGCTTTTTGCTGTGTGATCTATACTGTTCAGGATGAGGCTTCCGGCGCTGCTGCCGAGGTAGGGGTGTGCGGACCAGTCTCCGGCCGGGATTTGAGCCAAGGCTACGGATGCCAGGAGGGCGGAGGTCAGGAGCGCGACGAGGCGCAGGGAAATCGGGCGGATTTTCTGGCGGCGGAAGATTCTCATGGCCCAGATTCCAACGCAAAGTGCTGGAATAAAAGCGGCGGCGCCCAAGGTCTGGAGCAGGATATCGGCGATCCATGCGCCGGCAGAGCCTGCGGCATTGCTGATGTTCTGGCCTGCGTCGGCGGCGGTGTTTAATGATGGATCGTCGCGGTTATAGCTTATGAGGGCGGTGGCGAGGAAGGCGGCGGCGGCGAGCAGGGCAAGCGCGATCATATCGACGAGGCGGCGCGCGATGAACACCTGAAGTGATTCGGGTAGAAATGCGGCGGATGGTTTGCTTGATTTACGGGGACGTTTGATCGTGCGTGAGCGTGCCATGCTTGGTTTGCACCTTGTTTTCGGTTTTGTGGATTCGGCAAAGGATTATGCCTTGAATGTCTTAAGGACAGGATAACATAATGGAGAGCGGGGAGTGAAGAGTTTAGAGTGGAGAGTTTAAGGTGAGTAAACTCTTCACTCTTTGCTTTACACTCTAATCTAAAATTCCCAGCGGGTCGGCCGTGACCATGTCACCGATTTGTTCGTAGACATTGGCGTTTTCGTTCATCTGCTCGCGGATCGGCTCGTTTTGCTCGGCCAGCGTGCGGAAGAACGTTGCCGCGTCTTTGAGGAGGCGACCGGCGAGTTCTGCGTGGGAGGTGCCTTCGAGATTGCCTTGCGGGTTACCGGTGAGAAGGGCTGACATCTGTTCGAAAACATTTGCGTTTTCAGTCATTTGCTCTGTCAGCGCGGCGTTTTGGCTGCCGAGGGTCCGGAAAAAAGTGGCTGCATCGACCAGAAGTTTTCCGGCCAGTTCTGCATGTGTTGGCATTGAATTGCTCCCCTAAGTTTACTTTACCGGGGTATACCCTAACATGATTTTCTTTTCCCTCAAGGGTTTATTTTCGAGGGATTTCTAGAGCTCGCCGGGGTCGGACTGGTGGGTTTTGCGGATCGGGTGCGCCGGGTAGGTGCCGAGGAACTTTACGTCCTTGGCGTAAAAACCGAGTTCTTCGAGGGCGCGCTTGAAGGCTTTGCTTTCCGGGTGGCCTTCGATGTCGCAGTAAAAACGCGCGGCCTGGAAGTTTTCATCGACGTAAGATTCCAGTTTGGTCATGCTGAGGCCGTTGGTTGCGAAACCGCCGAGGGCTTTGTAGAGAGAGGCCGGGATGTTGCGGACTTCGAAGAGCAGGCTGGTCAGTGTTTTGGTGTTGTGATCGAGCGGCGGAATGACGGGTTCCGGCGCGAGTACGAGGAAGCGGGTTGTGTTGTGGTCTGCGTCTTCGACGTCGCGTTCGAGGATGTCGAGGCCATAGATTTGAGCGGCGAGTTCGGAGGCGATGGCTCCATGAACCGGGTCATTTTTTTCCGCTATTTCGCGGGCGGCGCCGGCAGTGTCGGCGTGGATCATGGCCTTTGCGTTCATGCGGCCGATCATTTTTTTGCATTGTGGAATGGCGTGGACGTGGGAGTGGATGTATTTGAGATCCTCTTTTTTCGCTCCTTTTACGCCAAGAAGCATATGATTAACGGGCTGGAAGTGTTCGGCGATGATGAAGAGGTCACCGAGCGGCATCAGGTGGTGCACGTCGGCGACGCGCCCTGCGATGGTGTTATCCACCGGTATCATGGCCAGATCGGCTTTTCCGTCGATGACTGCGTGGAAGGCTTCTTCGAAGGAGTCGCACGGGATTGTTTCCAAGGCCGGGAAAGCTGCGCGGCATGCCATGTCGGAATAGGCGCCTGGTGCTCCCTGGAAGGCGATGGTTTTACAATCTTTGATCATAGGTACTTTCCTCGTTTTTTATTGCTGCTTTTGGGCTTGAAGACTATACGCAAACTCTGTACTTATGTCGATTAGTTCTGCTGTTTTTGACTTTGGTCATCTTTTTGGCAGCGGTGTGTGTTATATACCGACCATAGTGTTGAATTCTTTTTATAAAAGGCAGGTTTTTTGCAATGTCTACTTCGAATAAAATTTTTGCAGCGGTTCTTATTGCCGGGATTACGGCTTATATGTCCGGGTTTATTGCCGAGAGTGTTGTTCATTCCGAGGAACTGGAGAAGGATGCCGTTGTGATTGCAACCAATACTGAGGCAAGTGGTGGCGATGCGGGGGCTGCGAAAGCTTCGGGGCCGGAGTCGATTGATGCGCTTCTTGCGCAGGCCGATCTTGAGAGCGGGGCGAAAGCCGCCAAGATTTGCGCGACTTGTCACTCCTTTGACAAGGGTGGTCCGAACAAGACGGGGCCGAATTTGTGGAATATTGTTGGACGTGCGCGTGGTTCCGAGGCCGGGTTTAGTTATTCCAAAGGGGTGACGGAAATGGGTGGGAACTGGGATTATGACAGTTTGAATCATTTCCTTTATAAGCCTAAAGATTTTATCAAAGGTACGAAGATGACGTATGCCGGGATGAAGAAGACGCAAGACCGGGCGAATGTCATTGCCTGGCTCCGTTCTTTGGCGGATACGCCTGCTGCGTTGCCTGAGGTTACGGCGGCGCCTGCGGAAGAGGCTCCGGCTTCTGATGTGCCGGCAGAAGACGCGCCTGCTTCGGAGGAAGCTCCTGCGGAGTAAGAATTGAAGTTTTTAGGAAGCCCTCTTTCTTGGTTTAGAAAGGGGGCTTTTTCTTTTTGGGGATGTGGTTCTTCTCTGTTTTTCTTGGGCACGGGGCGTGGTAGACTGTTTGTATGAGTACGATTTCCCAGAAACTCGATTTTCGTCAGTCTCAACAGCTTGTCATGACGCCGCAATTACAGCAGGCGATCAAGCTTTTGCAGCTCAATAATGTTGAGCTTGCCGAGTTTATTGAAGAAGAGCTTGAGAAGAATCCTTTGCTGGAGAAGGCAGATGCCGAGCCTGATCTGGGCGGGACTTCAGATGCTGAGGGTGGGGCAGAGGCGCCTGCTGAGGCTGAGGGGCGTGACGATGTTGATGTGGCGTTTGATGTGCCGGATTATGAGCCTGCGGATTTTGATGCAGGGTCTTCGATGGCGGATATCGGGGCAGGCGGGAATTCCAAGTTCGATGTGATGGATGAAGGCTTTGAGAGCCGTCTTCGCGAAGAAAAGACGTTGCGGGCGCATTTGATGGAGCAGCTTGCGGTGTCGGTGACGGACGAGCGTGACCGGATGATCGGAGCGCTTTTGATCGACTCTCTGGATGAGAGCGGGTATCTGCGGTCTTCGGTGACGGATCTTTCCGCGCGGTTGTCGTGTTCTGTGGAGCGGATCGGGCGTTTGCTGGATGTCATGAAGGGGTTTGATCCTTCGGGGGTGTTTGCGCGGGATTTGTCGGAATGTCTGGCGTTGCAGCTTGAGGAGAAGGGGGCGCTGGACGGGCCGATGAAGGCTTTGCTGGAAAACCTCGATGTTCTGGCGGACAGGGATTTGAAGAAGCTTGCCGATTTATGCGGGGTGAATGCGACGTATCTGGCCGATATGATTGAGGAGGTGCGGGCGCTTAATCCGCGGCCTGCTTCGGATTTCGAGCATGTGATTGTGCAGACGGCGGTGCCGGATGTTTTGATGAAGCGGATGCCTAAAAATCTGGGCGGTGGCTGGCGGGTGGAGCTGAATAGTGAGACTTTGCCAAGGGTTCTGGTTAATCAGGAGTATTATACGCAAGTTTCCGGATTGGCGAAGAGCAAGCAGGACCGGGAATATGTGACGGCGCAGATGGCGAGTGCGAACTGGCTGGTGCGGGCTTTGGATCAGCGGGCGCAGACGATCTTGAAGGTGGCGAGCGAGATCGTTGAGCAGCAGGATGCGTTTTTCAATTACGGGATCGAGTTTCTGCGTCCTTTGACGCTCAAGGATATTGCCGGGGAAATTGACATGCATGAAAGCACGGTCAGCCGGGTGACAACGAATAAATATATCGGGACGCCGCGCGGGTTGTTCGAGCTCAAGTTTTTCTTTTCAACCGCGCTTACGGCATCGGACGGGTCTGTGCATTCGGCGGAGGCGGTTAAAGCGCGGATCAAGGCTTTGATTGATGGTGAGGACCCCAATAAAATTTTGTCTGATGATGCGATCGTCGATATCCTGAAGAAAGAGGGGGTCGATCTGGCGCGGCGCACCGTGGCGAAGTACCGGGAGGGGATGCATATCGGCTCCTCCGTTCAGCGCCGGAAGCAGAAAAAGGACATTCTGCGATAAACGGGCTGCAAAAAACGCTTTGACGCGCGCTGTTTTAACAGCGCTTGCCCTTCGGGCGCCTTCGGCGTCCAACGCCCTTTCGGGCCGTTGTCGGTGCTCGCGTACTTTTGTAGGCTGTGCGCCGGTTCTCGATAGACCCTCGCTCTCGCCTCGTTTCTCTTTGAATGCGATCTGTTTTTAATCTGTTTTGGGAATTGCGGTTTTGGCGTGCGAAATTGGTTGAAACGGGGCGGAAAGGCTAGTAAAACTGGTTCATCTCTATCGTACAACACAGGACGAAAATCATGGAAATGACCGTTCAAGGTAAGCAGATTGACATCGGTGACGCTTTGCGTAAGCACGTTACAGGCAAGCTTACTGATATCGATCAAAAATATTTCAATCATGCAACTGACGCGACCGTCACCTTTTCTCGCGAAGGGCATGGGAATGGCATGTTCAAAGTGCATATCTCCGTGCGCGTGGGCAAGAATATCATGGTGATTACCGAAGCGGTTGAAAGCGACCCCTATGTTGCTTTTGATGCGGCTTCAGAGAAGGCTGCGAAACGCTTGCGTCGTTATAAGAAAAAGCTGCGTGATCATCATCAGCGCACCGAAAAGACACCGGAAACGGAAATGGTCAAGGCTCGTTATTACACGCTCTCTGCGCAGTCTCAGGAAGAGGCGCAAGAGCAGGATAATGCGGCAGATCAAGGTGACGATCCGGCGGTGATCGCCGAGATAGCGACGCATATCGAGAAAATGAGTGTTTCGGAAGCTGTGATGCGGATGGAGCTTGCGGATAAGAATGCTTTGATGTTCCGCAATGCGTCTACCGGTAAGCTGAATATGGTCTATTTCCGCAATGACGGAAATGTGGGCTGGATTGAGCCGGACGAAGCGTAGGCTCGAAAACGTTAAAATTTTTATGATTAAAGCCCCGGTTTATCCGGGGCTTTGTTTTTTGGGATGTTGATTTTTTTTTGCACAAGATTTTGAAATTCCGGAGCGCGTTGCAGGATGCTACTTTCAAGTTACTTCCAAGCATAAATTCTATCTTTTGTTTTTTTAAGTCATTGTTTTTACATGGTTTATTTTGTTTTTCTAATGCTGGAGCGCAACATATTTTTTGCTGGAATTTGGTTTTTAATCTGTGGTACAAGACCCCGCCGATGAGAGCGTAATTATAAGGGACGTTTTGTTATGGGTATGTTGCAGTCGTTGCGTTTTGATTTGCTGATTCCAAAAGTTCGGGTTCAGAATGAGAAAATGCCGATTGATGTCCTGGCAGCCGGCATGGCTCCGGTTTGCGGCATTGATTTGTCTGTTCTTTCTGATCTTATGCGCGATGAAATCAGTCAGATGCCTTGCGGCATCGGGCAGGGGGTTGCGGTTCTCGATGTGCGCAGCGCCAAGGTACGGCGACCTGGGATCGGAATGGCTGTGCTCAATCAGGGGATCTCTCTGGAAGGGGCCGATGACGTGCCTGTGGATGTGCTGGCTGTTGTTTTGTCACCGTTTTCTGATGGTCCGCTTCATTTGCAGCGCGTTGCTGCGGTCACGCGGCTTTTGCGCAATGAAGAGCTTTGTGATGCTCTGCGCGATGCGCCGGATGTTGACACGATGCGGATTTTGTTGATGCCGTCCCAACGCTGGATGCGTGCCGCTTGACATTCTGCGATAAACGGGCTGCGAGACGGGTCTCTCTGCGCTTCCGGTGCTCACGTACTTAATGTACGCTGCGCGCCGGTTCTCGATGGCCCCGCGCTCTCGCTCCGTTTCTCTTTGAATGTCGTTTGACGCTAAAGGCTGTGAAGGGGCTTTCTAGTGCAAGGTTACGGTTTCGAGGTTGTGGAGGTTGGCGGCGCTGAGGGCGTCGTCGAAGCTTCCGGTGATCGACAGGCGCAGGCCGTTGGCTGCGTGGACAGTGAAGCTTGCGCCTGTGGTGGCGTTTGCTGTGCGGATGTAGGCGATGTGTCCAAGGCCGAAATTCATGAAATCGTTGACTGAAATGGCTTTCAGTCCGTCCTGGACTTCGCCCACTGGGTCTGATGGTTTGTGTGTCATGCTTGTTTCCTTTTTATCGTTGTTATCGTCACTCCACTTTACTTTTGTACAGCGTTGCCGCGCTCTTTCCGTATGTCTATACGTTGCGTCGCTTGCGCCTTGTACAAAAGCAGAGTGGAGCGACTGTGTTATGGACCGTACGCATATCCGGTTTATAAAACCTTAAAACCAGGGTGTTTGTCAAAAATCATTCTATTTTTGTTTTTTGGTGTCTTTCTCCATGTCGATGGCGGGGAGTTCACGGGGGGATTTTTTGGTGCTGCTGATCTCAATTTTGCGCGCTGTTGATTCAGGGAGGATGCGCTGAAGATTGATGTGGAGCAGGCCGTTGTCGAGATCTGCGCCGCGGACTTCGATGCCGTCTGCGAGGACGAAGCTGCGTTGGAACTGGCGCGCGGCGATGCCGCGGTGAAGGTAGATTCTCTCGTCGTCTTCGGTTTGTTTTCCGCGGATGGTCAGCTGGTTGTGCTCGATTTCGACGTCGAGGTCGTTCATCGAAAAGCCGGCAACGGCCAGTGTGATGCGCAGGCCGTCTTCGCCAATTTGCTCGATATTGTAGGGTGGGTAGCCGTCTGCGCCTGCTTTGCGCATGCGGTCTACGGTTTTTTCGAAATGGTCAAAGCCGAGGAAAAGGGGGCTGTCGAATAGCGAAAGGCGCGTCGTCATGTCTTATGTACTCCTTTGTATAAGCGAGTGCGACTGTGTGTCGCTTTTATATGGCCCGCGTTTGCAGCGCCATATGGGTTCATCATACAGGAAGAGCGCCGGGGAGCGCAAGGAATCGCGCTGACTTAATTCTCGCGGATAAAAACACGGTCGCAGTACAGGCAATGTACGTTTTTCTGGTCGTTAAAGCCGTACCAGACTTTTGGGTGGCCGAGTGCGCCGCCGCCGCCGTCGCAGCTTACGCCATCCGTGTCGGTGGGGACGGTAATCGTTTCATGGGTGCGTGCGTTGGTCATGTTTTTTGCCTTTCGGGAGCGTATTTAAGTCAATATTTGCATTTGTTTCAATAGTAAACTTCTGCATTTTACTCTAAAATTATGGTCATGATGCGTGGGCAATCCGGGAATGTTCTGTTTTATATTTTGATCGCTGTGGGGTTGCTGGCGGCGCTTTCGTATGTGGTGGCGCAGAGTAGCCGGGGGAGTGTTACGCGGCTGAGTGAGGATAAGGCACGTCTGTATGCTTCGGAAATCCTTGAATATGGCGGTATTTTGTCGCATGCGGTGTCGCAGTTGCGCTTGCGCGGGTACAAGGATACGCAGGTCAGTTTTGAAAACTCGGTTGTTTCGGGGTATGCGAACGGGAATTGTTCTTCCGAGGCCTGTAAGGTGTTTTCGCCGGGCGGGGCAGGGGTGAGTTATGTGGCGCCCAAGACGGCGTGGCTGGATGACTCCAAGAGTGCGTCGACAGGGTATGGGACGTATTATATTACCGGGGCGAGCTGCGTGGTGAATGTAGGGGCCGGCGAGGATGATTGCGATTCAGGCAGCGTTGATGATGAAGAGCTTTTGCTGATTCTGCCTTATGTGGCGAAGGATGTATGCGTCAAGCTGAATGATCTGGCCGGGGTGTCTAATGTGCTCGGCGATCCGCCGCAGGAGGATGCCAACTCCTATGTGATGAACGGCGACAAGTTTACCGGGAGTTATTCCGAGAGCTATGCGATCGGGGATGGCGCCGGGGAGCCTGCGAATTTTGACGGTAAGACGGCAGGCTGTTTTCAGGGGGGCGGTAGTCCCGTTGCCGGGACTTATCATTTTTATCAGGTGCTTTTGGCGCGGTAGGTTTTTCTGTGAGTATGGACCCTAGTTCGATTTATGCCAGATGGCGCCGGTCGGGGTGTCTTCGATGGTGACGTTCATGGCGGTGAGCTGTGCGCGGATTTCATCGGCACGGGCGAAGTTTTTGCTGCGCCTTGCTTCGTTGCGCTCTTGCAGCAGAGACTCTATTTTTGCTGCGTCGGGGTCGCTTGTATCCCTTGTGTACCCTAGCCATTCGTCGGAGTTCTGTTGCAGGATGCCAAGGAGATTTGCTGCGCACAAAAGCTGTTTTTTATGCTGCGGGGTTTTGTCTTTTGCGGCGGTTTTAGATAAGGCGAGGAGGGCGGCAAGGGCCTTTGGTGTGTTGAGGTCGTCGCACAGGGCGTCCATGAAATCGGTCGGGATTTCTTCGTTTGGTGACGCTTCGATGTCTTTGAGATCGCGTAAGACCCCGTAGAGACGGTCGAGGGTCTTTTTGGATTGTTCGAGCGCGCTTTGGGTCCAGTCGAGCGGCTGGCGGTAGTGGGCGGAGAGGAGCGTCAGTCGCAGGGCTTCGCCGGGGTAGCTTTCGAGCAGGTCGTGGGCAAGCATGACGTTGCCGATGGATTTTGACATTTTCTCGCCTTCGACGGTGACGAAGCCATTATGGACCCAGGTCTTTGCAAAAGCGGCGAGGTCGGTTTCATGGCCGTGGGCGCAGCAGCTCTGGGCGATTTCGTTTTCATGATGCGGGAATTTGAGGTCTGCGCCGCCGCCGTGGATGTCGAAGGGCAGGCCGAGATGTTGTTCGGCCATGGCGGAGCATTCGATGTGCCAGCCGGGGCGGCCTCTGCCCCATGGGCTATCCCAGCCGGGTTCGTCGTCTTTGGAGGGTTTCCAGAGGACGAAGTCGGCTGGGTCCTTTTTGTAGGAGGCGACTTCGACGCGGGCGCCGGCGATTTGCTCGTCACGGCTGCGGCCCGATAAGCCGCCGTAGGCCGGGAAGGATGGGACATGGAACAGGACGTGGCCGTCGCTTGCGTAGGCGTGGTTCTTTTCGATCAGCTTTTGGGTCAGGGCGATCATTTGCGGGATGTGGGTGGTGGCGCGGGGCTGGATGTCCGGCGCGGCGCAGCCCAAGGCCGCCATATCGGCGTTGTAGATGTCGGCGTATTTTTTGGTGATCGCGTCGATGGGTTGACCGGTTTCTTTGGCGGCGGTCATGATTTTGTCATCAACGTCGGTGATGTTCGAGGCATAGGTGACCTTCGGGTAGATTGTGCGCAGGAGGCCGGCCAGTGTGTCGAATACGACGGCCATGCGGGCGTTGCCGATATGCGCGTAGCTGTAGACTGTGGGGCCGCAGGCGTAGAGGCGGACGTTGTCCGGGTCGATGGGGGTGAATATTTCCTTCTGGCGGGTCAGGGAATTGTAGAGTTTCACGGTGCGCATAGGCTTTAAAATCCTTAAAATCCGGGGTCGATGTCTTTTTTACTGGAAAATACGGCAAAGAGACGGTAATACCAACCATTAATTTGTAATTTGAGAGACCATATTCATGAAAATCAGCGGTTCCAAAGCTCTTATTCAAGATGTTTCTACGCCAAAGCGTCCCAGTATCGAGGAGGCCAAGCGTGCGGTTGAGACTTTGATTCTGTGGGCGGGCGATGATCCGGCGCGGGAAGGTCTGTTGGATACGCCGGACCGGGTGGTGAAGGCTTATCAGGAATTTTTCGCAGGGTATGACAAGGACCCGGCGGCTGAGCTGCTCAAGACTTTCGAGGATATCGAAGGGTTTGACGATATGGTTCTGGTGAAGAATATCGATTTTGTGTCGCATTGCGAGCACCACATGGTGCCGATTGTCGGGAAGGCCCATGTGGCTTACTGGCCGAATGAGAAGGTTGTCGGGATCAGCAAGCTTGCCAGAATCGTCGATATCTATGCGCGCCGTTTGATTTCTCAGGAAAATATGACACGGAATATTGTTGAGGTGATTGATCGCACGCTGGGGCCGAAGGGGGCTGCGGTGATGATTGATGCCAACCACCAGTGCATGTCGATACGGGGCGTGAACAAGGCCGCGTCTTCGACGGTGACATCGATGTTTTCCGGTATCTTTAAGGAGGACCGCGATGTGCAGCGGCGCTTTCTCGACTCCATTAAATCCTAGTTTTTTATAGATATATGGCCTGACTTTTTTTGTCCCCTGTGTTATACACAGGGGCAGTCGCGGTTCATATGCGGTTCATCATTGATGAGGAGTTTATATCATGACAGACAGGGCGGATCTTTTGTTGAAAGACGGGATGGTGGTTTTGCCTGACGGGACGCACCGCGCCGATGTTCTTGTGCGTGATGGACGGATTGAAGGGATTGGCCTTTTTGACGGGGATATGGCCGGTGAAGTTGTGGATTGCATGGGGCTTCATGTGTTGCCGGGTGTTATTGATACGCAGGTGCATTTTCGCGAGCCCGGGGGAGAGCATAAGGAAGTTCTTGAGACCGGGATGATGGCTGCGGCGATGGGGGGGGTTACGGGTGTATTTGAGATGCCGAACACCAATCCTTTGACGACGACACCGGAGGCTTTGCAGCAAAAACTTGATATTGCTGCGCAAAACCCCTGGGTGAATTACGCGTTTTATTTTGGCGGGACGGCTGATAACGCAGAGGATCTTGAGCATTGGGAGAATTTGCCGGGCGTTTGCGGCGTCAAGATTTTCATGGGCTCTTCGACGGGCAGTTTGCTTGTGGCGTCGGATGAGGATGTTTCGGCTGTTTTGCGCAATGGGAACCGCGTGGTGGCGGTCCATGCGGAAGACGAGATGATGATGATTGAGAACAAGGAGAAAATCCTTGGCGACAGTCATGATGTACGGATGCATCCGGTGTGGCGCTCGGAGGAATCCTGCCTGTCGGCGACGAGTCGTTTGCTGCGGCTTGCACGATTGTCGGGGCGCCGGGTTCATGTTTTGCATGTGACGACGGCTCAGGAAATGGCTCTGCTGGCGGCGAATAAAGATATTGCGAGTGTGGAGGTTCTGGCTAACCATCTTACGCTTCATGCGCCGGAATGTTATGAGCGTCTGGGGACACATGCGCAGCAAAACCCGCCTATTCGTGAGAAGCATCATCAGGATGCCCTGTGGCAGGGGATTGCGGACGGGACGGTTGATATTCTGGCGTCCGACCATGCGCCGCATACACTGGATGAGAAGTCCAAGGAATATCCTGCCAGCCCGAGCGGGACGCCGGGGGTGCAGACTTTGGTGCCGGTGATGCTGGATCATGTGAATGCCGGCCGTCTTAGTCTGGAGCGGTTTGTTGATCTGACGTCGGCGGGGCCGCATAGAATACATCAGATTGCGCGCAAGGGCAGGATCGCGAAAGGGTTTGATGCTGATTTCACGGTTGTTGATATGAAGGCGGAGCGTGTGATTACGAATGCTCAACAAAAATCGCGCGCAGGATGGACGCCGTTTGATGGTATGCGCATTCAAGGCTGGCCGATGATGACGATTGTGAATGGTCATATCGTGATGTGCGAAGATGAATTGTTGCGACCCGCCGGCGGTGCAATGACGTTCCGCGAAACGCTCGGGTATTTGTCCTAGGTAGGATGCGGGATGGGTTGGCAGTTTCTTCTTCGGCCCGAGGTTCGTGATTTTATTTCTGCTCATGCTGATGATGATGTGACCTCTTTGGCTCTGATGAAGGGGCATGATATGGGAGCTGACTTCCCGTTGGTGCTGGATCAGATCCGTGTGCGTCAGAAGGCCAAAAGCAAGTCACCTGAGTGGTTCGATACGGATAGTATTGTATTCCCTGTGGCGCATGATTTTGAGCAATCTTCTTCGTTTTCCTGTGGTTTGTATAAGGCCGGGATTGTTTCCGGCGGGTCGTTTGTGGATTTGACATCCGGGACGGGGATGGATGCGTTTTGTTTTTCTCAAGTTTATAAACGCGGGATTTGTGTTGAACGTGAGGAGGTTACGGCTGAAATTTTGAAGCATAATCTTTCTGTTTTTGGGCAGGCTGGTCGTTTGCGTGCAGATGTTTCGGTGGTGTGTGGGGAGGCGCATGAGGTTTTGCAAGGCCTGGAGCCTGTTGATCTTCTCTATATTGATCCGCAGCGTCGCGATAATGTTCGCAAAGGGTATCTGCGTTTAGAGGATTGTTCCCCTGATATAACAGCACTTTTACCGCTTCTTCTCGAAAAGGGGCGCCGGGTTATGATCAAGACTTCGCCACTTCTGGATATTTCGCAGACTATCGAAACGTTGAAGTTTGTTTGTGAGGTCCATGTTGTCGCGTGGCAGGGGGATTGCCGAGAGGTTCTTTATGTGCTTGATCCGGCGCAGATGAGTCATGACCCTTTGATTGTTGCCGTGCGTCTTGATGATCAGGGGCAGTGTCTAGAAAAATTTTCATTCAGGATTTCGGAGGAGCGGGGATGTGAAATTTCTTACGGGATGCCGCAGCGTTATATTTACGAGCCTGGCCCGGCCTTTCAAAAGGCGGGCGGCTTTCAAGTTGTTGCGTCGCGTTTTGGGGTCACAAAGTTTCATCAGCATACGCATCTTTATTCATCGGATCATTTGATTTCAGATTTTCCCGGGAAGGTTTATGAACTTGTGTGTATTGCACCTGTTAAGGCTGGCGCGGCGGGTGTTGATCGGGCAGATTTAAAGTTACGGAATTTTCCAGGGCATGTAGATTCTCTGCGGTGTAAACTCAAATTACATGATGGGGGCGATTATCGTATTTATGCCTGTACTCTAGCGGATATGACGAAAAAGCTGGTCGTTTGTCGTAAGATTGGTGTCTGAGTTACTTTTCTTATAACCTTGGTTTTTATTAATTTTCAAGGGCTATTCGCTCTTCTTAGCTCTATATTAAGTATTAGTCTTATATAATGTACTGTCAGGGTGAAGAAAATTATAGCTGTTTATATGTTTTTAACGAATTGGCTATATTGATTATTGTGTGTGGTGAAATTTAATGTTCTCTGTTGATAGCATGCATGGAAAAAGTTTTTATCGTAAGGACTCAAAATCTGAGCAGGCCGCGAAGGGCAAGCTTGGGCTTCTGATGTCTTCTCCAATACATATATGGCGCAGTAATGTTAGCAAAAAGATTGCTCTTGCTGTGTTTATGACGATTTTGCTTGTCCAGACTCTTGTTTTGAATATTGGTCTTATTCCTGCTTATAAGCGTGAAAAGTTAAATGTTCTGCGGGAGCAGGCCAAAGTTGCTATTGCTCTTGCGATTGATCAGGAGCACAAGGATACGAGAATATCTCCCTTTAAGGGACCTGAAGTTGACAGGTTGTTACGCTCTTCTCCGTTGACGGGGTTTGCAGTTTATTCTTATCGATATGACTTTCTTCAATCTTACGGTAGTGATCCTATGCTGGCTGCGAAGATCGGGGGGAGTGATCAGACATATTTCAGTCCTGATGGACAGGTTTATGAAGTTATATTTGATGGTGCGGATATTGGAAGTATCTATACGATCGTTGCGAGAATTGACGCTTCGAATGTGGCTGATGAGATTTCCGCTTATGTGTTTCAGAATATTCAGGTCATGTCTCTTCTGTCGTTGTTTGTGACGACGGTTTTGATGATTGCTCTTGGGAAGTGGCTTTTGGAGCCTATGCTGTTTATGCGCGAGAATCTTATTTCTGCGTTTAAAAATCCTGAAGAGCCAAATATTCCGGAGTCGCCGTTTAATACGAATGATGAAATTGGCGCGGCGATTGCGTTGACGCAAAAGCTGATCCGGCAGAATGCGGAAAACCTGACGCATATCAAGAGTACGGCGGAAGACCGGATTCATAAGTTGGCGTTTTATGATACGCTGACGGGTTTGCCGAACCGGGCCTTGTTCCTACAGAAGATTGTGGAGAGTGCGCGTCTGGGCGATGATGACGATTCGCATCGATTTGCGATTGTTGCGCTGGATCTGGACCATTTTAAGGATATCAACGATTCGATGGGACATAATGTCGGTGATGCGATTTTGCGTTCTGTCGGGAAAAGGCTGCGGGCGGCTTTGCCAGAGACAGCCGTGGTGTCACGGACCGGTGAGGATGAGTTTGCTCTTATGGTGCCTTTGACGGATGGGGGATTTTCGGCGCGGGATGTCGGTGAGCGTTTGATCGGTGTGATCCGGGCCGAGCCGTTTAAAGTGTTTAACGAGCAGTTCCAGGTTCGGGTTTCGATCGGAGTTTCGACGTATCCTGATGACGGGGTAGAGCCTGATCTTGTTCTGAAGAATGCCGATATTGCGCTGAACCGCGCGAAAGAAGAGGGGCGTGATACGCTCAAGGAATATTCCGAAGATTTTGACCGCGCGGTACAGGAGCGATTCCAGATGCTCCGCGATCTGCGTGATGCGCTCGAGCATGACCAGTTGCAGCTTTATTTCCAGCCGCAGCTTGATTTGAAGAGTGGTCAGGTGATCGGCGCCGAGGCTTTGCTGCGCTGGTGGAAGCCGGATAACAGCAAAGAAGGCGGGACGTTTATTTCGCCGGTGAATTTCATTCCTGTGGCTGAGCAGTCGGGGCTTATCGTTCCGATTGGGCAGTGGGTGATGAAGAAGGCTTGTGAGACAGCGAAGGAATGTCTTGATCAGCACGGCCTTAATGTTCGGTTTGCGATTAACGTGTCCGGAAACCAATTTTCACAGAGCGATATTTGCGGCTATCTGGCGCAGCTTTTGGAAGAAACAGGCTTACCGCCGCAGATGCTTGAGCTTGAAGTGACCGAGAGCGTGTTTATGGATGATATTCAGCATACGGTCCAGATTCTGCATAATCTTCATGGATTGGGTGTTGAGCTTGCGATTGACGATTTCGGGACGGGGTATTCTTCGCTGTCTTATTTGAGCCAGTTCCCGATTGACCGGCTTAAGATTGACCAGTCGTTTATCCGGCAGGCTTTGAACGATAATGAAAATGCTTCGATTGCACGGACAATCATTAATCTCGGGCATTCTTTGAATTTGAAAGTGATCGCGGAAGGTGTTGAAACGCGCGACCATGAAGAGTTCCTGATTGAGCAAGGGTGCGATGAAGTTCAAGGGTATCGTTATTGCAGACCGGTGCCGGTTGATGATTTCGTTGCGTTCGTCAAAACTTACAATGGCGATCTGAAGTCCTTTGATTCATAATCCGTTTGCGCTTGGCGCGTCTTCCTAGTATTTTTGCCAAAGTTTTCCAGGAAGGGCGCGGGGCGTTATGCAGGCATTTTCATCTCTGATTTCCAATAAATGTGAGGCTTTGAGCGGTACAGCGCGTGTGCCGGGTGATAAGTCTATTTCGCACAGGGCTTTGATGCTTGGTGCGCTGGCGGTCGGGGAGACGATTATCAGCGGGTTGCTGGAGGGTGAGGATGTTTTGAATACCGCCGAGGCGATGCGCCAGATGGGGGCGCGGATTTCGTGCGGCTCGGACGGGTTATGGCGGGTGTATGGTGTTGGACCTGGCGGTTTGCGCGAGCCTGAGGATGTTCTGGATATGGGGAACAGCGGAACGTCGACGCGGCTTTTGATGGGGCTGGTGGCCGGGAATCCGATCGCGGCGACCTTTACGGGGGATGCCTCCTTGCGTAAACGGCCGATGGGGCGGGTGACAGTGCCGCTTGAGATGATGGGGGCACGTTTTCTGGGGCGTAGCGGGGGGCGGTTGCCGCTCACGGTGCAAGGGGCCGAGGACACTTTGCCGATTGAATATGTTTTGCCGGTGGCTTCGGCGCAGGTGAAATCGGCGATTTTGCTGGCGGGGCTGAATGCGCCGGGTACGACGACGGTTATCGAAGGCACGCCGACGCGGGATCATACGGAGAATATGTTGCGGCATTTCGGTATTGAGGTTTTCACGGATGAACTGGAAGATGGGGCGATGGCTGTCAGGGTTGACGGGCTTGGGCAGATGCGCGCTTGTGCGATTGATGTTCCGGGCGATCCGAGCTCTGCGGCGTTTCCTGCTGTGGCTGCTGCGATTTGTGAAGGATCGGATGTGATGTTGTCTCAGGTTGGCATTAATGCGCGCCGTATCGGTTTGTATGAAACGCTCAAGGAAATGGGTGCAGATATTGCGTTTGAGAATGAGCGGATTGAGGGCGGTGAGAAAGTGGCCGGTTTGCGGGTGCGCGGGAACGGGGCGCTGAAGGGTGTGGATGTGCCGGAAGAGCGCGTTGCCTCGATGATTGATGAGTTTCCTGTTCTAGCCGTGGCGGCGTCTTGTGCTCAGGGGACGACGCGGATGACGGGTTTGAAGGAACTGCGGGTCAAGGAAAGCGATCGTTTGTTGATGATGGCTAAAGGTCTTGAAGCTTGCGGGGTTCGGCTTGAGATGGGCGAGGACTGGCTGACGATCCATGGGGACGGGAAGGCGCCTAAAGGCGGGGTTTGTGTTGAGACTGAGCTCGATCACAGGATTGCGATGAGTTTTCTGGTTCTTGGATGCGTCAGTGATGACCCGATCAGTGTGGATGATGCTGCGCCGATCAAGACCAGTTTTCCGGGCTTTGTTGAGCTTATGAATGATCTTGGTGCATCGATTGCACCGCCGGAAGGGTTGCCGGACTACAGGCTGGATGACTAACATTTCTCCAAAATTTGTGATTGCGATTGACGGGCCCGCGGCGAGCGGGAAGGGGACGCTCGCGCGCGGATTGGCCGCAGCGCTTGGGTTTGCTTATATGGATACGGGGGCGTTGTACCGGGCGGTGGCGCGGGCGGTTCTGGCGGCGGGCGGTGATCCGGAGAATGAGGCGCAGGCGCTTGCGGGCGTTGGGGCGTTGCGTGCGGCTTTGGCCGCGGGGGATATGTCTGTTCTGACGGGGGCGGATTTGCGGAGTGAGGCTGTGGCGCAGGGGGCTTCGAAAGTTGCCGGAATTCCTTTGGTGCGAGCGGGGCTTTTGGATGTGCAGCGGGATTTTGCTGAAAATCCCGGGAAAGCCTTTGCCGGCGCGGTTTTGGATGGACGGGATATCGGGACTGTGGTGTGTCCGGGGGCTGATTTGAAGCTGTTTGTGACGGCGGATATTGCTGTGCGGGCTGAAAGGCGCAGGAAAGAGTTGCAATTTCAAGGGAGAGAGGCTACATATGAGGCCGTTTTGGCTGAGATGCGCGCACGTGATGCGCGGGATCAGGGCCGGGAAGCAGCGCCCTTGCGGTCTGCGCCGGATGCAATTTTGCTGGATAGCAGCGGATTGTCGGCGGAGGAGGCTCTGGCGGAGGCTTTGCGGCTAGCGAAGGTTTCCGGGATTATTTCCGGCGGAACCGAGCGCTGAAGGGCTGTAGGATTTACAGGCATCGAGGACAAGGCGATTATCGCGCGTTTTTCGCTCTTCTTATATATAAGAGCGGGATGATTTTGCGGGATAATATATCAACTTTGAAAGGAAAAAACTTATGGCGCATATAGCCGCAAATCTTAAAGACAGAGCAGATTCCCTGGAATTTGCCAAACTTTTGGCCGAATCTCTCGGCGAAAATGAAAAATTCGACGGAAACGTTGTTAACGGCACGATCGTGGCGTTTGACGGCGATCATGTTATCGTTGATGTGGGCCTCAAATCCGAGGGCCGTATCGACAAGCGGGAATTCTCCCGTCCGGGCGAAGATCCGGAAATTAAAATCGGCGACACAATTGAAGTGTTTGTCGAGCGCATGGAAAACCGCGATGGCGAAACATCTTTGTCTCGTGAAAAAGCGCGCCGCGAAGAAGTCTGGGTTGAGCTTGAAAAGTCTCATGAGGCTGGCGAGCGTGTTACAGGCGTTATCTTTGGCCGTGTTAAAGGCGGTTTCACTGTTGATCTGGGCGGAGCGGTTGCGTTCTTGCCGGGCTCACAGGTTGATATTCGTCCGGTTCGCGATGTGACACCTTTGATGAACACACCTCAGCCGTTCCATGTTCTGAAGATGGACCGCAGCCGCGGGAACATCGTTGTTTCCCGTCGTTCGATTCTTGAAGAATCACGTCAGGAAGCACGTAGCGATCTTCTCGAGAATCTTGCTGAAGGCAATGTTCTGGAAGGCGTTGTTAAAAACATCACCGATTACGGTGCTTTCGTTGATCTGGGCGGTGTTGACGGTCTTCTGCACGTTACCGACATTTCCTGGAAACGCGTTAATCATCCTTCTGAAGTTCTCCAGATCGGTCAAAGCGTGAAGGTTCAGGTTATTCGTTTCAACGAGGAAACACAGCGTATTTCTCTGGGTATGAAACAGCTCGAGTCTGATCCTTGGGAAGGTGTTGCTGCAACTTATGTTGTTGGCGCCCGTTTCACAGGCCGTATCAGCAACATTACCGATTACGGCGCCTTTGTTGAGCTGGAAGACGGTATTGAAGGTCTGGTTCACGTCTCTGAAATGTCCTGGACCAAGAAAAACGTTCATCCTGCGAAAATCGTTTCGACGTCTCAGGAAGTTGAAGTTGAGGTTCTGGATGTTGATGCCGAGAAGCGCCGGATTTCTCTGGGGCTCAAGCAATGTCAGGACAATCCATGGGCGGCTTTTGCTACGTCTCATAAGGCTGGTGACGAAATCGAAGGCGAGATTCGGAACATCACCGAGTTTGGTCTGTTCGTTGGCCTGACCGAGGAAATCGACGGGATGGTTCACCTTTCCGATATTTCCTGGGAAGATCAGAGCGAAGACGTTCTCAAGTCTTACAACAAGGGCGATGTCGTTAAGGCAAAAATCCTTGAAATGGACCCAGAGCGCGAGCGTGTTGCCCTTGGTATCAAGCAACTGACCGAAGATCCGTTTGAAGGCGCTGTTGGCGTTGTTAAGGGCGCGGTTGTGACTTGTACAGTTTCCGAGATTACTGCCGGTTCTGTTGAAGTTACACTGGTGGATGGCATGAGCGGTTCGATCAAGAAAGCTGATCTGTCCCGTGAGCGTTCCGAGCAGCGTCCGGATCGTTTTGCCGTTGGCGAAAAAGTTGACGCGAAAGTCGTCAGCGTCGACAAGAAGTCCCGTAAGGTTGTTCTGTCGATCAAAGCCCGCGAAATCGATGAAGACAAGCAGGCGATGAAAGAGTTCGGTTCTACCGAAAGCGGTGCATCGCTCGGCGATATTCTTGGGGCGGCTCTGCAAGAGAACAAATCCAAGGAATAATCGAGATTCTTAAAATTTTAAAAAGCCGGTGGGAGACTGCCGGCTTTTTTGTTTGTCGATATTTTTAAAAAAACTGTTTTCTATCAAGGGGTTTTGCTTGACGCGGGCGGGCGTATGGGGCAATCTAAGGTGGACTTCGAAAAATTAAGCCCGGCCACAGGGGTGCGGGCAGGCCGAAAGGATGTTATGCGATGACCAGATCAGAGCTGATTCAGCGTCTTGCGGAGATGAACCCGCATTTGTACCTGCGCGATGTCGAGAAAATCGTTGAGACTGTTTTTGATGAAATATCTGCTGCGCTGGCGCGTGGCGATCGTGTTGAACTGCGTGGTTTTGGTGCTTTTTCCGTTAAGCACAGAGAAGCACGGTCAGGCCGTAATCCGCGGACTGGCGAGACGGTGAGCGTTGAAGCCAAGCGGCTCCCTTTTTTCAAGACCGGCAAGGCCTTGCGTGAGAAGCTGAACGGGGATTAGAGTGATGGCATTGGTGCGCTGGATCGCCGGGTTTGTTTTTACCGTTGTTCTGGCTGCGTTTGCTGTTGCGAACCGTGAGCTGGTTTCCGTGATCTGGAGTCCTTTGCATGATCCGGTGGAGCTTCCCCTTTATTTGATTGCCGCCGGAGCTTTTGTTTCCGGGTTTTTGTTTGGCGGGATTATTGTCTGGATGAATGGCGGGTCGGTTCGCCGGGAGAAGCGTCGGCAGGGCAAAGTTCTTAAGGATCTTGAGCGTAAGGTCGAGTCGATGGAAGGACGCGGATTTGATTCTTCCTCTGCGCAGCCTCCGGGACGGGATTTTTTCGTCGCCTTACCTCATCAAAAAGTTCATTAACATTTATCAGAGGGGAATGCCTTCATGAGAAATTACCAACCTAGCTTGGGAATCGGTGAGACATCCCAGAATATCCGTTTCTTTATTTCCGCGAATATGGATGTGATGTGGCGGGTTTATAAGCCTCTTTTGCCTTATATTCTTGGGTGTTATGCGTTCGATGCGGTGATGTCGGCCCTGTTCTTTTCCGAGGGGCCGAACGGGTTTATGCTCGGGGCGATTGTTTCTTCGTATTTTATGGCTGCTCTTGCGATTGACTGGCACCGGGTGGTGATTGAAGGGCCGGATAATTTTAGCGCTATGAATCCTTTCAAGCCCAAGAAACATGAGTTGGCGTTTCTTGGTGTTGGTCTTTTAATTGGTATTGTATATGTGCTTGGCGTTGGCTTGGCTGTTTTTTTGTTCTTTGCGATCGGCGGGCAGGGTGGCGGAGCGTTCGGGTCTATTTTAGCCGTGGCGGTCGGGCTCTATATTATCTATAAATTTTCGTTTTATTTCCCGGCAAAGGCTGTTGATTCCAGTATTACATTGAAGGAATCCTTCGGTTTGACCCGTGGGTACATGTTCAGGATTATTGCTGCGCCGATGGTGGCGTCCTGGAAATTGTTGCTTGGGGTGATGGCCTATGGGTTTGTTATGGGCATGGCGATGTATTTTGTCCGTACCGGGCTTGGGCCTCAGGCGGGATGGATTGGTATGTTTGTTTTTAGTCTCCCATTGTATATTTACTTTAAGCCGCTTTTTATGGTGATCGGGGTTACGTCGCTGTCGAATTATTATATGCATGCGATGCAGAACAAGAATGAATCGGTGACCCGTTTATGACCCAGGTTAAAATCTGCGGGATTAAAGAGGCGCAGGCGCTGGAGGCTGCGGTTTCAGGCGGGGCGCGGTTTGTGGGGTTTGTGTTTTATCCTCGCTCTCCACGGTTTATCGAGAAAGATTCGGCTCGTGAGCTGGCTTTGAGGATTCCTGCCGGGGTGCGGTCTGTCGGGTTGTTTGTTGATCCGGATGATGCTCTTCTGGAGGATGTTCTTGGGGTTGTTGGCGTGGATATGGTGCAGCTTCACGGGGCGGAAACGCCTGAACGTGTGGCTGTGATAAAGGAACGGTTTGGATTGCAAGTGATGAAGGCTTTGCCGGTTTCCAGTGCGGATGATATTCAAATTGCTGCGCAATATGAGGGCGTGGCGGACTGGCTTTTGTTTGATGCGAAGGCGCCTGAAGGGGCGGTTCCCGGTGGAACGGGGACATCTTTTGACTGGGGTTTGCTGCAGGGGAAAAGTTTTGGTTTGCCGTGGATGTTGTCCGGGGGGCTGACGGCGGAGAATGTGGGCGAGGCTCTTGCGGCTCTGTCGCCTAGCGCCGTGGATGTTTCGTCGGGGGTCGAGGTTTCGCGCGGGGTGAAAGACCCGGCGAAAATCAGGGCTTTTCTGGCGGCGGTAAAGGCGCTATAACGCCTTCATAGAAAAGGAACACATAAATGGCGATGCAACAGAATTCCTATCGAAGCGGACCGGACGAGCGCGGGCATTTCGGTCCTTATGGCGGGCGATATGTGGCGGAGACTTTGATGCCGCTGATTTTGTCGGTGGAAGAGGCGTGGAATGCGGCCAAGAACGATCCGGCGTTCTGGGCCGAGTTTGAGGAGCTGGCCAAGCATTATATCGGGCGGCCTTCGCCGCTGTATTTTGCGCAAAAAGCAACGCAGCATTTTGCCAAAGGAGATAAAGGCGCCAAGATTTATTTCAAGCGCGATGAGCTGAACCATACGGGCGCGCACAAGATCAATCACTGTATCGGGCAGGTTTTGCTGGCCAAGCGCATGGGCAAAACGCGGATTATTGCGGAGACGGGGGCGGGGCAGCATGGCGTTGCGACGGCGACGGTTTGCGCTTTGTTTGATTTGCCTTGCACTATTTTTATGGGTGCGACCGATGTCGAGCGTCAGGCGCCCAATGTGTTTCGTATGAAGTTGCTTGGGGCCGAGGTGCGGCCTGTGACTTCTGGGTCCTCGACGCTGAAGGATGCGATGAACGAGGCGATGCGGGACTGGGTTACGAATGTGCACGATACGTATTATCTGATCGGGACGGTGGCAGGGCCGCATCCGTTTCCGCAGATGGTGCGGGATTTTCAGTCTGTGATCGGGAAAGAGCTTCGCGGGCAGATGATGGAGGCGGAGGGGCGGTTGCCTGATACGCTGGTGGCTTGTATTGGTGGCGGTTCGAACGCGATGGGGTTGTTTCATCCGTTTCTGGATGAGCCGGATGTTCGGATGATCGGTGTTGAGGCCGGGGGACATGGCGTTGATACGGATGCGCATGCTGCGAGTTTGACGGGCGGAAGGCCCGGTATTTTGCACGGGATGCAGAGTTATTTCCTGCAGGATGCGGATGGGCAGATTACAGAGGCGCATTCGATTTCTGCCGGGCTTGATTATCCGGGGATTGGTCCTGAGCATGCTTGGTTGTTTGACCAGAAGAGGGTCAATTATGTGTCCGTGACGGATCAGGAGGCGCTGGATGCCTTTCAGCTTTGTGCGAAGCTGGAGGGGATTATTCCGGCGCTGGAGCCTTCGCATGCGTTTGCACATGTGGCGAAGATCGCCGGGGAACTGCCGAAGGATCATATTGTTGTGATGAATTTGTGCGGGCGCGGGGATAAAGATATTTTCACGATTGCTGACAGGCTTGGAGTGAAAATATGAGCTGTTCCAACGGCGCGGGTGCTGAGCAGAGTTATGATGTTCGGGCAGGGCTTGAGGCTTTTGAGGGATTTTGCGTCGCGGGGGTTTCGATTGTCACGGACCATGAGCGCGGGGCGGATGATATTAATGCGCTATGGGAGCGTTTTTTTTCGGCGCAGGTCGGGCAAGCTTTAGGTGAACGTGCCGATGATGTGATCTATGCCGTCTATTCGGATTATGAGGGGGATTATACCAAGCCTTACCGGGTGACGATCGGTTACAAGGTTGCGGCGGATGTTTGTGTTCCTGATACGCTTGGTGTTGTGCATGTGCAGGCTGGGGATTATGCGACGATGGCGGCGCAGGGTCCTCAGCCTCAGAGTTTGATGTCTGTTTGGGAGGCGGTTTGGGCCAGTGATCTGGACCGGTCCTATCAGACGGATTATGAGGTCTACGGCCCGCGATTTTTTGAGGATGGGGTTCATGAGGTGCTGGTCTGTATTGGAGTCAATCTGTAGCCGAATTTCCGGTATCGGTTCGGAGCGTATCCTTATTTAAAGTTATTTTTAAACAAAGCTTTGGGTTTATTTTAGGTGATCTATCATGACAAAACGCATTGAAACGGTTTTTGAGTCAGTCAAGGTGCAGGGGCGAGCCGCTCTGGTCACGTTTATCATGGCGAATGATCCTGATTTTGAGTCATCTCTTGAGGTTCTGAAGGGGCTGCCGGGGGCAGGGGCTGATATTATCGAGCTCGGGATGCCGTTCTCCGATCCGGTTGCGGATGGGGCGGTGATTCAGCTTGCCGGGCAGAGAGCGCTTAAGAGCGGCGGGTCGATGAAACGGACTTTGGCGATGGCTGAGGCGTTCCGAAAAGAAAACGATACGACACCTCTTATTTTGATGGGATATGCTAATCCCCTGTATGCCTATGGTCTGGAGGCTTTTGCGCGGGATGCGGCGAAGGCCGGGATCGATGGATTGATTGTTGTTGATTTGCCGCCGGAGGAGGATCATGAGCTGCAAAAGGCGGTTCAGGGGCTCGGGATTTCGGTTATACGGCTTGTGACGCCGACGACGGATGAGGCGCGTTTGCCAAAGCTGCTGAACGGTGCAGGCGGGTTTTTATACTATGTTTCGATTGCCGGTGTGACGGGTGCGGCGCGGGCTGATCTGGGTAAGATTACGCCGCATATTTCGTGGATTAAAGGTCAGACGGATTTGCCGGTTGCGATCGGGTTCGGGATCAAGACGGCTGACGATGCGCAAGAGATGGCGGCTATCGGGGATGCGGTTGTTGTCGGGTCTTCGATTGTACAGAAAATTGCGCAAATGGATGTCAGTGCACCGGATGCGTCGCCTGTTCTGGGTTATGTCGATGGATTGGCTGCGGCTTTGAAGCGTTCGCTTTGACTCGACGGCGTTGAAGCGGTGGGGGCGTCTTGACTTTTGGATCGATTTTTGACACTCTCCGGTGATCTATCAAAGGCAGGATATTTACATGAATTGGTTGAGCAATCTTCTTCCGCCGCGCATTCGCTCTTTTGTCGGTGAACAGCGCGAAGTTCCGGATAATCTCTGGCAGAAATGCACCTCTTGTGAGGCGATGTTGTTTCATCGTGACCTCGAGGAAAATCTGAATGTCTGCTATCATTGCGGGCATCATTTGCGCATTACCGTTGCCGAGCGTTTGAAGATGCTTTTTGATGACGGTAAGTATGAAAAATTTCCTGTTCCTGATGTTGCGCAGGACCCACTTAAGTTTAAAGATCGCAAGCGTTATGCTGACCGGATCAAGGAAGCTCAAGCGAAGACGGGTCTTAAGGATGCGATTACGATTGCCAAAGGTAAGATGGGCGGTCTGGATGTAGTGATTGCTGCGTTTAATTTCAGCTATATGGGCGGTTCTATGGGGGCTGCGGTTGGTGAAGGTATTGTTCTTGCTGCGGAGACTGCGGTTAAGAATAAGGCGGCCTTTATTGCTATTCCTTCTTCCGGGGGGGCGCGCATGCAGGAAGGAATGATTTCCCTGATGCAAATGCCGCGCAGCATTATTGCGGTTGAGATGGTTAAGGATGAGGGCTTGCCCTATATTGTTGTGCTGACGGATCCGACGACGGGCGGTGTGAGTGCTTCGTTCGCGATGGTGGGGGATATCCAGATTGCGGAGCCGGGGTCAATGATCGGGTTTGCGGGACGCCGCGTTATTGAAGAGACGGTCCGTGAGACGCTTCCTGATAATTTCCAGACGGCTGAATATCTGCTGGAGCATGGTATGATTGATATGGTTGTGCCGCGTAAGGATATGAAGGCGACACTTGTGCGGATGATCGGGATTTTGATGAAGCAGCCTTATGATGCTGGCGGCGAAGTGAACGGCAAGAACGGTAAGGCCGCCAAGAACGGTAAAAACGGGCAAGGGTCCAAGGCCGCGAATGTAAAGGCATCCGACAAGGTTGAGACCGCTGTTCATGAGAATATGGCCGGGCAGAAGACATCTGGGAAAAAAGCTCAGGATCAGGTGCGTGCGGCGCGCCGTTCGGTGAGCAATATGAAGTCTTCTCCTGAGGAGTCCGGTGAAGTTGCGGCGAACCCAAAAGAAGCTGTGACGTCGTAGGCTATCAACAGAGGGGACTTTTCCCTTATCATGCATAAAGCCGATCTTGTTCACGATAATCTGAGCCTGCAGCAAAAGCTGGAGCAGATTTTTGTTTTGCGGAAATCTTCGCGTGTGAATTGGGATCAGGCCGGTTATTTTGCGCTGCTGGAACGTCTTGGAAATCCTCAAAATAATGTACCACCTGTTTTGCATGTTGCAGGGACGAACGGTAAAGGGTCGATGGTCGCTTTGCTGCGCGCTGTGCTGGAGGCTGCGGGGTATAAGGTTCATGCTTATACGTCACCGCATTTGCTGCGGGTGAATGAGAGGATTTATCTGGCAGGGCAGGAGATCAGCGATTCTTATCTTGAGCATCTGATTGATGAGGTTCTGGCCTTTGAGGAATCCCGGAACTTAAGTTTTTTCGAAATTATGACGGCACTGGCCTTCAAGGCGTTTCGTGATGTTTCGGCGGATGTTTTGCTTCTGGAGACCGGGATGGGAGGGCGTCTTGATTGCACGAATGTGGTAGAGAAGCCGCTGGCGACACTTATTTCCCGTGTCTCTATGGATCATATGGAGTTTCTTGGCGATACGCTTGAGGGGATTGCTGCGGAAAAGGCCGGGATTATCAAGGCAGGCGTTCCTTGTGTCGCGGGCTATCAGGGGGACGGGGACGCTGTTGTTTCGCGTATTTTGATTGAGGCGGCGCAAGAAAAGGCGGCTCCGTTGTCTCTGTTTGGTCGGGATTGGCGGATTGCACCGGATGGAAGCGGCGGTTTACGCTTTTCTTTTGACGGGGAAGAGCATTTATGGCCTTGGCCAGGGCTTGAAGGGGTGCATCAGATGTATAATGCCGGGGCTGTCCTGACGGCTCTTGATCTGGTGAAGGATGTTTTGCCAGTTTCCGAGAAATCTATGCGGAAAGGCTTTGCTGCGGTTTCATGGCCGGGGCGTTTGCAGCGTTTTCCGGCGGAGGCTGCCGGTATGCCTGAGGATTGCGTGTTATGGCTTGATTGCGGGCATAATGATAGTGCCGGGCTTGCTTTGGCGGCGCAGGCGAAGCTTTGGGCGGTCGGGTCTGATCCAAGGCCGCTCCATCTGGTGCTTGGAATGCTGGGGCGTAAGGATGTTCGTGCCTTTCTTGAACCGTTATGGCCCTTTCTTGCGTCTGTGCGGCATGTGCCTATTTCTTTTGAGCCTTCTTGTTTGTCTGCGCAGGCTTTTGAGGAGATTGTGCGTGGTTTTTCGTCTGATCAAGCGGGCATTTATACGGGGTCATTTGATTCTTTGCAGGCGGCCCTTCAGGATGTTGTGCAGGATCATGCAGGGCCGTGCCGGGTTCTTGTGGCGGGATCTGTGTATCTTGCAGGGGATTTTATGCGGCTTGTGCAAGGTGATGGGAATACCGGGGGATGATCTCTTGGGTTTGTACGGAACTTGTTGATTATATTGTAAAAATCTGGGAAAATAGTGGGTATGGATCGCTCGATTATTCTTGTTGATGATGACCGTAATATTACGACTTCTGTGTCGATGGCGCTGGAGGCGGAGGGGTATTGTGTTTCTACGTATAATGACGGTGAGGCAGGGCTTAAGGGTATCCTTGAGGAGGCTCCCGATCTGGTGGTTCTGGATATTAAAATGCCGCGTATGGACGGGATGGAGGTCTTGACCAAGCTTCGTGAGACTTCGGATGTACCGGTGATTTTTCTGACCTCGAAGGATGATGAGATCGATCAGGTGCTCGGTTTGCGGATGGGGGCGGATGATTATATTACGAAGCCTTTTTCGCAGCGTTTGCTGATCGAGAGAATTCGGGTTCTATTTCGCCGTCATGATTTGCTGAAGGTGCCTGACGGTAAACAGGTTGATATTCAGAAGATTGTTTATGGTGATCTGGAGCTGGATGATTCCCGGCATTTATGCCAGTGGAAGGGGCTTCCGGTTAATTTGACGGTAACGGAGTATTTGCTGGTGAAGGCTCTTGCGGGGCGTGCCGGGCATGTTCGCAGCAGAGACCAGTTGATTGATTTGGCATATGGTGAGAATATCTACGTGGACGATCGCACTGTGGATTCGCATATTAAACGTGTCAGAAGAAAATTCAAAAAAGTCGACGACGGATTCGACAAAATTGAAACGCTCTACGGAGTTGGATACCGGTACAGGGAAGAATAACCGGTGGTTCCGCGTTGGCACGCAGCGTGGGGAAATTGATCAGCTTATTGATTTATACTGGGGTGGGCCGGAACGCCGGATTACCGGGCTGACCGTCCGGATTATCGGTGTTAATGTTCTGGCTCTTTTCAGTCTGCTGCTTGGTATCGTTTATCTGGGCCAATATCAGACCGGTTTGATTTCCGCGAAACTTGAAATCTTTGAGAATGAAATTTATCTCGTGACGGCCGCTTTAAGCGAGGGGGCGGTTCAAGGGCATTTGTCTGATGAGGAGCGTGCTACAGATCCGCTTTTGAAGGATGAAGCCAAGAACATGGTTGGCCGGCTTGGCGCTACGTTAGGTAGCCGGATACTTATATTTGATGCAAACGGTGTTCTGGTTGCAGATTCAGAGGTGAGCCAGTCGGAAAAAGAGATTTCTCCGTTATTTCGCGTTGTAAAGGACAATGAAAAGCTTCAAAGCGTTGAAATTTTGAAGGATATGGCAGGTTTTATCGTTTCTTTGCTGCCTGAACACGATACTTTGCCGCTTTATCGCGGGATTTTATCTAAATATGCGCGGGATTATCCTGATGCGCTTGAGGCTTTGAAACGCAGGGTCAGTATTTCAGTCTGGAGAGATTCACAGGATGAAATTATTTTGACCGGGGCGATGTCTATGGTCGATAACGGGCAAATCGTCGGTGTCGTTATGCTGGTTTCCGAGGGGAAGGATATCAATGAGGCGCTTGGCGATGCATGGTTTGATATTGTTATGATCTTTCTTGTGACGTTGTTGATTACGATTTTGCTGTCGATTTATCTTTCCGGGGTTATTGCGCAGCCTTTACGTAAGCTGGCCAGTGCGGCGGAGAATGTTCGCAAAGGGAAGATGAAATATACTGAAATTCCGGATATGAGTGATCGTCATGATGAGATTGGCGAATTGTCTCTGGTTTTGCGGGATATGACGCAAGCGCTGTGGGACAGGATGGATACGATTGAAGCTTTTGCTTCGGATGTTTCGCATGAGATTAAAAATCCTCTGACGTCTTTGAAGAGTGCGATTGAGACGGCGTCTGTGGTGAAGAAGAAGGCCGATCTGGATAAGCTTCTTGGAATTATTCAGCATGATGTTGAGCGGTTGGACAGGTTGATTACCGATATTTCTACAGCATCGAAGCTGGACGCGGCATTGTCGCGCGAGACGTTTGAGCCTGTTAATTTGAGCAAGCTTTTACGTGATCTTGTCGATATGTATAAAAATCCTCTGGAGCGAGGGGATGTTTCGTCGAGCGGTGATCATGCGCTGCATGAGGCTGTGAAGGACGGGGTTTTGATCAGGGTTACTCTGCCTCCTGGAGGGGATGTCTGGGTGGTGGGGAGTGCCGGTCGTTTGATACAGGTCTTTCAAAATATTCTTTCGAATGCTCTGTCTTTTTCGACTGTAAAAGGCAAAATTACCATTGCGGCTGAGGTGAAGGGGAAGCGGGTCACGGTTTATATTGATGACGAAGGCCCGGGGATCCCGGAAAGCAAGCTTGGGGCTATTTTTGAGCGGTTTTATTCCGAGCGGCCTCAGCATGAGGATTACGGGAAGCACTCGGGGCTTGGGCTTTCGATCTGTAAGCAGATTGTGATGGCTCATAAGGGGTTGATTTATGCTGATAATGTTATGGATCGTGGTGGGGTTGTGAAGGGTGCTCGATTTGCGGTGATTTTGAATACGGTGAAGGCGCCGGGGAAAGAGGAATAGGCTATGCAACGTAGGCCGGTGATTGTGAGTGGATTGTCCGGGGCGGGGATGACCTCGGTTTTGAAGGCGCTTGAGGATTTCGGGTTTGAGGTGTTTGATAATTTTCCTTTGTCGCATGTTCGTTCTTTGTGCCGGGAGATTTATGCTGCGGCGGATGGGGAGGCGGCGCGGATTGCGATCGGCATCGATACACGTACACGCGGGTTTTCGCCGGATGCTGTGCTTAAGCTGATCAAGGCGACGGAGGCTCGGCTTTTGTTTGTTTCCTGTGATGATGCCGTTTTGCAGCGGCGGTTTACCGAGACGCGTCGGCGGCATCCTCTGGCGGGCGGGCAGGCGGTCAGCTACGGGATTGCGAAGGAGCGGGATTTGCTGGCACCGCTGCAGGCCAAGGCGGATATGTTGATCGATACCAGCGATATTTCCGTTCATGATCTGCGGCATATTCTGGAAGGGCATTTTGATGTGCATCCGGGTGAGAATTTGTCGGTGAGCTTGATTTCTTTCGGGTTTCGCGGTGGTGTGCCGCGGGAGGCGGATATTATTATGGATGTGCGGTTTTTGCGTAATCCGCACTGGGACAAGGCGTTGAAGAAAAAGACCGGGAAAGATAAGGCGGTGGGGGATTACATCCGGGAGGATGAGGATTTCGCCGGGTTTATGGACCGGTTCAAGGGGTTGATTGAACCGCTTTTGCCGCGCTATGCGCAGGAGGGGAAGCGTTATTTGACGATTGCCGTGGGCTGTACGGGCGGGCAGCATCGCTCGGTTTTTGTAACGGAGGAGCTTTCTCTCTGGTTGAAAGGGCTGGGGGTGAAGGTGTTTGCGGAGCACCGGGATTTGTAGGGTATTGATTAAAGCCACGGATACATGCGGCTGTATGGGGCGTTCTTGGTTTTTGTCGTGCCTTGCGGCGTGGGATGGTTTGAAGATCCCTCGGCTTCGCGCGGGATGACAGGAAGGGGGGGGGGGGATCGGGTTGGTGGCTTGTTTGGCGAAGTATAAAAAAGGCGGCTTTTGCGGGCCGCCTTTTTGGAATTTGGTGATTTGTTATTTATGCCATGCCGCCGTTATTCGCTGGGCTTTCAATAGTGAGGCCCATGTTTCGGTCGATTGTTCTTCCGGTTGATGCCAACTCTGAAAAAGATACAGCAATCCCGCGCTGAGTAACAGTTGCGGCGCGATCATTAAAGAGGTCTAGTGTTGACGATATTCCCATGTAATACACCCTTTCTTATTGTAAATATTGCATTTTCTTTGGAAACGCCTGAGCCATCGTAATCTTTGAAGATTATCTTTGTCTGGTCGCCCGATTGCGCTTCAGGTACAACGGTAAACAAAATGCGGGTTTTTGTCAAGTTTGAAAGATCGATCAGGTCTTTTTTTCGGTTGAGAAGCGTGATTAAATTTATGACTTTTTTTTCTGTTATTTCAGGGTCTTCGTCGGTGTTGATCAGGATGTATTCGCCGACAGGCTCGTAGAGACCCTTGTGCTTTAATTCCATAATTTGCCATGCGTGCGGTACAAACGGGTTACGTTTGTGGATAAAGCGCGAAAGTTCCTGAGTTTTATTAAAATCTTTTTCCATACGTACATATTAGCATTGGTTTTTTTGAAAAAAAATGTTTATTTGCTTGCGGGTCCGGCGAATCCCGGCGGGCTTGTCAGGATTTTTATATATTTTAAGGAGAGAAGTATGTCTGCCCAGCCGCAAAGCGTTGCAAATGACTATAAAGTAAAGGATATCAAACTGGCTGAGGCCGGACGGATGCAGATCGATCTGGCACAGGATGAAATGCCGGGTTTGATGGCGATTCGCGAAGAGTATGCGGATGCGCAGCCTTTGAAGGGGGCGCGCATTGCCGGGTGCTTGCACATGACGGTGCAGACGGCGGTTTTGATCGAGACATTGACTGCTCTTGGTGCTTCGGTGCGCTGGAGCTCCTGTAATATTTTCTCGACGCAGGATGAAGCTGCGGCTGCGATTGCGGCGACGGGCGTTCCTGTTTTTGCCTGGAAAGGTGAGACCAACGAAGAATATGACTGGTGTATTCACCAGACGATCAAAGGCCCGGATGGCTGGACACCGAACATGATTTTGGATGACGGCGGTGATTTGACGGCTGTTATGCATAAGGATTACCCGGAGCTGATGGCGGATGTTAAGGGGATTTCAGAAGAAACAACGACCGGCGTTTTGTTCCTGAAGAAGATGGAAAAAGAAGGTCGTTTGAGCGCTCCGGCGATTAACGTGAACGACTCGGTGACCAAGTCGAAGTTCGACAACAAATATGGCTGCCGCGAGTCTCTGGTGGATGCGATTCGCCGGGCGACCGATTTGATGCTGGCCGGGAAGGTCGCGATGGTTTGCGGTTATGGCGATGTGGGTAAGGGATCTGCGCAGTCACTGGCGTCTCAGGGTGTTCGTGTGATGGTGAGCGAGGTCGATCCGATCTGTGCGTTGCAGGCTGTGATGGACGGTTTTGAAGTGACCACGATGGAAGATGCCGCGCCGCGCGCCGATATCTTTGTGACCACGACCGGGAATAAGGACATTATTACGGTTGATCATATGCGCGAGATGAAAGACCGCGCGATTGTCTGTAATATCGGGCATTTTGATAACGAGATCCAAGTTGATCCTCTGCGCAATATGAAATGGAAGAACATCAAGCCGCAGGTTGACGAGATTACGTTCCCGTCCGGCAAGCGGATTATTCTTCTTGCGGAAGGGCGCCTTGTGAATCTGGGCTGTGCGATGGGGCACCCGTCTTTCGTGATGAGTGCGTCCTTCACCAACCAGACTCTGGCGCAGATCGAGCTTTGGAACAATCACGGCGATTACGAGAACAAGGTTTATGTTCTGCCCAAGCATCTGGATGAAAAGGTTGCGTCGTTGCACCTTGGTAAAGTCGGTGCGAAGCTGACGGTTCTGTCTCAGGAGCAGGCTGATTATATCGGCGTGACTGTTCAAGGGCCGTTCAAAGGCGACGCTTACCGGTACTAGTCGAAATGCTTCGGGCCGGTCACGTGCATATATTGTGTCTTCAATGTGCGGACCGGCCCGGAATCGTTGCTGCTGTTGCTGCGGCGTTGAGCGAAGCCGGATGTAATATCGAGGAAGCTTCGCAGTTTAATGATCATCTTTCCGGACAGTTTTTTATGCGCGTGGTGTATGCCCCGCTTACGGATGCGGCGCAGGCTGATTTTTGTCTGCGGTTTGAGCAGGTTGGCGCTCAGTTTGGCATGCGCTGGGCTGTTTATGACGGGGCTCTTCCCGTTAAAACGCTGGTTCTGGTTTCGCGCGAAGGGCATTGTCTGAATAATCTTCTTTACCGCTGGGGGAGCGGGGATTTGCCGATTGATGTGCGCGGCGTGGTTTCAAATCATGAAACGTCCCGCGGGCTGGCTGAGCGTTATGATTTACCGTTTCATTATTTGCCGGTGCGCGCAGGGGAGAAGGCGGCGCAGGAGGACGCGCTTGCGTCGATTATTGAGGATAGTGGTGCGGAGCTGATTGTTCTGGCGCGTTATATGCAGATTTTATCGTCTGATTTTTGTCAGCGTTACGCCGGGCGGGTGATTAATATTCATCATTCTTTCCTTCCCGGATTTAAGGGGGCAAAGCCTTATACGCAGGCTTTTGAGCGTGGAGTGAAGCTGATCGGGGCGACGGCGCATTTCGCGACGGAGGATCTGGACGAGGGGCCGATTATCGAGCAGGAGACTGTGCGGATTACCCATGCAGATACGCCGGAGCGTTTGCGGCGGACGGGGCAGGATACCGAAGAAAAGGTTCTGGCGCGGGCGATCCGGCTTTATGCCGAGCGGCGGGTCTTCCTGCAGGGTCACCGGACGGTGATTTTATAGTTTTTGCTTTCATTTTTGCCCGTAGGCAGCGATTTCCTGCAGTGTTATTGCGTCTTCTTTTTTAATGCCTCCGGGAATGTAGGTTATGTTTTTCAAAGAATTTCCTGTGAAGTATCTGTAGAAAAGCAATGCGTTCAGGTAAGTTCCTGTTACGTATGGGTGGGTGCCGTCTGATGCGTAAAGATTAAGTGCGGGGTGTTCTTGGTGAATGAACATCCAGTAATCTCCCAGCGGCATGACGTCCAGTTTTAATTTTTGGGCGATTGCGTTGGTTTCTTTGTTAAACGTATCGTACATGTGTTCGGGGCTTATCAGTACGGATTTGTGCTTGCGATCCTCATACCACAGGCTGCCGGGCTGGCGGACCCAGGTTTTTACAAAAATTGGTTTTACGCCGGCTTTGCGGGCTTCGTTTACAAAACGAGGGAGATATATTTGGGTTTCTTCGCGCAGGTCTTTGTACATCGCCCACATGCTATTGTTCTGGAGAACGACGTAGTCCCAAGGTTTTTTTTTGAGAATGCGGCGAGCATTCCCTTTCTCCCAGTGGTCCATAAGTCTCAGGCCGCCACCAGAAATGGTCTGGACGGTTATTTGTACTTTATTGTCTGGGTCAGAATCTGCGATGTTGACAATCATGCCCGGTAGATCAAAGAAGAATGTGTAGCTGTTGCCGATGAACAGGACGCGGATGGACTGGGTGTGGTTTTGGAACGCTTTGGTTGATATTTCGTCTGTAATGCCTTGTGGAGTGTGACCCGGCATTATCACGGTTTCAGTTTTAGGTGGCGCGAACAAAAGCCAGCCTGTGCAGAACAGGAAGAAGGTTAGGCCGAGAATGATGATGAGCAGGTTTTTCATTCTTTGGTGTGTTTGGTTTTTTCTTAGTTTTTTCCATACGAGGCGATTTTTTTAATCTGGGCGGCGGGCATTTCTTCCAGGCCTGCCGGGATGTAGGCGGTTTCCTGTGGCGCGCGGTCTGTGAGGGTGCGGTAAAAGATGAGGGCGGTTAAGTAGCTGCCGAGTAAAGAGGGGTGGCTGCCGTCCTTGTCGTATAGTTCAAGATCAGGGTGTTGGTCTATGGTGAACATCCAATAGTCGGAAACGGGCACGACTTTGGCCTGGATGAGGTCTGCCAGAAATTTGGTCTGGGACGCTGTTATGCTTTGCATATGGTTGCTATCTTTCAGAGCCGAGGCGAATTGTGCTTCCTTGTACCAAGACGTGCCTTGTTTGCGGGGCCATGTCTGGTAGATCAGGGTTTTTGCGCCGATTTGTCTGGCTTCGTTAGTAAAGTTTGCTGCGTATTCTCTGGTTTTCTTTCTGTTGTCATCGAACATGGCCCAGGTGCTTTGTTCTTGGAGAATGACATAGTCCCAGTGGCGATTTTTCAGTGCGGGGAGGGTGCGCGGGTCTTTCCAGAGTTGTTCGAGCGTGGCACCACCGATTGTTATGGACTGAAGTTCCAAGGCGACTTTATTGCCGGGGTCGCTGTTGGCGATGTCGATGATCATTTGCGGCATATTGTTGTAGAATGTGTAGCTGTTTCCGATAAAAAGCACGCTTATGGTTACGGATGCGTCTGTTTTATTGGCTGTGAGTATTCTTGGGCTGATGCCGCCTTTGTTGTTTTGCTGCGTGTTATCCATTGGGAATAACAAAGTGAGCATCAGAAAGCCTCCGCAGAGGAGGATAACCATCGTGGTGATCAAGCCAAGTTTCATCGGAAAGAGTAACCTCACTGTTTTTTCGTTTACTATATAGAAACAGTGTCGTTGCGCAAGACGGAACGATTTGTGGGGCTTGCCTTGAAAAGGGATTTGAAAAGAGGCGGCGGGCGGCATAAACTCCTGTTTGTGACGAGGTCAGAACAGAAATCATCCGGGTTTGCAAATTTCCTTGGCGCTTTTAAGGGCGGCAACAATAGTGATTTGCTTGCGCAGAAGGCGCGGCTGGAGGCGTTTCTGGCGGCGGTTCCGATGGAGTATTGCGGGTGGACGCCCGGCGGGATCCTTGCGTATAGCCCCGGGTTTTGCAGGATTTTAGGGATTGAGCGGGTGCAGTGCCTGGGGGATATCCAGCATCGTCTGGCGCCCGGCGATTCGGCGGCTCTGGAAGGGATGTGGGGCAGGCTGGAGGCGGACGGGACGCCGTTTATTCTGAATGTGCGGGATTATACGGAGAAAAAGGTTTTCAAGCTTTCCGGCGTGCGGAGCCGGGCGAGCGCCGAGGGGGACGAGCCCTATAATATTCTCTGGATGGAGGATATTACGCTGCAGAGTTATGCCAGCGATATGTTTGCAGAAGAGCAGATGTTGCAGCGTCAGGAGGCTGAGCGTTTGCAGGATTCTCTGGACTGTCTGCCGTTTCCGGTGTGGATCCGGGACGGGGCGCAGAAGATCATGTGGTGTAACGTGGCTTATGCCAAGCAGGTCGGCGCGCGGCCCAGTGAAATTATTGCGCAGCAAAAGGAGCTTATAACCTCTTCGCGCAAGCGTAAGGTCGGGGATAAGGATGCGCCAGATGGGGCGGCGCTGGCGGCGCTGGCGGCAGAGAAAGGATTCCCGCAGGAGACGTCTGTGCATGCGGTCGTTGGCGGGAACAGGCTGCTTTTGAAGATTTCAGAGATTCCGCTGCGCAAGCTTGGGCTGACGGTGGGGATTGCCGAGGACCGCACGATTGCGGAAGAGCTTGAGGGGCGTATCCAGAAGAACCAAAGCGCGAATATGGGTTTGCTGGAGCAGCTTCGGGCGGCGATTGCGATTTATGGAGAAGATCAGAAGTTAGAGTTTTATAATTCGGCGTTTGCGCAAATGTGGGGTTTGGAAGACGGGTGGCTCAATACCAAGCCGCGGCTGGGCGAAGTTATGGAGAAACTCAGGGAGACGCGGCGTTTGCCAGAGCAGGCGGATTTTCGGAAATTTAAGAAAAGCTGGCTTGATATGTTCACCGGGTTGATCGATCCTTATGAAGATATGCTGTATTTGCCGGACGGGACGGCGGTACGTATGCTGGTGGTGCCGCATACGATCGGCGGTTTGATGATGAATTTTGAGGATGTGACGAGCAGGCTCGCTCTTGAATCCTCTTATAATACCCTGATTGCGGTGCAGAAAGAGACGCTGGATAATCTGGCGGAGGGTGTTGCGGTGTTTGGCGGGGACGGGCGGCTTAAGCTCTGGAACCCTGCGTTTGCGCGCATGTGGGGGTTGAATCCTGAGGATCTGGACGGGGAGCCGCATATTTCAAAAATCGTTGAGAAGGTGAAAGGTTCCTTTGCCGAGGATGAGTGGCCGAACATGCGGGATAAGCTGATTGGTCTTGCGCTTGACCGGACGATGCATGAGGGGCGGCTTGTTCGGATTGATAAGGTTGAAATTGATTATGCGACGGTGCCTTTGCCGGATGGCGGGGTTTTGACAACTTATACGGATGTTAGCGACAGTGTCAGGGTTGAAAATGCGCTCAGGGATAAGAACGCAGCGCTGGAGGCGGCGGAGCGGTTGAAACTCGATTTTCTTGCCAATGTTTCTTATCAGCTTCGGACGCCGCTGAATGCGATTATGGGCTTTAACGAAATTCTGGAGCAGCAGTATTTCGGGCCGCTGAATGACCGGCAGAAGGACTATACGGCGGATATCAAGGCGGCGAGCGGTAAGCTTTTGGGGCTGATTAACGATATTCTTGATCTGTCCTCGTTCGAAGCGGGGTATATGGCGCTGGAGCGCGGGCCGGTGCAGGTGAAGGATATGCTTTCTAATCTCGTGGCGCTGGCTTCGGAGTGGGCGCGTAAGCAGGATATCGAGATCAAGCTTTCCTGTCCGGCCAATATCGGGAAGGTGTCGATGGATGAGGCGCGGATGAAGCAAGCGCTGATGAATTTGGTGCGCAATGCGATTGCTCATACGCCGGAGAAGGGTCAGATTACGGTTCAGGCACGGCGGATGAAGGATGCTCTTGTACTGAGTGTTGAGGATAATGGCAGCGGGATTTCGCAAGATGACCAGCAGCGGATTTTACAGCCCTTTGAACGCGGTGATGGCGGTGATGAGCGCGGGGCGGGGCTAGGGCTCAGTCTTGTGCAGAATATTGCAAGTTTGCACGGTGGGACATTTAATCTAGAAAGTGCTCCTGGAAGAGGGACTTCGGCTGCAATTTTTCTTCCCTTAAAGACTGTTTAGAAGGTCTTGCGTGCTCATTGGCCCTTTCATCATGTAAAGTGTCCCTAAAATTAGTAATGTGAGTATGTGCATTCTAATGAACGGCTTTTTTACTTCTTGGAAATTTCTAATGCAGTAGTAATAAAATACGATTATTAGTATTGGTATGAAAAAGCTTAGAATGAGAATTATCCCCCAGAAAGCTGATACTTGAAATCCAGTCAAAGCAATTCTAAAGTAATCGAATAATATTATAAGAATTATAACTAAAATTCCGATCGCTAAAAAGTTCATATTTCTTCGCTTTTGTTAAGGGCATTCGGCCCAGGTTTTGGTGCCGCCTTCGGGGAGGCGCTGCCCTTTGATGACTGTTTCGCCGTTTTCGACGTGGACTTTGCAGGAGAAGATCGGGACGAGGGTTCTTAAGATCATTTCCAGTTGACGGTCCGGGTAGAACGGGCCGTAGGAGCAGAATTCCGCGCGGTCGAGGGGGTAGCCCTTTTCGGGGTCCGTTGCGCCGGCTTCTTCAAGGCGGAAGTTTGATCTGTGGCGGGCTTTGGTGCCGTCGGGGGCCGTGTAAAAGTCGGTGATGAAATTGCCGTAGACTTTGTAAGGGGCTACGTTGCGAACAGTGAAGCAAATCGGTTCCTGAACGATTTCCTGTGCATGCACCGGGACGGCGTAAAATACGCTAAATATCAAAGTTATTAGAGCCCACTTCATGCTTTTATTTTAACATTTTTACGCACTCAATCCAATTTCCTTTTGTGTTGCGGTGCACCTGTTTTTGAGACAAACGGGCATGGGCTCTACTCTGGTGTTTTCATGGGCCTGTATGTGTGTTTATATCTTTGATTATGGAGATTTTGACGCATAGTGAGATGGAGACGGAGGCGGTTGCCCGGAAATTCGCGCTGGATTTGAAGGGCGGAGACGTTGTTTTGCTGCATGGAGATCTGGGGGCGGGCAAGAGTGTGTTTTGCCGGCGTTTGATTCGGTCTTTGTGCGGGGATGACGGGATGGAGGTGCCTAGCCCGACGTTTACGCTGGTGCAGACGTATGAGGCTGCTCTTGACGGGGCGGATGTCTTGATCTGGCATTTTGATCTTTACCGGCTGTGGGATGCGTCCGAGATTTACGAGATTGGCTGGGAAGAGGCTGTGGCTGGCGGGATTGTGCTGGTGGAATGGCCGGAGCGGCTGGGGGGGCTTCTTCCGGCGCGGCGGATTGATGTTTTTCTGGGGCCGGTGGCCGATAGGCTTGATGCGCGGATGATAAGGGTGGAGCGAACATGATGGATATACCAAAGCGGGCGTTTATTCTGGCGGCAGGGATGGGGTCACGGCTGCGGCCTTATACGGATTCGTGTCCCAAGCCGATGGTGCAGGTGGCGGGGCGGAGTTTGATTTCGCGGGCGCTGGAGAAGCTGCATCAGGCCGGGGTTGATGAGGTGGTCGTCAATTTGCATTACATGGCGGATATGCTGCGGGCGCATGTGGAGGATGTTGTGCGCGGGCTTGGGGTGCGTGCGCATTTTTCGTTTGAGGAGACTTTGCTGGATACGGGCGGCGGGGTGCGTCAGGCGCTCGATTATTTTGAAGAGGACCCGTTTTATGTGATTGCCGGGGATGCTTTGTGGGAGGATGTTCCGGGCGAGGAAAGTGCGCTGATGAAGCTGGCGCGGGTTTGGGATGCCGGAGTGATGGATGTCGTGACTTTGTTTGAGCCGCTGGAGCGGATGACGGTGACGCGCGGGGCCGGGGATTATGATCTGTTTCCGGATGGTTTTGTGCGGCGGAGCGCGGATAAAAAGGGCGGGTATATGTGGACGAATATCCGGCTGAACAGCCCGGCGATCTATAGGGATCATGCTGCCGGCGAGGCGTTTTCGTTTTTGCCTCTGATGGATACGGCGGAAGAAGCCGGGCGTTTGAAGGCTCTGGTGCATGAGGGGGCGTGGCATCATATCAGTACGCCGGATGACCTTGAGCGGGCGGATGCGCATTTCAGGGCTTTGGAGGAAGGTGAGGGGCGTTGAGCGGGCAGGTCGTTAACATTCCGGCGGGGCAACCTTTTGCGCGCAGTTTAGCGCGGTTTTTGCTGCGGGAGACGCAGGATGCGCCGGAGCGGCTGGCGACGTATAAAATCCTTCTGCCGACGCGGCGGGCGCAGCGGGTGATGCAGAATGCTTTTCTATCGGAGAGCGCCGGGAAGGCTTTGTTGTTGCCGCAGATGAGCCCGCTGGGGGATGTGGCGGAAGAGGATTTGTCTTTGATGATGTTCGGGCAAAGCGGAGGTGTGCTTGATTTGCCGCCGGTGATGCCTCCCTTGCGGCGGCGGTTGCTTCTGGCGCGGTTGATTGCCGGGGTTCCGGGATGGGGGCATGGCGCTGAACATGCCTTGGCGCTGGCCGGGGCGCTTGGGGTCTTTCTGGATCATGTGGCGACGGAGGGGCTGGATTTTTCGGATCTGGGCCGGATTGTCCCGGCGGAATTTGCGGCGCATTGGCAGGTGACGCTGGATTTTCTCAAGATAGTGACGGAGCAGTGGCCTGCGGTTTTGCGGGAGAACGGGGTGATTGACGGGGCCGAGCGGCGTGGGATGCTGTTACGGGCGCTGGCGACTCACTGGCGGGATTATCCGCCGGAGACGCCTGTGATTGCGGCGGGGTCGACGGGGTCTATTCCGGCGACCGGAGATTTGTTGACGGTGGTGGCCGGGTTGCCGCGCGGGATGGTGGTTTTACCGGGGCTGGATGAAGGGATTGATGACGAGAGCTGGGACTTTCTGGAGCCGACGCACCCGCAATATGGTTTGAAACAGCTTTTGGAGCGGATTGGGCTGGCGCGGGATGCGGTTGGTTCTTTGGGCGAGCCTGGGGCTGCGGAGGTGCCGCGCGTGGCGCTGGCGCGGGAAGTGATGCGGCCTGTGGCGACGAGTTCTGCCTGGAAGGGCGTGGGGCAGCGTGTCGATCTGGCGGATGCACTTTCCGGGGTGCAGCATTATGTTTGTGATACCCAGCAGGAAGAAGCAGGTGTGATTGCTCTTTTGTTGCGCGAAGCGTTGCAGCATCCAGAGAAAACAGCGGCGCTGGTGACGCCGGACCGGGCGCTGGCGAAGCGTGTGGCCGGGATTTGCGCGCGGTGGGGGATTGCGGTTGATGATTCGGCGGGGACGCCTCTGATGGAGACACGGGCGGGCGTTTTTATGTCGCTGGTGTTTGCCTGCGTGGCCGGGGGATATGATCCGGTGGCGTTGCTGGCGATGTTAAAGCATCCTTTGTGCGCGGTTGATTTTGCTGCGGTTGGTGCGCTTGAGGAAAAGGTTTTGCGGCGCGATCCGCGGCCTTCCGGTTATCATGCGTTGCTTGAATTTGCTGCAGCAAATTCCAAGGCTGTGACTTGCGCTGAGTTTGTGCTAGCGGGGCTGGATCCTCTGCGTCAGTTGCGGGATAGTGCCGTTTTTTCCGATATTCTGGATGCGCATATTGCAGCGGCGGAGATTTTGTGCGGCGGCAATTTGTGGCGCGGAGATGACGGGAATGCGCTTGCGGGCTTTTTGTCTGATTTGCGAGAACATGCAGGACTGGCCGGTGCGGTTTCTTTGCGTGAATATGCCGGTGTTTTTACGATGTTGGCGCAAGGGGTCAGTGTGCGGGCGGCGTTTGGGATGCATCCGCGGGTTTCTATTCTGGGGCAGCTTGAGGCGCGGTTGGGGGATGCCGACCTTATGATTATGGGTGGACTGAATGAAGGAAGCTGGCCGCCTTTACCGTCTCATGACCCGTGGATGTCGCGGCCGATGCGGCTGGATTTCGGTTTGCCGGCGCCGGAGCGTGCTATCGGGTTGGCGGCGCATGATTTTGTTCAGGGGTTTTGTGCTCCGCATGTTGTGATGACCCGTGCGGCGCGGGTGGACGGGAGTCCTTGTGTTCCGGCGCGATGGTTGGAGCGGCTTTCGGTTGTTTTGAAGGCAGGGGATCGTGCGATCGAGGATTTGGGAGGCGGGCCTTACAGGGACTGGCTTCGGATGCTGGATCAGGAGGCGGATGTTCGGCCTTGCGCTCCTCCTGCGCCTTGCCCGCCTGTTGCGGCGCGGCCCAGCCGCGTGTCGGTGACGAAGGTGGAGACGTGGCTTCGCGATCCTTATGCGATTTATGCCTATTATGTTTTGAAATTGCGCAAGCTTGATGATGTACGGCTGGAGGATGATGCGGCCTTGCGGGGGCGGATTTTGCACAAGATTCTTGAGGATTTCATGCGTGCTTATCCGCTCAGTTTACCGGACGATGCGCAGCAAAAATTGATGGAGATGGCTTCGAAATTTCTTCCGAAGAGCGGGCTTCGGGCCGAGGAGGCCGGGTTCTGGTGGCCACGGTTCGTGCGATTGGCAGAGTGGTTTCTGGCACAGGAGGCGCGCTGGCGCGCGGATGGTAAATTTGCCGGTGCGGAGTTGATCGGTGAGGTTGTTCTGGATGTCGAGGGCGGGCCGTTTACGTTGCATGGGCGTGCAGACCGGATCGACCGCCGGGCGGGCGGTTATGCGGTGATTGATTACAAGAGCGGCGGGAGTTATTCCGCCGGTGCCCTGCGCAAGGGGACGCTGCCTCAATTGCCGCTGGAGGCTTTGATCCTGGAGAAGGGGCGTTTTTCGGAAGAGGGGAGCGGGCGATCTTTGTCTCCGGGTGGGTCTTCTTATCTTGGATACTGGAAGGTGACAGGGGGGCAGGAGCCGGGAAAAGAGGTTTTTGTCGATCAGGATGTGGATACGGTTGTTGCGGCGGTTGAGGAGGCTTTGCTGGATTTGATTGCGGCGTACCGTGATCCCGAGATGCCGTTTTTGTGTATTCCGGACGCGGCGCAGGCTCCGCGATTTAATGATTATGCGCATCTGGCGCGGCTTAAGGAGTGGGCGGCGCTGGATGAGGTCGAGACGACGGAGGAGGTTGCTTAAACGTGGTGCAGCAATTTGTACAAAAGCAGGACGAACAGATACGGCATGATCCTTCCGTGCCGCAGCGTTTTGCTGCGGACCCCGGTGCGAGCGCCTGGGTGAGTGCGTCGGCTGGGACCGGGAAGACGAAGGTTTTGACGGACCGGGTTTTGCGGCTTTTGTTGCCGCGGGCGGATGGCGCGAAAGGGACTGCACCGCATAAGATTTTGTGTCTGACCTTTACCAAGGCGGCGGCGAGCGAGATGGCTTTGCGGATCGGGCGGACGCTCGGGGAATGGGCGGTGATGCCGGAGGACAGGCTGGCGACGAAGCTTGCCGATTTGCTGGGCGGGTCGGCGAGTGGACTACAGATGGCGGCGGCGCAGCGTTTGTTTGCCGAAGTCGTCGATGCACCGGGCGGGCTGCAGATTATGACGATACATTCTTTCTGCCAGTCGGTGCTGGGGCGCTTTCCACTGGAGGCCGGGTTGCCGCCGCATTTTACGGTTCTGGACGAGGCCGGAGCATCGGCGTTGATGGTCGGTGCGCAAAATACGGTTCTGGCCGGAGCGCAGAAGGATGCCGGTTCTCCCTTGCATGAGGCGTTGGGCCGGGTGGCGGGCGCGCTCGGAGAGGAGCAGTTTGCACAGCTTGTGCGGAGTATGCTGGGGGAGCGATACCAGCTTCGCGCGGCGTTTGGACGGTTTTGGGATGCGGACGGGATTTATGCCGAGGTTTGCCGGATTTACGGGATTATGCCGGGCCTTCGTGAGGAGGATTATTTGCGGCGTGTCTGTGCGGACGGTGTGTTTGACGGTGAAGGGCTGCACGCGGCAGGATCGGCTATGGTTGCGTCTTCGAAGAAGACGGATGTCGATTTCGGGGCGCGGATTTTGCGTTGGCTGGGTTTGAGTGCGGCGGAGCGGTTTGGGGCGTATCAGGATTACAGAACTGTTTTTTTGAAGGCGGACGGCGATGTTCGGGTTGGTAATTTTCCGACGTCTCAGATCAAAACGGCTTTTCCGGCGTGTGAGGAGATATTGCGGGCTGAATCAGCGCGGTTGATGGCGGCAGAGCGGGATATTTACCGGATTCGTTCGGCATTTTTGACGCGAGATTTGTTGCTGTTGGGGGTTTCTATTCTGGAGGCTTATGAAGGGCTGAAGGATCAGGGCGCGGCGCTGGATTTTGATGATTTGATTATCCGGACGCTGGATTTGCTGCGCGGGGAGAGCGGGGAACTGGCGCAGGCGGGCGGTACGGCGTGGATTATGTACAAGCTGGATCAGGGACTGGATCATATTCTGGTGGATGAGGCGCAGGATACAAACCCGGAGCAATGGAAAATTATCGAGGCTTTGTGCGATGAATTTTTCAGTGGTTCCGGCGCGCGGGACGATGCTTTGCGGACGGCTTTTACCGTCGGGGATATGAAGCAGTCGATTTATAGTTTCCAGCGGGCGGCGCCGGAGGAATTCCGGCGAATGCGCGGGGTATTTGATGAGAAGATCACGCAGGCGGCGCTTGAGAACCGGGATGTGGCGCTGGATATATCGTTTCGCTCGACGGCCGGGGTGCTTGCGCTGGTGGATGCTGTGTTTGACGATGATGGGTTAACGGCGAGCCTTGGCGGCGCGCGGGTGCGGCATGAGTCTTTTCGGGCCGGGCAGGCGGGGCGGGTTGAATTGTGGCCTTTGTTTGCGACGGAGAAGGACGAGAAAGAGGATTTATGGACGCCTTTACGCGCGCGGCGTGATTCACAGAGCGGGGCTGCGCGGATGGCGGATTATACGGCGGCGCAGGTGAGGCGTTGGCTGGATGAAGGGGAGGTTTTGCCGGCGTACGGGCGGGTGGTGCGGCCCGGTGATATTATGATTCTTGTGCGGTCGCGCGGGGCGTTTGTGGATCAGTTGGTGCGGGCTTTGAAGCTCCGCGGGGTGCCGGTGAGCGGGGTGGACCGGATGATGCTGGGCGAGCAACTGGCGGTGCAGGATTTGCTGGCGCTGGGTCAGGTGAGTTTGTTGCCGGAGGATGATTTGACGCTTGCTTGCGTTCTTAAGTCGCCTTTGATCGGGGTGGATGAGGATTCGTTGTTTGATCTGGCTTACGGGCGGACCGGGCGTTTGTGGGCTGCGCTTCTGGAGAAGGCGGATGGCGGCGATGCGCGGTGGGCGGAGATTGCCGGGTATTTGCGCGGGTTGCAGTTTGCGGCGCGTTCTTGCGGGGTTTATGAATTTTTCTCCTTTGTTTTGAATACATCCTGTCCGGGAGATGCGCGGAGCGGGTTGCGGGCGCTCAAGGGGCGTCTTGGGGAGGATGCGGCTGACCCGGTGGATGAGCTGATGAATGCGGCGCTTTCGTTCGGGCGCTCGGAGATTGACAGTTTGCAGTTGTTTCTAGATGCACAGGCGCGCCGTTCGCAGGAGATCAAGCGGGAGCTTGAAGAGGCCGGCGGTTGCGTGCGGATTATGACGGTGCATGGCTCGAAAGGGTTGCAGGCGCCAATTGTGATTTTGCCCGATACGGTTTTAAGTTCTTCGGCCAAGAAACCGGGGCGGCTTTTATGGCCGGACAAGACGGGACGGTCTGTGCCGTTGTGGTCGGCGCGAGCAGCAGAAGAGCCGCCGGAGTATGGGGCTTTGTTTGCGGGGCTGGTGGCGCGGCAGGATGAGGAATATCACCGTTTGCTCTATGTGGCGATGACGCGGGCGGCGGATCGGCTTTATGTCGGCGGATATTGCGGGAAGAGCCCATCCAAAGACGGATCGTGGTATTACCTCGTGCAAAGGGGAATGGCGCGTCTGGAGGGTGTGGAGGAGATTGATGAGGGTGTTTTGCGGTATGATAACCCGCAAGAGGCGGCTCCGGATAAGGCGCAGAAAGGCGATGTGATTGCTTCGCGGGAGATTGCGGGTTTACCGGATTGGTTGATGGAGCGGGCGCCGGATGAACCGATGCCGCCGCGTCCGCTGGTGCCGTCCCGGCCTTCGGTTGAAGAGGAGGCTGATTTAGAGCCTGCCGCGCTTTCGCCGCTCGCGGATGGCGGTCTTTCGCGGTTCCGGCGTGGGAATCTGACTCATAAATTGCTGCAGTTTTTGCCGGATTTTGAGGAGGATAGAAGGTTTGAGGCGGCGCGGCGGTTTTTGGCGGTGCAGGCGGCTGATTTATCTCAGGCGGTGCGGGATGAGATTGTGCAGGAGGTTCTGGCGATTTTGAATGATCCTCGTTTTGTTCATTTTTTCAAGGCCGGGTCTTTTGCCGAGGTGCCGGTGAGCGCCTTGATGGAGGACGGGCGGATTGTCAGCGGGCAGATCGACCGCCTGGCGGTTGGAGAACGTGACGTGTGGATTGTCGATTACAAGACCAATCGTCCGCCGCCGCGTGATGCTGCCGATGTCCCGGCGATTTACCGGAAGCAGCTTGCGGCTTACAAGGATGCGATCGCGGCGGTTTATCCGGGGCGGGCGGTCCATTGTGCCTTGCTCTGGACGGATGGGCCTTTTCTGACGGAACTCTAGGTACAAGGTGCGAGGTACAAGGTTCAAGAGAGGGGGATGAGGCTTTTTCTTGTACCTTGTACCTTGCTTCTTGTTCCTTGTTCCTATCTTAGACTTGTCCGGCGAGCCATTCGGCGAGTTGGGATTTGGGCATGCCGCCGACGCGGGTGTCGACGACTTTGCCGCCTTTGAAGACCATCAGGGTCGGAATGCCGCGTACGCCGTATTTGGTCGGGGCTTCGGGGGATTCGTCGATGTTGACTTTCACGACCTTGATCTTGTCTTTCATTTCGCCTGCGACTTCTTCGACGATCGGCATCAGCATTTTGCATGGACCGCACCATTCTGCCCAGAAATCAACGAGAACCGGGCCTTCGTCTTCGACGACGACGGTTTGGAAATCTTTATCGGAGACAGCTTGGACAGACATGGTTTTTTCCTTTCGAAAAGGTCTTATTTTAAGTTTCTAATATTATGAACTGAGTCTTTGTGTGGAGCAAGCAAAGCTAGCGGCACTGGGTGGTTTTTACGCGGTTTTTTTCATCTAGAAGCAGGTTTTTGGGCTTGTGGGTTGCGGCGGCGGTTTCGTCCATCCGGGCGTAGGCGCAGATGATAACAAGGTCTCCGGTTTTGACGAGGTGAGCGGCGGCGCCGTTGATGCCGATGATTCCGCTGCCGCGTTCGCCTTCGATGGCGTAGGTGGTCAGGCGGGCGCCGTTGGTGATGTCGAGAACGTCGACTTGCTCGTAGGGGAGGATGCCCGTGCGCTCCATCAGGTCCATGTCGATGGTGATCGACCCTTCGTAGTCGAGGTCGGCCTGTGTCACCGTGGCGCGGTGAAGCTTGGCTTTGAGCATGGTCAGGATCATTTTGCCCCTTCCGCTTTACTTTGTGTTTCAGGAGGTGTGTAATCTGGTCTTGTTTGTTTGGGACGTCAAGAAAAAACAGGATCAGAATTATGCACTATGATGAGAACAATATTTTTGCCCGTATTCTTCGCGGGGAGATTCCTTGCCAGAAGGTTTATGAGGATGATCATGTTCTGGCGTTTAACGATATTGCGCCGAAGGCTCCGGTGCATATTCTGGTGATCCCGAAGGGGGCTTATATTTCGATCGATGATTTCGGGGCGCATGCGCCGGCGGAAGAGATCAAGGCCTTTTATGCGGCGGTTGCCAAGATTGCGGCGGATCACGATCTTCAAGGCAAAGGATTTCGGACGATTGCCAATACGGGGCTGAATGGCGGGCAGGAAGTGCCGCATTTCCACGTGCATATACTGGGCGGGAAAGCCCTGGGGCCAATGTTGGCGTCTTAGGGTCCAAACTCATAGCTTTTCTAAAGACCTGCAAACAA
>JAGRHC010000077.1 GCA_020445145.1 Alphaproteobacteria bacterium
AACAATGCCTGTATTTTCAAGCATTGTTTTGCGCGCGCGGCTTTTTGAAGCGAGTATGATTTTCACGTCATCTGCCATTATTTTGTTCCTGATGGCTTTGATACAATGCCAGGATTTCAGCCGATGTTTCTTCAATAGAGCGTTTTGTCACATCAATCACCGGCCAGCCGTATTTTGCGAATAGCCGCCGTCCGACCCGGACCTCTTCCTTGATGCGCTCAAAATCGAGATAGGTGTTTTCCTCAAACCGTTCTTTATTATCCTCGGCTTTCAGACGCGTCCGGCGGATTTCCAGCAAACGGTCGGGCGATGCGGTCAGGCCGACATAAAACGGGCCCTTTAGCTCAAATTTTTCCGGAGGAACATCAACGCCGGGGACAAGGGGAATATTGGCGGCTTTAATGCCGCGCCGCGCCAGAAAGACGCTGGTCGGGGTTTTTGAGGTTCGGGAGACGCCGACCAGAATCACCTCGGCCTCGTTCAAATCACTGAGCTTTTTACCGTCATCATGGCGCATGGCAAAATCAACGGCAGCCACCCGGCGGAAATAGGCGTCATCCATTGTATGTTGAAGGCCGGGCACGCCCATGGCATGCAGCCCGAGATAAGAGGACAGGCTGCGGATAATCGGGTCAAGGACGGCGACGCAGGGGACGTTCAACTCGTCGCACCGTTCCTGCAGGCGTTTACGCATTTTGCGGTCGACCATTGTAAAAACCACCGGGCCCGGATTTTCTTCAATTTTTGCAATGATACGGTCAAGCTGGCGCTGGGTCCGCACAAGCGGCCAGAATTTTTGTACAGGCTCGATATCTTCAAACTGGGCCAGGCAGGCGCGCGCCAGTCCCAGCAGGGTTGTGCCGGTGGCATCAGAGACGAGGTGAAGATGAAATTTATGCTTTCCGTCTTGTTTGTTTGTTTCAGCCATCAGGAGGTGCTCGCACTATTACAGACACGATCATCCTAGCAATTTAAAGGATAGTGGAAAGGGTTTTTTTATGATGTGGCGTGCGAATTTTTACTTGTAAACTGACCGTCAGGGAAAATCCTGAGGGCCAGCTCTGCATCGCGGAACGGCACGTTTTGTACGTAGGTTACTTTCAGGTCGTACAAAATTTGCGCAATATGCGACTGGTTAATCGCGTCATTCAGGCCCGCATAGAACGGATCTTTGAGA
>JAGRHC010000015.1 GCA_020445145.1 Alphaproteobacteria bacterium
GTCGCGCTTCAAAATAGAATCCACCTTTGTTCACAACAAAATGTGATAAAATACTAAGTTATTGTTATTTAATTATTTTTTTGTTAAAAAAAATGTGGCGAAAATGTGGCCACTTTGTTATCATAAAAATATAAGTTAGCAACGAAGCAGGTTGTGAAATTCTTTTTAACGAGGAGGAACATAGAATGTTCAACAAAACTAAATTTTCTTACTACAGATTCGGTGCAGCTCTTACAGCTGGTGCTCTTATCGGTTCAACCGGTTCAGCACACGCGATGAACAACTTCGGTTCTATCGCTGCCAACATCACCACAGGTATGAGCACATTGCCTGGTCTTATCACCGCCCTTTCATACATGTTCGGCGTTCTGCTGGCTGTCCTCGGCGTGATGAAAATTAAAGACCACGTAGAAAACCCAACTCAGACACCTCTGAAAGATGGCGCGATCCGTCTTGCAGTTGGTGGCGCTCTGTTCGCTTTGCCAATCATCACCGAAGCAATGGGTGACTTGATTGATACCGGCTTCGCTCAAGGTACAGCTGTTATGGGCAGATCTCTGAACTCCGTCAGCTTCTCTACTCTCTAGTCAGGAGGAGAGAAAATGGATCGTGTATCCATTTCGCTCGGGATTTCCAGATCTCTTGGGAATGCAAAAAAGAAAAAGAGTGGAGCCGGTCAACCCGGCTCCACCTCTTCTGATGGTTCCGATGGTTTTTTGAAGGAACTCAGACAAAAGATTTTTGAGCGCGACGATCACACCTGTCGCTGCTGTGATTTTAAAGCTAAAAAATATCAGGAACTTTTACACCTCAACGGTGACGTTCAGGATTTCTCTGAAGATAATCTTGCGACAGCCTGTATTTTTTGCCACCAATGTTTTCATCTCGATCTTGTTAGCACGATGCGCTCAGGCGTTTTGTTGTGGCTTCCAGAAATTGAGCAAACAGATCTTAATCATATTGCCCGTGCCGTTTATGTTGCCCGCATCTCTCAAGGGCCGATGGCCGAGTCTGCACGAACGTCTCTTGATGCCCTTATGAAGCGCCGCGAAGTTGTTCGCTCACGGATTGGCACAGATGATCCTTATATCCTCTCGATGGTTTTGAAAGACTATTTGAGTGACTCGCACTATTCGGGTCGCGGCGACAAGCTGGATGGGATCAGACTTTTTCCTCTAGATCGTCGTATTATCAAAGAAGCAGATCTGGAGTTTAACCAGTTTCCGCAGATTCTTGCGTATTGGCGCTCAAAAGACGGCCCGTTCGGTGGCAAACCTCCGCAGCAGTGGTTTAATGTTTACCATCAGATACAAAGTGCTGCCTGACATTTTCTTGTGAAATTTCAACATTTTTTACAACTGTTCTATACCGTTTCGCTCAACTGGGATATAGTATAGGTCGCACCCGTTTTTACGGGGGTGTTGCATCGTGCTCAAACCAGACCCAAAAGAAGCTTTTAGACTCTCATGAAGATTATTGACAGATTTCTGGTCCCCTTGCAAAAGTCTTTGAAACTCTCTGTTTCATCCTTTATTCGGCTTGAAACACTTGAGAGCAAGCACACGCTGGTTGCCTCTGATGGTTCTCTTGTTTCTTATATCAAAATCGAGGGCAGCAAGCAGATTATCGGTGATGATGAATATGAGACGATCGTTACCAATTCAACCTTGAAAATTGGTGCGCGATTTGACCGTCACGGTCATGCTATGCAGATTTATTATACGCGCGATCCGGGCCGGATCCGTCAGCAGCTTGAGATGCAAATCAAGCCCAGCCGGGTCTCTGCTCAAGCGATCGGGATGGAGATTGACGATCTGTTTGGTGAAAGGGTTAAAAACCTTGAGCGGTTTATGACCCATGAGGAGGCTTATTTTGTTCTGTGGACGCGGCCATCCTGCCTGTCAAAACAAGAACAAAAACGGGCAGGTCTTGATGCCCGTGAGGAAGCCAAGAACTGGGTTAACGCTCCAGATGCCCAGTATCCGCTCGGCATTCTCGACCCCTTGAGGACGCGTCACAAAAGCCTTTTGGCCGCGATGGTTTCGGCATTGGACGAGCTTGGGATTGAAGCCAACTTGATGGAAGTTCATGAGGCCTTGACAGCGGTTCGGAGCAACCTTTTCCCTGACAGAGCGAATGAAAACTGGCGCCCATGCCTTCCTGGCGACCCTATCCCGCCGCGGGCTCCCAAAAGCACCGTTGATATGTCCGATATCTTGTGGCCGAGTCTTGCCAACCAAATTACAGCTGCCGATGCAAAGGTTCTCGGTAAATCCGTGGTTCGAATTGGTAATATTCTCTGGGCTGCCGGAGATATGACGATGGGGCCGATGGATTCTTTGCCGTTTCCTATCTTGCTGAACCGTCTTGTCGAAGCAGATATCCCATTCCGCATATCTTTCCTGATTGAAGGGGGTGGCGCTGAAGCTGTTGCGTTCCGCGCATTTGGAGCGACCCTTATGGGGCCGACCAACGCAGCCAATAAGCAGATCAAATACTCACTTGAAGCCCTTCAAGCACTCGCACGCAAGGAGCCTGTTGTTAAGGTCAGATTTTCGTTTGCGACGTGGTGCCAAATCAGTGAAAAGGACCAGATTCTCGACAGACTTTCCACCTTGCTGCAGGCTATTGAAAGTTGGGGCTATTGTCAGGTTAACGAGTTTTCCGGCGACCCGCTTGATTGCGTGATGTCTTCTGCTATGGGGATTCATTGCGGTTCGACGGCACCATCTGGTGTTGCGCCGATGGTTGAAATTATGAAACTCCTTCCCTGGCAGCGGCCCTCCAGTCCGTTTGAGAAGGGCGCCATGCTTTTCCGGACGCCAGATGGGAAAATGTGGCCATACCAAACCGGGACGAATCTGACGACCACGTGGTTTGATCTTATTTTCGCGCAACCCGGCGCCGGTAAATCGGTTTTGATGAACACCTTGAACCTTGGGACTTGTTTGTCTCCGGGTTTAAGCAAACTGCCGTATGTAGCGATTATTGATATCGGGCCCTCCTCTTCCGGGCTTGTCTCTCTGATCAAGGAAGCCTTGCCACTGCGCCGCCAGCATGAAGCCTCTTATTATCGTCTCCAGATGGCACACCAATACGCGATTAACCCGTTTGATACGCAGCTTGGTTGCCGCGCGCCGCTACCTGATGAGCGCAGCTTCCTCGTCGAGCTTCTGACTTTGCTCTGCACCCCGCCGGGCTATGATAAGCCTTATGACGGCATGCAGCAGCTTTGCGGTCTTGTGGTGGATGAGATGTATCGCTGGCGCGATGATAAAGCCGCCAATGCCGAGGCGCGCCCTTATCTGCCGCGCCTTGAATCGGACGTGGATGAGGCGCTGCAAAAATTCAACGTGCATTTGCCGTCCGATCCGTATTGGTGGGATATCGTCGATAAGATGTTCGAGCTGGAGCAATATCACATTGCCAACCTCGCACAACGTCACGCCGTGCCGACCTTGAATGATTCTATTACCGCTTCGCGCCGTCCGCAAATCCGCTCTTTGCTGGAAGAGACCGCTGTCGGCTTTAGCTCCGAGACGATTATCGGCGCGTTTGAGCGTATGGTCACATCGGCCATTCGTGAATTCCCGATCCTCTCCTCGGTCACGCAGTTCGACATTGCCGATGCGCGGATTTGCTCGCTTGATCTGATGGATGTCGCGCCGCAAGGCGATGAAACCGCCGACCGCCAAACCTCCATCATGTATATGCTGGCGCGTCACGCGCTGGTGCGGTCATGGTGGATGGGCAAAGAGGCCGTTCAGCACGTGCCGAAGAAATATCAGGAATATCACGAGATCCGTCTGCAGGAAGTGGCGGAAAGCCCGAAGCGCCTGTGCTATGACGAATTCCACCGCACCAGCAATTCCTTCTCCGTGCGCGCGCAGATTATCCGCGACGTGCGTGAGGGACGCAAGCGCGGCGTGCAGATTGTTCTAACCTCACAGCTGCTCGATGACTTCAGCAAAGACATGGTCGATCTGGCCACCGGCGTCTGGGTGCTCGGTACGGCCATTTCCGATAAGGCCGTTGATGATGTGCAGGACCGTTTTGGCCTATCCGATACTGCGCGCAATGTGATCCGCCATAAACTCACCGGCCCGAAATCAATCGGCGCGCCGTGTCTGCTTGTGCTGGGAACAACCGACGGTCGTTACGAGCAGCATCTCTATAACACGCTTGGCCCGATTGAATTATGGGCGTTGTCCACTTCGGCCGAGGACGTGGCCATCCGCAACCGTCTTTACTCTCTAATCGGTGCAGGCCGTGCACGTCAAATGCTGGCCGCCTCTTATCCGGGCGGCAGCGCGCGCAGTGAAATTCGCCGCCGTGTTCTTGCCAACAGCGAAGGTGGAAATTCACGTCAGGCTATGATTAGTGGGGTGATTGAGGAAATCGTTCATGAGATGGTCGAGGAAAGTAAAAGTATTCATGAAAAAGAAGGCCTAAAAAGAATCAAGTTGAATGCGATTGGACAATGACCACAGACGAAGAAGAAATTCTAAAGCAGACAATTCTTGAGGAAGACGAGGAAGATACCGGCCCTAGCCTCGCCGACAAGTTGCGCGAAAGAAAACTTAAGCAAAAAAAGAAAAACTTTAAGCGTTCGATGATTACAGTTGCCGTTCTTTTGTTCGGGTATATCCTTTACTGGGGTTTTAAACCCATTCAGGCTGGCGTAACTTACGATATTTGCCGGACCTTCCTTGAGCTTAATTTATTTTATCCTGATACCATGCGCGTGAGTGAGGTTATTGCGTTGCGTGATAACAGCATAAAGTTATGGTTTGCCCATACCGACCCGTTTGGCGACTACCGCATGGAATCTTTCCAGTGTTATTTTGGTCCTAATCCAAACGGAGGCGGAACAATTATGCTTAGAGCTGAACGCAATAAGCTTGAGGTTAATGCCGAAAAGGTTACGCTTTTCAATATTGCGCTCCCTTATCTTGCAAGCAACCCTCCTGGCTTTAATTACCCCAGGCGCCTTCCAGATAGTCTCGAGGGGTTGAAATTTAATAGCGATATGTTCAGGATGCAGATATTCCCGACAGGGCGGCGCTAGAGACAGGGTATCATCATGATTTATAATAAACTTGGCGGAACAGATATTGAGGTCAGCCGGGTTTGTCTCGGTACCATGACATGGGGGCGCCAGAATACCGAGGCTGAGGGCCATGCGCAGATGGATTATGCACTCTCGCAGGGCGTTCATTTCTTTGATACCGCCGAAATGTACGCCGTGCCGCCGACACCGGAGACTTACGGCAAGACAGAAACGATTATCGGGACATGGTTCCAGAAAACCGGGAACCGGGACAAAATTGTTCTGGCGTCCAAGATTGTCGGGCCGGGGATTGGCTGGATTCGCGAGGGGAAAAGCCTGATCGACCGCAAGAATATCGCGCTCGCGCTGGAGGCCAGCCTGAAGCGCCTGCAGACGGATTATATCGATCTGTACCAGCTTCACTGGCCGAACCGCGGGTCCTATCATTTCGGTCAAAGCTGGGCGTATATGCCAAAGTTTGATCCGAAGGCGGCTGAAGCTAATTTTATCGAGGTTCTCGAAACGCTTGGCGAGTTTGTCCGGGCCGGCAAAATCCGCGCAGTCGGGTTGTCCAACGAGACGGCGTGGGGAACCATGAAATGGCTTCAACTTTCCGCGCAGCACAGTTTACCGCGCATGGCCTCGATCCAGAATGAATATAGCCTTGTTTGCCGGATGTTTGAGCCAGACTTACAGGAAATTTCCCTGCATGAGGATATTGGCTTGCTTGCATGGTCTCCCTTGGGCGGGGGCATGATCAGCGGGAAATATCTTGGCGGCGCACGCCCCGCAGGGACGCGCTGGAGCCTTGATGAGCGCAAGCTTTTCCGTGATACGCCGGAGGCCGAGGAGGCTGTGAAGGCTTATATGGGCATTGCTGCCAAGTACGGGCTGGATGTCTGCCAGATGGCGCTGGCGTTTGTGAACGCGCAGCCTTTTGTTTGCGCCAACATTATCGGCGCAACCAGTATGGAACAGCTCAAGAGCAATATTGCCTCGATCAACCTCAAACTTCCGGCCGATGTACTGGCGGATATTGAGGCGGTGCGCCGGCGTTATCCGCAAGTCTTTTAAATGCGCCGTCTTACACGGGTACTGATATATTTTTTTATCGTGCTTGCTTCAATGGGCATTGGCAGGGATGTTTCGAACTATAGTAATTTAAAATAATTATTTTAAATTACTATATGTTGCTGATCTGGTCTTGGAAAAGTAAAAGGCGCATCCTTCTATAGAACGCGCCTTATATATTTTTTCTTTTCCAAGCGGCGCGGCCTCGGTTGCCTAGCCGGTGAGGGCGCGGCGGACGACTTCGACATCCTGTGCGATCTGGGCGTCGTCGCTCATCAGTTCCTCGACCTTGCGGATGGCGTGCATCACGGTGGTGTGATCGCGGCCTCCGAATTTGCGACCGATCTCGGGCAGAGAGCGGGCGGTCAGGGTCTTGGCGAGGTACATCGCGACCTGACGCGGGCGCGCGACATTGCGGGCGCGGCGCGCGGAGTGCATGTCCGACAGACGCAGGTTATAGTGCTCGGCTACTTTGCGCTGGATCTCATCAATGGTGATCCGGCGGTCGTGAGCGCGGAGCAAGTCCTGCAGAACTTCCTGCGTGGATTCGAGGGTAATTTCCTGCTTGGCGACGTCGGCGTGAGCGACGATGCGGTTCAGGGCGCCTTCGAGTTCACGGATGTTGGATGTGACCTTGAGTGCGAGGAATTCCAGCACGCTTTCCGGTACATCGGCCCCGAGTTTTTCGCGTTTGGACTGGAGGATACCAAGGCGCAGCTCGTAGGTGCTCGGGTGAATGTCGGCAACCAGCCCCCATGCGAGGCGAGAGCGCAGGCGTTCATCCAGGCCGCTGAGGTCGCTTGGCGCCTTGTCCGCGGAGATGATGATCTGCTTGTTCTGGTCAACCAGTGCATTGAAAGTATGGAAGAACTCTTCCTGCGTGGATTCCTTGCCGGAGATGAACTGGATGTCGTCGATCATCAGGACATCAACCGAGCGGAACTGCTCCTTGAAGTTCATGGTTTCGTTGGCGCGCAGGGCTTTCACGAACTGGTACATGAATTTCTCGGCAGAGAGATACATCACCGTCTTATCCGGCCAGCTTTCGTTCATCGCGTGGGCGATGGCATGCATCAGGTGGGTTTTCCCGAGACCAACACCGCCATAGAGAAAGAGCGGGTTGAACGGCACGCTGGCGCTTTCGACGACGCGGCGGGCAGCCGCGTGGGCCAAAGCGTTCGGCTTGCCGACGACGAAGCTTTCGAAGGTAAAGCGCGGGTCGAGCGGAGAGGAAATAGACGCAACTTCCTCACGGATGTTCTGGTTCGCCTTTTCCTGAGCGGCAGAAGAAGCTGTCGTTTCTGCGGCGCCGGAGTCGATGGGTGCGCTTTGCACGACAACGATCTGAACACGCTTGATCTCAGGGTTTGACTGCGCGCACATCTGGCTAATGCGTTCTGCGTAGTGTGTGTGAATCCAGTCGCGCATAAACCGGGTCGGCACAGAAACTTCCATGGTGCCGTGATAATATGCACGGAGCATCAAAGGCTTCAGCCAGCTGCGGAAAATGGCCTCGCCAAATTCCTGGCGCATTTCCTGGTGTACATTGTTCCAGACAGCCTGGATTTCAGGAGTCGGTTCAAGCGGAGCGTCTTCAAGATTCAGGTTACTTTGTTTTGTTTGTATAGTGGTTTTACCTACAGCTTCGGACATTTCTTTTCTCTTCTCCACTTTCTTTATTGGTTACATATAAAACAGTTTCTTTAGCGTACGCAGCGCATTGCCTTATGTTTCGAGGCAAAAGTTCCCCGTTGCAAACCACACACACAGGTTTGCAAAGCATAAAATTTAGTAACAAACACCCGATGCAGATACGTTATCTATCTGCAGGCGTTATACGCATATCTGATAAATTGAGCTTCCCCAAAACCTGTATGACTGTGTATAGCCCCCTGTTTTGGCGATCCTCCCCACCCGGCGTTTAGCCGGTACACGGTACAACACAAAATGATTAGCGGAACAGCAATCCCCCAAATCTTTTGCATTTTGATACCAACGCTGCCAGTTTTTGAAACACACGTTCTATCTGTCGGCGATGAAGTAAGAGTACACTAAAATTTTGGCAACAGGCAATAAGAACAAGGCAGGAACATGAAAAAAAGAAATTTTTGTGCGCCGCACTTCAATACTCACGTGACTATAGCCCGGCGCGTTTAACGCCGGGGTAAAATCATCATAATTTTCAGGGTTTTAGGCGTTTTTCGCCTGGAGCTGCTCGCTATTGCGAACCCTTAGATAGCCTTCACGCGCGCGGACAAGCGAGAGAGCTTGCGAGCGGCTGTATTCTTGTGCCACAGACCTTTGGAAACGGCCCGTTGAAGTTCAGGTTGAACTGACTGCAAAGCTTGCTGTGCTTGTGTTGCATCGCCAGCAGCAATCGCCAACTCGACCTTCTTGAGGAAGGTGCGGATACGGCTTTTGCGTGCCGTGTTGATCAATTTGCGCTTATCGTTGCGACGAACACGCTTTTTTGCAGATGCATGATTTGCCATTCTTTAAACCTTTTCAGTTTTTTAAAATCTTCTCTTTATACGAAAAAATCTCCACAGGAAAATATGCCTGCCCCGATCTTTTCTTGTGGACTTACTGTGCAAATCCACGAAACCATATAACCCGATGTCGGATTGCGAAGAGTAATACGCGCGCTGGCAGGGGTTTGTCAAGTGATTCGTGATTTTTTGGGGAAGAAAAAAATACAGGCGAATCGGAGCCTTATAAAAGCGGGCGAATCATGAATTTCACAATGTTGCCGGACTCGCGCTTATCAAAGGAGATTTCGAGCGACTCATCCTTACGGTAGAAGCTGTTTTCTCCGCTCTTCCCCCATCCGAACTGCGGCAAAGCGGTGCGATAATAGGACAGAACCTGCCCGCGCTGAAGCCGCGCGTCCATCAAGGCGATTGTTTCGATGATCCTGCCCTCGGGCTTATCAAAGGACAAGGTTTCGGCAGGCAGCTCTTCAAGACCGGGCATTAACGGAATATCCTGAAGGGACAGAAAGAATTTTGGGATGCCCACCTGCTCTGGTGCATTTGGGGGCGTTCCGGCGTTTACCGTCACAAGCGGCATCCCTGCGCTTAAAATCGCGGCGGCAGCCAGAACTGAAAATGCTGTTTTACGACGCATGGGCGCTTGCCTTTCCAATAAGTGTTTATTCTATCCTATTTCTGGCAAACGGGACAATAGAAGGTGGAGCGGCCACTTTGAACAATGCGGATAATTTCTCCCTTGCAGTTTTTTTCCGGGCAACTTTGGCCCGCGCGGTCATAAACGCGAAAGCCGTGCTGGAAATAGCCTAACGCGCCGTCGGTCTGGCGATAGTCTTTCAGGCTGCTGCCCCCGGCCTTGATGGCTTCGATCAGAACGTCTTTTACATGGGCGCCTAACGCTGCGCATTCCTTTTTGGTCAGGCTGTCTGCCGGGCGGCGAGGGTCGATATGCGCGCGGTAGAGGGCTTCGCACACATATATGTTGCCCAGCCCAGCCACGACGGATTGATCGAGAAGTGCCTGCTTGATCGGTGCTTTACGCGACTTTATAGAAGCGGCAAGCGGTTCTGCCCCCCAATTCCCCAGTGGTTCCGGGCCCATATGTTTGAAGAAACCGGCCTCTTCCCAGTTGTTTTGCTCAATGGATGTCAAAAGTCCGAAACGTCTTGGATCATGGAATATGATCTGCGTGCCGTCCTCTATATAGAGAATCGCATGGTCATGCTTTTCCGGTGTCTTCGTTTCTCCCGGCTTTTCGATGCGAATGCGGCCGGACATTCCGAGATGCAGGGCCAGCGCCTTCGGGCCATCGAGGAAAAAGAGGATGTATTTTCCGCGGCGGATCAGGTGGTCAATCTTTCGGCCTGATGCATCCTTTTCAAAGCTGGCGGGAACCGGAATGCGCAGATCACGGCGGTGGATTTTGACAGCGCTTATCTTTTTACCCTCGATGGCTTGCGCGAGGCCCGATCGCACGGTTTCGACCTCAGGGAGCTCCGGCATTTATGGCTGCCCAGAGGCAGGAGGCTGAGCCGGTGCCTGTACTGCTGGCTGTGCAGATGTTGGCGCTGGCGGTTTATCTGGTTTTTTGGGTGATTCTGTTTTCTCCCATTTTAAGACAGGGATCTGCCCGTCTCCTGAATAGAAGAATAATGGATGTACCCGCTTAAGCAGAATCTGATCGTTTGTGGCCAGCCAATAAATGGCAGGCTTTCCTGACTCTTGCCGCGCCGTGATATCAAAGGCGCGCAAGGTTAGAATATCATATGTGATATCTGGCGATGCTTTCGGGGCCGGCATATGGCGCGACGGCATCAAATGCAGTATTCCGGTTTGCGGCTCGTAGGTAAAGTTACCGCTTGAATACCTGCGCAGATTTCCCTTTTCGTCATCTAACAGTGTGATGCGGAACAGGTTCTTTGTAAAAACAATAAAAGCAGTTCTTCCGCCTGCCTTCGTTTTCCACAGTCCTGAAAAGCTTTCTTGCCCAGGATTAACAAGTTTTGTTTGCTCCTGCGGGAGGATGGTTTTTTGTGGCGGCGGCGGCTTTGCGCAATCCGGGCACGTTGCTACAGTATCGTTCTGCCCTGCGGGCGTAGCCTGATTTACGGGAGCGAAGTACTTAAACCAAGCCAATGTACCGACACCGGCCAGCACCGCCATCGCCACCGCCATCACCAGTATCCCTGCAACATCGGAGGTAGGAGAGCGCACAGGCTTTTTGCTTTTCGCGTTTACAGGGGATTCTGATTTTTTATTTTCCATTTTCCTTTAAGCCAACTAAAAGTACTAAAAATGAGTATTAATATACCTATTAAATTCAGCTAACATCTTGTTTTCATTATATTTTAACGACTCTCCCCTATTCTTTATCCATAACTAAAACATAGGGGCAAGCATGAGCGTGTTTATTATAGCACAAACAATCGGGCTAGCGGGATACCTGCTTTACTGTGCCTCCCCTCATTTTTCGTCCCGGCAATATATCCTTGGTCTGGAAATTTCAGCGTATTTAATTTTTTGTCTGCAATGGGCTCTGCTCGGGCATGAGACGCTTCTGATCAGTAATGGAGTTGGCGTGATTGCCACAGCGATTGCGCTTACCGGTTTTTCATCTTCATTACGACGCAGACTTATATATACCCTTTATCCGCTTTGCGGTGCCTTGATGCTGTTTTATGCGCAAGATGCGATACTTGATTGCTTTGCCGCACTTGGAACATTCTTTGTGCTTACTGCAAAGCTGGATGATGATGTTATGCGTCTCAGAGTCTATGCCGCGCTTGCCGGATTTTGTTTTTTGAGTTCCTCCTTGATGGTTCTTTGCTTTGTGCCGGCCCTGTTTAACAGCGTTTTTCTGGCCGGTCATTTGCGTAAAATAACGCTCACGCGCCAGACACCGGTTCTTTCCTCAGCTCTATCTCATTGACGAAAAAGAAAATCGGCCCTGGGGAAGGGCCGATTTGTTGTCATTACATGTGTGTGGGGGTCATGTAAAATGTTACAGAATATTTATATTCTTTTGTTGCTATAAATAATCTCTAACTTTCTTACCTATGATTTTTACCTGTATTTTTCGTAAGTGTCAATATAAAAATACATTTTTTTTGTACTTTAATATATTTTATGTGCGCCCCTGATAGTTTTACTAGACTTTTTGCCATATAAAGTATATAAGCTTGCCTTAATGTGGGAAAATTTTTTGGAAATTGAGTATTTATAATATGCCAACGATTGAGCAGATACGCGCTGCGCGCGCCCTTATAGGCTGGAGTCAGGGAGAACTGGCTGAGGAGGCTGGCCTGTCTCAAACTGGTGTTGCGCGTATTGAAAACGGCACGAACCATCCCAATTCCAGTACAATAGAAAAGATTGTCGCTGCTTTTGATAAGGCAGATGTTGAGTTTATCGGTGAAACCGGTGTCAAAAAACGGACTGGCGAAGTACGGACACTCAAGGGGTCTCAAGGATTCCGTCAGTTGATGAACGAAGTTTATGAAGCTGCCAAGGCAGGCGATAATAATATTTGCCTCTTTAATGGTGTGCCTGATGTTTTTATCAATATTCTAGGGCCTGAATGGTATGACATGCATGCTGCCAGAATGCGCGCTTTAAAAAGGACAAATTTCCTGAAAATTATCGTCAGGAACGGTGAGAAGAATCTTATTGCTACAGGCTTTTCTGAGTATCGTTGGTTCCCAGAACACTTATTTAACGAAAAAACTGTCTATGCCTATGGAAATAAGTTGGCATTTCTAAATTTTAATGATAACGATGTTACAATTTACATATTGGACTACGCGGAGTTCTCAGATAGCTTTCGCGTACTATTTAACATCGCATGGGAAAACGTGGCTATAAGGCCCGAAAAAAAGTCCTTTTAAGGAAGAAAAATGAATAAACCTTCAAGCGGTCCTGGGGCGATGCCGGATTTGGCATCGGCGATATCTACCAGTTTTAAACAGAGGCCGTTTCTAGAACCGACCTTTGTTAAGTATCATTTGGCAATCGACGCGCAAGCCTTTTATAGAAATCTAGAAGGCGGGATGTATCCAGCCTTAACTAGTCCGAATAACCAGTATCCTGGCAGTCACTTACAACTGAGCCAGGTTCTCGAGCCAAAGGCAGAGGATTTTCTTTATTATCTTCAGCGTGTTGGTGGAAAATACGGTTGGGATAAAAGGAAAAAATATCAAAAAGACAATATGGATGCCGTAAGAGCATTTGTGGAGCGTCCTGGAACTTGTTTGTATGTTTTTGCCATAGACGGGAAACAAGCCGGCTTTGCCCTTGTGACCAGAATCGATAATAATCATGAGCAACAGCCTTTGGAAAAAGGGATCATGAAGCCTCAGGCTATTGAGACCTATAGACAACAGAAAGGTCTTCCAGATGGTTACTCCCCTGTTGAGATTTATAAAATCGGTTTGTTTGATGAATTTACAAATCAGGGATATGGCAATTACTTTCTTCAAAGGCTTATGAAAACGCTTTTTGAAAAAGGAAAAGGGATTGTTTATCTCGATACGCGCGATACTAACCATGAGGGTGTTTTAAGATTTTATGCTCAAAATGGCGTTGATGTGTTTTATCAAGAAGAGCTCTCCAGAGATGTTGTGTTTGATACGCAGAACTGGCCAAGGTCTTCTGCTTCTGTTGAGTTCGTGGGTCCTCCTTACCTACCGGCGCCTTCCAACGTTAACATAATCGATCATAGCCGGGAGCCTGGCCCAGTTTCTAAAGATGGCATGAATAAAGACGGCGGAGATAGTGGTTTTGATGTTACGAAGGAACCCTGCTAGTTCTTTAAAATACTTCTGTAACCTGACCTTCTAATATACTTTTCAAATAAAAAACCCCCGCACATTTGGCGGGGGTTTTTGTATTTGGTTTGGTGCCGTGTATAAAGCGCCGGGCTTAGAAGCCCATGCCGCCCATGCCGCCCA
>JAGRHC010000078.1 GCA_020445145.1 Alphaproteobacteria bacterium
TTATCTTTGGCGGTTTGCGGCTGTGGTGCTGGGGTGGGTTTTGTGGCGCGGTTCTGAGCTGGTGGTGCTGATATTTTCGGCGCAGTCTTCCCGCCACGTTTTTCCAGCCAGTAACGCCCCAGCATGCGGCGGGCTTCCTGCGTGATCGCGGTGGAATTGTGAACGCTTTTGCCGCGCCGGACTTTTCCGCCCTCATGCACGAACCAGCGCGTGTCCATGCTCGCGGGCTGAAAGAAAATGCGCCATTGTTTATTGTCGCTGGGTGCCTCGGCATAGCCCTTGGCCAGCAGCATTTCAGCAATATCGGCGGAGAGATTGGGGCTGGTCATATCAAACCTTCCTTTCGTGATGGTTGCATCATCAGCATGAAGGCTTCGATTTTTTGTGAAGTCCAGTTATAATCAGTCATTATAAAAAGGCTTTATTTATGAGTAAAAAATTACGTCATCACTATGTTCCAAGCGGACTGACGCGCAATTTCTGCATTGAAGAAAAGCGTGTCTATTACTATGACGTAAAAGAAAAGACGATTAAGCCGTCATCCCCAGGGGACGCCTTCCGAATAAAGAAACTTCATTCGATTGTAAAAGAGGGTGGCGAAGTCGACCACAACAGTGTCGAAGACTGGTTAATGCAATTTGAAGGCAATGGCTGCGCTACGATAAAAAAACTGCTGGCTGGTAATGAGATAAGCCAGGATGAACGGGAATGGCTTTGCAGCATGTGGGGTGTACAGCTCTTAAGAACACCCGTTATTAGGGCTGGCATAGAGACATTCCTAAAAGAAACGGTTCGAACAACAGCAAAGGTTTTGGATCATTCTGGACATTTTGGTGAAATGCCAGACAGCTTGAAACAGTTTGGTAACAATATGAGCGAGCTGATTGATAATGGCACGGTTGATATCTCTATTTGTTTGCCACAAGTTACAATGCAGTTTTTCGTTGCTTTGCCCAGAGTAGCGCAGTTTTTATCTGTCATGAACTGGTGCCTGCTAGAGTCTTCTGATGATAATTACTTCATAATTTCTGATAATCCATGTGCGATTGTTGATCCTGATTTCGATTTGCATGGCATGGGTATTGGACTTGGACATCCTAATGTAGAGGTCACTTTGCCAATTGGGAAAAATCATTGCCTTCTTGCGTCTTGGAATGAAATACCTGCTAGTTTGAAGGCATCTAAGCGGCATGTTTCGGCAATTAATAGACGGACAGCATTATTTGGGGAGCGATTCTATGCTTACCCGCTTGAAAGTAAGAAAATTTTGAATTTTCTAAAGCCGTATGCAGATGCTGTTCCTGAGATGCAAGCAGAATCCATACCTATGCCAGAAGGTGATAGAGCCGGGTATATGATTATTTCTCGGCAGAATCTTTTTACTAACCCCCAATACAAAAGAATTTATAAAAACTTGCCTTTAATATTCCCTGAAGTGGTTAGAAAATTTAAGGTGGCTTAAACTCACCCGCCCAACATATTCCCCACAATATCATCCGCTGCTTTATGCATTGGGTCTGTCATTAAATGCGCGTAGCGGGCGGTGGTTTGCACTTGTGTGTGGCCGAGGAGTTTACCGATCATGGGCAAGGAATGCCCGGCGGAGACGGCGTATGAGGCAAAGCTGTGGCGCAGATCGTGGATGCGGACATCCTCTAGCCCCGCTGCTTTGCGGATGCGCCGCCAGGGCGATTGCAGATCGGCGAGATGCGCAAGCGGCAGCGTGCCGTAAATAACAAATTCATTTTCCTGCGGCGTGTCGGCGTGGCTCCAGATAGCGGTAAGAAGATCAATCACATGCTGACTGACCGGCACGGCGCGCGCTCCGGTCTTGGTATCGGGCAGGCGCAGGATGCGATGCTCGCGGTCGATATATTTCCATTTCAGAGTCTGGATCTCCATCAGGCGGCAGCCGGTAAAGGCCAGCAGGCGAAAGGCATTGATGGCGGAGCGGTGAACGATCAGCGGGGTTTGATCCTCACGCCCCTCCAAAATCCTGCCATCCAGAATCCCTTCGGCATAATCAAGGGTGGAGAGTAGACGCTGCAGCTCCTCCCGGGTCAAATACCGCTCCCGCTTGCGCTCGGGATATTTGGCGATATGGCGGCGCGGGTTGGAGTGCTCATCGCGCCAGCCCCACATCTCGGCCAGATTGAACATTTTGGAAATCACCTCCAGCATGCGGTTGGCATCATAGGGCGTGCGGCGCATGCGGTGATGCAGATCGGCGAT
>JAGRHC010000016.1 GCA_020445145.1 Alphaproteobacteria bacterium
CCTTGATGCCGAGCGGGATGCCGTCGAGTTTGCCGGCGTTGTTTGAGGCGCGGCGTTTGTCGGAGTCCTCGGCCTGCTTCAGGGCGAGGTCAGGGGTTTCGACGATGTAGGCGTTCAGGCCTTCGTGGTCCTGCATAGCCTTGATGTGATCCTGCGCGAGGTCTTTGGCTGAGAATTCCTTGTTTTCAAGACCTTTGAGGGCTTGTGCAATGGTGAGGTTATTCAGTTGGCTCATCGTCTGTCTTTCGGTGGTTTTATAACTAATTTTGCAATGATGATGTCTGCTACTCCCGCCATGATTATGGTGCCGGAAAAAATCTGTGCGATTTCAGCGTCGTTATCAAAAAGCGTGGCGAAGGTCTGCGGGCTGATCAGGCCGAAGGCGCCAGCGGCGATAAAGGCGAAACCGGTCAGGAAGAGGATTGTCTGGACCAGTTTTTTTTGTTGATCGGCCGGGGGTGTCATTCTTTTTCCTCAACGACTTTGGGGACGACGAAGTAGCCTTGCGTTTCTTCCGGCGCGTTGGCGAGAATTTTCTCGGTGTAGCCGCCGTCGGTGACTTTGTCTTCGCGAAGGGACAGGGCGATGTCGACGACGTTGGCGAGGGGCTCGACGTTGTCGGTGTTTACCTGCTCGAGTTGTTCGATCCAGTGGAGAATGCCGGAAAGCTGCGGGGCCATGCGCTCAAGCTCGGCGTCTTCCATGTGGATGTGGGCGAGTTTTGAAACTTTTCTGACCGTGTCTTTATCGAGGGACATATTTCTGGTGCCTTCTTTTTTTGCGTTTATGGCGTTGTAAACCCTTGGACTTCTAGCATCGAGGCGGGTAGTGTGCAAGGGTTATGGCGATAGATTACCTCAAGAATATAGCGCAGCAAAGCCCTAAGGGTAAGGCCTTGATGGGGCTGGATGTGGGGAAAAAGACGATCGGGGTTGCGGTGTGCGATCCGGGGCATTCTATTGCGACGCCTTTATTGACGGTTGTGCGGGTGAAATTCGGGCGGGATGTTGAGGCTTTGAAGGCCGTGATCCGGGAGTATGAGGTCGGGGGATTTGTGATTGGTCTGCCGCTCAATATGGATGGGTCCGAGGGGCCGCGGTGTCAATCGGTGCGGGATTTTGCGGCGGAGTTTGCTTTGCGGCTTGGGGATGATTTTGGAAATGATCCCTGGATTGCGCTTTGGGATGAGCGGTTATCCACAGCATCTGTGGAAGATTTCGTGGATGAAGTTGTGGATATTAAGAAACGCCGGGCGAAGGAGAAGGGGATCCTCGATAAGCTCGCGGCGCAGCATATCTTGCAGGGGGCGTTAGACTATATGGATGGCTTGAAAGAATAGGCACAATTGTTTTTAACCACAGAGGACGCAGAGTTGCACAGAGGTGTTTTTCAATCGCGGGATACTCTGTGTTTCTTTGTGTCCTCTGTGGTTTATAATTTTTTACCTGCGGCACGGCGCGGTTATTGTTGGGAGCCGTAGCGCATCAGTTCGTTGCCGTGGTTTTGCATCCAGTATTTGCCTTCCATGTAGTCATGGGAGATGTCGCGGCAGAGGGTCCAGAAGGCGCGGCTGTGATCCATGTGCACGAGGTGGGCGACTTCGTGGGCGACGACGTAATCTATGGCGGGGTAGGGGGCGAAGATCAGGCGCCATGAGAAGGACAAGCTGCCGTCCTGTGCGCAGCTTCCCCAGCGGCTTTTTGTGTCGCGGACGGTGACGGATGAAATGGCTTTTCCAATGCTTTCGGCCTTTTCGCTGGCCATGTCGGCGAGGCCTTCGCGGGCGAGACGCTTCAGATAGGCGCGGATGCGGTTTGATGGATCGGTGTGGTCCGTTGTTATGTGTATGATATCATTTTCTTTTTTTATTTTGATCCGCTTTTGATCCGGTGCGTTTTCGATGCTGAGGGTCAGATGATCCCCGAATACGGGCAGGATGGTTCCGTTCTTGAATGCGATGGGGGGCTCCAGTTTTGCAAGGGTTTCGCGGACCCAGTCTTCGTGGTCTTGCGCGAAGTGGTAGGCCTTGTGCAGCGGCATTCTTTCGGGGACGACGAGGTTGATGACGCGCTCGACCGGGTCAAGGCGTAGAGCAACGCGGCGCGCGCGTTTGCTTCGCTTGACGGTGACGAGGTCTTCGATGGGCATTTGGGTTACCAGGTTCAGGGTTCAAGTTATAAGGTTCAAGATATCCCCTCACCCTCCCCGGCTACCGCCGGGTCCCCTCCCTCTCCCTGAAGGGAGAGGGCAATGGAGCTTAAGCCATCAGGCTTTAGTGAAGTGGGTGAGGGGTTGCATTATTTTGCCTTTTGCGGTTTTTTCGCTTTTGGTTTTTCCGTTGTTTTGACGGCGGATTTTTTGGCTGCCGGTTTCGCCGGTCCTTTTGCCGCGACTTTTTCTACTTCTTTTTTTGTCTCCACCTTTTTGGGGGCGGGTTTTTGTGCGGCGGATTTGGCCTTGGACGCTTCTTCGCGTTTTTTCAGGGCGGCGGTTTGCTCCGGCGGATGTTCCAATTTTGCTTCTTTGACGTTTTCCGGCTGGTTTTCGCGGAGCCAGCGGCGGATGGCGATGATGCCGTGTTTGTCATGATCGAAGCGTTCGGGGGCCAGGTCCGGGGCTATTTCGAAGTCTGCGGCCGGGACCGGGTCTTTGCCGGGGTCGAGGCTGCGGATGAAGTTGCGGATGCGCGGCATGATTTCGGTGCGGAATTTGCGGCCGTTGAAAATGCCGTAGTGCCCGGTTTTGAGCTGGAAGTGGTGGAACTGTTTGCGCTGGGGCAGGTTGTAGCATAGCTCGTGGGCGGCGGTGGTCTGGCCTCTCGCGGAGATGTCGTCAAGTTCGCCTTCGATGGTGAGGAGGGCGGTGTGTTCGATGTCCTGCGGGCGGACGTCCATTAGTTTGTCCGTGTACGGATCGCGCCATTTCATTTTATAGCGCGGCAGCAGGTGGCGCATGAAAACGGTTTCGACGGTCTGGAGGTAGAATTCCGCCGGGATGTCCATGACCGAAAGATATTCGTTGTAGAAGGTCCGGTGGGATTCGGCGGAGCTGCCGTCGCCGGTGACGAGGTGGTGGAAGAATTTCATGTAGGAGCCGACGTGGCGGTCCAGATTCATGGACATGAAGCCGGAGAGCTGGAGGAAGCCCGGGTAGACGCGGCGGAAGGCACCGGGGTAGTAGAACGGGACTTCGTGGACGACGGTTTGTTCGAACCATGATAGCGGGCGGTTTTCTGCCAGTTCGGTGACGGCGGTTTTGGACACGCGCGTGTCGATCGGGCCGCCCATCAGGATCATACTTAAGGGTTGGTTGGGGTCCTTGTCCGAGGCCATCAGGGAGACGGCGGCCAGAACCGGGACGGCGGGCTGGCAGACGGCGATGATGTGCGTGTCGGGGCCGAGGAGGCTCATGAATTCGCGCAGGTAGGTGATGTAGTCGTCGAGGTTGAAGCGGCCAGCCTTTGCAGGGACCATGCGGGCGTCTTCCCAGTCGGTCACGTAGACTTCGTGGTGCGGCAGGAGGGCGGCTACGGTGCCGCGCAGAAGCGTTGCGTAGTGGCCGGACATCGGGGCGACGAGCAGGATTTGCGGGTCGTTGCGCTTTGTCTTGCGTTTGAAGTGCAGCAAGTTACAGAAGGGTTTTTCGACGATGACTTCTTCTTCGACAGCGATCTTTTTGCCGTCGATCACTGTTTCTTCCAGACCAAAGGGCGGGCGGCCGAAGCGGCGGGTGACGCGCTCGAGCATTTCGGCGCTGGCGCCAAGGGTTCTCCCGGCGTGGGTGTAAGATAGCGGGTTATAGGGGTTTTGAAAGACGGTGCGCATCAATTCAGCCTGCAGGCGGACGGGAGTCAGCAGGGCGTGCTGGAGTTCGTAAAGATGATAGAGCATATCTCGTCTTTCTCTTTGGTATCGGAGTAAAAAGCGTTACACTGATGGCGCGCGGAATTTTGCCGTGCGTTAGGAAGCGCCACTATACTATGTTCGAACTTTATACACAACTCCATGCGCATCTGATGAATCCGGACCGTATTCCTTATGCGATGATTGCGATTCTTGTCGTTGCTGTGGTCGGGATGGTCACGGGGCCTTTGGGCGGGAATGCCAATCCCTTTTTATGGCAGGTTTACGATGTTTTGTTCGGGCGGCTCGGGGAGCGGCTCGACAAGCCGGGGCGCGGGCGGGCGGATTTGATGATGCGCGGGTTTGTGGTTCTGGTTTTTGCGCTGGTTCTTGCTTATTTGCTGGGGCGGGTCAGTCAGAGCATGGTTGTGCTTTTTCCTTTGTATGGATTGGTTGAAATTCTTTTTTTGAGTTTATGTTTGAGCGCGGGGAGTGTCTGGTTTGCGCTGCTCCGGCTTTATTTTACGCTGGAGAAAGAGGGAAAGGCGACCGGGGTTTTTTATGCGATTTCGCGGACCAGCCGGGTTAATCTTAATTCTACGGATGATTACGGGATTGTCAGGACGGCGATGGGGGTGGCTGCGGTTTCTTTTGACCGGGGGTTGGTTGCGCCTGTGTTCTGGTATCTGGTTGGCGGATTGCCGCTGGTGTTTGTTTATTCTGTGCTGGCGGCTCTGGTCTGGCGGTTTGGCAAGGGCGGGACGGGGAGCGGTTTTGCGGATATTGTTCTTGCGCTTGAGAAGATTATGGGGATCGTGCCGACGCTGCTGGCCGGGGCTTTGTTTACGGCGGCAAGCGGTTTGACACCAACGGCGAGCTTGCAGAAAAGCCTTGCGGTGTGGCGGGAGGCGCGGGGGAAGGTGCCTTATGCGCAAGGGGGCATTATGCTGGCGGCTCTGGCGTGGCCGCTGGGGGTTAGTCTTGGCGGGCCGGTGCAGGATTTGTCGGGGGATACGGTCAAGAATAAATGGGTCGGGCCGGAGGGGGCGAGTGCGAAGCTTGATTACCTGCATTTGCGGCGGGCGCTTTATATGAGCGCGGTGGCGCATTTGTATTTTATCGCGGCGCTTGGCGGGGCGTATCTCTTTTCATCGTTATAGCGTTTTTCTGCCTTGACTTGCGGGGCTGTATCCGGTGTAACTGGCGGCATGTTATCTGATAAGTCTATTGATCTGCATGACCGTTTGATTTTTGCTCTCGACGTTCCGACGCCGGAAGAGGCGCGGGCTTTGGTTGAAGAGCTTGGGGACAGCGTTTCCTTTTATAAGGTCGGGCTCGAGCTTTTTATGGCGGGCGGGTATATCGAGTTGATTGACTGGCTGGTTCGTGACAAGGGCAAGAAGGTTTTTGCCGATCTCAAGTTTTTTGATGTGCCGCAGACTGTGGCTTCGGCGGTGCGGAATTTGGCGCGTACGGGGGCGCATTTTGCGACGGTGCACGGGAATGATGCGATCATGGAAGCGGCGGCGCGCGAGAAGGGCGCGATGAAGATTTTGGCTGTGACGGCGCTGACCAGTCTGGACCGCGGGGATCTTGATGATCTGGGGTTTCAGGTGGATGTGGCTGATCTTGTTCTCTCGCGGGCACGGCGTTCTTTGGCGCTGGGGTGCGACGGGGTGATTTCCTCGGGGCTTGAGGCTCCTGTGATTCGGGGTGAGGTTGGCCAGAAGATTTTGATTATTACGCCGGGTGTGCGTCCTGTGCAGAATGATGACGATCAGAAACGGACTGTGGATGTGGCGCAGGCGTTTGAAAACGGCGCTGATTATATTGTTGTTGGTCGCCCGATCCGCGATCATCATGGCTTTGAAACACGGAAAGAAGCGGCGGAAAGTATCCAGAAGACGATTGCGTCGGTTTTTGCCGCTTAATTTTCTTCTTGTTATGGGTGTTTTTAGTTCTTGACTTTGGCGGTGGCTTTGCCTTATTTTGCGCCAACCGTTTTATTGAGATTAATAAGAATAAGGAAGAAGGCCATGAGCCGTCGTTGCATGATTACCGGAAAAGACGTGATGACTGGGAACAATGTCTCTCACGCACAGAACAGAACAAGACGCCGTTTCCTGCCGAACATTCAGGATACGAGCCTGTACAGCGAAATCCTGAGCCGTTGGATCAAAATCCGCGTGAGCGTGGCTGGTCTGCGGACTGTTGAGCACAAAGGTGGTTTGGATGCTTACCTTTCGAACACAGCTTCTACGAAGCTTGACCCTGCTCTGCGTCCTTACAAAGCTCAGATTGAAAAATTGAAAGCTGAGAAGGCTGCGTAAGTTTTACGTTTTTTAAGTTATGAGAAAACCCGCTCGAGTTTCGGCGGGTTTTTGTTTTTGACAGGTCTTATGATGGATATGCTTTCGTATCAGAATTTCGGGTTTGAGATTACGTGCCGCGATCCAAAGTCGCGGGCGCGGCTGGGGCGGCTTAAGACTCCGCACGGGGTGATCGAGACGCCGAATTATATTTTTTGCGGGACGAAGGCGAGTATTAAAAACCTTTCTCCGGCGCAGATGCGGGAGGCGCAGACGGATATTATCCTTTCCAATACGTATCACCTGATGCTTCAGCCGGGGGCGGATTTGATTGCGCAGATGGGCGGGCTTCATAAATTTATGAACTGGGACGGGCCGATGCTGACGGATAGCGGCGGGTTTCAGGTGTTTTCGCTGGGTGAGGGTACGATGGCGAACGAAATCAAGGGTAGCCGGAAGCAGGAGAATGCGGGCAAGCAGAATTTGATGCAGATTACGGAGGAGGGCTGTGTTTTCCGGTCTTATGTGGACGGGCGGAAAATCAAGCTGACGCCGGAGGGGGCGATGGAGATCCAGCGTAAGCTGGGCGCGGATTTGCTGATGCAGTTTGACGAGTGTACGCCTTATCACGTGGACAAGGACTATACGGCGCGATCAATGGAGATGAGTATGCGCTGGGGGGACCGGTGTCTGGCGGAGTTTGCACGGCACGATGATGGTGCGCAGGCTGTTTACGGTATTGTGCAGGGCGGGGTTTATGGGGATTTGCGGCGGATTTCTGCGGAATATACCAAGGATCGACCGTTTTTCGGGACGGCGATCGGGGGGTGTCTGGGTGGGAGCGATGAGGAGATGCGCGGTGTGGTTGAATCGGCGGCGCCTTATATTCATCCAGAGCGTCCTGTGCATTTTCTCGGGATCGGGCAGCTCAAGGATGTTTTTACGTTTGTGCGGCTCGGGATCGATACGTTTGACTGTGTTATTCCGACACGTCTTGCCCGGCATGGCGCGGCGTTTATGAAGGGGCGGAGAGGCGAGACAATTAATCTTAAAAATGCCTGTTACCGCGATGATCCTTCTCCTTTGGATGAGCGGGTTCCGGTGGCGGCATCGCGGGAGTACTCCAAGGCTTATATTCATCATTTGTTGAAGGCGAACGAGCTTCTGGCGACGCAAATTCTGGCGCAGCACAATGTTGCGACGATTAATCTCCTGATGCGGGAGGTGCGCGCGGCGGTTGTAGATGGGACGTTAGATCAGCTTGAAAAAGAGTGGCTTGGCTACTGATTTTTCCGAATTTTTTAGCCCTCCTTAACGTTTTTCCTGTATAAATTGAGACGGCATTTGCAGGAAGGGCCATTTAAAATATGTCTTTGTACCATGATTCTGAAAAGAAGTGGGCAGCTTTGCTGCCGGTTCTGGATGAACATTCTGAATGGTTTCAGCATGTGATCCGGTGCAGTTTTTATCCTTCGCAAACAAGAGGGGTTGCTGTTGCGGATACGCTTACTGTTTTTGCCGCTTGGTTTGCTGTCGCGCAGACAGATAAGTCAATTCAACCGGAATTGACGCAAAAGCTTTTTTCCTTGCATGAAGATATGGTGAAATCTGCGGGAAAGCTTGTGGATGCTGGCCGAAAAAGCGGCGGTGTTCCGGATTATTCTGTTTTTACTGCGTTTTTGACTCTGTACGAGGAATTTAATCAGCATATTCGACGTCTGGAGAAAGATTTCGTTCTTGAAAATAGCGGCTATGACAGCTTTACAGGGCTTCGTCATAAGAACCTTATGTTACGTGATATCGGGCGAGAGATGCATCGTTTGGCTCGTCAGGGGAAAAAGTTTTCTCTGGCGCTGGCGCGTCTTGATAAATTTGAACAAATGCAGGCGCAATTTGGCAATACGAAGGCTGATGGTTATATCCAGCTTGTTGCGGAATTGATCAAGTTGAGCCTGCGTTCCTTTGATGATGCTTATTATGTTGGTGGAGATGAATTTGTTCTATGCTTAAAGCAGGCTGATCTTGCGGGGGGGATTTCCGCTCTGGAGCGTTTGCGTAAGGAGCTGGAGCGCAGGGATATTATGATTGAACTTGACGGTATTGCGGTGCCGCTTAGCCTTTCGTGCTGTATTGCCGAGCCTGTCAGTGGGGATAATGTTGAAGAGTTGATCACAAACTTGCGGGCAGATTTGAAAGAAACAGCGCATGTTTCTGATGCTGTGCTGCAATTTTTTGAACTGAGTCCGTTACAGCGTTATGTTCAGGATCAAAAGCCACCTGTGAAGGCTTAAAGACAACGGCCAGGGCTAATTAATGCCAGACGATAGCATACTTGATCTCGATGCTCTTTTTAAGGTCATGCCGATTCCTCGGTTGATTATAAAGGAGGGTAAAAAGGGGGAGTTTATTGCCGTACGTGCGAATGATATGGCGCTGAAGTATTTTGCTCTGCCTGTGGAGCAGGTTGTTGGCAAGGCTATTGATGATTTTATGGATTCTGAAAATGCTCGGCATTTTCGTCAGTCCTTTATGGTTTGTTTGTCTCGAAAGAGAATTGCCAGTATACAAGCTTTGCCGACGATACCGGGGGCTTTGCGCGTTTACGGGTTTTGGGTCAGTCCGATTTTGGATCAGGATGGGAGTGTTCTTTATCTTGATGTTCTGGGGCAGCTGGATGTCAGGGATCAGTCGATTTTGCAGCGGGAGCGGGATGATGCTATTTCGCTTTTGACTTCGGTTTTTGATGTGAGCGAGGTCGGGATTATTGTTACTGATTATTCTGGCCGGATTGTGCGTGTGAATGACAGTTTTGTGCGGACATATGGATGGACGCGGGATGAGTTGATTAATATCGATTTTGTTGAACTGGTAACTCAGGATGAGCGGGAGCGCGCGCGGATCAATCATAAGAAGTATATCAGTGTGGGCGTTCGAAGTTCCGGTGAGCTGAAGCTTATTCGTAAAGAAGGCAGTATTGCCAATGTCCTTTATACCTCTGCAACACTGGAGCTTAGTCAGAGCCGGAAGTTTCTTGTCACGACGGTGATGGATATTACTTTGCGCAAGCAGATGGAGCAGTCTTTGCGGTATGCGAAAGAGCAGGCGGATATAGCTAACCGCGCGAAGTCGGCGTTTTTGGCAAATATGAGCCATGAGCTGCGGACGCCACTCAATGCGATTATCGGGTTTTCAGAATTGATGCTGAAGGGGACCTTTGGGCCTGTGGGAAGTGCGAAGTATGAGGAATATCTAGGGGATATTCATATGAGCGCCGGGCACTTGCTCGAGATTATCAACGAAGTTCTGGATATGTCGAAGATTGAGGCGGGGCGCCTTGAGCTTGATGAGGATGATGTTCATATGGCGGAGCTGCTTGATTCTATCGTGCGGATGATGAGTTCCAAGACTTTTGCCAGCGGTATCGAGATTACAATGAATGTGCCGGATGATTTGCCGTGTTTGTATGCGGATCACAGGTTGTTGCGGCAGGTGTTTATTAATTTGCTGACGAATGCGGTCAAGTTTTCGCCCAATGGGGGGGAGATTTCTGTTTCTGGGGAGATGGGGCCAAAGGGGACGATGATTTTAAAGGTCAGCGATCATGGTATCGGTATTCGTGAGGAAAAAATTCAGCAGGCCTTAGAGCCGTTCGGGCAAGTCAGTGACAAGCCTGAGCAGCGGGAGACGCGTGAGCAGGGGACCGGTCTTGGGTTGCCTTTGGCGAAGGCTATGGTCGAATTACATGGCGGGCGTCTTGAGCTTGATTCCTCTTATGGCGAGGGGACGACTGTTTCCATGACTTTCCCGGCGGATCGGGTGAAGCGTATTGCGTCATAGGGCTTCTGCCGTTAAGATGCATTCGTTTTATTCTATCTTACAAAGGGAATACTCCTATGTCGGAACTTGAACAGCGTTGTGCTGAGGCTGGGCTTAAGATGACCGGGCAACGGCGTGTTATTTTGAAAGTCCTTGATGACTCTCAGGATCATCCGTCTGTGGAAGAGGTGTATGACCGGGCTAAGAAAATTGATTCCTCGATTAGTATTGCGACGGTTTACCGGACTCTTAGTTTGCTGGACGAGCTTGATCTTGTGATGCGGCATGAGTTTCAGGAAGGGTATTCCCGTTATGAGGTGAATGTCGATCATCACCATCATCTTGTCGATCTTGAGACCGGGAAGGTTATCGAGTTTCAGAATGAAGAGCTGGAGAAGCTGAAGGCCAAGATTGCGCGTGATCTTGGGTATGAGCTGATTGATCATCGGCTGGAGCTTTACGGAAAAAAAATCAAAAAGGATTAGTGCGTTTTATGTCCTGTGATGATCTTAAATTTGACGGGGCGTTTGATCCCGGGCGCTGCAAATGCCAGGGGGCGGTTTTGCGCGCGTATAGCGGTCTGATTGAGGCCGGGCAGCCGGAGTGCAATGCTCTTGAGGCTGCGTTGATTGTTTATCGTCATCATCACCCGGAAGATTCAAAGGCCGATGCGTCTTTGATCGTTGAACGCTGGGTGCATGCCGGGCATTTTCATTAAAATTGTTCTTTTGTTATGCGTTTAACGTATAACGATTATGCGTATAAAAAGTGCATGATTATACGCTTTTCGTGTATAATTGGTTTTATTGAAAATGATGAGAGGGTGTGCGGTATGGTTGGATTTTTGAATAGAATGCGTGGGTATTTAGGCTTGAGCTTTGAAAGTTCGACGGATCATGGTGTGGCGTGTGATGCAGGTCCCGGTCCTGAGCGTGTCGGTTCAGCGGGCTTTACGAATGCATATGTCGATAGTGTTGATCTAGGCGGCGATTCTGTAGATATCAGCTTGTACCCCGATAGGGATCCTAATAGCAGTGTTGGCGGGTAAGAAAATTCCTGTCGCTTTTGGGCTTGATGTGGCCTAATATTTTTTGATGTTTGATCCTTCTGATGATGAAGAAGAGGCCCGGTTGCCGGTGCATTTGTGGGTTGAGGCACAGCTTCGGCCTTTGAATGATCGCGGGATTTTCTATACGATCCCACAGCGCGGCGAACAAAATTCCGGGGTTATTTTGCTTAAAATTAATGGTTTGGAGGGGGCGTGCCGTCTTTTGATCCAGCAGCGCGGGTTTGATGGAAAGCTCGGGTGGATGAATGCTTTAAGCAAAGAACATGTGGACGAAGCGGAGGCTGATGCTTATATTGCGCGTTCGGCTTCGCGTGATCCCGATTTATGGGTGATTGAAATTGAAGACCGGAACATGGATAATCCGTTTGAAGGAAATTTAATTCTTTGAATGAAACCCGGTTTAATCAGGAGATTTTATAAATGAAAAAACTTTCTATGCTTGTTTGCCTGTTTGTTCTTTGCGGCTTTGCGGCCGGTTGTTCGAATACGCTGGAAGGCGCAGGGCAAGATATTGAGCATGCCGGTAAGAAAATACAGGACACGTTTTAGGTTTTTAATTTTGTGTCTCATTTAACTTCTATTATCGATAGTCGCAGGACGTTTGGTATTATCTCGCACCCGGATGCGGGGAAGACGACTCTGACCGAGAAGCTTCTTCTGTTCGGGGGCGCGATTCAGCTTGCCGGGATGGTGAAGGCGAAGGGCGAGCGCCGCAGGGCGCGGTCTGACTGGATGAAGGTTGAGCAGGAGCGCGGGATTTCCGTGGCCTCGTCCGTGATGACGTTCGAGCATGGCGGGATGACTTACAATTTGCTCGATACGCCGGGGCACGAGGACTTTTCAGAGGACACGTACAGGACATTGACGGCGGTGGACAGCGCGATCATGGTTCTGGACTGTGCGAAGGGGATTGAGACGCAGACGCTCAAGCTATTCGAAGTTTGCCGTTTGCGGGATATTCCGATTATTACGTTTATCAACAAGATGGACCGCGACGGGCAGGACCCGTTTGATTTGCTGGATGAGGTGGAAAGCAAGCTGGCTCTGGATGTCGTTCCGGCGAGTTGGCCGATCGGGATGGGGCGAGATTTCAAGGGGTGTTATAACCTGCTTGAGGACAAGCTGGTGTTGTTTGAGCGCAGCAAGGGTGAGACGCTGGGGGAGAGTATCGAGTGTTCCGGGCTGGATGATCCCAAGATTGATGCGTTGCTTCCGCCGGAGCAGGCGGCGAAATTACGTGAAGATGTTGAGATGGTGCGCGGGGTGTTTCCGGCTTTTGATCCAGAGGCTTATCTGGCGGGGCATATGAGTCCTGTGTTTTTCGGGAGCGCGGTGAACAATTTCGGGGTGCGGGAATTGCTGGAAGGGCTGGCGAAGTTTGCGCCTGCGCCGCGGCCGCAAAAGACAAAAGATCGTTTGGTGCAGCCAGACGAAAGCAAGGTGAGTGCGTTCGTCTTCAAGATACAGGCAAATATGGACCCGAAGCACAGAGACCGGATTGCTTTTACGCGGATTTGTAGCGGGAAGTTCAAGAAGGGGATGAAGCTGAAACATGTGCGTTCGGGCAAGATGCAGGTTATTCATTCGCCGCAGCTTTTCCTTGCACAGGACCGGGAGGTGGCTGAGGAAGCTTTTCCGGGGGATATTATTGGCTTGCCGAATTACGGGGGGCTTCGGATCGGGGATGCTTTGACGGAAGGCGAGGACCTTGTGTTTACAGATATTCCGAGCTTTGCGCCGGAATATATGCAGCGGGCGCGGGCGGAAGATCCGCTTAAGGCCAAGCATCTGGGGAAGGCGCTGGAGCAGCTTGCGGAAGAAGGGGCGGCGCGGATTTTTAAGCCTTATGGCAGTCCGGACTGGGTTGTCGGCGTGGTTGGACCGTTGCAGTTTGATGTGCTGAAGGACCGTATTCGCACCGAGTATGAAATTCCTGTGAAGTTTGAGCAGACGAGCCTTTATACGGCGCGGTGGTTGACTTGCGATGATGCGGTGAAGCTGAAGAAGTTTATCGATGCTAATCAGAGCGCGATTGCCAACGATCATGACGGGGATCCGGTTTTTATGGCGCGCAATGCCTGGCATTTGAGTGACGCCGAAGAGAAGAACCCGGATATTCGCTTTGCGGCGACAAAATAATCTTTCAGGGTTTTGATTTTTAAAGAAAATTGTATTTTTCCCTTGATTAGAGAATCCTTAAGTGAGACAAAGGGGACGAAATTTGTACTTTATCGCGGGTTATCATGATCAAAATTTCTAAGATGGCAGATTATGCTGTTGTTGTTCTTGGTTCGATGGCGCAGGAGCCAGAGAATTTGATGAGCGCGGCGTCGCTTTCTAGTTTACTTGGCCTGCCTGAACCTACGGTGGCGAAGACTTTGAAAATGTTAAGTGCTGTGGATCTGGTTGTTTCTGTACGTGGTGCCGGCGGAGGGTACAAGCTTCATAGGGCTGCGGAGGATATCAGTATTCTTGAGGTTATTACCGGGATTGATGGTCCGGTTGCTGTTGTCTCCTGTGTCGATGCGGATATTGATGATTGCCGTTTGCAAGGGACGTGTTGTGTGCGCGGGCGCTGGGACGGGGTTAATGCTGTGATTAAGTCGGCTTTGGCGGATATGACTTTGGCTGAAATGTTGGCTCCAAATAAGGTTGCTTCGGGTTATGGGTGTCAGTGAAGAGACAATAGCGCAGGTCAAGGCGCTATCCGGAAAATATGAAGCGGGTTTTGTTACAGAGATTGAAAGTGACAAGGCTCCAAAGGGGCTGAACGAAGATATCATTCGTTTTATCTCTGCGAAGAAGGACGAGCCGGCGTGGATGCTGGAGCGCCGATTGAAGGCGTACAGGCATTGGCTGGAGATGCCGGAGCCGGATTGGGCGAAGCTTGAGATTGCGCCGATTGATTATCAGGATGCGTATTATTACGCTGCGCCGAAGAAGGCCGGGGACGGGCCTGAGAGCCTGGATGATGTTGATCCGAAGATTTTAGAGACCTATTCGAAGCTGGGGATTCCCTTGCGGGAGCAGGAAATTCTGGCTGGGGTGCAGAACCGGACGCCGGTGGCGGTGGACGCGGTGTTTGACTCTGTGTCGGTGGCGACGACGTTTAAGGATGAATTGAAGAAGCACGGGGTGATTTTTTGCTCGATTTCCGAGGCGATCCGCGAGCATCCGGAGCTTGTGAAAAAGTATCTGGGGTCGGTGGTGCCTTATGCGGATAACAAGCATGCTTGTTTGAATAGCGCGGTGTTTACGGACGGGAGTTTTGTTTACATTCCTCCGGGGGTGCGTTGTCCGATGGAGCTTTCGACGTATTTCCGGATTAATGAGCTGAATACGGGGCAGTTTGAGCGGACGTTGATTATTGCCGACAAGGGGGCGTATGTGTCTTACCTTGAAGGATGTACGGCGCCGATGCGGGATGAGAACCAGCTTCATGCGGCGATTGTCGAGTTGATCGCACATGAGGGGGCGGAGATTAAGTATTCGACCGTGCAAAATTGGTATCCTGGTGATGCGGAGACGGGCAAAGGCGGGATTTATAACTTTGTGACCAAGCGCGGGCTTTGCGAAGGGGCGTATTCGAAGATCAGCTGGACGCAGGTTGAGACCGGGAGTGCTGTGACGTGGAAATATCCGTCTTGTATCCTGAAAGGCGATTATTCGTCGGGTGAGTTTTATTCTGTGGCGATTACCAACGGGCGGCAGCAGGCGGATACGGGCACGAAGATGATCCATATCGGCAAGGGGACGAAGAGCCGGATTATTTCCAAGGGGATCAGCGCCGGTCGGAGCGATAATACATATCGCGGGTTAGTAAAGATTATGAAGGGCGCGGAGGGCGCGCGGAATTTTACGCAGTGCGACAGTTTGCTGATCGGGGAGACGTGCGGGGCGCATACGGTGCCTTATATCGAGAGCCGGAATAAATCGGCGACTTTGGAGCATGAGGCGACGACGTCGAAAATTTCGGAAAATCAGCTCTTTTATTGCCAGCAGCGCGGGATTGGCGCCGAGGAGGCTGTGGCCTTGATCGTGAACGGTTTTGCGCGGGAGGTATTGCAGCATCTGCCGATGGAGTTTGCTGTGGAGGCGCAGAAGCTGGTCGGGATTTCGCTGGAGGGGAGTGTTGGCTGATGTCTGGTTATAAATTTTTTTTATTTGGTTGGAGCTCTCTACTTCTTCATCTTTTTTTTCTTGTCACATTTCTTGACTATTTGGACATGAAATTCGGACTTAACCTATATCCTTATAACAATGTAGTAGAGCCTTTTGTTGTATTTCTCTATATGGCGTTAGGTGTTGTTGCTATATTTTATTTTTCATGTGTCGGGGTTTTTTTATTTTTATTCTCACAAAAAGAAGATTTGAAAATAAAGGCATTGTTGGCGTCATTACCATTTTTTTCAGTATTTACTTCTCTAATATTCCTTCTTTATTCGGGTATGTATAAAGTTTTTCATTTAGATGGTCTTGTTTCGTGGCTGAAACTAGAGCAAGCAAGCTTTTTGGTGTTTTTGTTTGACTTGGTTAATTTTTCTTATCTCGTTATCGGGATTGTCTGTTTTCTTGCCATTGTAAAAATTTTATACATTTTGTTTCAAAGGCATGTGCTGAAGGTTGAGCGGAAATGAATAATCCTGGTGTATTTTTGATTTTAACGGTTCTTGAGCTTGTTGCTATTGCGATGACTCTGGGAGGAGCGTTTATGGCTTGGGCGTTTATGAATTCGCCGGAGGCTGATCCGGCCAGCGGGGATGTGATGAATTTTATTAGTTCTCCGGGCTTTTATATGATTTTGCTTGGCATGGTCGGGTATCATTTTTTGCGGCGAGAGAAGAAGCGGCGCAAGAAAATGAATGATCCATTTTCGAGGAAATAAGGACGACTAACATGAAGCCGGTTGAAGAGAAAATTCTGGGGCGTTGGCTGGAGGCTCATCCGCATTGGTGTGTGGTTGGTGGTGAGATGACTGCGACGTACAAGTTTAAGAATTTTACGCAGGCGTTCGATTTTATAAAGCTTGTGGCGGCTGTTGCGGAAGAGCAGAACCATCATCCGCAGATCGTTAATATGTACAATGTGGTGACGCTGAGTTTGACGACGCATGATGCGGGGAATGCGATTACGCAGCGCGATCTGGATTTTGCGGAGGCGTTGGAGGTGCGTGATGACGGCGATGAATGATAATCCTGATCCGGCTGAAGAGATGCGCAACGCCAGGGTTTTACATGGTTTTGTAGTTTATGGTGTTTTTGCGCTTGCGGTTCTGGCGGGTGTCTCGGTTTGGATCGGGGCGCATAAAATGTTGCAGGCCGGAGAGCAAAAGGCTCCGGTTTCTTCCGTTGAGGCTGCGGGCAAGCGTAAGCCTTTGCCGGATTATATGCTGGAGAAGGTTGGGCCGGATGAATTGGAGGATTTGAAGCCGTGATTGAAATTAAAAATTTACATGCGAGTGTTGAAACGGACGCAGGGCCGAAGGAGATCCTGAAGGGGCTGGATTTGTCGATCGGGGCGGGGCAGGTGCATGCGATTATGGGGCCGAACGGGGCCGGGAAGTCGACGCTGTCTTATGTTCTGGCGGGGCGCGATGGATACGAGGTGACGCAAGGGTCTGTTGTTCTGGATGGCGTGGATTTGATGGAGATGGAGCCGGAGGAACGGGCGGCTGCGGGGTTGTTTCTGGCGTTTCAGTATCCGGTTGAAATTCCGGGGGTGAGTATGAGCGCGTTTTTGAAGGCTTCGGTGAATGCTGTGCGCAAGGCTAGAGGCGAAGAGGAACTGGATGCGCTGGGGCTGTTGAAGCTGATCAAGGCGAAGACGAAGGAGCTTGGTATCGCGGACGATATGATGAAGCGCAGTGTCAATTCCGGGTTTTCGGGCGGCGAGAAAAAGCGTAATGAGATTTTGCAGATGGCGATGCTGGCGCCGAAGCTTTGTGTTCTGGACGAGACGGATAGCGGGCTGGATATTGATGCGCTGAAGGTTGTGGCAGACGGGGTGAATGCCTTGCGGGACGGGACGCGCTCGTTTCTGGTGATTACGCATTACCAGCGTTTGCTGGATTATATCAAGCCGGATGTGGTGCATGTTCTGGCGGGTGGGCGGATTGTGCGTACCGGTGGGCCGGAGTTGGCGCTTGAGCTTGAGGCGAAGGGGTATGCCGGATTTACGGGAGAGGCGGCTTGATCGTGCTGGATGTTCAAAATCTTCCTTCTCCTACGGAGGAGCGCTGGAAATATACGAACTTGCCGCGGGCGGTGGGGGATGTGGCTTCTTATGCGGTTGAGGCGCCGCGGGAGATAGTTATCCACAAAAACAGTGGATGGACTGGTGGAAATCTTGAGGAAATCGTGTGGACGGGTGTTGATGGGGCTCTTCAAAATCCGCGGCTGAAGATCGTTTTGGAGGAGGGGGCGCAACTTACCCTGATCGAGCGGCATAACGGGGCCGGGCGGTATTGGAAGAATATGGCGAGTGAGATTGAGCTGGGCCGAGGTGCGGTTCTTAACCATGTTCGATTGCAGGAAGATGGTTCAGAGGGGGTGCTGACGGATATGGCGCATCTGAGCATGGGCCGGGATAGTGTTTATAACGGATTTACGCTGAATATTGGCGGTGCGTTGGTGCGGCATGATGTGCATGCGGTGCTGTCGGGGGAGAATGGTGAGTGTTCTTATAACGGCATTAATCTCCTGAATGGGGCGCAGCATGTCGATACGACGATTTTGATGGAGCATATGGCGGCGCGGTGCCGTTCGAATCAGTTTTATCGCTCGGTTCTGGACGGTAAGGCGCGCGGCGTGTTTCAGGGGAAGGTGCATGTGCATGAGGGCGCGCAGAAGACGGACGGGTATCAGCTTTCGAATGCGATTTTACTTTCGCCGGATGCGGAGATGGATACCAAGCCGGAGTTGGAGATTTATGCGGATGATGTGAAATGTTCGCACGGGGCAACGACGGGGCAACTTGATGAGGAGCCTCTTTTCTATTTGCGTTCGCGGGGGCTGAATGCTGCGGAGGCACGGTTTTTGCTGATGCAGGCTTTTGTGGATGAGGTTGTGGATAAAATTGTGGACGAGGGTGTTCGGGCCGAAGTTTCCGAGAAGGTTGAGGGATGGCTGAAGGGCGCGTTGTAAGTTTTGCGGATGACGGGGCGTCGCCGTGGCGCTGCGATTTTCCAGCTCTTGCACACCGGATGCATGGGAAGCCTTTGGCGTTTCTGGATAGTGCGGCGAGCGCGCAGAAGCCATCGGTTGTGATTGAGGCGATGGACCGGGTTTACCGGGAGGGGTATTCGAATATTCATCGCGGGCTGTATGAGATTTCCCAGAATTTGACGGCGGATTTTGAAGCAGCGCGCGGGAAGGTGGCGCGGTTTATCGGGGCCCAAGAGAAGAATATCGTGTTTACCCGCAATGCGACGGAAGGGATTAACCTTGTGGCGCAGAGCTGGGGGCGGACGTATTTGCGGGCGGGGGACGAGATCCTGATTACGCAGATGGAGCATCATGCCAATATTGTGCCGTGGCAGATTTTGCGGGATCAGATCGGGATTGTTTTGAAGGCTGCGCCGATTATGGCGGATGGGCGGCTGGATATGGATGGGTTTAAAGAGATGCTTTCGCCGCGCACGAAGATGCTGGCGTTTACGCAGATTTCGAACGGGCTGGGGACGATCAATCCGGTTGAGGCGATGATCGAGATGGCTCGGAAATCCTGCCCGGACGTAAAAATTCTGGTGGACGGGTCGCAAGGGGTTGTGCACCGGGCGGTTGATGTGCGCGTTATGGACGCGGATTTTTATGTGTTTACCGGGCATAAGCTTTATGGGCCAAGCGGTATTGGTGTGCTGTACGGGAAGCATGATATTCTTGAGTCTATGCCGCCTTATCAGGGCGGAGGCGATATGATCGAGCGGGTTCGTCTTGATGAGACGGTTTATCGTGAAGCGCCGTACAAGTTTGAGGCCGGGACGCCGGCGATTGTCGAGGTGATTGGTCTTGGCGCGGCGGTGGATTATCTCTCGGCGGCCGGGATGGTGAATGTGGCGGCGCATGAGGCGGCTTTGCTGGCGTATGCAACGCCGCTGATTCAGGAGATTGACGGGTTGACGTTACTGGGGCCTGAGGATTTGTATTATAAGGCCGGGGTTTTGAGTTTTACGATGGATTATGCGCATCCAAGCGATATCGGGATGGTTCTGGATCAATGCGGCGTTGCTGTGCGGTCGGGGCATCATTGTGCAATGCCGCTGATGGAGGCTCTGGGCGTGGATGCGACGGCGCGGGCTTCGTTCGGGCTTTATACGAACCGGGATGATGTTGATGCGCTGATTGCGGGGCTTCGCAAGGTGAAGGATTTGTTTGGGTAGAGATTATTTTTATGAAAGCTATACCAAAGAAAATGTTGCTTGTTGGGTTGGTGCTTCTTTTGGCGGTGCCGTTGCTTTTGATTGTCTTAACCGATGTTGGTGCATTTGGTGAAAATGCAAGTGTCGACAGCGATTATGCGCATTATGATAATCAGTGTGCTCCTTGGGATGGGACAGTTCCGACAGTTACTTTGTTTTGGGAGGCTTTTAGTTTTTCTTTTTATGTTACTGAAGAGGTTTCAGCCCGGTTGAAGTCTGGAAAAACTTATTCTTTTGATGACCTCCATATGAGTTTTGGTTGCAAGGAAGGGGCGAGTCCGCCTTGTGGTTTTCCTGTTGATGGTAGTGTGAAGCTCAAGCGGTTTGTTCCGGGGTTGTATATTTCCGGGGATGTTGTTTTGGATCACATTGGATCACAGTTAAAAATGCCGGATGATACATCTCCTGTGGCGCCAGATGAATTGACTGAGCCTGTCGCGTTTTCTTTTTATGCGCATTATAATAAATTTTCGCCTAAAGGCGGTTGTGGTTGGGGTGGATAGTGACACAAGTGGAAGAGAAAAAAGAGGACGAAAATTACGATTATCTGACCGAGCCGCCGATGTTGGAGGGGCCGCGGGAAGATCCGTTGTGGCCTTTGATTGTGGCGGCGCTGAAGGAGATTTATGATCCCGAGATTCCGGTCAATATTTATGAGCTTGGCTTGATCTATGGCGTGGCGATCGCCGATGAGAAGGACGGCGTTCGGGATGTTGTGGTCAAGATGACGCTGACCTCGCCGGGATGTCCGGTGGCGCAGGATATGCCGGGTTGGGTGCAGGGCGCGATCCTGCCGATTGACGGTGTGGGCGGCGTTGAGGTCGATATGGTCTGGGACCCGCCGTGGGACCCGTCGTTGATGGCGGAGACCGCGAAGATGCAGCTTAATATGTTTATGTGAGGCGAAGATGAATCAGCCGATTTCGATTACAGAGAATGCTGCGATTAGGATTGCGGCACTTATGGGGAAGGCTCCGGAAGGGTCGCCGGGGTTGCGTTTGAGTATTCGTGCCACCGGGTGTTCGGGGAATAGCTATAAGATGGATTATATCAAGGCGGGCGAGGATTTGTCCGGGGATGAGGTTTTTGCCGAAAACGGGGCCGAAGTTTATATTCCGAAAATCTATTCTTGGATGCTGTTCGGGACGGTGATTGATTATATTACCGACGAGCTGGGCAACGCGCGGTTTGATTTTGTGAACCCGAATGAGACGGGACGCTGTGGTTGCGGGGAGAGTTTTCAGGTTGGCGGGCAGTTGCCAAAGCATTAGTTTTATGCGCTCTGGATCGGGTCTCCTTTGCTCAAGTTTAACGCTTTTTCTATGACATAGGCGTCGGCGCCGTCTTCGTATGGAAGAGTACTCAGGGTTTGGCGCCATTTTTTTGCGCCGGGTTGTTCGTGGTATAGGCCGATGATGTGGCGGGTGATGGATTTGATTGGTGTGCTGTATTTTTCGTTTTGTTCCTGTGCGTAGGGGATCATGGACAGGGCGACGTTTTCGCGGTCTGTTTTGGTCTCGTTTTTGAATATTTCATTTTCCAGTTCAGAGAGAATCCATGGGTTCTGGTAAGCTTCACGGCCCAGCATAACGCCGTCGAAGCGCTCGAGCAGGGTTCGGGCCTGCTGTACGGTGGTGATATCACCGTTGATGATGATGTCCAGCTCCGGGTGGGCGGCTTTCATTCTGGCGACGCGGTCGTAGTCGATGGGCGGTTTTGTGCGGTTTTCCTTTGGGCTCAGACCTTGTAGCCATGCTTTGCGTGCGTGGATGATGAAGGTTTTGCAGCCGGCCTGTTTGACTGTTTCAATGAAGGTGTGCAGGAAGGCGTCGTTGTCGTATTCGTCTATCCCGATGCGGCATTTGACGGTGACCGGGATTTTGACGGCGTTGATCATCTCGTTGACGGCATCGCCGACCATGTTCGGTTCCTTCATCAGGCAGGCGCCGATCATGCCTTTTTGTACGCGGTCGGAGGGGCAGCCGCAATTCAGGTTGATTTCATCGTAGCCGTAGTCTTCGCCGATTTTTGTGCATTCGGCTAAATCTTTGGGGTCGGAGCCGCCGAGTTGGAGGGCGACGGGGTGTTCTTGATCCGAGAAGCGCAGGAAGCGGTCGCGGTCGCCGAAGATGATGGCGCCGGTGGTGACCATTTCCGTGTATAAAAGGGCGCTTGGTGAAATCAGGCGGTGGAAGTAGCGGCAATGACGGTCTGTCCAGTCCATCATCGGCGCAACACTTATGCTGTTGATTTTCTTTTGCGCTTTTGCTTCTTTTACTTGATTCATGCGCGCTTCTTTATCATAAAATAGCCGGATGCGTATCATAAATATAAAGATTTTTTTGTTTTTTGTTTTTGTGGCCGAGTGTTTGCCGCACTCTTTGGTGTGGGCTGCTCCTCAGGATGCGCAAAATGAGAAGCGTGTTGAAGCTTTTCATACGACGAAGCTGCCGTTGCCGCGGTTTGTGTCTCTCGGGGAGGATCAGGTTTATGTGCGCGCCGGGCCGGATCAGAAATATCCGATCAAGTGGGTTTATGTGCGCAAAAACTATCCTGTCGAGATTATACTTGAATACGGTAATTGGCGGAAAGTCCGTGATGTTGACGGTGATGAAGGATGGATCTTTCATTCTTTGCTTTCCGGTCGAAGGCACGCCTTGATCCGGCAAGGGGATAGTGCTTATGCCCCGGTTTATAAATATGCGTCGGGGACAAGCGGATCACGCATGGTTGCCAAGTTAGAACCGCGTGTTGTCGTTGGTTTGCACGGCTGTCAGGGAATCTGGTGCGATGTTGAAGCATCAGGTTATCGGGGATGGGTGCAAAGAAAATATCTTTGGGGTGTTTACGAAGGGGAAAATTTTGATTAGAATCATCCCTGTAACGTGATTTGTTGTTACGAAGACCTTTTTATTCCTACCTTTAACCTTACGTGTAACCCCCTCTAAGGTTCCTGATTAAAATATGTTTGCACTGACCAATAAACCGGAAGCGGGTTCCCGTTTCTATTCTGCCTTGATTCAGCTTTCTGCCGACCATGAACGTGGTATTGATGGTATGAAAGTGATTCAGCATATGGCGGGCGTTCTTGTTGAGACCTGTCTTCTGTTTGAAGAGCCGGATGTGGCTTTGCATTCCAGTTTTATCGGTCTTGGGCGTTTGCTCGGGTGCGATCCTGCGCAAGGGATGATGGCGCCTTATGCTTTGCCGCCGTCTCATATTGTTGATTATGAAACGGAGCGAGGCCGGTTGGCGGCGCGGTTGTTCTTTGAGGAATGGCTGGATTGTGGCTTTGAGTTTCATGATCTGATTTTGACGATCTTTCATAATGTTATTGTGAGTTGGGAGCGGATGGGCGTTTCCAGAGAAGAGACTTTCCGTTTGCTGGTTGAGTGTTCGCAGCGGGCGATGGCGTACGAGATTTCTGCGCAGGAGCTTTGTGATATTGCGATTGATCATCAGGTGACGTATCGCGGCGGGGCGATTGCTGAGTGTATTTCGGCGCTTAGTGCCGTTGCCGGGCGGCGTCTTGCAATTTCGATGAATTCGGATCAGACTTGCGATCTTTTCCGAGGGAGTGATTTGCCCGAGAATCTTGATCGTGTGGCCTATGCGATGACGCAAGAGGCTGTGCGGCTGGGTGTTCCGGCGGGGAGTGACTGGCGTTTTGGGCTGCCGGCGAATGATATGCCAATCAATGCACCTTTGGAGCTTATCCGGGAGATGGAGCCACGATGTCTTCATTTCTTCCGGGTTATACATTTGACCTCGCCTTATGATCAGGCTGTGGCGTGTGCCAAGGCTGCCGGGCGTATGGTTGCCGTGGCGTCCGGGGGAGAGATTCCCGAGATTGAGCCTGCGATTGCAAAGCCTTTGGCGATGGCGGCGATGACTGAGACTTACAAATATGTCTGTCTCGACTTTGATATGGTTTCATACTAGAGATTCTATTGTTTCCTTTCGGACTGCGTCAAATGCGGCTCACGTCCTTTTGTACGCTTCGCCTTATTTTCTTGGATGAATGTCACAACATCCGGGAGAAGGCTCTTGCCCCGCCTTGCATAAGTTCGTATAAAACGGGGGAGCAGATAAGAAGCGAGATGTTATGACTTTCACACCTAAATCCAGCTATAGCTACGAAGATATTATTTCCTGTGGGCACGGTCAGCTTTTCGGGCCTGGCAATGCGAAGTTGCCATTGCCGCCGATGTTGATGTTTGACCGGATTACGAATGTTTCTGCCGATGGTGGGGCAAACGGTAAGGGCGTGATCGAGGCTGAGTTTGATATCAATCCTGATCTGTGGTTTTTTGCGTGCCATTTTGAGGGTGATCCGGTTATGCCGGGGTGTCTGGGGTTGGATGCTTTGTGGCAGCTTCTTGGGTTTTATCTTGGGTGGACTGGTGCGCCTGGTTCCGGTCGTGCGCTTGGGCTTGGTGAGCTGAAACTGACCGGGCAAGTGCAGCCTTCGACAAAGCTTGTAAAATATGTTGTCGATTTGAAGCGTGTGATGACCGGCAAGCTCGTTCTGGGAATTGGTGACGGCACGATGTATGCGGACGGCGAAAAGATTTACGAGGCGAAGGGCTTGAAGGTCGGGTTGTTTCATAATCCGGATGCGGCCTGATTTTTTTGTATTCATTTCTTGAAGGAGGCGAAGATGCGCCGTGTGGTGGTAACGGGTATAGGTGTTGTATCCTGTATTGGGAATGATGCTTCTGCGGTTTTAGATTCTTTGAAGGCAGGGCGATCGGGGATTAGTTTTTCTCCGGAATATGCGGAAATGGGTTTTCGCTCTCAGGTTTACGGGAAGCCGGATATTGATCTGACGGAAAAGATCGACAAAAGATTGTTCCGCTTTATGGGGGATTCTGCCGGGTATGTCCATTTGTCGATGGAGCAGGCGATTGCTGATGCGGGGCTCGTGGAAAGCGATGTTGTGAATGAGCGGACCGGGATTATTGTCGGTTCCGGTGGGCCGTCGACGCGGGCGCAGGTTGCGGCGGCGGATATTACGCGTGAAAAGGGGCCAAAGCGGGTTGGGCCGTTTGCTGTTCCCAAGGCGATGTGTTCGACGACGTCTGCGACGGCGGCGACCAATTTTAAGATCAAGGGTGTAAATTATTCGATTTCTTCTGCGTGTTCGACGTCGGCGCACTGTATCGGGAATGCGGCGGAGCAGATCCAGTTTGGCAAGCAGGATATTATGTTTGCCGGGGGCGGGGAAGAGCTCGATTGGACGCTGTCTGTTTTGTTTGATGCTATGGGGGCGATGTCTTCCAAGTATAATGATACGCCGGAGAAGTCTGCACGGGCGTATGACGCCGGGCGAGATGGATTTGTGATTGCCGGCGGCGGCGGGATTGTGGTTCTGGAGGAGCTGGAACATGCCAAGGCTCGCGGGGCGAAAATTTATGGTGAAATTACCGGTTACGGCGCGACGTCCGATGGGCATGATATGGTTGCGCCGAGCGGTGAGGGCGGGGCGCGTGCGATGAAGCAGGCTTTGTCTACGGTTAAGACACCGGTGACGTATATCAATACGCATGGGACGTCGACGCCGGTTGGCGATATGATTGAATTGCAGGCGATCCGGGATGTATTTGGGGCGCGCGGAGAGGCTTTACCTCATATCAGCGCGACGAAATCCATGACCGGGCACTCCCTTGGGGCGACGGGCGTTCAGGAGGCGATCTATTGTCTTTTGATGCTTCAGAACGATTTTGTGGCGCCGAGTATTAATGTGGAAACACCGGATGAGAAGATCGGGGATGCGCCGATCGCGCGGAGCCGTATTGATGGTGTAAAACATCAGACTCTTTTGTCGAACAGTTTTGGTTTTGGCGGCACGAATTGCTGTCTGGCGATGAGCCGTTACGAGGGATAATGCATGAGTATTGCTTATGCTGACTTTGAGGCGGTGGATATTCGCGCCGGGACGATTTTAGAGGTGTCTGATTTTCCTGAGGCGCGGAAGCCGGCGTATAAGCTGCGGATTGATTTTGGGCCAGAGATTGGTGTGAAGAAGTCTTCTGCTCAGATTACGCGGCATTATACGAAGGAAGAGCTTGAGGGGACGCAAGTTGTGGCTGTTGTCAATTTTGAGCCGCGGCAGATTGGTCCTTTTATGTCCGAGGTTTTGACTTTGGGTGTACCGGATGAAGCGGGTGAGGTTGTTTTGCTGCGCCCGAGCATGGATGTGCCGAATGGCGGGCGAATGTTTTGAGAAGGATGAACAAGTATGAATGATCTTATGAAGGGCAAAAAAGGCCTTATTATGGGCGTAGCGAACGACCATTCGATTGCCTGGGGCATGGCGAAGGCTTTGCATGAGGCGGGCGCTGAGCTTGCGTTTACGTATCAGGGAGATGCTTTTGGGAAGCGGGTCAAGCCACTGGCTGAGTCTCTGGGGTCTGATATTTTGATTGATTGTGATGTGACGTCTGAGGCGGATCTCGACAAGGTTTTTGCGACGCTCAAGAAGAAATGGAAGACACTCGATTTTATCGTTCATGCGATTGCTTATTCCGATAAGAACGAGCTTCAAGGGCGGTATGTCGATACGACTTTGGATAATTTTCTAAAGACGATGCATATTTCCTGTTATTCCTTTACCTCTGTTATGCGGCGGGCGAAGGAGTTGATGACCGATGGCGGGACTGCGGTGACGCTGTCTTACTATGGCGCGCAGAAGGTTATGCCGAATTACAATGTGATGGGCGTGGCCAAGGCGGCGCTTGAGGCTTCAACGCGTTATCTGGCGGCGGATCTGGGGCCGGAAGGTATTCGGGTGAATGCGATTTCTGCCGGGCCGATGCGGACGCTCGCGGGCGCGGTGATTGGCGGAGCGCGGACGACATTTAAGTATAATGTTCTGACGGCGCCTTTGCGTAAATCGGTTGAGCTGGAAGAGCTTGGGGGGACGGGGTTGTATCTGCTCTCGGATCTTTCAAGCGCGGTGACTGGTGAGATACATTATGTGGACTGCGGCTTTAATGCTGTGGGCATGCCGCCGCATGAGAGTTTGAAAGAGTTTGCTGGGTAATTTTTGGGGAAAACTTCTTTTTTTTCTTATTTTTCTGAAAATAGTCCTTTTTTACAATAATCGCACGGTTTAGAATCATTATATCGTAATAAAGTGTAGGTTCACCCCTACGCCTTCCCAAGGTCCAAGCTTGGGATAGCGAAGGAGTTATAACATGTCTATTTGAAAGTTAGCCTGTTTTCATTCCCAGCGTCATGGAAGATATTCCTGACGCTGTTTTTGTTTCATAAAATGAAACTTTTCTATATTCAAAATATGTTTTATTTTATAACTTGCTGCAAGGCTAAACGTAAGTTAATCACAAAAAAATGCCTCAAAATGAAGCATCGTGAGTTCATTTGATGTTTCTTGGATCGTTAATGCACCATAAAGATGCTTTCTTGCAGGACGTCGGGGGCGTCTGAGAAGAATCCGTCTACGCCTAATCCTTGTAGAATTCTTGCCTGATCGGGGTCGTTTACGGTGTAGGCGAGGATTTGTTTTTCCATGTCCATGATGGCTTCGACTTGCTCGCGGGTTATTTCGCTTGCGTTGATGTTTATGGTCGAGACTTCCAGATATTGTGCGAGTTCGGCCCAGTTTTCCGGCCATTCTTTGGGGAGGATGAGGCCGCGGGACCAGTCTCCGGCCATGTCCATGGCGGTTTCCAGACTGACGTGCTGGAAGGAGGAGATCAGGAGGCGGTCGTGGTCGTCCCAGATTTGAGAGAGGAGGTCGAGGGCGACTTCGGCGGTATCTTTTTCCCGGCCGGGGCAGGGTTTGATTTCCATGTTAAAGCCCATGCCGCGTTCGATGATGACTTCGACGGCTTCTTCGAGGGTCGGGATTTTGAGGCCGGCAAAGCTTTCGGCGAACCAGCTTCCGCATTCGAGCTGGCGGAGGTCTTCGTAGGTCATTTGCGCGATGGGGCCGTGGCCGTTGGTGGTGCGGTCCAGATCGTCGTCGTGGAAAATGACGGCGACTTCGTCTTTGGTGAGTTTGACGTCCAGTTCAACCCATTCGATGCCCATATCGGCGGCGGTGTGGATGGATTCAAGCGTGTTTTCCGGGGCGTAGGCGCAGGTGCCGCGGTGGCCGATGATTTTGGGTAGTTTCAGGGGCATGGGGCTTTCTTTCCATTTCAGGGTCTGTTCCGGTTTTAGCGGATATGGCTCTGAATGCAAGTTTTATTCGTGTTTGTCGAGATCGTTCAGGATTTCTTGCGCAGGGGTGTAGTTCTGAGCGGCGGCGAGTTGGAGGTAGTTTCGGGCTGCAGCTCGGTTTTCTTCGCTTTGGGGTGGGAAGCGGATCAGAATGTTGGCGTAATAGGTTTGGGACGGGGCGTGTCCACTTTCCGCGAGGTCTTTGAGCATGATTGTGCCGGAGTCTGAATAAACGCGGGAAAATATGCCCTGACGTATCATTTTCTTGGCGATTTTGAACTGGCCGTCCTTGTCGCTGAAATAGGCGAGGGCTCGGTGTTGGTAGATGTCGAGTTGGAAGAGCGTTGGGGCGATACTCAGGATGCTGATGTTTTTTTGTTTTGTCTGGATGCGGAAATAGACGGCGGTGCTGAAAAAAGAAAGGCTCAGCATCAGCATGATGCCCAGAATGATCCTTAAATTCCGGCGCGCGCGTGAAATAGTCATAATATCTTATTATAGCAGTGTTTCTTTAAAAATGAGAAAAGAAAAACCCCGGTTTCATTGCCGGGGTTTTTTGTATTGTTTTTGTCAGGTCTTAGCCGTTGGCTTCTTTTTTGCCTTTTGGTTTGTCTTCGACGGGGATTTCTTCGCCGGTTTCCTGGTCAACGCGTTTCATTGACAGTTTGACTTTACCGCGGTCGTCTACGCCGATCAGGAGGACCTTGACGATGTCGCCTTCGTTGACCACGTCGGTGGTCTGGGCGACGCGGTGGTCGGCCAGTTCGGAGATGTGGACGAGGCCGTCTTTGGAGCCCATGAAGTTGACGAACGCGCCGAAGTCTACGCATTTGACGACTTTGCCTTCGTAGATTTTGCCGACTTCCGGCTCATCGGTGATGTCGCGGATCATTTTAAGCGCTTTTTCGATGTTTTCAGCGTTGGTCGCAGCGACTTTAATGGTGCCGTCATCTTCGATATCGATCTTGGTTTCAGTCAGTTCGATGATTTCGCGGATGACTTTACCGCCGGTGCCGATGACTTCGCGGATCTTGTCGGTGGGAATAGTGATCGAGACGATCTGAGGCGCGTGGGCGTTCAGTTCGCTACGGGCTTCGGTCAAGGCCTTGGCCATTTCGCCGAGGATGTGGATACGGCCATCTTTTGCCTGCGCGAGGGCGATTGTCATGATTTCCTCGGTGATGGAGGTAATCTTGATGTCCATTTGCAGGGCGGTGATGCCTTCGGATGTTCCCGCGACTTTGAAGTCCATGTCGCCGAGGTGGTC
>JAGRHC010000079.1:0-7022 GCA_020445145.1 Alphaproteobacteria bacterium
CCTGAAGGTCGTAGGTTCAAATCCTACTCCCGCAACCAATTTTTTCCTTTATATTTCAATGAATTAACCGTTGCTTCAATGCGATGCAGACCGATACCCTGCATCGGATTTGGAAGCAATCCGGAAGCAAATTCCTGACAACCCCTTCGAAAATCAGTGAAAATAAGAGCGGTTGCCTACCGGGGGATACGAGGGAGATTTTCAGAAAGATATGTAGAACAGTGTATTTTCAAGGTTTTTGATCAAAAAACCCCATTTTTTTCAAAACATTAGAAACTCGCTCTTCAGTTTCAACACTTCCTACAACCACATGATATGTAGGAGTCTGATTATTTGCCAATAGACGAACTTCAGAAATGATTTTTCCTTTAAATTTTGTACCATGATACAGGGAGCTTAATTTATAGCCTAGATCAGATATGGGGGTATCTTCATCTGGATTTTGCCCCACAATATATGACACATTCTTCTCTTCCCCCATAATGTATGGCAGGCATACAGGCTCAAAATCTTCCGGACTTAAAAGCGTTAAGGCTTGGCAATATCCAATTTTGGCAATAAAACGACCAAAACTTTCCGGTACATGTCGAAATTTTATAGTGGTGCGTTTTGGGTGCTTCTGTTCAAAGTTTTTAAGGCGTTCATCGTCCGCAATAACTTTCAATTGCCACATATGTGATAAATCGACATTAGCAGGAAAATCATAAAAACTGCCTGCTTGTGGCATATAATAAAAAACAAACCCTCCAGGGTATTCCTTATAAGGAACAGTAATGATTTGACCTTCCCCTGTAGGGTCCGATAATGAAATGTGCGTTGGTTTTTCTTTCTTTCTTCTAGATGGTGCGTTGTAGCTATTGCGTGCATCTCCCCAAAGCTCGCGCGCAACGTCTTGTTCAAATTTTTTTGTAATATTAGCGCAGTTTTCGCAACTGGCTTTAACGAGGACGTGCTTCCCTCCTAAAAAGTATGGAACAATATGTTCATCCGTCAAAACATCGTCTGACGAATTACAATAGATACAGTTTCCTATAGATGGAAATTTTGTGTGTCCATGAGGCATGGGTTAATCTTAGCATGAGTCCGTCACACAGAAAATTTCACAACTGATAAATACTGTGCATCTTCTTTCTTTAAGTTGGATGGCGAGAAGTTTTATCGCTCTGGTGTTTAAATTTGTCGCCGTAACGGTACTATTAGTACCGTTACGGTCACAAAAATAAACCGAAACGCCGTCAGCCCAGAAAGGCAGAGCCTTTCTAAAGGCTCTGGAATTCGCAACATTAAGTGCATGATAATGCACTCTAAATCGATAATCATGCACTCTAAATCGATAATCATGCACTATCATGCATCTAATTCTCACATAACTTTACAATTATCTTAAAATGCACTATCATGCTTATTATAGATTATAGTATGCATTATTGTGCATTTTAGAGGATCAAATGAGCAAATCTCTTCCCATACCGGTTCAAAAAGCCATGCGCAAGCTGGGGCAGGATATCAGTGATGCGCGGCGGCGGCGGCGTATTCCGCTCAAGCTGCTGGCAGAGCGCGCCGATATTTCACAGCGTACGCTGGTCAAAATCGAGCAAGGGGATGCCAGTGTGGGCATGGCCTCTTATGCCGGTGTGATTTTTGCGCTGGGTATGGTTGAGCGTCTGTCCGATCTGGTCGATGCGCGGCACGATCTAACAGGGCGCGCGCTGGAAGAGGAGCATCTGCCCAAGCGCGTGCGCCTCCCCTCAAAGGATAAAGATGGGGCAAAACAATGAGCAGTCGTGAAATTTATGTTTCCATGATGTTGGGCATCGAAACGCATCCGGTTGGCCGGCTCTGGTTTCATCAGCGCAAAGGCCGTGAGAGTGCTTCATTTGAATATGATGAAACCTGGCTGGCGCGCGATGAGCGTTTTGCGCTGGAGCCAGCCCTAAAGCTGATGGAGGGGCAGTTTCATACGCAGGCCGGGCAGTCACTGTTTGGTGCCATTGGTGATTCCGCGCCAGACCGCTGGGGGCGCGTGTTGATGCGCCGCGCCGAAAGCCAAAGGGCAAAAGCAGATAATGCCCCGGCGCAGACATTGAGCGAACTTGATTTCCTGCTTGGTGTGAATGACGAAGCCCGTCAGGGTGCTTTGCGTTTCTCAGAGCAGCCAGAGGGGCCGTATCTGGCACAGAAAGGCAAAACCATCCCGCCCTTGATTGACTTGCCGCGCCTGTTATCGGCCACGCAGCGTTTTTTGGACGATGAAGAAAGCGCCGAGGATTTAAGGCTGTTACTGGCGCCCGGTTCCTCTCTCGGTGGTGCGCGCCCGAAAGCCTCCGTGCGGGATCAGGACGGGCAGTTATCCATCGCAAAATTTCCGCGCAAAGATGATGAGCATAATGTCGTGGTTTGGGAAGCCGTTGCCCTCACGCTGGCACAGCAGGCGGGGATTGATGTGCCGGAGTGGCGGCTGGAGCGCATAACCGACAAATCGGTGTTGATAATCCGTCGTTTTGATCGCGTGCGCGAAGAGCGCATTCCGTTTCTATCCGCCATGAGCATGCTTGGCGCGCGGGACAATGAACAGCACAGCTATCTGGAGATTGGTTATGCGCTGGCGCAGTATGGCGCGCAGCCTGAGCGGGATATGGAGCAGCTGTGGCGGCGGATTGTTTTCACCGTTCTGATTTCCAATGTTGATGATCACCTGCGCAATCACGGTTTTATTTATGAGCGGCATAAGGGCTGGCGGCTGTCCCCAGCCTATGACATGAACCCCACGCCCGTGGAAACTAAACCGCGCATTCTGTCCACCGCCATAGATCTGGATGACAGCACCGCGTCACTGGATACGGCACTGGCCGTTGCCAAAGAATTTCGCCTGGACAAAAACCGCGCCCGCGCCATTGCCGGTGAAGTCGCTGCTGCTGTCAAAACATGGCGTGATGTGGCCAAACGGCTCGGGCTGAATGCGAAGGAAACGGACTTTATGACCTCTGCGTTTGAGCATGAGGATCTGGAAAAAGCGGAAGATGTGGGTTAATTATTTAATTTGGCTCGCAATTTTGGATTTAAAAATATGAAGTACACAATATTTTATTCATGGCAGTCTGACTTGCCCAATAATACGAACAGAGGCTTTATTCAGAGCGTCATTGAAAAAGCGATTAAGGATTTTCAAAATAATGATAGGTATGAACTTGAACCCAGCATTGACCGTGACACACAAAATATTCCTGGCTCACCAAATATCACCAGCACGATTATTGAAAAAATAAGAACCAGTGATGCTTTTGTTGCTGATATTTCGATTGTTACCGGCGACAAAGCAAAAGGACAGAGACCTTCACCAAACCCTAATGTAATGCTAGAGCTTGGATATGCGATAGCTTTACTAGGCTGGGATAGAATTATTTTATTTTGCAATGAGCATTACTACGACAACAATGAAGATTTACCTTTTGATATCCGGCAGCATCGGCAGATTAAATATTCTTTAGAACAAGATGGCGAAAAGGCGACAGTACGCAAACATAAGGCCAATGAATTTGGTAAAAGGCTCATTGAACTCATTGAGCATGGGAAATCTAAAACATCTCAAATTAAGTCGCCTATAATAACAGCAGAATGGCATTATTGGGATTTCAAAAACGATAGTAATATAGATGGCATTACATCTTCAGAAGTTTCTATCGTCAGAGCCACAGATTTAGAACAGATCATAGATCAAATAAGCTTGGACATTGAAAACGTAAAGTTGATCGATGGTTCAATAGACCCTTTATGGCAAAATAAAGTCGAAGAGTATGAAGGCAGGGCTCTGAATTACATTGAAAATTTAAGAGACCCACAAAAATCAAAAAAATACTTAATTGATTTAAATTCAGAAAAATCCTCACTTGCTACAATGCGTGTCTGTAATGATGGAAATGCAAAAGCAACTGATATTCGAGTTAGTATAAAGTTACCAGATTGGCTTATGTTATTTGAAAAACATCCTAAGGATTTGGATAAAAAGCCGAGTATGCCAAAACCAATAGCGCCAAAACCTAGGTCAATGACGCTTGGCTCTCTTATGCATCCTCACTTAAACCAACCTTTTCTTGATATAGCTTCACACCTTAATATAAAGAGGACAGCCGCATGTACTGTAAGAGAACAGGAAATATATTTCTGGGCTGATGACATGCTACATAAGCATTGCATTACAAAAACAGAAGACACGTTCTATCTTTTGGCTGCTCCAAATGCCCCGGTTGGTGAGTCAATTATAGCAGCAGCTGTTTTTTGTACAGAATTTGATGATTGGCAAGAAATTAGCCTGAAGGTACATATTAGCTAAAGCCTCTCCACTGTATGTACATATTTCTTAACCGTGAGCAAAAACGTAAAACCTCGATATCATTTTCTGTCGGGTAACGCCCAATTCTAAGTGTGTCTATTAATCCACTATAGGGCGTAGCATCAAAAATTTCTTTATTGTTAGCGGCATATGATTCAAATTCACTAAATTCTTCTTCCCCTCGGAAAGCGATGATTGGCACATTGCCACCACGGGATTTAAACGGTTCAGGATTTTGTCCCAATCTGATTTTAGGTTCTCTTAAAAGAAAAGAAAGCAGATTAGACTTAGGGCTATCCAAAACGAAGTAATAATAGTGATTTGGCGCTGGCATTCCTTCAATCACCCCAATAGCAGGGTTTGGGATTAATTGTCGCATTTCATCAAAATAGATGCAGCATTCCTTCATTAGAATTGTTTGGTGGTATTTACAAACCATATCAAACATAAATGCTCTCGGGTTTGTGGCCATTCTAACCCAGCTTTCACATGCCTCAATTTCTTCAACTTCACTATGTTTTTGAACTGTAAACTCAGGAAACGGCTTGTAATACCAGCTATTTTCTTCGATTTCTTCCCACTCATCAAAATCCTGCAAATATATCTGTAAGCGCTCGAAAGGTTGAAGTTCTAGCCCGAAGCGCTCCTTCCACATTTGTTCAATATCTTGTGCGGAGGCCACATGGTCACTTTGTGTGTTAGCATCACGCACACGGCTATAAACCGTACCGGCATGCAGCTTAACGCCTCTATTATTGTATTCTTTTTGTAAATAATAAGGCTTCTCAGGCATGTCCTTTATAATGAGGATATCCAAAGTTTTGTCTTCAATCTCTACTTCTGTTAAATAAACGTCAGGATATAAATTGCCAGCAAAGCCAGCCCTGCCCAGAATATCAATTATATCGGCTTGTGTCCTCCGGCCTTCATCAGGAACCCCAACAATTTCTGTATTGTCATTTACACCGAAAATAATAAATCGCTCGCCTTTGTGGCGAACCGTGTTGGCCAAACACATAATGTCTTTAATTAAATCTCCAGCCTTTACATGATGTTGCGCTTTAAAATCCCAAAAATCGCCTTCTTTATTTGATTTTATAAGCCGAAATATAAGCTCTGGTAATTCCATTTATAATCCTTTTTAAGCGGCACTTATGCGTCTTTTATTTGCCTCTTCACGGAAATTATTAATTTGCTCGTCCGCTTTTTCCGGCTGCACAAAACAGTTTACTGGAACAAAAGCGTCACATCGTCCTAATAATATATTATAATCAGATGCCCATACCTCTAAGATACCGTTGCATAGATAATGTTTTCTAAATTCAAAAAATTCAGCAACGCGATCCATTGCCTCTGGCGTACCATCGTCGCCCAAGAAACCGGCTTCGGAAAAAAAGTCTGACTGTAGCCTCTCTTCCCGTAGATTTAAAAACAATGGCAAGCTGATTTTCTTGTCGGTGTCAAAAGCTTTTAAAATTACACCTTTTTCGTCGAAGTTTTCTATCTCGCATTTAAGTGCGTCCAAAATATCGCTTTGTTTTTGCCCACGGATTTTTAGGGATATTCTGGGCATAATAGGGCATTTGTTGCCTTCCACATCTTCATTTTTTAAGACTTTTTCTATGAAATCGGTACCCAAGAAAACTTTAAAACCATGTAATTCATATAAATGCTCTTGATATAGCGTTTGACTTGATTTTACACCAATCACACGCTCGATATAGCGTTCAAACCCTTCAGTCAGAAGGCTTGATATATCCTGTAAAGACCAATTATCGGAAATTGTCGACTGCGCCACCGTTTCTTCCTTCTTACAACATGCCTTTGTAACCAAATGCCAAATAAATTCTTGCCCAAAGCGTTCTTGTTTTGTACACATAGTATATCGCAAAATTTCAAAGGTAAAGCAAGCAGTTGCATATTTATGCGTAATGGAACAGGCATTAAAACAGACAGAGCAAACCGCGCAGAAGCTGGAGAGCATTTATCCAGACTATGATGCATGGCTGACGGCGGCGTCATTGGAGCTGGAAGACGCTGCGTGGCTTCTGGTTGGCCTGAATCCGGCGATGGCGAGCGTAGATAATTGCGCTTTGTCAGAAGCCGCGCAAGAAGAACTGCGCCAGTATGAAATGGCGTTTGGCAAACATTTCATGATCTTTGATCAGTACAGGGTTTTGATCGGCGATTCTATAGCGCGCAAGGCTGAGCGGGAATGGATTTTCGGTGCCGATGGCGGCCTTGAACCCGCGCGATTTTTACAGTGGTGTTTTGACCATCATATCGGTTGGCATGAACGCTTGCAGCGTTATTTAGACGAAAGTGGACGCACATTCCGTTATTTAGATGACAGCGACATGCTGCGCGCCATTAAGCGCATGGCGAAGCAGGATTGCTGGCTATTGCATGATGCAGTGCTATTAACGCTGGGCTTTCATCCTGATATGAATATGAACACGCTCATCCGGAGACCAAATCTGCAGCCGGGCCACGACCGTTTTGACCGTGATGCATTGACCCGGGCGAGTTATCTGGCTGATACGGCGCGTGGCAGTTGGCGCGCTGGTAAACTCGAGATCGCGAATGATGATGAAGTGCGGGAGGATCTGTCCTTGTTTGTCCTGCGCGATTCATGCGAGTCACAGGCGGAAGTCTTTCCGAAGCCGTTCCTGCTCTGGGCGCAGGATAAGGG
>JAGRHC010000079.1:7200-7440 GCA_020445145.1 Alphaproteobacteria bacterium
ATTGAGCAGACCATCAATGGCGAGGCCATCAGCGCCAATGACGCGTCTTACATGGCCTCCTTCGTTCGTTCCCCCAAATCACGCAAAGGCGGCGGTCGTAAATATTAGGGTGATACCCTGACACCCATACGGTTCCCGCCGTGACAACGTAGCGCGCATTTTCTCATTTCCGCACACTGAACCCATCATCGGTTCTAACACATGCGAAAGGAGAAACAGATGAGCGAACAATTTATAAAA
>JAGRHC010000080.1 GCA_020445145.1 Alphaproteobacteria bacterium
AAAAGGCCGTCTGTGGCGTAATCAGATACTTCTTCCGGAGGCATAATCACCACGAGGAAGCCTTATTTGAAATTAGATAGCTATAAAAATTATGCGGTCTTCGTATGTAAAAAAGTGGACCATTTCCTGATAAACAAGTTCTTCGAATTCAATCAGGATACCGAGCTTTTCATCCGTATTTTCAGTGTTGATGTAGCGACTTCTGAGGCGGTCAACAGAGGAATTAAACCAGCTCATGCGGTCTTTTTCGCTCTCCATGTTACAGCCGCGTTCATACATTTGCAGAGTAACAATCAAGGTGGAAAGTACGCCAATGCAAAACGAGATTGGCATCAGATCTGCAGGATTAAAAAAGGCGCTCTGAAATCCTAAAACGGCTACGCAGCCCATAAGCAATAAAGCCAGAAACACAAACGACGCCTTAAGGATATGTACTTTCTTTTGCAGGGAAAGTTTTGCACCTTCCAGCTTTTTCAGGGAATAAGTGTATTGAACGTCCAGACGTTTTTGTCTCAGGATGTCCAGAAGGAGCTCTGCATTTTCCTGAAATTCTTCGGGAATATCTTTTGGAATGGTTTTGTCCGTCCATTTCTGGGAGAGCCAAATCGGGACATGATATGAATTATTCTGAGATAGCATATTTAGCAGGCAATCCTGAGGATTGGATAAATATTCCAGTTGTAGAGCGGAAAACGCCTTTTGTTGTTTTTCCCGCAATTCGTCCAGCTTTTCTTGATTTGTCATGGCCGCAGCAGCGCATTCAAAGTTTTGCAATAAGAATTGATAAAAAAAACGGCGTATCGTTTCCGTTTTAAAGCGGCTGGCCATCCATATTTTTTTATTTTTGCCGTTCAGTAATTGCGTCAAAGACAGAAATAAAGTCAAAGACGCTGCCAAAAAGATAATAAGGCCAAGTGCGGTATGCCAGGTGGTGCTCAGATTAAGTGCCATAAGCAGATTAGGGCCAATCAGGGCAATAAAGGCACTTATCACCGCGAGATGTCCGCTATGACGGGTAAAATGCTTGTATTTATTAGCCTGCTTTTCATGCTCCATAAAATAGGCCCTAAGTTCCGGCCAGTCCAGCACCTCAAAGGCTTTGGGATGTGCGTTTTGGAAGGTTTCACGCGCCGTACTCGATATCAGCAGGTCATCATTCTGCCAGTCACGCATCTCATTCCACGGGCGTTCAAAATTATTTTTATTTGTCACAATTATTATTCCGTATCACTGTTTAATTCTTTTAAAAGACTGTCCCGATCCTTGTTTTTTGCGACCCCACACTTTTCAGATTGTGATCTGGTGGCTGAGGTAAGGGCGATTTATCGTTCCCTTTGTTCGAATCTAGCGCGTCTAACATCGAATTTACCTCATTCACTGGGCTTGTATTTTTTTTCTTTTGAGAAAGATGGGGAAGCCGGGCTTTTTGGTGGATCTTCTTCAAGGCCGAGCAGGTGAAATCCCCACAGCAGTGATAAAAGGATCAGGATTAAAATAAATTTTTTGTTCAGAGGTTTAACGGGATGCGGCAAGGGCAAAAGACCACGCTGTTTCAGAAAATAATTGAGACAATACACAAAGGTAAACGGATCACATTTTTTTGTGCTGAGAATGCATGGTACTGTCTGGTCGTATATAAGGGCGCGGGTGGTATGAAAGGGCAGGGATTTTTTATCGGCATCGCCCCAATCTTTTATTCCAGGTAAGAACTCCGTATATTCAGGCTCAAATTTGTTTTTCTTCGTAAAGAGAAAAATTGTCTTGTTCAAATTTTGCGAATTTTCAATATAGGAAATTTCATCCTGAACGGATTTTGTTTTCCCCGGAGAGATCACAACCATGACGCTATCCTGAATCATCTTCTTGATCGCTTCAAACCAGTTATCATGCGCATAAACCTGCTTGATAGTCCCCGATAGTCGCCCCCAGTTTTTATCCGGATCGGCCACACTGTAAACTGGGCCGATATTCCAGAACCGTTTTTCCAGAAGATAATCCAGGTGCCGAATTAGGAATTCTCCGGTGAGTGCGCGAAATACAAAAGAAAAGCGCGTTTTCCCAAGCTTGACCTTTTTATGCTGAAACGATCTTAGGAATAGAATCGGATTGCGTGGATCAACCTTGCGGTATTCATCAATATTTTTTCGGTTGATAATGTCGCCGATACTTCTGAGGCCAGAAATTGCTAGGCCGGTGATCAGGCATAAAATAAAAAGTCCAAAAGCCAGTCCGCCAAAAAAACCAATTCGCTCTGACATTATTTCATAGACAGCTTCTTCGCGCAACGCTCTGTTGGGTTGTATGTAATCATAACTGAAAACAGTATCGACAACAGGGAGTATAAAAGTAATAAATATCGTAGAAAATATTAATGCACCGAGTAAGGTTGACAAGAAATAGAACAGGTATGATGCGGAGCGCAAAAAGAGGGAAGGCTGCACAAAATGGGAGCCTTTGAATAACGCGCCAATAATACTGAGCAAGCGGTAATCGCCGCTTAGGTAAGGGGCGTGAATGTACTCCGAATCTTGCGCAGCTTTTATAGCAGCGCGAACTCCTTTGATAAGAGGAGTTATAAGAATAAGATGCCCCATAATGAAGCCTGCGAAATATCCCATATAGAGAACAAAATGTAGGGCTTCATTCAAATACGGTTCATAATACGCGCATAAAATAGAAAGCGCTACAATCAGCGGAATATACAAAAAGTAAACGAATAATCGGGACCATTTTAGTGCGCGGATTTGCAAATGATCAAATGCGATCAGCATGCGTCTGAATAGCAGTGCCAAAGGTAGTCCAAAAATGCTAAAAGTGCTGATAAATGTGAGGTAGTGAAGTATGGCGCAGGCATGGGTAATACGCTTGTAGGTCTGGACAGATTTGGTTATATCCAATTCTTTATATTTCTGAGCATGATTCATAGTTCAACATACTGCGGTTCTGGCAAGAAGTTTAAAAGTGCTGCGGAACAAACTGAGCTCATATCACAGCTGTGCTCACTTTATTTCAATAAATAGCTTTTCACAAGAATTTAGTTGGAAAAACAGACCATTAGTTGGAAAACAGACTATAGGACTCTCTGCAAAAGTGTCAGATTGATGTAGCCTGATTGAATTTAGATATTATATCGCAAATATCGTCCCATTTCTCCCCTATAAAATATGGGCCGAGCAAAACGATAGCGACAAATGCAATATTGTGGACGTTGTGATCCCAAAATTCCAAATTAAAACCCATCAGTGCCATTGGTAGAATGATAAACGCTGCAAGCAACACGACTGTGGCGACCGGAGCCAATACACCGAGCATCAGTAGTGCAATGAGGGCAATCAGGTCGCGCTTCCATTTAGTGATAGCTTTGCCCATCATCGGCCCTCATAAGTTTGCGTTGGTACTACGCGACGTTTTCCACTGACCGTTGGTACAGGTAACTGGTAAAAAGGCACGACGCCTTCGTTTACCGCGCTTAATAACTGGCGATATTCCAAGTTCAGCCGTTTGGCCGCTTCTTTTATCGTCAGCAACTCCGGTATTTCCTCTTGCTTGTATGGCAGGAGAGGATCGTCGGGTTTTTGTGACATTGGTTTTCTCCTCGTTTTTAGGTTGGGCAGCCGGAAACCGCTCCGGCGTGTGAGGAGATCATGCGGTTAAAATAGAGGGTGGATTCCGTAACCTAGGTCTCGGAGAAGAGATCGAAAAAGTCTGATTTGGAAAAAAGGCCGTCTGTGGCGTAATCAGCTATTACTTCCGTAGGCATATCCGTGACAGTTCTGATAAGCCCGTTTTCTTTACCTTTTGTATCAATCAGTGCGGCATAATGGGTGTATTGCCATGGTTTTTTCACTCTGTCTGGATGGCACAGGAGAATCTTATCAATTTGGTGAGATAGCAATGTTCCCAAATCCCCTTTATTCCGTTTCTTGGGGTTATAGCCTTTTTCGTGCATCCAGATAGCGTAGATATAGCGTTCAACAATGCTGGAGTTGTTTTCCCTCAGGGGCTCGTCAGTGGCAATATAAGGGGAGAAGTTTTCTATAAAAAGGCTGGTGTATTGTTGACGCAAGAGAATGTCCCATAATTTTATAAAACGCGCACTTAACACGCGCCCCTTAATCAAGGTTTCAAGCTCGCAAAGCAGAGTTTCTCTTATCAGTCGGCTGCCCATAAACTCTGGCGGCAACGCGTTTTTGTATTCATCTTCCAGTGAGTCCCGGTCCAGAAGGCCACATCCATCCCATTCCAGAAGATGCTCTTTCAATAACTTGGGCTGTACTGCGCAAGTTAAAAATCCAGCGTTTATTTTATCAAAAACGTATTGAAATTTAGGAACGCCAGCCAGAGCCAACAGGTAACTGCGTACTTGGCGCGGTGAGAGGATTTGGATTGGAGGGGCGGAAGAATGTTGCCGAAACTGTGCTTCTATTTCCTGCCAGAAACCCTCTATGCTCTCCGTGTGCTCTCCATTTTCTAATTCAGGCTGCGTCATGATATGAAATATAAACGCATAGCAATACAAAATGCCAATATTATCAGGGGCGCGGGGCACTTTACATTTGGGTGAATTAAAGTGTAAAAGTATGTTGTAGAATGCATTATAAGTTTACATATTGCTTTCTGGATTGGTCGCTGGTTCAAGTCCGGCCAGGCCTACCATTTTTCCTTTCTTCTGACATTCTTGCCGTTATTTGGATGCCGTTCGGTGTGGTTTTCTTTTTCCTGTGGGACGGTTATGGTTTTGTGAGGCGTATGGTTATGAACTCTGGCACAGGAAGCGGCGCGGTATAATGAGTTTTGAAATCTTTCTTGCTACTGCGCCGGGTCTGGAGGGCTTGCTCTATGAGGAAGTGCGCAGGAAGGGGTTTAATCAGGCAAAAGTTATCAAGGGCGGGGTTACGATCAAGGGCGGATGGCCGGAGGTTTGGCGCGCGAATTTATGGGTGCGCGGGGCTTCGCGCGTTTTAGCGCGTATTGCTTCGTTTCGGGTTTTGCATCTGGCGCAGCTTGAGGCGCGGGCGCGAGAGATAAACTGGGGGGGGGCTGCTTCATTCTCATGTTCCTTTTCGGGTTGAGGCGGTTTGTTCTAAGTCCAGGATTTATCATTCGGATGCGGCTGCGGAGCGGGTAGAAAGAGCTATAGCCGAGGCAATTAAAGCTCAGCAATCACCGGAGGCCGAGATTACGGTTATGGTCCGTATCGAGCGGGATATTTGTACGATCAGCGTCGATACATCCGGTGAATTGTTGCACAAGCGGGGTTTTAAAGTGCTTATCAATAAGGCGCCGATGCGTGAGACTATGGCTGCGCTTTTTTTGCAGCAATGCGGTTATAAGGGGGATGAGCCCGTTTTTGATCCGATGTGCGGGTCCGGTACTTTTGTGATTGAGGCGGCTGAAATTGCGGCGCGTTTGAATCCGGGGCGGGGGCGTGCGTTTGCTTTTGAAAAGCTGGTGACTTTTGATCCGGCCGCGTGGGAAAACATGCGAGGTGTTCAGCGGGATGCGCATACTGACGCTCGTTTTTACGGGAGTGACAGGGATGCGGGGGCGGTCAAGATGAGCGTAGAAAATGCGCAGCGGGCAGGGGTTGGTCATATCACGGAATTTAAACAACAAGCGATTAGTGATATCACTCCGCCGTGTTCCAAGGCCGGTCTAGTTATTCTTAATCCTCCTTACGGCACACGGATTGGAGAGAAAAGAAAATTGATGCCGCTTTATCAGACGATTGGCTCTGTCTTGCGGGACCGGTTTTCCGGATGGCGCGTGGGGATTATTACGTCAGATGCAACTTTGGCGCAGGCCACAGGTTTGCCGTTTATACCGACGGGGGCACCGGTTCAGCATGGTGGCTTGCGCGTAAACATGTTCCAGACAGAGGCACTTTTGTGACCTGATATTTTGAGTTTTTCTTTTTATTTGTTATTGCGTATCTTGCTTCCGATTTTATCTGTAGGAGCTAAAAGATAGATACCCTCATTTTGTTCATTAGTGGCGTTGTTTTTCTGGGCTTTATGCTTGTTCCCTTGTCCAAGCGTCTGGGCGCGCCGATTCTGCTTATCATCTTGATTGGGGGTATGCTTGTTGGCGAAGACGGGCCGGGGAATGTTGATTTTGATAATTTTGAGCTCGCGTTCTCTTTGGGGAGTGTTGCTCTGGCGATTATACTTTTTGCCGGGGGCCTTGAAACTGAGTGGGCGTCCTTAAAGGGCGTACGTGCCGTTTCAATTTCACTGGCTTCTCTGGGAGTGTTGATTACTGCGGCTATCGTTGGTTTTGCCGCTTATTATCTTCTTGGTATTCCTCTTTCGCATGGGTTGCTTTTGGGGGCTGTTGTTGCGTCTACGGATGCTGCGGCAACGTTTATGCTTATACAGCAAAGCCAAATTAAACTCTCGCCGCGTCTTTCCAATACGCTGGTTTTTGAGTCGGGGATTAATGACCCGATGGCAATTTTTTTGACAATTTCTCTGACGACCCTTGTCGGGCAAGGCGGAGATATTCATGGTGAGGAGCTATTTTTGTTTTTGCCTCTTTTCGTGCAGCAAATTGGTGTTGGCACTGCTATGGGGGTTCTGGGTGGTTTGGGTCTTGTTAAGATTTTAGATCGCATTCAACTTCCCGTGGGACTATATCCGCCTATGGCTCTGGCTGGGGCTATGGGGATTTTCGGGGCTACGTCTATTTTGGGGGGGAGCGGTTTTCTTGCGATTTATCTGTGTGGATTGATTATTGCCGCTCGGATCAAACAGCCTTTAGAACGTATCTTGAACTTTAGCGAGGCGCTTCAATGGTTGAGCCAGATTGTGCTGTTTTTTATGCTGGGGCTGCTTGTTACGCCGAGTGATTTGAGTGGTACTGTGTTGCCGGCGTTGATGATTGCATTTGTTTTGATGTTTTTTGCGCGTCCGCTTGCTGTGGCGGTCTGCGTTTTGCCGGCCCGGTTTACACTCAAAGAAACACTCTATTTGAGCTGGGTAGGTTTGAGAGGAGCTGTGCCTATTTTTCTGGCAATTTTTCCAGTTATAGCACCGGGTCCGATACAGACAGACTTTTTTAATGTTGTTTTTATTATCGTTGTTGTTTCACTTGTTTTACAGGGCTGGACGGTTGCCGCTTCGGCAAAATGGCTGGGGCTTGTTGAGAGATGAAGCTTATCGCCCTCTCCATTGGCTTTTTTAATTCAAGGCGTAGATAAAAGAGGCTTGTACGCGGTCGAGGTCGCCTTCGGTGTTGTTTTCAAGTTCGCGGTGGCCGTGCATGTACTCAACGCCAACTTTGTATTGTTTTACGGGCTGCCAGATCAGGTTGGCGTGGGCGGACCAGATTGACTCGTTGACCGCTGTGGTTCCGAGCAGTGTAGTGTTGTTATCCATGCCGATGTAGCCGCCCTCGATGTTTGAGCGCAGGGTGTCGGTCCAGTGGTGCTGGTAGGCTGCGTAGCCGGCCCATGCTTTCTGTGAGTCGAGCGTACCGTTATTGTAGGCAATGGCTGTGTTGCCACCGGCGGCTGCGTCGAACAGGTAGCGGCCAATGCCGTCGCCATAGGTGAGGCGGACTTTCAGGTTGTCCTTGTCTCCGACATTCATTTTGGAGGCGAGGGCCAGGCCGTAACCGATTTCGCTTTCGGATTGTGATGTTGTTTCGTTTTCAATGTTGATGTCACGGGCTAGACCGCTTAAAGACCAGTGGCCCCAATCGGCTTGTTGTTTAATTTGAGCGATAAAGTCCGGCATGCGTTCATGTGTGCTGACGGTGTCTGAATCGCTGCTGTTTTTGGTGAAATCGGCGTTCGGGTTTTCCAGGGAGACGCTGTAGCTCAGGTCGTTTCCGAGGTCGCCGGAGTAGCGAACCTGTGTCTGGCGAAGAAGGCTGATGCCTACGGGGCCGACATAGTCCAATGACTCGGGGTACGCGTCCATATCTATGAAGTTTGACCATGTCTGGCCGGCGAGGAGCCCTCCGACCTGACCGTAGGCGTGGCGAACCTGAATACCATGACCGTTTGTTATCAGTTCACTTCCGCGGGTTCCAAAGAAGTCGACTTCTACGAAGGCTTTGACGTCACCAATATCGGTTGGTGTTGTGACCGTTGCATTGAGGCGTGTATCTCTGACGTGGGCGTGGAAATCCGTGTCTTTTTTTGCTGTGGCCGAGCCGTCGAGCGGGATGGCTGAGAAATTTGCGTAGTCTGCGCCGTATCCGCTGCCGATATCAGATATTGCGTTTGCTTTGACGTAGCCGCCGAATTTCAAGGTTGTGCCTGTTCCCGGGACGGCTATATCGCCTGCCGAGGGTTCTATGGTGTCTGGCGTGGCGGCTGCGGTTCTGCCGGGTGATGTTATTGCCGGTTCTGTGGTCAGGGTTTTTTTGAGTTCTTTGTTTTCTGCTTCCAGGGCTTCAATTCGTTCCATCATGATTTGCATTTGTGCCTGGATTTTTTCCATGTCTGCATCTGATGCTGCGTGTGCAAGGCCGGGCGTTGTGCTTGCGAGGGTTACGAGCGCTGTTGTCAGAATGATTTTTTTCATGAGTTTCTTCCTTGGGTATCGGGGGCGGTTCGCAGAAGGCGTTGCTGTTTTATGGCGGGGTGATTTTCGCGGGATGGTACGCAAGTAATGGTTGATTTATGGTACAGAATAAAAACAAAATTTCAATCATTTTGATTCTCATGTCTTTTTTGTTTTTATCTCCTTGATTTTGAACGAATGTCGCGGTGACTACATTTGTGTGCCTGTTTGGTAATGTCATGATCGGAGGTGGATTTTTTTGAGAAAAAAAGTCCGGAGACTTTTTCAAGAGCTCCGGACAAACGGCGGTAATAGAGGGTGTGTTATAAGTTTTATATGCCTGTTTTTGTTGCGATGCAAGGGGAAAGTCTTTTTCGTTCGGGAAATGAAACGTGAAAAAGATGTTTTTTAAGAGGATGTTGCAACCTTTGTTGCGGATTCCGAGCGACCCCATTCGCTCCATGAGCCGTCGTAGACGCTGACTTCTTTGTAGTCGAGATGGTAAAGGGCGAGGGCGATAACGCAGGCTGTGATTCCGCTTCCGCACGTGGCGATGATGCGGTCTGTATTGTTGTCGGGCAGGACGGCCCCATTTGCGATCAAGGCATCTTTGAGGGGCTGGCCTTCTTTTAATTTTCCGGTTTGCGGTTCGATGAGTGTGGAGCAGGGGATGCTGTGGCTGCCAGGGATGTGGCCTGCGCGCATCCCGGCGCGTGGCTCGGGGGCATGGCCGTCAAAGCGCTCCTTGGGACGCGCATCAAAGATCGGGCATTCACCGCTTTCAGAGATTGTGTTTACACATTTCATGTCCGTCACCAGTTCGGGGCGGAATATTTGTATTTTGTAGTTTGTCGGGGTTGGCTCCGGGGTTACAGTATTTGTTGTGATGTACCCTTCGGCCTTCCATGCGGGGAGGCCTCCGTTCAGGACGGCGATGCGGTTGTGGCCGAAGGTCCGGAACATCCACCATACGCGGGCGGGGCCCATAATCATGCCGTGCTGGGCGTAGACGACTATAAGGTCGTCGTTGCTGATGCCGAGTGCGCTCACGCCTTTTTCGAAAGTTTCCCTGTTGGGGAGCATATGGGGCAGGGGGCTGCTTTTGTCCGAGATGTCGTCGATGTCGAAGAATACTGCATTTTTGATGTGTTCTTTTTTGTATTCTTCCTTCGGGTTGATTTCCGAGCCGGGGAGGACAAATGTGGCGTCAAGAATGCGCAGGGAAGGCGCTTCTTTTTCCAAGAGGCGGCTTAGTTCTGACGGCTCGATCAGGCCTGTTTTTACGAAGTTTTCAATCATGATTGGATGATAGGCGTTTTGTTGGTATGATGGAAGACGTCATTTTCGTTTTTTGTTTTTACTAAGGGCAGGCATATGAATACGAAAGAGCTTGAAGGTTATATGGTTTATGCGGCGAAGGTTTTGTTTGTTACCCTTCTGCTGCTTGTTTTGCTTGCTATTGCTGCTCTTGAAGCGACGAAAAAGCCGCCTGAGGAAATTGCGCGGATGGTGGAGGCGGCGAAGCTTTCGCGCCAGAATGTTTCTAATTTGCCTCGTCCGTGGCCTCCTGAAATGAATTCCGGGTATCCGGATTTTGATCTTATTGATCAAGAGGGGACAAAGTTTTCGCTCTCAGCCCTTAAGGGGCGTGTTGTTCTTGTTGAGTATGTTGATATGGCTTCCCCGATCTCGCAGGCGGCGGCCGGTGCGAAGGAAAAGGGTGTGTTTGGGGCTGAGAACCAGTCTTTTGATCCTTACATTTTGACGCCTGAGGTCTTTGTTCCGAAGCTGACGGACGGCAAGGTTACGTTGCCGACTGCGAAATTTTTGATTGTTAGTATCTTGATCAAGAATGCAGCGGGTATGCCTGCTACGCAGGAAGATGCAAAGAACTGGGCGGCACATTTCGGGCTTACAAAAGACGCGTTTCATATTGTTGCTGTGCCTGAGAAGGATATGCGCGGTAAGGGGACGGATGGTCTTTTGACAGGGTTTCAGCTTGTTGATAAAAATTTCTTGCTGCGTGTGGATTCTGCCGGGCCTATGCCTAAGCATAATCTTGACCTGACATTGGTGCCGATGATTCCGAAGCTCATGTAAAATCTTTTGACGATCATTTATCGTTCTGAATTGAAACAGGAAGTTTTTTGTCTTGATTTGGAAAACGGGTTTTATTATGCTTCGGTCATATAAGAAAATGCTGTGATGCAGTAAACAGGGAATTTTATTAATTTCTTTAATCGGGTGGCTGGTGTTTTGAAAGCGGAATTTATGTCCGCTTTTTTGTGTTGTTTGTTTGAACGTAAAGGTCGTTTTCAATGTTGAAATATATTCTTCCTGCGCTTTTTTTGACGCTTCTTCCTTTTGCGCCTGCGATGGCGGCAGATGAGCTGGATAGTGGTGATACAGCCTGGTTGCTGGTTTCTGCGCTTCTGGTTCTGATGATGACGGTGCCGGGGCTGGCGCTGTTTTACGGGGGGCTGGTGAAGCGGGATAATGTTCTGACGACTTTGATGCAGAGTATTGCCGTGTGCGCGGTGGTCAGTGTGGTTTGGCCGGTGATCGGTTATTCTCTGGCGTTTACGGAGGGGAATGATTTTGTCGGTGGTTTGAGCAAATTTATGCTGGCCGGGGTGAAGCCGGATTCATTGACGGGGACGATTCCTGAATCTGTGTTTATCGTGTTTCAGATGACGTTTGCCGTGATTACGGTTGCTTTGTTGTTCGGGGCGGTTGCTGACCGGATCAAGTTTACATCCGTTTTGATTTTTACGCCTTTGTGGCTGGTGTTTGTTTATGCGCCGATCGCGCATTGGGTCTGGGGGCCGGGCGGTTTTATCGGCGGTATTGATAAAGAAGATTATGCTGGTTTCCTTGGTATGGGCGAGGCGCTCGATTTTGCGGGCGGGACTGTTGTTCACATCAATTCCGGGATTGCCGGGCTGGTGGCTGCAATTGTTTTGGGGCGCGGTATGAAAACTCGGCGCGATCCTTCGACGACCAATAACCTGATTTTGAGCGTGAGCGGGGCCGGGCTTCTTTGGGTTGGCTGGTTCGGGTTTAATGCGGGGTCGGCCCTTTCCGCAGGGACGTCTGCCGGTTTTGCGATGCTGGTGACCAACTCGGCGGCCGGGATGGCGGCTGTGGTCTGGATGGTGATCGAGATCCTTGATAAAGGGAAGATCAGCGTTCAGGGGGCGCTTTCGGGGATTGTGGCCGGGTTGGTGGCGATTACGCCGGCGGCTGGTTTCGTCGACTTTTCGGCTTCTATTGTCATGGGTGGATTGTCAGGGTTTATCTGTTACTTCGCGGTGAAGCACCTTAAAACCATTCTGAAGTATGATGACGCGCTGGACGTGTTTGGTTTGCACGGTGTCGGCGGGATCACGGGGGCGATTTTGACCGGGGTTTTTGCGAACCCTGAAATTGGCGGCGCAGCCGGGCTTCTTTATGGTGATGAGCACCGCGTTATAGCGCAGATCCTTTCTGTTTTGGTCACGTTGGTATATTCCGGGACGGTGACGTTTATTTTGCTGATGATCGTGCGGTCTTTGTTTGGGCTGCGGGTTCCGGCTCAGGTTGAATATTGGGGGCTGGATCTTGCGTATCACGGTGAAACGATCGTGGAATATAATGAGCAGTTGCCAAAAGCTCTGGACAAGACTTCTCCGAAGAAGAAGGCCAAGCCCAAGAAGGCTGAGAAGGCCAACTGATTGTCTGGGTGATTTTTGACTTGTTTTCAGGCGGCCTTAGGGCCGCCTTTTTCATCGGCGTGCTAAGAAAAGCGTATGGGAAGCATAAATGATTTTAATCTATGGGTATTAATTGTGCTGTAGGTTTTTCCGTAGGGGATGCCTAGGGACCATGGGTAATACATCGCCTTTTTGTCCATGGCTTGCAGGTGGGGGCGGGCTTGTTTGAAGAAGGTCAGGCGGCTGAACAGGTTTGCGAAATGGTTGTGCGCGAAGATTTTTTCGATCTCTGGAATTGTGGGGTTTTGTGAGTCTTTGAGGAAAATGGCCTGGAGGTCCTCCAGTTCTTTTTTGTATGGCGCGCTGTCTAGTGTATTGAAGAAGTCTTGCCGTACTTTTTTGTCTTCCTCGAAGGCGACGTGCCAGTACCAGATCTCATATAAGGCTTGCGCTTTTATGCCCATCCATGCGGCATTGGGGGCTGTGTTTATGAAGTCGTTCGCGGTTTCTTCCAGGCGGTCAATTGAGCCGAACCATTTGGGCGAGTCGTATAAATTCAGGGCTTGTGCAGCAAAAATATTAGGGGGCTGTGTGCTGGCTTTTATAAGCTGTACGCATTTGTCCACTTTGTTGTGGTCCTTGTATGGGTCCCCATCTTCGGGCTCTGTGAAACCGGAGAGGAGGTCGGCGAGGATGTAGAAGCCGTAAATTGCTGTGTCTTCGGGGGTTTTTTGTATGGCGGCGTCGAGGAATTCCTGTGCCCGAGCACTTAGATTTTGGGCTTTGAGCCATTGTTCCTCTTCTACTTCGTCTCCCCGGCCAAAGCCTCTTGTGATGAATGCGCGGCGGGCGTAGATTCCGCCGAGAAGAATTTTTAGCTCCGGCTCCGGGCGGTCTTCGCACCCGACGTCTTTGTCGGTCTTTATGAAATACGAGCAGCAGTCGATTGCATGGTGGCGCTCGGAGGGGTGGAGTTGTCTGTAGAATGTAATGAGATCGGCCCAGTTTTGGGTGTCGATCAGTGACATCAACTTGCGGGCGTTGTCGTCAAATTCCAGATGGTTGAAGTTTTTGTGGTTCGGGTCGTACATAGCGCTGATTATAAGGGGTGCTTATAAGGCTAGGCAATCACTTATGTGAGGTGGAAATTTTTTGATTGGGAAAAGTGGCTCCCCGGGCCGGATTCGAACCAGCGACCAA